>NZ_JAJUJJ010000003.1 GCF_029265375.1 Nesterenkonia sp.
ACCTGCCGTCGGTCCTCTGCAGGAGGGTCCGGACCCGTTGAACGGTGGTGGCGAACCCCTCGCGCAGATCCACGCGATTAGCCAGCACCACAGTCCATCCGGCGCGCTCGAACTGGGCATTGCGCCACTGGTCGCGCGCCTGCTGCTCGGCAGTGAAGTGATGCTCGCCCTCGTACTGCAGCACCAGCTTGGGCCTGCGGTAGCCGGCATCGCCGACGGGCGAGAGACGATCACGCGGGTCAAGCTGGATCTGCAGCTCCGGCTCCGGCAGGCCGGCATCGATCAGGGCCAGCCGAAGTCGCGTTTCCGGCACCGAGTCCGCGCCGACCCGCACCAGCTCCAGCGCCTGCCTCGCCCGCTCGATGCCCCATCTCCGACGGCCGCGCTTCACGCCGAGCCTCAGCTCTTACAGAGTGCACCACGCTTTCTGCTTAGACTCGACGCCCGACCGCGGTACGCGCACCAGCTGATCCCCCAGCTCAACCAGTGCGGGCACCGTCAGGTACCGGGCCAGCTCCACAAACAGCTCGCCTGGCGGAGAGACAGGAATGCCGCAGAGCGTATGCGACCGGTCCGGCGCCTCACCGAGCCGGTGCAACACTGTCTCGGGATCACCGCCCCCGAAGTGCGAGTGATGCAGGTCGGATAGGTGAAAGGGCCGGCTGCGGCTGAACTGCGGAGGCAGCGGCAGTCGGTAGAGCTGGGCCGCTGTGACGTGGCTGGCCCGGACCGCGGTGGGACGCGCGCACAGCATTCGCAGCAGCTCGACGTCATCAGGCCCGAGGAGGGCTGAGCCGTGCTCCTCCGGATGAGGATCGGCTCCCGTGGGCGAGGCGCGGTGACGGTAGGTCGTCCTGGCCACTCGTTCCAGGTCCCGGGCCCGCAGTCGTTTGGGCGGCACACCCAGCTCTAAGGCCTGGCGTCGGGTGAAAGTACGGCCCACAAGCGGGGCAGGAAGCGGCGTCGGAGGTCTCATACCTCCAGATTGGTCCGAATTCGACGGCCCTGCTCGCGAATTCCACAGCCTGTGGATATCCGCCTCTCCCCCGCTTTCCTGTGTGCACGCCTGCATCACTCCCCACCGCCGGCGCATCACGTGCCGGAAGGGCCCAAACTCCCGGCCAAAATGGCCGAGTTCAGCACTTTGCGACACGTAACCCGCTCAGGGCGCAGGGGCGGCGCTGGGCGCGCAGGGTGCCGAGGCGCACTTCGGTGCCCTACGTCGGGGGCACAGCAGCGCGGGCACCCCGGGCGTGCAGGCTGCAGCTCATGCGGGTGAGGCGCTACTTCTTGCCCTGGTTAGCCACAGCCTGGATAGCTTCGGCAGCCGCCTCGGGGTCCAGGTAGGTGCCGCCGGTGCTGATCGGCTTCAGGTCCTCCCCCAGCTGGTAGTGCAGCGGAATGCCGGTGGGGATGTTGACCCCGGCGATGTCCTCGTCGCTGATTCCGTCCAGGTACTTCACCAGCGCCCGCAGCGAGTTCCCATGGGCGGCCAGCAGAACGGTCTTGCCGGCGGTCAGGTCCGGCACCACCTCCGCCTCCCAGTACGGCAGGAAACGCTCGACGACGTCTTTGAGGCACTCCGTCTTGGGGGCGTCGTCGCCGAGGTCCGCGTAGCGGGGGTCCCCGCTCTGGCTGTAGGGATCGTCATCGGCGATCTCCGGGGGCGGAGTGTCATAGGAGCGGCGCCAGGTCATGAACTGCTCCTCGCCGTACTCCTCCCGGATCTCGGTCTTGTTCTTCCCCTGCAGGGCGCCGTAGTGACGCTCGTTCAGCCGCCAGCTGCGCTTGACCGGGATCCAGAGCCGGTCGGCTGTCTCCAGCGCCAGGTGCGCGGTGGTGATGGCCCGCTGGAGCAGAGAGGTGTGGACGACGTCGGGCAGCAGCTTATGCTCGGCGAGCAGCTCGCCCCCGCGGGCGGCCTCGGCACGGCCGGTCTCGGTGAGCGCGACATCCACCCATCCGGTGAACAGGTTCTTCTGGTTCCAGTCGCTCTGCCCGTGGCGGAGCAGGATCAGGTCATAGGCCATCGTGCGGGTCGGTCCCTTTCTTCAGCTGTGGTGCGGGGGCTAGTTGGAGACTTCCGGGTCGACGTCGACGAGGTAGACCGCCGCCATGCACGCCGCTGCGACGGGGAACAGCAGTCCGAAGGGTCCCGCGCCGAAGAATCCGAAGAACGCCAGGGCGCAGGCGCCGCCGGTCATCCCCAGCCAGAAGCCCTTGGTGCGCTTGAAGCGCATCTCAAACATCTGTGCGGACTTCGGGACGCATTTGATCAGCGCGATGACGGCCAGGATCAGGCAGCCCAGGGCGAAGAGCTGCCCGAGCATGATTTCGATCGCGTAGGCCCACTGCCAGGGGGATGAAGTGTCGAACTGCATGATGGCTCCATCCTAACCGGACGCAGCCAGGCCGAGCGGTCGGCCCCACAGGATGACGTGCTCTGGCGATAGGCTGGACGGGTGAACAGCTCCACGCCCGCCTCTGCCAGCGCCCGCCGGGGATTGTTCGTAGTGCTCGAAGGCGGTGAGGGCGCCGGCAAGACCACGCAGCTGCGCCTGCTGGAGGCCTGGCTGCGCCAGCAGGGGCGCGATGTGCTGGCCACCCGCGAGCCGGGCGGCACAGAGATCGGCGAACGCATCCGCCCGCTGGTGCTCGAGCACGGCCAAGGTGAGGTGGATCCGCGCACTGAGGCGCTGCTGATGGCCGCGTCCCGCGCGGCCCATGTGGAGCAGAAGATCAAACCGGCCCTGGCCGCCGGCTCAGTGGTGCTCTGCGACCGGTATGTCGACTCGTCGCTGGCGTACCAGGGTGCCGGCCGCGGGCTGGGGGTCGAGGCGGTGGAGCAGATCAATCAGTGGGCCACCGATTCGCTGGCGCCGGATCTGACCGTAGTGCTGGATGTGGATCCTGAACTCTCCAGGGCCCGCCGGGCAGCCCGCGACGGCGGCAGCGCCGGTGACCGGATCGAGTCTGCTGAAGCCGACTTCCACACCAGACTGCGAGAGGCCTTCCTCCAGCGCGCAGAGCGGTTCCCGACACGGTATGTAGTGCTGGACGCCTCTGACGAAGTGGACGCGATTCAGCAGCAGATCCGTCAGCGCGTGGCAGAGCTGCTCTCGGCAGACCCATACACGGTCCGGGAGGACGCATGAGCACCGAGACCGCCACCGCTGCCGACGACGTCTTTGCCGAGCTGGTCGGGCAGGACGCCGTGGTCAACCAGTTGCGCTCGGTGGTCGCCGCGGCCAATCCGACCCACGCGTGGCTGTTCACCGGTCCCCCCGGGTCGGGCCGGTCGAATGCCGCACGGGCATTCGCGGCTGCCCTGAACTGCACGGAAGGTCAGGGCTGCGGACGCTGCCGGTCCTGCCGGCTGGTGGCCTCGGATTCGCATCCGGCCGTGTCGCTGGTCTCCACGGAGAACGTCAGCTACCGGATCGAAGACGTGCGGGACCTGATCAGCACTGCACAGGACCGTCCTCAGGGCGCCCGGTGGCGGGTGATCGTCATTGAGGACGCCGACCGCATGACCGAACGCGCCACCAATGTGCTGCTGAAGTCTATTGAGGAGCCTCCCCCGCAGACCATCTGGGTGCTCTGCGCCCCCTCTCCGGCCGATGTGCTGGTCACAATCCGCTCCCGGTGCCGGCACGTGAGCCTGCGCGTCCCGCCCACCGAGGCGGTGGCGGATCTGCTGGTGACCCGGGACGGGCTCAACCGGCAGCAGGCGGAGTTCGCGGCCCGGGTGGCGCAGAACCATATTGGAGTGGCCCGCCGACTGGCGGGCTCGGCCGAGGCCCGCGAGCGCCGCGAGAAGGTGGTCTCTCTGCCCATCCGGGTTCGTTCGGCATCACAGGCAGTGCTGGCCGCCGCGGAGCTGGTATCGGTGGCCGAGGCGGAGGCGCAGGCCGAGGCCGAGTCCCGGCTTGCTCAGGAGGAGGCGGGGCTGCGCCGCAGCCTGGGCCTGGAGCTGGAGGAGAAGATTCCGCCGAAGCTTCGTGCGCAGTTCAAACGGCTGCAGGAGGAGAGCGCCCGCCGGGCCAAACGCTCGGTGACCGACTCGCTGGACCGCACGCTGATCGATCTGACCACCGTCTACCGAGATGTGCTCAGCCTGAAGCTGCAGGCCGGCGCCGAACTGATCAATGAGCATCTGCGCGGTGATCTGGAGCAGCTGGCAGAGGCGCTGAGCCCGGAGCAGTCATTGGCATGCCTGGATGCGTTGAGCGACGCGCGGATCAGGATCCGGCAGAATGTGCCGGCCCAGCTGGCGATGGAGGCACTGATGATGAACCTGATCCCTCGCCGTCACCGCCTGCGCTGATTCCGCACACGTCAGGCGCCGCTGAGCCTGTACTATGATGTGCATCACTGCTAGCCTGAAACTGCCGGATGACGACGGCGTCTCCGGCTTACCCCGCAGGAGGCAGACATGTCCGCGCAGTCGGCTTCAAGCACCAAGTCGCTTGGAATCCTGATCGGATTCGACGGGTCCGACCATGCGATTCGGGCCCTGCATTGGGGCGCCGTGGAGGCGCTGCGCCGGAATCTGCCGGTGACGGTGATGACGGCGTTCACGGTCCCGCGGCTGATCTCCGGCTACGTCGACTCCACTACGGAGGTCACCGGCGACTCCTTGGCCCGTCAGGGTGCCGAGCAGGTGCTGGAAGAGGCCCGCGACCTGCTTCAGGACTTTCCCGGCGACGCGCACTATCACGTGGAGTACGGCGACGCTGCAGGCGTTCTGGTCGCCCACTCCTCAGATGCGGAGGTGGCAGTGGTGGGCGCCCGCGGCCGCGGCGGTTTCATCGGCCGGGTGCTCGGCTCAGTCTCCTCTGCGCTGCCGGCCCACGCCAGCTGCCCCACGGTGATCGTGGACCGCTCCTACGAGCCCTACCACGCCGAGGGACAGGACCGCTTCACCGCACAGGACGACCGCCCAGTCTCTGTGGGGATGGATCAATCGCGCGGTGCGAAGATCGCCGCACTGCACGCCGCGCAGGCGGCCGCGGACCATCAGGTGCCGCTGCGGGTGGTGATGGCTATACCGCCGTTGGACGGAGCCCTGCTCTGGTACCCCGAACTGGGGCCCCGCGAGGAGGAGGCCGAACGGCGCCGTCGCGAGCTGGAGGACCGGCTGCAGACGCAGGTCCAGTGGCTCTCTCAACACTTCGAAAACTTGGTGATCACCCCGTACTTGGCTGATGGTCTGCCGGTGGAGGTGCTGCGCGAGGAGACCAAGCGCGCCCAGCTCACGGTGGTGGGGACCCGTGGGCGCGGCAGTCTGGCCAGCGCCCTGCTGGGCTCCACCTCGTCAGGGGTCATCATGCACGCCTCAGGGCCGGTGATGGTGGTTCCAC
Organism: Nesterenkonia sp.; assembly: GCF_029265375.1. Lineage (GTDB taxonomy): Bacteria > Actinomycetota > Actinomycetes > Actinomycetales > Micrococcaceae > Nesterenkonia. Next base: position 5,364 of record NZ_JAJUJJ010000003.1, read on the forward strand.
CGGTGGAGGACTCTCGCGTGGAAGAGGAGGACGCCGCCGCGCAAGCCCCGGCCAGGTGAGATGCGCACACCTGGCCGGGGCAGACCCGTAAGAAGTGGCGGCGGCAGTCAGCGGAGCGGTAGAGTAGATGCTCGCGTGCCCACACAGGCGCGCAGGCCTCCTTAGCTCAGCTGGTAGAGCATTCCACTCGTAATGGAAAGGTCACCGGTTCAAATCCGGTAGGAGGCTCACATTTCCCGGGTCTTGCCCCCGAGTGCGGCCTCCGCTTCGTTGAGATTCTGCAGCACCTGATCGGCGCGGTGCCGCACCGCCTCGATGGTCCCGTGGTTCAGCCGCAGCATCGCCTCCGCCTCCGCGGTGGTGGCCAAGTGATTGGCAGCCCGAGAGAGCGCCGAATGCAGCATCTGCGCCCCCGCCGGGACCCGCATCTCAGTAGCCGGGTACCGCTGATGGGCCTGCTGACACAGCGAGTAGACCAGCGGGAGGCGGTCGGCCAGTTCATCACCGATGACCACCAGCTGATTGTGAACTTCGTCATCCTCCACGCCGTCGAGGATCTGGTGGAAGCGATCCAGACCCCGCACATAGCGGTCATGGGCCTGCCGCCAGAGGCCGGTGCCCAGCTCCTTCTCCAGCCGCTTGGCCCGGCGTCGGCGCGTGAACAGCTTCATAGTGGTCAGAGTCTACCGCCGAGTCGAGAACACACTTCAGCTGGCGTATAGTCGATGTCCGGAGCTGCGCCTCTGAGGCGGCGGACCTCCAGGAGCGGTGACCGAGCGGCCGAAGGTGACGGTCTTGAAAACCGTTGTAGGCAACCCCTACCGTGGGTTCGAATCCCACCCGCTCCGCACAGGATTCTTCTCTCTGCAGGAGCGCGACGGCGGCTCTCAGCTCTGGTTCTTGAACACCACGAGGAACCGGTGGGCCTCGTCGGTGGTGAGCGGGGAATGCTCAGCCAGCAGCTGTGCGGCCTCATCCACATGGTCGTCGCGCAGCAGCGCGTAGAGCTGGTCGTGGACCCAGGGCTCCAGATCCTCGTGGGAGAGAGTGATCTTCTCATCCCCGCGCTGGACCTCCAGATGGAATCCGGCCTGCTCGTCCTCCTCTGCGGCCCACTCCTCCGGGATGGTCAGCTCCTGGTCCGGGTCAAAGCCCGACTGCTCCAGCAGCTCGCGAGCCCGCGCGTCGACGTCGTCGTCATCTGCGGCCTTCTCCGGCTCGCCGCCGGGGATATCCGGCACCTGCTCGGAGTTCTCCCCCAGGATCTTTCCGGTGTGGGGGTCGGCTTCGGCCACCGGTCCCTCCGGCTCCTTGTCCACCTCACCGCGAACCTGGTCGATGGCGTCCTCCAGGTACTCCTCCTCCACGTCCGTTCGGGACTCGTCATCGGAGTTGAGATTGAAGCCCTCTTCGAACTGGATCTCTGAGGGTGCCGGCTGCGGAAAGCGGTAGAGCGCCTGGACTGCCACCACGCAGTCGCGCACGGACGCGCCGGTGGCCTCCTTGAACAGGGTCATCGCGCGGCGGGCGTCCTCGGCAGCGATGGCCTGATAGATGGCCTTGTGCTGCTCATCGGTGAGCGCCGACGCGGCCTTGCGGGCCGTGTCGGCGGTGATCTCCTCCTGCAGGCGGTGGTGCATCTTCCTCGCCTGGCGCTGCATCAGCATGCGGATGCCTAGGAAGAGCAGCACACCGAGTGCCACCAGCATCAGGATCTCCATGCGGGCCAGTCTACGCAATACGTCAGGATCCGGCAGGGCGGCGTCCGCCGTAGGATAAGCGGGTGACTATTGATCTGACCGAATCGTTCAAGGCCTACGATGTGCGCGGCATCGTGGGCGAAACCATCACCGCAGACTCAGTGCGCGCTGTGGGGGCTGCATTTGTGGATGTGCTGGACCTGTCCGGCAAGCAGGTGCTGGTGGGCGGGGACATGCGCCCTTCCTCCGGTGAGTTCATCCAGGCATTCAGCGAGGGAGCCACGCGCCGCGGCGCCCATGTCACAGACCTGGGGCTGATCTCCACCGACATGCTGTACTTCGCCTCCGGGCAGCTGCAGGCGCCCGGGGTCGTATTCACCGCCAGCCACAATCCGGCCCAGTACAACGGGATGAAGATGTCCCGGGCCGGCGCGGTACCGCTGAGCGCGGAGACGGGACTGTCGGAGATCCGCGACGCCGCCCAGGTGTATCTGCGCTCAGGTGACATTCCGGCCGCCGGCACGCCGGGTTCTGCCGACGCCGCGGACATGCTGGCCGACTATGCGGCCTACCTGCGCTCATTGGTGGATCTCAGCGGGATCCGGAAGCTGAAGGTGGTGGTGGACGCCGCCAACGGAATGGCCGGCAAGACCACTCCCGCAGTGCTCGGTGATGCGGTGCTGCCGGCACTGCCGCTGGAGATCGTCCCGCTGTACTTCGAGCTGGACGGAACCTTCCCGAATCACCCGGCCAATCCGCTGGAGCCGGAGAACCTGCGGGACCTGCAGCGAGCTGTGGTCGAACACGGTGCCGATATCGGCTTGGCCTTCGACGGCGACGCCGACCGCTGCTTCGTCATCGACGAGCGAGGCGAACCGGTCTCCCCCTCCGCGGTGACCGCGCTGGTGGCCCGGCGGGAGATTGCCCGCGCCCAGGCCTCCGGTGAGCATCAGCCGGTGATCATCCATAACCTGATCACGTCAAAGGCCGTGCCCGAGCTGGTGGAGCGCGCCGGCGGCCGTGCGGTGCAGACGCGGGTCGGACACTCCTATATCAAAGCGGTCATGGCCGAGGAGTCGGCGGTCTTCGGCGGAGAGCATTCGGCGCACTACTACTTCCGGGACTTCTTCAACGCTGACACCGGGATGCTGGCGGCCATGCATGTACTGGCCGCGCTCGGTGAGCAGGACCGGGGCCTGGGAGAGCTGGCGGCGGAGTACAGTCCCTACGCGGCCTCCGGGGAGATCAACTCCGAGGTGGAGGACAAGGCCGCGGCCATGGAGCAGGTGGTGGACGCTTTCGCAGACCGTGAGGTGGAGGTCTCGCGGCTCGACGGGGTGACGGTCAGCGCCGCCGACGGCAGCTGGTGGTTCAACCTGCGGCCCTCCAACACCGAGCCGTATCTGCGCTTCAACGGAGAGGGCCGCACCGAGGAGCTGATGTCCGCAGTACGGGATGAGGTGCTGCAGCTGGTGCGCAGCGCCTGAGGCCGGCTGCGCCCCCGCAGGTCTGTCCTGCTGGCGCGCCGGTCGCGGCTCAGGTCCTGGCTGTGGAGCGCTTCAGCAGCCAGAGCAGGTACGGGGGGCCGATGACGGCCACCACCAGTCCGGCCGGGAGCTGGTCCGGGGCGATGACGCTGCGCCCGAAGGTGTCGGAGATCGAGACCAGTGCCGCTCCCAGGAGGGCGGAGATCGGAAGGAACCAGCGGTGCTCACGGCCGATGAGCATGCGGGCGGCATGCGGAGCCGCCAACCCGACGAAGCTGATCACTCCCACTGCAGTGACTGAGGCGGCCGAGAGCACCACCGCCACGGTCAGTGCGGCACCGCGCACAGTGGGCAGGGAAACGCCCAGCACGCGCGGGGTGATGTCATCGATGCTGATCAGGTCCAATTCGCGGCGCAGGAAGATCATCACCGGCAGGCTGGCGACCAGCATCAGAGCCAGCGGCCCCAGGTCCCGCCAGGCGGTGCCGAAGGTGGAGCCTCCCAGCCAGGAGATCGCCATCGCCTGGTTGTGCGGATGCGCGGTGGCGATCAGCAGCTGAGTGACCGCCTGGGCCGCCGTCATCACCCCGATGCCGACCAGCACCACTTTCTCCGGGCTCCCTGCCGGGGAGCTGGCCAGCGCGAAGACGATCAGTCCGGCCAGCACTGCGCCGGCGGCCGCACCGGCGGACATCGTCCAGGCCGATCCGGTGGGAAGCACAATAAGGGCGATGACGGCACCGGCGCCTCCGGAGGCCGCGACCCCTAGGATTCCCGGCTCCGCCAGCGGATTGCGGGTCACCGTCTGCACCAGAGCCCCGGCCGCTGCCAGAGCAGCGCCGGCCAGCAGGGCCGCGGCCACGCGCGGGGCACGGAAGTCCAGGGTGATCTCGATGCTCCGCGGCGCCTCGCCGCCCAGCCACAGCAGCACGTCTCCCAGCCGCAGCCACCAGTCCCCCAGCAGCATGCCGGCCACCACCAGGGCCACCAGCAGCGTGCAGCTGACCACCAGCACGGTGACTCGCCGGCTCAGCCGGACCGCGCTGGGCACCCCCACTGCACTGATCTCCTGGCTTCCGCCTGCGCTGCGCATCCGGAGAGCCAGCACCACCAGGAATCCCGCGCCCAGCAGGGAGGTCACAACGCCGGTGGGGATGCCCACGGCCAGGCTGGGATCGGTGAAGCCGAAGATTCCGTCGAGGAAGACCGCACGCACCCCCACATCGGCTCCGATGACGATCAGAGCCCCCAGCAGTGCGGAGCCGGCCAGCGCCCAGCCGAAGCGGCCGAAGCGGATCACCCGTGTGGAGAGCAGCCGCACGATGGCGGGGGCGCAGAGTCCCACGAAGCCCAGCGGGCCCACCATGGTCACTGCGCAGGAGGCCAGCAGCACCGAGCAGACCAGCAGCCCGGCGCGCACCGCAGTGACCCGGACTCCCATGGACTGCGCGGTGTCGCTGCCCAGGGAAAGCACATCGGTAGAGCGGGCCAGCAGCACCAGCACGGCCGCCGCGGCCAGCACCACCGGCAGCAGCCGCAGCACACCATTGAGGCCGGAGAGGTTCAGCGTGCCGGCGCCCCAGAGGAAGAGGCCCTGGGTGGACTGGGCATAGATCATCAGCAGAGCTGCGGTCACCGAGGCCAGCCCCATCGCCACCACAGTTCCGGCCAGCACCAGCCGGATGGGCGCGGACTCGGAGAACCCGGTCAGCGCAAGCACCAGCCCGGCGGCCAGGAAGCCCCCGGTGAAGGCCACTGTCGCCGAGCTCATCAGCGGCAAGCTGATGCCGAAGGCCGCGGCCGCTGTCAGAGCCAGATGCGCTCCGGCGTTGACCGCCAGTGTGTCCGGGGAGGCCAGCGGGTTGCGGGTCATGGCCTGCAGCGCGCAGCCGGAAACCCCCAGCACGGCCCCCACGGCCACGCCGCCGATCAGTCTGGGCAGCCTGGAGTCCACCGCGATGCCTGCCAGCTGCGGATCGTCACCGCTGAGCAGGGCTCCCAGCAGTTGGCCGGCAGTGGCCTGGGATGTTCCCTGGGTTAGGTGCACTGCGCTGAGCAGCACCAGCACAGCCACACCAAGGACCAGCACGGTGAGCACCGCCGCACGTGCCCGCGCGGGGGTGGTCCGCTCAGCAGCTGCCGTGCGGCCGGCGGCCAGTGCGTCGGGGGTCTGTGTCACGTCAGCGGGTCGGTGCGCGGCGTCTGCGCTCAGCTGCCGGCGACAGTCTCAGAGACGTACTCGGCCCATTGCATGGCAGAGCCTGGGCCGCCGTAGATCCAGATGCGCTCGACCGGGTACATCCGCTCCTGCTCCACAAAGCTCAGGGAGTTCCACGCAGCGGAGTCCTCCAGGGGCGCGAAGGGGTTCTCCGGCTCAGTGGAGGCGGTCCACCAGAAGACTTCGGTGTCCTCCGGCAGCGCCATCAGCCCTTCGACGTCGGAGGTGCTGATCCCCCATTCGGGATCTCCCTCATCCTCCCAGGCGGTGCTCAGTCCCAGCTCCTCACCCACGGCACTGGCCAACGCCCCAGGTCCGTGCATCCGGAAGGTCGCGGTGTTGCCCTCCACTGAGGGGTAGAGCACCACGAACGGGGTGTCTTCAGCGCCGGCGTCGGCGATCTGCTGGCCGGCCGCATCGAGGGTCTGCTCATAGTCGGCCCAGATCTCCTCGGCGCGCTCCTGGGCGCCCAGCAGCTCGGCGGTCTGGAAGAAGGTGCGCTCCATATGTCCCAGCGGGTCGGAGGCGTCGGCCGGCTCCTGCAGCACCACCGGGGCGATCTCCTCCAGGTCGGCGCGCAGGCCGTCCGGAACAGACCCCTCCACTCCCAGGATCAGGTCGGGGTTCGCCTGCCCGATGGCTTCCAGGCTGGGTTCGGTGCGCAGCCCGACGTCGACGACGTCGTCATCCACCTCGGCGGCCGAGGCCCAGGCCTGGTAGCCCTCCAGATCCGCCATACCCACGTGGTTGCCGCCCAGCAGCTCCACGTTCTCGGTCTGAGCCCACTCCAGGGTGACCACCCGCTGAGCGGGCCCCTCCAGGGTGACCTCTTCGCCTGCGTAATCGGTGACGGTGATGGGCTCCCCGGCCGGGTCGGATTCCTGGTCACCTCCGTCTACGTCGGTGGTTCCGCAGGAGGTCAGCGCCAAGGTGCTCAGCGCCGCGGCCGCCAGCAGCCAGCGAACCGGAGCAGAGGTGGTCAGGGTCATGTGATTGTCCTTCCAGCAGGTCGGTGATGGTGTCAGGCAGCTGCCGGTGCTGCGGCGGCGAACTCGGCGAGCTTCTCCTGGTGGGCGCCGCGGCGCCCGGCCCGCTGGGCGCGCACCGCCAGTCCGCCGCCAGGCATGGGCGCCACCTGGATCGGCACCCCGTAGACCTCGCTGAGCAGCTCGGAGGTCATCACCGTCTCTGGGGCTCCGGCGGCGACGACGCGACCTTCGTCCAGCAGCACCACGTGGTCAGCGATGTCGGCGGCCTGCTCCAGGTCATGCAGCACCACGCCGATGGTCAAGCCGTGCAGGTCGGCGAGCTCGCGGATGAGGTCCAGCAGGCTCATCTGGTGCTTCAGATCCAGGAACGTGGTGGGCTCATCCAGCAGCAGCACATCCGTCTGCTGGGCCAGGCAGGCCGCCAGCCACACGCGCTGCAGCTGTCCGCCGGAGAGTTCGGAGACCGGGCGGTGCTTCAGCTGCTCCAGACCGGTCAGCGCCACGGCGCGCTGCACTGCCTCGGCCCCGCCGGGATCCGTACGCCCAAAGCGGCTTCGGTGGGGATGCCGGCCCAGCTCCACCACTTCGGCCACCGTCAGACCGGAGGGAGTGGGCCGCTGCTGGGCCAGTATGGTCAGGCGCTTGGCGAAGCTGCGCGGGGAGAAGGAGCTCAGCTCCTCACCGTCGAGGGCGAGGGCTCCCTCAGCTGCGGTGAGGCGGGACATTCCTCGCAGCAGGGTGGTTTTGCCGCTGCCGTTGGGACCGATCAGGGCAGTGACGGCTCCGGGGATGAGGTCGACGTCGACCCCGTGAACGATCTGCTGCTCGCCGTAGGAGACGGTGACGTCGCGACCGTGGAAGGTGGCTGCCCGAGTCATCTCAACTTTTTGCACAGCTGCATATTACCCAATGCAGCATAGGTTCACCTAACACTTTTTTGGTCGGGCGCTCTGACGCATCGCCGCAGCGTCTCCTGCGCACAGCCGAAAGGGCCGGGAGCTGCGGCGCCGAAGCACCGCGCTTCCCGGCCCTCTGCGGGGACTGTCAGGCGGACTGAACCCGGCTGCGCAGCTCGTCGAGCTCCTCGCGGATGGAGGCCGGCAGGGATTCGCCGAAGCGGGAGAACCACTCCTCGATGTCGGCCAGCTCCTCGCTCCACTCCTGCGGGTCGACCTTCAGGGCGTCCTCAATATCGGCATCCGACACGTCCAGGCCGCTCAGATCGAGGGCCTCAGGCGTCGGGGTGTAGCCAATGGGGGTCTCCACGGCCTCGCCGCGCCCTTCGATCCGCTCGACGATCCACTTCAGCACGCGGGTGTTCTCAGCGAATCCGGGCCAGGCGAAGCCGCCGTCGCGGTTGCGGCGGAACCAGTTGACCAGGAAGATCTTCGGCAGCTTATCCGGGTCAGCCTTGCCTGAGACCTCCACCCAGTGGTTGAGGTAGTCGCCGGCGTCGTAGCCGATGAACGGCAGCATCGCCATGGGGTCCCGCCGCACTGTGCCGACCTGCCCCTCGGCGGCGGCTGTGGTCTCCGAGCTCAGCGTTGCACCGAAGAAGATGCCGTGGTTCCAGTCGCGGGACTCGGTGACCAGCGGCACGGTGGTCTTGCGCCGCCCGCCGAAGAGGATGGCGTCCAGCTTCACGCCGTTGGGCTCGAAGTACTCATCGGCCAGCATGTCGGTCTGGTCGATAGGTGTGCAGAAGCGGGCGTTGGGGTGGGCGGCCGGCCGCCCGGAATCAGGAGTCCAGTCATTGCCCTGCCAGTCCGTCAGGTGGGCCGGCGGCTCCTCGGTCATCCCCTCCCACCAGACGCCGCCGTCGTCGGTGAGCGCGCAGTTGGTGAAGATGGAGTTGCCCTTGGCGATGGCGCGCATCGCGTTGGCGTTGGTGTGCCAGCCGGTGCCCGGAGCCACACCGAAGTAGCCGGCCTCGGGGTTGACCACGCGGAACTCGCCGTCGGGACCGGGGCGGATCCAGGTGATGTCATCGCCGAGGGTTTCGGCTTTCCAACCCTCAAGCGTGGGATCGATGAGCGCAAGGTTGGTCTTGCCGCAGGCCGAGGGGAAGGCCCCGGAGACGTGGTAGCTGCGTCCCTCCGGACTGGTGAGCTTCAGAATGAGCATGTGCTCGGCGAGCCAGCCCTCATCGCGGGCCATCACTGAGGCGATCCGCAGCGCGTAGCACTTTTTGCCCAGCAGCGCGTTGCCACCGTATCCGGAGCCGTAGGACCAGATCTCCCGGGTCTCCGGGAAGTGGACGATGTACTTCTCCTCATTGCAGGGCCAGGGCACGTCCTGCTGGCCAGGCTCCAGCGGTGCGCCCACTGAGTGCACGGCGGGGACGAAGAATGCGTCCAGCTCCTCCATCTTCCGCAGCACATCGGTGCCGATGCGGGCCATGATCCGCATGCTGGCCACCACGTAGGCGGAATCAGTGATCTCCACCCCGAATTTGGGGTCGTCGGCCTCCAGGTGACCCATAACGAAGGGGATCACGTACATAGTGCGTCCACGCATGGCGCCGTCGAAGACACCTTGAAGCGTCTGGCGCATCTCGGAGGGGTCCACCCAGTTGTTGGTGAAGCCGGCGTCGCGCTCACGCTCGGAGCAGATGAAGGTCCGCGACTCGACACGGGCGACGTCGGCCGGGTCAGAGAAGGCGGCGAAGGAGTTGGGGAAGTCCGGGCTGGTCAGCCGGGTCAGGGTGCCGGCCTCGACGAGTTCGTCGGTCAGGCGGTCGTACTCCTGCTGGGAGCCGTCCACCCAGTGGACGTCATCGGGCTGAGTCAGCTCGGCGATGCTGCGGACAAAGTCGATCAGAGGCTGATGCCGTGTGGGGGCGTTCTCTGCGATCGCGGCAGAGAGGGTTTTGCCATCACCGGGCGCCGTTGCAACGGTGGTCACTGTGTTTCCCTCCATTGGGTACAGGTTGTTCGGCTCTGCCTCGCACCGGCGGCACTGATGCGCCACAGCTCAGCGCCCGGAACGCTGAAGCGCGGACCACGTTGTCCGCACCGGACTGTATGCGCATCTCACCGGTCGGCGGGATGAAGCAGACGTGCCCACTGTAACCGGGTTTCGTCACCGGCACATGGACGCATGCCGAAATGTGATGGATTTCACTCCGCATATCCAGGGCGTTCGCGCCGGCGGCAGGGATTTGCTGGGGGCGGTGCGGGGCTGTATAGTCGTCTAAGTCCACAACGCGGATCACTGCGATGTTGGAAGCCACGCGCCTATAGCTCAGCTGGATAGAGCGTCGGTCTACGGAACCGAAGGTCTGGGGTTCGAATCCCTATGGGCGCACAGATCTACTTGAACACAAAACCCCTGGTCAGAAGGCTAAACAGGCTGAAGGCTGGGGGTTTTCGCATGCTCTGGCGCGCTCGCCAGGTTTTTGGGGTTATAGGCCATAAACGTGTTGCTGGCTCGGGCGTGTCACGGCCTGCCGGTCCAGCCTTTGCGGGCCCAGAGTCCCGACATAGAGCCCGTTGGCTGAGCCGCCATGCTCACCGCCGGAAGCTGGGACTACGGCCCGAGGGATACATAGAGCAGGCCGCAACGGTCTACGGCTTGCGGCCCGATGGCCGGCGGAAGTAGCCGGGCTCAGTCGTAGATGCTTCCCCTGTGGTCTATCTCCACGGCGACAATCACCAGCGCTTCGCGCTGCACGTCCACCAGGACGCGCCAGTCACCGACTCTGAGTCGGTACAGGCCTACCAGTGGCCCGGCAAGAGGCTTCAGCCCATCGGCGGGATCGTCTAACTCTGTGAGCCGCTGAAGCTTCGAACGAATCCGCTTGGCTACCGGCTTATCGAGCTTCCCCAGCGCCTTATCAGCCCGGGGACCATAGCGAAGTTCCCACTTCGACATGCTCAGTCATCGAGCCCGAGACGCCGCCCCAGCTCTTCATCTGAGACGGTGGGCACCTCACCAAGCCGGATCGCTTCGACATGTTCCCGCAGCTCAGCAGCCTCTTCAAGCTCTGCAATGTGGGAAGTCACCAGTTCCCGGGCAAGCTCGCTCTTCGACTGGCCGGTACGCGCTGCAATGCGCTCTAGGCGTGCGTCAGTCTCAGGGTCGAAATCCAGGACGGTAGACATGTCAGGCTCCGTAGTTGTCAGACTCAGGTGTTCCTAGTGTCTCATCACCGGCATCACCGCGCCATACACAGCAGGGACTGCACCCGCGGGATTCGGCGGGCGCTTCAGCCCGCTAGTGAGCACACGTCCCGGAAGCACTCCAAAATAGTCACCCCTGCTACGCCCTGATGGGCGCTCTGACCTGAGAGTTCCGTGAACCGCCAGGTCAGCAGAACGCCCCGAACGATCTACGGAACCGAAGGTCTGGGGTTCGAATCCCTATGTACGCACCACTGAAGAAGCAAGATGAGGGGACTCGCCGGGCCATGTTCCCAAAGTCTCCCCACATTACTCCCAAGCGGCTCTTCCGCTGGCGGCCCGCCTACGGCTGATCACCCATGGAGATGCCGATCAGCGCCCAGTAAGGCGCAGACGTCGTGCTCGTGGGGCTCTCGGCTGTCCGCCCCAGCCCCTATGCTCAGTCTCACCGCACCCTGAAGGAGACCTGAGCAATGCCTGGGATGCAATCGAACTACGCCGCCCACGACGACGACGCACCGCCGGCGCGCAAGAAGACCCTGCGGGTCCTCACCGGTCTCGGCATCGTGGCCGCAGCCGCTGCCGCACTGGTGATGCTGGTGTCTGTCCTGTCACCCGGCAACGCACGCCCCGGAGCAGGCGACGCGGCCGCGCCAGCAGCGACGGCCGAGACAGCCGGCAGTTCCGAGGAGGGCTGCCTGACGGTCAGGAGCGCGCCACCGTAGCTGAGGGCGTTGACGTGCCGGACGGCTTAGATATCGACACCGTCTATGTGAGCGAAGGGCCCCCGCCGTTGACCCAGGAGCAGGTGGAGGCCCTCGATCCGGCGAACGAGTACGTCGTTGAATGCACGGACCCGGCCGCGCTGGAAGCTCACGCCGGCCGCGAGCCGGCCGGCTGGCCTCAGGACTGGGAACCCGGGGATCCGCTGCCGGACCCGGAATGCCATCCGGACTTCATCGAGGTCCACACATGGGATCGCTTCGAGGAGTTTCACGAATGCCGTGAAGGTATTGAAACCAGCACGATTGTGCGGACTCCCGAGATGACCGACCAAGCTGCCTATCGGGCAGCGTGGGAGCAGTCGCGGGCCCGCGCCACCTGGGAGCCGGAGCAGACATGTGAGGAGATGCTCTCCCACCTGAGCGACTAGGTAGCTGCGCCGCGGCAGCTGCGGCACGGCACGGGCGCCGCCGCACCTGAGGGCGGGCCGCACATCTGAGGCAGGGCGCCTCAACTGCCTCTGAATCCTCCTCAAGGCTGATGGCCACGCGCCCTGCGCGACCTACTGTGAATGCTATGAGTGGACCCCTGATTCCCCTGATCGCCCTCAGCTCTGCCGCCGGAATGCTCACCGCCGGCGGCTTGGATCCGGAGGACGACGTGGTGCGGGAGCTCGCGGTGGAGATCGAGCTGGATGACTCCGGCACCATGCACGTCACGGAGACCTACCAGTGGGATTTCGGGGAGCGGGAGGGCCTGGGGTTCTACCGCAGCCTGGTCCAAGAGCAGGAGGCCGACGACGGCGGCAGCTACCACTTCGAGTTCTCCGACTTCACCTTCGACAGCCCCTCAGGCGCCCCGGCGGAGATTGTGGAAGTCGACGAAGACGGCGACGAGCTTCTGCTCAGCCTCGGCGCTCCCGATGACTCGGATCAGACGCGCAGCGGAGTGCAGACCTACGAACTCAGCTATCAGGTTGACGGGGCCGTCCTGCCGGAGGGGATCAGCTGGTTCGCCGCCGGCCCCTCTGCTGAGGTGCCCCACGAACGGGTGGTCACCACGGTCACCGGCCCTGCAGAAATACTCCAGGCGCACTGCCGCCAGGGTGAGCCGGAGAGCCTCACCAGCTGCTCGGCCGAGCACGATGGCACTACCGTCACTCTGGTGGCCGAGGACCTCGCCCCGGGAGAGGGTCAAGTCGTTGAGGTCTCCTTCCCTGAAGGAACCTTCCCCGCCGATGCCGCGATCTACCGCGAACCCACCGCGCTGGCCCAGTGGGGCCATCAGATCGCCCCTGCAGCAGACCGCACGTGGTCTGCCGTCAGCTCAGTCTGGCTGCCCGGCGGCGCTGCGGCCGCGGCGCTGCTGGCTGGATTCGCCGCCCTGCGTCTGCGCCGCGGCCGGGACTGGCACTACCCGGATCTGCAGCCCGGGCAGCTGCCAACCCCGGACCAGCGGGACCAGCTGGCCACTGCGCGTCTGACCCACGAGCCGGAACCGCAGCTGCGGGCCGAGCCGCCGGCCGATCTGAGCCCGGTGGAGGCGGCCATGCTGTGGCACAAGAGCGCGAGCGCCCAGACTGCCGACCTGCTCAGCCTCACCGTGGTGGACCTTGCGGCTCGCGGGCACCTGTCCCTGGAGCAGACCACCCGGGGTGAGGATGATGCCGAAGACTGGCTGCTGCACCGCAGGGAGCCTGCCGGCGCCGATGAGCTGCGGTCCTGGGAGGCGGACCTGCTGGCCGGGATGTTCGCCGGCAAGACCACCGTCGTCGCCTCAGAGCTGGGTGAGGAGTTCCATTCGGCCCAGCAGGCAGCGGTCCAGGAGGTTCGCAAGAAGTTCGATGACCGCCGGCTGTTGGAGCGTCCTATGGCGGCGGTGGCGATGGACGGCTGGCTGGCCATCGCAGCAGCCGGCCTGCTGCTGGCAGGCTTCGTAGCCATCTTCGGGCTGGCCTCGCCCCTGCCGGACTCGGTGGGCTATCTGGGCGGCGTGGCTGCTGGATTCTTCCTGATCATGCTCATCATTCAGCTGTGCACCGCGCAGGCCACCACCTCACGCACCGCCCTGGGCCGGGCCTACTACGAGCAGCTGCGCGGGCTGGATCTCTACCTGCGCAGCAGTCGCAGCACCCAGGCCGACCAGCCCGCTGACCCGGCGCAGATCACCGCGCTGCTGCCCTATGCCATGGCTCTGGGTCACGGCGAAGAGTGGGGCCAGCTGATGGATCAGCACGCCAGCGACGTCCACGGCGGCTCTGTGACCGGAAGGAGCACCGGGGGGCTGAATTCCGGGTCCTGGGCAGTGCTGATCGCGACGCTGCCCAATTCAGTGGGAGCCGCCCATGCGGGTTCCTCAGCCGGCGCCTTTTCCGGCGGAGGGTTCAGCGGCGGCGCCATGGGCGGCGGAGGTGTGGCCGGCCGCTGAAGCCCGCCCGGCTAGCCGGCCGGAGGCTCCTCAGCGGGGCGGAACAGGCGCAGCTGCGCGTCCCGGCCGTCCAGCTCGGCCCAGTCGCCGTCGTACTCAAACAGCGCCAGTCCCGCCGGCGGCCAATGCTCAGCCATACTCAGCACGGCCGTCTCATCCGAGTCCACGCTGGCCAGCTCCATGCTCAGCTGCTGGACGCCGGGCATATGCGCAATGACCAGCAGCGTCTGCACCGTCTCCGGGGTCTGGTTGATCACCGAGCACATGGTCCGCGCGTCGGCCAGATAGAGCCGGTCCTCCAGCGAGGGGGTGGCAGCCTTCTCCCCCAGCTCGGAACCGATCCAGATGCAGGTCTGCCGGGTCCGCATGGCGCCGGAGACGATGGTCATCTCCGGCCAGGGGCCGTGCTCGGCCAGCCAGCGGCCGACGTCGCGGGCTTGGTGCTGGCCCCGAGGGGTCAGGGTGCGCGCGTGGTCGTCTCCGGTGAAGCTCTGCCCGGCCTCGGCGTGCCGCAGGATCAGCAGGGTCTTGCTCTCAGGCATGGGTGTCAGCAGGCAGCCTGGAGTGTCTCAGATGGAGTATTCCGGAGCCGCCCAGACGGTGACCTCCGGGTGCTCGTAGAAGCGGTAGCCCTGGCCGCGCACTGTGCGCACCGTATTGGCCAGCCGGCCCAGTTTGGAGCGGAGCCGCCGGATGTGCACGTCGATGGTGCGCTCGTTGGGCATCTGGTCGACGTCGACGTTGCGCCACAGGGTCTTCAGCAGCTCTTGGCGCCCCACTGTGCGCATGGAGTTGTCCACCAGGTAGTTCAGCAGCTCGAACTCCTTGTACGTCAGGTTCAGGCTTTCGCCGTCGAGCTTGACCTCCCGGCGGGCCAGGTCGATGAGCACTCCGGAGTTCGAGGGGGCGGCCGGGGCCGGCTGCTGCAGCGGGGTTTCTCCGCTGCGCTTGGTCACGGTGGGGTCGCCCAGTGCTTGGCGCACCACCTCCAGATCGGTGCCTTCGGCGGCGGCGGAGGCCATGGCCATGGCGATGTGCACCTGAGACTCCGGGGCGATGTGCTCCACATAGTCGCGCAGTTCGGTGGCCATCCGGTGCAGGGATGTACCCGCAGCCGAGGCGGTGTCCTCATCCAGGCCCACGTAGATGACGAATCCGCGGGCCACTACGTCCGGGGGCACGACCTGCCCGGGGCCCTGGGGGCCGACCACCGGCATCGGAGCAGTCTCCGACTGGCCGCCGGACGCGCGCCTGCCGTTTGCGGAGCCGTTGCGCATGCGCCGAGCCAGCTCAGCACGCCGGGCCGCGTTTCGCACGGAAACGTGGACGTACCCTGGATTTTGGGCCTGACTCAGCGGTGCGGACATATGAATCGTGACTACTTTCCTGGCTTGCGGCCGGGCGGTTGGGCCCTCTCAGCATGTCCGTAATATTTGACGAACGCAAGTAACATAAGCCCAAATATTCCGGATAGTGAGATATGCGCGCCCAGGTGTGATATTTCCCACCTGCTATTCGGCCAGGCCGTAGAGCCTGTCCCCCGCGTCGCCGAGGCCCGGGACGATGTAGGCGTTCTCATCGAGCCGCTCGTCGATGGCGGCTACGTAGAGGCTGATGTCAAGGTCGCTGACTTCGCGTTCGAGCCGTTCGATGCCCTCCGGGGCGGCCAGCAGGCAGATGCAGGTGACTTTTGCCGCTCCGGCGCGCTTGAGGAACTGCACCGCCTCAGCCAAAGTCCCGCCGGTGGCCAGCATCGGGTCCAGCACAAAGACGTGCCGGCCGGTCAGGTCCTCGGGAAGCCGCTCCGCATAGGTGACGATGTCCAGCGTCTCCTCATTGCGGGCCATCCCCAGGAAACCGACCTCCGCAGTGGGGATCATGGCGGTCATGCCGTCGAGCATTCCCAGCCCGGCGCGCAGAATCGGGACCACCAGGGGCTTCGGACCGGCAAGCCGGGTGCCGGTCATCGCAGCCACCGGCGTCTGGATCTCCACCGGCTCGGTGTCCAGGGTTTCGCTGGCCTCATAGGCCAGCAGGGTGACCAGCTCCCGGGTGAGGTCCCGGAAGGCGTTGGAAGTGGTCTCCACCCGGCGCAGCTGGGTCAGCTTGTGGTTGATCAGGGGGTGCTCCACGGCATGTACACGCATGGCCACCAGCCTACCGGCGTGCAGAACCGGCCGACGCCGGCGGGCCGTAGTCTTGTCTGTATGCAGTTCTCCGTCCGGGACCCCGCCGCTCAGCATGAGCTGATCGGCCGCTGCCTTCAGGAGGCCCGCCGCTGCGCCGACTCCCAGGACGTGCCGGTGGGCGCGGTGGTGATCAGCCCGGACGGACGCATCATCGGCCAGGGGCACAACACCCGCGAGCGCGACGGCGACCCCACCGGGCATGCCGAGCTCAACGCGCTGCGTCAGGCCGCAGACCAGGTGGGCACATGGCAGCTGCCTGGCTGCAGCCTGGCGGTGACGCTGGAGCCGTGCCCCATGTGCGCCGGGGCGATCAGTCAGTCACGGATTGCCGCGGTGATCTTCGGCGCCTGGGATGAGAAGGCCGGTGCGGCCGGCAGCGTGTTCGATGTGCTGCGCGAACCGCGGCTGAACCACTGGGTGGAGGTCCACCCGGGCGTGCGCGCACAGGAGTGCGCTCAGGTGCTGCGGGACTTCTTCACCGCCCGCCGCTGAGCAGGTGGCTGCACCCGGCAGCACGGATGCGCCGCGGCGGCTCGGTTATTCACCGGTAGGCGCGCTCGTAGGGGCCGGGGATCTCCTCGGGGTGGTGTCCGAGCTGCCGGGCTGCTTCCAGCGGCCAGTGCGGATTGCGCAGGGCGGCCCGTCCGATGAGCACGGCATCGGCCTGACCGGTGCCCACTATGTGCTCGGCCTGCACGGGATCGGTGATCAGCCCGACGGCGGCCACCGGGACGCCGGTCTGTTCGCGGATGGCCGCGGCCAGGGGGACTTGGTATCCCGGGCCGGTGCGGATCCGGGCTGGGGCGTTGCCCCCGCTGGAGACATCGATCAAGTCCACACCGTGGTCCCGCAGCCAGGTGACTACCTGCACTGTGTCCTGCACATCCAGTCCGTCCTCAACCCAGTCGGTGGCCGAAACCCGCACCAGCAGCGGCACCTTCTCCCCCACGCGCGCCCGGACGGCGTCGACCACCTCCAGCAGCAGCCGGGCTCGGCCGCGCAGGTCACCGCCGTAGTCGTCGTCGCGGAGATTGCTCAGCGGGGAGAGGAACTCATGGATCAGGTACCCGTGGGCGGCGTGGATCTCCAGCAGGTCGAAGCCGGCCTGCACCGCCCGCTGGGCCGCATCGGCGAAGGCCTGCACCACTGCGGCGATCCCGTCGCCGGTGAGTGCCCCCGGCTCGGCCAGTCCTGGATACGCCACAGCCGAGGGCGCCAGTGTGCTCCATCCGCCCTGGTCAGCGGTAAGGCTTCCGCTGCGCCCCTCCTCGCCGAAAGGTCGGGCCGTGGAGGCCTTGCGGCCGGCATGGGCCAGCTGGATGCCCGCCGCAGCGCCCTGGGCGTGCATCAGATCCACCACCGGCTGCAGCTTCTCTGCCTGCTCGTCGTTCCACAGCCCGGTGTCCTGGGGCGAGATCCGGCCCTCCGGGGTGACGGCGGTGGCCTCCATGATCACTGCTCCTGCTCCGCCGCGAGCCAGCGAGCCGAGGTGAGCCATGTGCCAATCGGTGGCCATTCCGTCGCAGGCCTCGGCGGAGTATTGGCACATCGGGGGGATCCAGATCCGGTTCCGCACGGTCAGGCTGCGCAGGGTGATCGGCTCGAAGAGCTGTGGCCGCATACAGGGGTCCTTTCCGGGAGGTGGACTCTCAGGCCGGGAGTTCGGCCTTCCGCAGGTGAGCAACGCGCACCAGCCCAATTCATTCCTGACCCGTCCTCGGGGTGGGCTGGCTCAAGAACCGCGGCGGCGCGTCGGCGTCGGCGGAGCTGATAGGATGGGTTGTCGCGTTTTCGCGCACAGGTGGAGTGTCCGAGCGGCCGAAGGTGCAGCACTCGAAATGCTGTGTAGGGTAACCCCCTACCGTGGGTTCAAATCCCACCTCCACCGCCAAGTCGATCGACGTGCGAGCCCTCGCCAGGTCACCTCCTGGCGGGGGCTCCTTCCTCTCCCGAACTGGTGGGCTGCCGTAGGCTGAACGGCTATGAGCATCACCGTGGTGGCCGTCGGCAAGAAGCACGAATCTTGGGTCACTGAGGGCATTGAGCGCTATGCCAAACGGCTGCGCAGACCCTTCGACCTGCGCTGGAGGCTGCTGCCGCACTCGTCCAAAGCCGACGACGCCGCCCGCGCCGAGGAGTCCGCAAAGATCCTCCGGACTCTGCGCCCGAACCAGCATGTGATCCTGCTCGATGAGCGCGGAACCAACCTCTCCTCCCCCGCCCTGGCCAGCCACCTGCAGAAGCAGTTCGACTCCGGCCGCGAGGTGGTGCTCGTCATCGGCGGGGCCTACGGAGTCAGCTCCGAGCTCAGCAGCCGCGCGGATTTCACCTGGAGCCTCTCCAAGCTGGTCTTTCCCCACCAGCTGGTGCGGCTGATCCTGGCCGAGCAGCTCTACCGCGCCCAGGAGATCGCCGGCGGCAGGCCCTACCACCACAGCTGAGGACGAGGTCGCCGCAGGACATCGGCACCCAGTGGAACAATAGGGTGCTGTGGAGCAAGAGCAGCCCGTCATCGGCATCCTCGGCGCAGGCCGCGCCGGCACCGCGATCGCCCGCACACTGCTGGCCGCCGGCATCGCCGTGGACATCTGCTCCACTCGAGCACCGAAGGCGCTGCGCCACCACCTGAAGATCTACGCTCCCGGAGCCCAGGCGGTCTGGCCCGCCGAGGTGGCCGACCGAACCCGCAGATTCGGCCCCGGCACGGTGGTGCTCGCCGTCCCGCAGGAGGAGCTCGATGAGGTCGAGCCCGAATGGGCGGCCGGATGCGTGCTGATCGATGCGACCAACCGGTGGCAGGACGAGCTGCTGCCGGGCTGGCTGCAGGCCGCCGTCGACGAGCAGCTGCCTACCTCCATGGCCATCGCAGGCCGGTTCGCCGACTCCCGCGTGGTCAAGGCGCTGAACCACATCTCCCACCATGAGCTTCCCGAAGCAGCCGAACCGGACCTGCCGCTGGCTCAGCGCCGCGCACTGGCGGTGGCCTCTGATGACGACGACGCCCGCGGGCTGGTCATGGGGCTGCTGGTGCGCGCTGGGTTCGACCCGGTCTCAGTCGGCGGCCTTCCGGCCGGTCGACTGATGGAGCCCGACGGCCCGCTGTTCAACCGTCCGCTGCGCCGCGACGATATTCTGCGCGCCGCCGGCTGAGCCCAGCTGCCCGCGCTGTCCGGGCACGGCCGTAGGCTTAGAGGGGTGAGCGCACTGGCGAAGTTCTCCGAGCCGACGCGGACCTGGTTCTCCGCGTCCTTCGGCGCGCCCACCGCCGCCCAGGAGGGAGCCTGGGAGGCCATCTCGCAGGGACGCAATGCCCTGGTGGTGGCTCCCACTGGGTCGGGCAAGACCCTCTCGGCATTCCTGTGGTCGATCGACCGGCTGATCACCTCCGGGCAGGCCGCCGACGGTCCCGGAACCCGGGTGCTCTACATCTCCCCGCTGAAGGCCCTGGGGGTGGACATTGAGCGGAACCTGCGCAGCCCCCTGGTGGGCATCGGGCACACTGCGCGGCGCCTGGGCGCCGAACCAGCCGAGATCAGCGTAGGAGTGCGGACCGGGGACACTACCGCCAAGCAGCGCCGCGATCTGGTCCGCACCCCGCCGCATATTCTGATCACCACCCCCGAGTCGCTCTACCTGATGCTCACCTCCCAGGCCAGGCAGACTCTGCGCAGTGTGGAGACCGTCATCGTCGATGAGATCCACGCTCTGGCCGGCACCAAACGCGGGGCCCACCTGGCGCTGTCCCTGGAGCGCCTCGACGAACTGGTCACCGCCTCGAGGCCCCCGCAGCGAATCGGGCTGTCCGCCACCGTGGAGCCGCACCAGGAGGTGGCCCGGTTCCTCGGCGGCACCAGCGCAGTCGACGTCGTCGCCCCCGCAGCGCAGAAGCAGTGGGACATCACCGTGTCCGTGCCGGTGCCGGATATGGCCTCCCCCACCGCGGATCCGCCCGCCGGCGGAGAGGCGGGCCAACCCCTGCAGCCGAGCATCTGGCCGCATGTGGAGCACCGGGTGGTCGACCTGATCACCGCCAACCGGTCCACCATCGTCTTCGTCAATTCGCGCCGCCTGGCGGAGAAGCTGACCGGCCGGATCAATGAGATCTGGGCCGAGCGCAGCGGTTGGTCCGCTGAAGCCGATCTCACCGGAGAGCCCGAACCGGAGCAGCCACCACCACTGGCGCGGGCCCATCACGGATCGGTCAGCAAGGAGCAGCGCGCGCTGATCGAAGATGAGCTGAAATCCGGGCGGCTGCGCTGCGTGGTGGCCACCAGTTCGCTGGAGCTGGGCATCGATATGGGAGCTGTGGACCTGGTCATCCAGGTCGAAGCTCCGCACGCGGTCTCCGCCGGACTGCAGCGCATCGGGCGGGCCGGCCACCAAGTCGGCGAAGTCTCGGTGGGCTGGTTCTTCCCCAAGCACCGTGGGGACCTGCTGAGCACCGCAGTGGTGGTCGAACGCATGCTCTCCGGGCGGATCGAGGCGCTGCGGGTGCCGAAGAACCCGCTGGACGTGCTCGCCCAGCAGACCGTGGCCGCCGCGGCGATGGACACCCTCGACGTCGAGCAGTGGTTCGAGACCGTGCGCCGGTCCGCGCCCTTTGCGAGCCTGCCCCGCTCCGCCTATGAGGCTACCCTCGACCTGCTGGCCGGGAAGTACCCCTCCGACCGGTTCGCCGATCTGCGGCCGCGGATCATCTGGGACCGCGACGCAGGCACCATCACCGGCAGGCCCGGGGCCCAGCGGCTGGCGGTGACCTCCGGGGGCACCATCCCGGACCGGGGGCTGTTCGGGGTCTACCTGGTGGGCGCGGAGGATTCACGCACCGGCGGCCGACGCGTGGGCGAGCTGGATGAGGAGATGGTCTATGAGTCCCGGGTCGGCGACGTCTTCGCCCTCGGGGCCACCAGCTGGCGGATCGAAGAGATCACCTTCGACCGGGTGCTGGTCTCCCCTGCCTTCGGACAGCCGGCCTCGCTGCCGTTCTGGCACGGTGACGGGCTGGGCCGGCCTGCCGAGTTGGGCCAGGCGCTGGGGGCGTTCACCCGCCAGCTGGCCGCCGGAGGGGACGACGTCGGGCCCCGGCTGAGCGGACTGGGGCTGGATGAGTGGGCCCAGGAGAACCTGCTGCGCTATATCGAGGATCAGCGCGAGTCAGCCGGGGCGGTGCCCACCGACACCACACTGGTGGTCGAACGCACCACCGATGAGCTGGGCGACTGGCGGATCATTCTGCACTCCCCCTACGGGATGCAGGTCCACGCCCCGTGGGCACTGGCGGTGGGCGAGCGCCTGCACGAACGCTACGGGCTGGACGGGGCGGCCTTCGCCGGCGACGACGGCATCGTGCTGCGCGTGCCGATGATGGACGACGATCCGCCGGGAGCCGAACTGTTCCGCTTCGAACCCGAGGAGCTGGAGGAACTGGTAGTCCGCCGGGTCAGCAGCTCCGCGCTGTTCGCCGGCCGGTTCCGGGAGGCAGCGGCCCGGGCGCTGCTGCTGCCGCGGCAGAACCCGGGGCAGCGCACTCCGCTGTGGCAGCAGCGTCAGCGCTCCTCGCAGCTGCTGGAGGTGGCCCACGAGTTCCCCGACTTCCCGGTGATCATGGAAACGATGCGGGAAGTCCTCCAGGACGTCTACGATCTGCCGGCCCTGGACGAGCTCACCCGCCGCATCGACCAGCGCCGCGTCAAGCTGGTGGAGACCACCACCGTCGCACCCTCCCCATTCGCCCAGTCGCTGCTGTTCGGATACATCGCTCAGTACCTCTATGAGGGAGACTCTCCGCTGGCGGAGCGGCGCGCGGCAGCACTCAGCGTGGATCCGCGCCTGCTCAACGAGCTGCTCGGCCGGGTGGAGCTGCGCGAATTCCTGGACCTCGCGGTCATTGAGGAGGCCGAGCAGCACAGCCAGCGCCTGACCGACTCCACCCGGCTGACCGGTGCAGAGGGCGCCGCCGACCTGCTGCGGCTTCTGGGGCCGCTCAGCGCCGAGCAGCTGGGACAGCGGCTGAACGCGGAGAGCGGCGATGCCCCCGCCGGCCCGGCCCAGGCCGAGCAGTGGGCGCAGTCGCTGGTGCAGGCTCAGCGGGCGTTCCCTCTCACCTGGCAGGGGCAGCAGCGATTCGCGGCAGTGGAGGACGCTGCCCGGCTGCGCGACGGGCTGGGGGTCAATATTCCTCCCGGCATTCCGCAGACCTTCCTGGAGCCGGTCGAGGACCCGCTGGGAGACCTGGTCGGCCGCTATGCGCGCACCCACCGGCCCTTCACCGCCGAGCAGGCCGCCGCCGCGCTGGGACTTCCGCAGCCGGCCGTCACCGAGGTGCTGTCCCGGCTGAAGGACGAAGGCCGCGTGGTCGAAGGGCTGTTCTCCCCGGACCGTCAGGTCAGCGCCGAATATGTTGATGCTGAAATGCTGCGCCGGATCCGGCGGCGCTCCCTGGCAGCGCTGCGCGCCGCCGTCGAACCTGTCCCTCCCCGGGCCTATGCCCAGCTGCTGGCCGAATGGCAGTCGGCGGCCCCAGGGCATCAGGTCTCCGGGACCTCCGGACTGGCCGAAGTCTGCGCTCAGCTCTCCGGGTTTCCGGCGCCGGCCAGCGCCTGGGAGAGCCTGATCCTCCCTGCGCGGGTCAGCGACTACCGCCCCGAGATGCTCGATGAGCTGCTCAGCTCCGGGGAGGTGCTGGCCTTAGGGCACGGCGCGCTCACCGGGCACGATGGTTGGGTGGCGTTCTATCCGGCCGAGGACGCTGAACTGCTGCCGGCGCGCCAGGCTGATTCCGGTGGCGACGTGGCCGCAGACGTCCTGGAGGTGCTCGGCCGCGGGGGTGCCTGGTTTCCTGAGGCAGTCTCCGCTCAGCTGGAGGGCACCGATGCCGAGCAGGTGCGCCAGGTGCTCTGGGAGCTGTTCTGGGCCGGGCATGTGCATCCGGACACCTTCGCGCCGCTGCGCAGCTTCATGAGCACCGGCACCACCGCCCACCGCAGACGCAGCCGCCCGGCCCGCAGCGCCCGCACCTCCCGCAGAATGGCGCTGCGCCAGGCAGTGCGCGCTGCCCGCGGAGAGCAGGCCCCGGGCTCCGGTGCGGCCTCGGGCGCTCCCGGGCGGTGGCAGCTGGCCCCGCAGCACAGCAGCCCGGGCCCGGCCAGCCCCACAGAGGCCGCCCACACTCGGGCGGAAGTCCTGCTGGACCGCTACGGTGTGGTGACCCGCGGCTCCGTGGTCGCCGAACAGACACCGGGCGGATTCGCCGGGGTCTACAAGGTGCTCTCCGCCGCCGAGGAGGCAGGCCGCATCCGCCGCGGCTACTTCATCGAAGGCCTCGGCGCCGCACAGTTCACCGCCTCGGCCACCATCGACCGGCTGCGGGAGATCTCCGAGGCCCTGGAGAACGCCGACGCCTCACCGCACCGGGGACGGGCGGCAGAGGCCTTCGCACTGGCCGCAGCCGATCCGGCCAATCCCTATGGAGCCGCCCTCGACTGGCCGCAGACTCAGACCTCGGCACGGCCCGCCCGCAAAGCTGGAGCCGTCGTCGTGCTGCTCCGCGGAGAGCTGCTGCTGTATATGGAGCGCGGTGGCAAGACCATGCTGCTGTTCACCGAGGACCCCGAGCAGATGGACTTAGCCGCCCGTGCCCTGGTGCAGCGGCTTTCCCAGGCCCGCACCGGCCGCCTGGCGGTGGAACGGGTCAACGGTGAGCCCGTGCTGGGCCACCGGTTCGCCCAGTCGCTGAAGGACGCCGGCTTCGACTCCTCACCCTCGGGGCTGCGGTTCAGCGGATAGTCCCCCGGAGCATCTCATCGGCGAAAGTTCACCCTTGCGGAGCCAGCCTCCGCTAGGCTGGCATCCATGATTCTCTGCCTCCCGTTTCTGATGTTCCAGGGCCGCGCCCAGGAAGCCATCGATCTCTACCTCGAGACATTTCCCGACGCCGAGCTCCTGGAGATCCTGCACCACCCCGAGGGCACCGAGATCTATGATCCGCAGACCCGTACGGAGAGCACCACGGAGGACGACGACGAGCCGCAGGACGACGACGCCGGGGCGGAGGACCAGCACGGCCCGGAGGACGGCGAGACCGCGGACGCAGATTCTGCGGAGGCAGATGCTGACGGGGCGCAGCAGGATCCCGGGCCCGCTCAAGACGAGGACGAAGACGACGACGCCCCGGCAGATGAGGAGCCGCAGCGTTTCGACGACACCGCGGCGATGGAAACCGTGGTGGACTGGGAGACCACTCTGGTGGCCACCGCCCAGCTGAAGATCGGCGGTCAGGTGCTGATGATCCAGGACTCCCTGGTCAAGCGGGACTTCGACTTCACCCCCTCGATCTCGGTGGCAGTGGTGGTGGACACGGAGGAGGAATTCACCCGCATCACCCACCGGCTGGCTGAGGGCGGGGAGTTCCTCATGCCCCCGGATGTCTACGACTTTGCCGCGAACTTCGCCTGGGTGCGGGACCGCTTCGGGGTCACTTGGCAGATCAACCAGCCGGCCGCCCCCGACCCGGAGGATACCCAGTCTGCGGCCAACGTGGCCCAGGCCCAGGCCCCAGACTGGAGCTGACCCGCCGCCGTGGGGCAGCGCTCACCCTTGCCGGTGCGCGACGGCGTCAACGCCACCCGCCTGCGCGTGCCGCAGACCGGCCCGTGGGAGACCATCCACGACTATGTCCTGGCGACTTTCGGGCACCTGGACCCCGCTGGGATCACCGCACGTTTCCACGCCGGAGAGGTGGTCGACGCCGAGGGCAATCCGGTCAGCGTCACCACCGGCCTGGGTGAGACCGACTTCATCTGGTACTACCGCAGTCTGCCGCGGGAGGAGCCGCTGCCGGTCCGCGAGCAGATCCTCTTTGAGGACGATCACCTGCTGGCAGCAGATAAGCCGCACTTTCTGCCGACCACCCCCGCGGGCCGCTATGTGCGGGAATCGCTGCTGGTCCGCCTGCGCGCCTCCACCGGTCTGGACGATCTGGTGCCCATTCACCGGCTGGACCGCGGCACCGCCGGAGTGGTGCTGTTCTCCAAGAACCCGGAGAGCCGCGGAGCCTATCAGACCATGTTCGAGGACCGCCGGGTGCATAAGACCTATGAATGCGTCAGCGCGCTGCCTGCCGGTATGCCCGCCGATCAGCTGGCCAGGCGCTTCCCGGTGACCGTGCGCAGCCGCATCGAAAAGACCAAAGGCGTGCTGGTCAGCCAGTCGGTGGCCTACCCGGTCTCCGAGTCCGGAGGCCGGCCGGAGCTGCGCCGCAGACCCCGCCGCGGCAGACGGCGGACCCGCGCGGTGCCCGGAGCCAACGCATCCTCCTCGATCCAGCTGCTGGAGACCGGGACCAGCCCCAGCGGCCTGGCGGTCGGCCGCTTCGGCCTGACCCCGCACACCGGTAAGACCCACCAGCTGCGCATCCACATGGCGCTGCTGGGACTCGGTATCCTCCACGACCGGTTCTACCCGGAGCTTGCACCGGATGCGCCCGATGACTTCGCCGCACCGCTGCAGCTGCTGGCCGCCACGCTGAGCTTCACCGATCCGTTAAGCGGCCAGCCCCGCCGCTTCGCGTCAGCACGTAGACTGGCCGAGGCCCCCGGACACCACCTCACCGCGGGCTGACCAGGAGTTTTCATCGGCACGAGAGGGGATGCATGGTCGAGCTCCTCGAGGAATGGGGAGACCTGTACCTGCCGCTGCAGGCGCTGGCAGTCGCACTGACGGCATTCGTGCCGCCCTTCCCCTCAGAGATCATGGTCATCGCCTCGGGGGCGATGGCCTCCGGAGACGCCCTGTGGCTGCCGGCGGTCCTGCTGGCCACCACGCTGGGATGTCTGGTCGGGGACGTGGGGCTCTATATCCTCTTCCGCTACCAGTTGATCCGGCTGATCTACCGGTGGCGGTGGGGCCGCCGCCTGCACCGGATGATGCTGCGCGCCGCGATCCGTGCCGGCAAGGCCACCACCTGGATCGGGCTGCTGCTCATCCGATGGGTTCCCGGCGGCAGGTCGGCGTCAATGGCCACTGCAGGCATGATGCGCATGCCGTGGCCCAGACTGCTGCCGCTGAGCGTCGCCGGCGCTCTGATCTGGAGCGCTTGGCTGGTCGGCTTAGGTTACATTACGGGAACAACTACCGGACTTCCCCCCTTGGCGAGCACTGTGACGGCCATTGTTATCGGTACCCTGGTGGGGTTGACCGTCGCCGTGCTGGCCGCAAGGCGCCGTCGTGCTCGCGCTCAGGATTGAGTGCAAGCATCGTGGGCCGACCGGCCTGCCCGCGCACCTGCAGACCGTGACGATCCTCGAGGGGAGGCGGAGTTGAGCAACCAGGCACGAACTGAGGACACCTCGCCCGCCTCCGCTGAGCAGCCTGACAGCCCTGAGCAGCAGCACTCGCCTGAGCAGCACGACTCGACTGACCAGCACGATTCCGCGGCGCCGTTGGAGAATGGGGAGCCCCAGGAGCGGGAAGAGGCTCACCCCGCCGGCGATGCGCCCGAATCCGACAAGGCAGAGATCACCGCTGCGCCCGAAGACGCAGCAGACAGCCCGGCCGAGCCGGATGCCCCCGCCGAAGCAGAGAGCCCCGCCGAGCAGGGTGCCCCCGCGGAGCCGGCGGCCCCCACTGAGGCAGACAGCCCCGCCGAACCAGATGCCCCCGAAGCTGCAGCCGCTTCTGAGGACTCGGCCGCTGCAGATCAGGCACCCGACTCCGCGGACGACGAGTCCGCCGAAGGCGAGGATGCCGCAGCATCGGAGGACTCCGCTGTGCCGCAGACGTCCCAGCCTGCCGGCGAGCAGGACCGCGGACTCAGTGGGTTTCTGGACACTCTGGATGAGCGGGTACGCGCCTGGTGGTCCGGCCGGAAGACCCGTCGGGAGCAGGCCCGCGCAGCCGTGCCAGGTCGGCACGCCCAGCGCCGTACGGAGCGGGCCGAGGCCACCGGACCCGCTCCTGCCCGCACCAGCACTGGTGCCTCCGGCACGGCAGGACTGGTCCCCCCGCAGTCGGGCGCTGATGCGGCTGGGACCGCCGCGCCGATGACCGGCCGTATCCCGCTGCCGCCGCCCCCTCCGCCGGAGCAGCGCCATCCCGGGCAGCTGTTCACCGGCGCGATCCCGCTCATCTCCACCCCCGAGGCCGAGCCCCAGTCGCCGCCCCCGCCGGCGTCTGAGCTGCCGGTTCGGGACTCCGTCGCCGACCAGGTGCCCGGCACCGCGGCAGATGCCGCAACCGACCAGCACGTGCCGCCGGCCTATTCTGCTGCTGAGCTGCCGCCGGAGCCCGAGCTGCCCGCCGATCCTGAGGCTACCGCTGTGCTGCCGGCCTATCGTGCCCCGGAGGCGCCCCGCCCGGCGGAAGCCCCCAACGCCGCCGAGGAATCACAACAGACCGGCGCACCGGCTGACACAGCCGCAGCCGGCAGCACCGCCAGCCCCTACCCCGCACCCGCGCGCCCGCCACGGGTGCGCCGCGCTCTGGACGACCAGCGCCGCCGCGAGGTCATTGTGCAGAAGGCCCGCGCCATCGAAGACGCCACCGCGGCGTACGGACCCCGCCCCTACCCGGAGTTCGCAGATGAGGAGGAGGACCTCTACACCTATATCCCTCCCTACAATCTGCCCTCCCGGGATCCCGATCCGGAGCCGACCCGCACGGACCTCTACCGGCGGATCTATGTCACCATCGGGGCCGCGGCGGCGGTGATCTGCACCCTGTGGATGTTCGGCCTGTTCGGCGGCGGGGCGGATGAGCGGCCGCCCATACTGGGCGGAGGCGGGCTGCAGGAGGCCTATTCCTCCGGATGGTTCTCCGGTGAGCAGGCGCTGCTCTCTCCCGACTACAACTACTACTGGCTCTGGCCGGTGATCGCCCTCGGTCTGCTGGTCCATGCCGGCTTCCAGTGGACCGCAACTCAGGAATCCACACCGCGGCAGCGGCGCTCCGGCTGGCTGGTGGGCACCGCCGCGCTGCTGATGCTGCCGGTCACCGCCGGGCTGCACCACGGTCTGTTCACCCTCACGCTGCTGGCCAGCGCCGCCATCGCCGTGCTGCTGCTGGACGCAGTCCGGCAGTTCAACCTCTACACCGCCCGCAGCACTGTGGAGCGCCGGTTCACCGATGGAGTGGTGGGCCTGTTCTTCGGCTTCGCGCTGGTGCAGGCCATGTCCGCCGTCTCGGTGTGGCTGACCCAGCGGGGCTGGGACATCCCCGGCATACCGGCTCTGCTGTGGGCCGGTATCGGGCTCTTCGGCTGCGTATGGATCGCGGCGTTCTACTCCATGACCGAGCGCGGCCGCATCACCATCGCCCTGGGACTGGGTTGGGGCATGTTCTGGCTGATCTTCCCGCGGCTGCTCGCCGAGGTCACCAGCGTCTGGGTGGCCATCGGAGCCGCCATGGGTGCTTTCATCGTCATCCTGTGCACCCAGTCGCGCCGCCACCGCATCAACCACGCCGAGCGCCGCGCGGCCATGGGCCGGCCGCTGGAGGACATCATCTGAAGCGCCTCCCCTTCCCACGGCGGCGAGGTGCCTTATGCGCCGCCGGTTCCGGTGAGGCATGATGGTGCCATGTCTGTGCGCACTCCCGACCCGAACCCCGGCTGGCTCAGCGAACAGGACCTCTACGAGGCTCGCAGGCGCCTGCCGATGGTCTATGTGGAGGCCATCCCGGTGCGCCTGGACGCGCTGGGATACGTCACCGAGATCGGACTGCTCTACACCGCCGACGACGACGGCCGCTTCTACCGCACCGTGGTCTCCGGGCGGGTGCTGTACCGGGAAACCATCCGTGCCGCACTGATCCGTCACATTGAGAAGGACCTGGGGTCCCTGGCGCTGCCGCAGCTGCCGCCGTCGCCGGCCCCGTTCACCGTGGCCGAATACTTCCCCTACCCCTCGGAGACCGGACTGGTCGATGACCGCCAGCACGCAGTGTCGCTGGCCTACATAGTCCCGGTCAATGGGGAGTGCTCCCCACGCCAGGACGCTCTGGAGCTGTCCTGGCTGACCCCGCAGCAGGCCCTCTCCCCGCAGGTGCAGGCCGAGTTCGTCGGCGGACGCGAACAGCTGGTCTGCCAGGCCCTGGCCCACCTGGGCCACACCGCATAGCAACAGCTGCCCTAAGACCTAAGGATTGCACTGATGACCACCCCCGCTCCGGAGAAGTCTTCGGCCCGGCGTCGACGCGGCCCCAGCGGCGCAGCCGCAGACCGGCCCCAGCTGAGGCTGGGTGCAAGCGGATGGATCGTCTCCTGGCTGCTGCCCACCGCGCTGATGGGCGCTCTGCTTCTGGGGCTCTCCTTCGTGCCGGGACTGAACCAGGACGGCTTCCTGGCCCCGCTGATCCCGCTGCTGGGCGCAGCCGCCGTCGTCGTCGGCATCCCCGGCACCCTGCTGGTCAGCTGGCTGCTGCGGCACCAGCTCAACCCGGTGATTCATGTGCTCGGCTACGTGGTGGTGGGGCTGCTCTACGGTCCGGTGGTTCTGGTGCCGGGGGCGGCGGGACTGATGCCGCTGCTGGTTCCGCTGGTCGGCTTCCCCGCCGGCATCCTGCTGGGCGCCGGGCGATGGATCGCCCAGCCGCTTGCCCGGACGCAGCCGGCAGAATCCCAGGTGTAGGCAGCCCCGACGGAGCAGGCTCGGGCGGCGCCGTTCACACCGCCCGAGCCACAGGGGACGAGCGTAAGCCTTGAGCCGTTGCACCGAAACTCAAGGGGCTCCAGTCCATACCTGTCTGAGTGCACCGTTACTGCACTGCACCAATAGATTCTGGGAGCTGAGCCGACACCTGCCTAGTCAACTTTTGTCTAGAGATTCCCAGGAACGCTCCTGGTCAGCGCGCCCGCCCGTGGAACCGTCAGGCCTTCTTCATCCGATCGACGCGCACCCGCCAGCGGCCCTGCTCATCAAAGCCGAACTCCGCAGCTCCGCCGAAGGCAGCCGCACGGTCCTGCACACCGATCAGGCCGGCGCCGGAGCGGCTCCAGCCGTCCAGCTCCGACTGGTCCGCTGCGACCGTATTCGTCACGCACATGGTCACGTGCTCAGAGCCCACGTCGATCTCGATCCAGCACTGCGCCCCGGCCCCGGCGAACTTGACCACATTGGTGGTGCACTCCTGCAGCATGCGGTACAGCGCCGCGCTGGCCGAGCGGGAGAGCGAACCCAGGTCTCCGGTGATCCCACGGTGAACAGTGATGCCCAGACTCTGCAGGCTCTCCGCGAATGATTCGCAGCCGCGGCGAACATCCAGCTCGCTGGCCGAGGAGCTGACCTCGTCGTCGACCACATCTTCATTCTTCAGCAGGGCCAGCATGCGCCGCAGATCGTTCAGCGCCTCCCGGGAGGACCGGCCGATCACCTGCACGGCCTCCCGGTAGGCCTCCTCGGTGTCCTTCATCTGCGCAGCCCGCGCCTGCATAGCGATGATGGTGATGTCATGGGCCACGATGTCGTGCAGATCCCGGGCGATCGACTTGCGCTCCGCCGCCACCGCCTTGCGGTGCCGCTGCTCCAGCTGCTCCAGCTCCTGGCGGGTCTGCAGGCGGGCAGTGGTCGCCCGGCGGAAGGCGCCGCCGATGGCATAGGCCACCAGCACCGCAATGCTGATGCCGAAGAACGCCAGCGTTCCGGTGAGCGGATCGTCCAAACCGACGGAGACCAGAACCGTCCAGACGATCATGAAGACCAGCGTGCCGCGGCGGAACCGCGCAGTGGAGGTCAGCGACGTCAGGCCGGTCAGCAGCACCGCCAGGGTGACCGAATAGGCCATCCCGTCCACAAAGAGGGCCATCACCAGCACCAGCAGCCCCGGAGGGACCGCGTAGGTGACGCAGACCCACAGCAGCATCACGCAGCCCACGGAGAGCGCCCCTGCCACGGCCAGACCCAGCGGGATCTCACGGTCTGCGGTGAGCTCGTAGATCACATCGGTGCCCAGGCCGATTCCGCAGGCCAAGGTCACCACCACCAGCACCCATTTGTTCAGCTGTCGGCAGGACCAGAAGCCGCCGGCCTCGAACTCCTCGGCCACGCTGCGCAGCGGTTCGGGTGTGGACGGCATAGGGGGAAGTGTAGATCCCCTCTCCTGAACGCTCCCTGGAAACCTTCAGGATATGTACAGTCAGCGATGGCTGTTCGGCATAGGATGGGCACCATGACCGTTGATGGGCAAAATGCTGACACGGAGTCTGGTGAGTCCCGGTGGGACTCGGCGGCTCCAGTCCGCGTACTCATCGCCGATGACCATCCGGTGATGTCCACCGCGCTGCGCACCTATGTGGACTCCACCTCTGGGATGCGCTGCGTCGGTGAGGCCCGCAACGGGGACGAGGCTGTGCGAATGTGCGCCGAGCGCAGTCCGCATGTGGTGATCATGGATCTGCACATGCCCACTATGGACGGCATCGCCGCCACCAAGGCCATCCGTGCCGAATTCGCTGAGGTTGCCGTGCTGGCGGTGACCACATTCTCCACGGAGCGCTATGTGATTCCGGCGCTGCGGGCCGGGGCGGGGGGCTACATCGTCAAGGACGCCGAGCCGGAGGAGATCATCCAGGCCATCCGTGAGGTGCATGAGGGCCTGGCGCCGTTCTCCCCCGCTGTGGCGCACCAGCTGATGGTCTCGGTGAAGAACGACCCCTCCCAGCTGCGGTCCGCCCTGGCCCGGTTCCCGGAGGCCCCAAGCATCCCGGAGCGGGAGCTGCAGTGTCTGCAGCTGCTGGCCAAAGGCTGCTCCAATGCGGAGATCGCCTCGCAGATGATGGTCTCTGAGGCCACCGTGAAGGTGTATATGGGCCGGCTGATGAAGCGGCTCGAGGTCCGGGACCGGGTGCAGCTGCTGATCCGGGCCACCGAGCTCGGTGTGGTGGACCCCTCGCTGAACTGCCCCCGGCGGCCTCCGCAGCATTAGTGACTCTCGGGTAACATGTGAGTCATGGCACAGGAGTACGACATCGTCACCCCCTTGGACCTTGACTACTACGGCGTGTTCGCCGATATCGACGAAGCAGACCGCGCCTGGTGGCAGCGGGCCCGTGAATTCACCACCGGAGTGGAGGAACGGATGATCGGCCACTGGCAGCGGGAGGAGTATCCCACGGATCTGGTGCAGCAGGCCGGTCAGCTGGGGCTGCTCACCGACGGGGTGGACGTCAGCTCGCTGGGGATGAAGCCGATGTCCGGCATGGCGGCAGGGCTGCTGAATATGGAGACCTCCCGGGCAGACGGTTCCCTGGGCACTGCGCTGGCGGTCCAAGGCGGACTGGCGCTGCGGACCCTGATGCTCTTCGGCTCCGAGGCCCAGAAGGCCCAGTACGCCGAGGGGATCGCCACCGCCTCCGTGCTGGGGTCCTTCGCGCTGACCGAACCTGACCACGGCTCGGACTCGGTCTCCCTGGAGACCACCGCCACCCTGCACGGCGACGAGCAGAGCGGCCACTATGAGATCCACGGGGCCAAGAAATGGATCGGCAACGGGGCCTCCGGCGGAGTGACGTTCACCTGGGCGCGGGTCTCCGGCGGCGAGTTCGACGGCCAGGTCCGCTGCTTCCTGGTGCCCCAGGAGACGCCCGGCTACCGGGCGGAAGTCATTGAGGGCAAGGCCTCGCTGCGCGCCATCCACCAGGCGCTGATCCGCTACGAGGGAGTCACGGTCCCGGCCGATGCTGTGCTGCCGGGCAGCCGCAGCTTCAAAGATGCGGCCACTGTCCTGTTCGCCACCCGGCTGGGCGTGGCCTGGTCCGCGGTGGGCCACGCCGCCGCCTGTGTGGAGTCCGCACTGAACTACGCGAAGCAGCGCAAGCAGTTCTCCAAGCCGATCGGTGCCCATCAGCTGGTGCAGGAGCGGCTGAGCTGGATGGTCTCGGAACTGACCTCGATGCAGCTGCACGTCAAACATGTCACCGAGCTCGATGCCGCCGGCCGGCTCTCCGGCCCGCAGGCGTCTATGGCCAAGTACCACAACACGCGCAAGGCCCGGCAGATCGCCCAGACGGCCCGCGACTTGCTCGGCGGCAACGGCATTCTGCTGCAGAACAAGGTGGCCCGGCATATGGCCGATATCGAGGCCATCCACACCTATGAGGGCACCGAGTCGGTGCAGTCGCTGATCATCGGCCGCGACCTGACCGGCTACTCCGCCTTCGCCTGAGCCCGAGCGCCAGCGGCCGGCAGGCGACCTGCCTCAGCCGCGCCGGTAGAACGGCGGTGTGACGACCTCGAAGTCCTGCGGCCGGCCGCGCAGGTCCACCTGCACTGCGGTGCCCGGCTCGGCGTGCTCCACGTCCACATATCCCAGGGCGATGGCGTGGCCCAGGGTCGGGCTGGGCGCCCCGGACGTGACCTCCCCAATCGGGCTGCCCTCGCTGCTGGTGATGGTGTAGCCGGTTCGGGCGGCGCGCTTGCCGGAGCTGACCAGCCCGACCAGTCGCTGCCCGGTGGTCTTGCCCAGGCCGCGCTCCTTGGCAGCCTGCAGGGCAGCGCGGCCCACAAAGTCCTCCTCCTTGGAGAAGGCCACCACCGGCAGCCCCGCTTCCTGCGGGGTGCGCTCGGTGGAGAGCTCATTGCCGTAGAGCGGCATCCCGGCCTCCAGGCGCAGCGAGTCACGGCTGGCCAGTCCGCAGGGCACCAGTCCGTAGTCGGTGCCGGTCTCCATCAGCGCCCGCCACAGGGCACCGGCCCGGTCGTGCGGGAGATACAGTTCGAAGCCGTCCTCACCGGTGTATCCGGTGCGCGCCAGCAGGATCTGGTCGCCTCCGATGGTCACAGTGGTCTGGGCGTAGTAGGGCAGCTGCTGCACCAGGAAGGTCTCATCGGCCCGCACCACCGAGGAGATGATGTCCTCAGAAGCCGGTCCCTGGACGGCGATCAGGCTGATCGCCTCCGATTCGTCCCATATCTCCACGTCGAAGCCGTCGGCGCGTGCGCGCAGCTCAGCGGCCACCCGCTCCCGGTTGGCGGCGTTGGGGATCACCAGGTACTCAGCGGGTTCGATCCGGTAGCTGATCAGATCATCGAGGATGCCGCCGTCGGCATTGCAGATCAGCGAATACTTGGCCCGCCCGGGTTCGACGCGGGCCAGGTTCCCCACCAGCGCGGTGTTCAGGAACGTGGCGGCGTCGGGACCCACCACGCGGACCTCCCCCATATGGGACAGATCGAAGATGCCGGCCGCTGAACGCACAGCCCGGTGCTCGGCCAGCTCCGAGGTGTACTTCAGCGGCATCCTCCACCCCCCGAAGTCGGTGAAGGTCGCACCGAGAGCCTCATGCTCAGCCGTCAGGGGGGTCTGTTTCAGATCAGTCATCGCAGTCACTCGCGTTCCTCATAGGGCTTTCGGGAATTCATAGGGCTGCAGGGGCAATGACAAGCCGAAAGCCCTATGAACAGTAGGTGGCACAGAGCCGGGTGCTCAGTCCACTTCGAAGGCTTCCGGCGGCGGGCAGGAGCACACCAGGTTCCTGTCACCGTGGGCGCCGTCGATCCGGCTGACCGGGGGGAAGTACTTGTCCTGCAGCAGCCCGGCCACCGGGAACGCGCCCTGCTGCCGCGGATAGGGACGCTCCCAGGTGTCACCGGCGACGACGGCGGCCGGGTGGGGCGCGTGCCGCAGCGGAGAGTCCTCGAGCGCGAACTCACCGTCGATGACCTGCTGGATCTCGGCCCGAATGGCGATCATCGCCTCGATGAACCGTTCGATCTCTGCCAAATCCTCGGACTCGGTCGGCTCGACCATGAGAGTGCCGGCCACCGGGAATGCCAGGGTCGGGGCGTGGAAGCCGTAGTCGATCAGCCGCTTGCAGACATCTTCGGCGGTGACGCCGGACTGTTTGGTCAGCTCGCGCAGATCCAGGATGCATTCGTGGGCGACCAGGCCGTTCTCCCCGGTGTAGAGGGTGGGGTAGTGCTCGGCCAGCCGTGCTGAGATGTAGTTGGCGCTCAGCAGGGCGTGGGCCGTGGCCCGGGTGAGCCCCTCGCTTCCGGTCATGGCGATATAGGCCCAGCTGATCGGCAGCACTCCGGCTGATCCGTAGCCGGTGGAGGTGATGGCAGGCACTGCGTGCTCGCCGCTGCCGCGTCCGGGCAGGAAGGGCGCCAGGTGCTCGGCCACCGCCACCGGTCCCACGCCGGGGCCTCCCCCGCCATGGGGGATGCAGAAGGTCTTGTGCAGGTTCAGGTGGGAGACGTCGCCGCCGAACTCGCCCGGCTGGGCCAGGCCCACCAGTGCGTTGAGGTTGGCGCCGTCGATGTAGACCTGCCCGCCGGCGTCGTGGATGCGGCCGCAGACCTCGCGCACATCCGATTCGTACACCCCGTGGGTAGAGGGGTAGGTGATCATGATCGCTGCGATCCGGCCCGGATGCTGCGCGATCTTGGCGTCCAGGTCCTCCAGGTCGATGGTGCCGTCCTCGGCGGTGGCCACCACGCTGACCTGCATGCCGGCCAGCACGGCCGAGGCCGCATTGGTTCCGTGGGCGCTGGCGGGGATCAGGCAGATGTCCCGATTCTCCTCACCGCGGGAGCGGTGGTACTGGCGGATGGCCAGCAGTCCGGCGTACTCCCCCTGCGAGCCGGCGTTGGGCTGGATGGAGACGGCGGCGTAGCCGGTGATCTCCGCCAGCCGATTCTCCAGGTCCTCGATCAGCCGCTGCCAGCCGCGGGTCTGGTGCTCCGGGGCGAAGGGGTGGATGGAGGCGAACTCCGGCCAGGAGATGGCCTCCATCTCCACTGCGGCGTTGAGCTTCATGGTGCAGGAGCCCAGCGGGATCATGGTCCGGTCCAGCGCCAGGTCGCGGTCGGCGAGTCGGCGCAGGTAGCGCATCATCTGGGTCTCCGAGCGGACCTGGTGGAAGATCGGGTGGGTCATGTATTCGCTGCGGCGCACCAGAGCCTCCGGGTAGGAGCGCTGCCCGGCAGGCTGTGTCCGGTTCAGCACTTCCACGCCCTCCTGTGCGGAGGAGGCCAGCCCGAAGGCGTCGAGCACGGCACCCAGGTGAGTCTCGGTGGTGGTCTCGTCCACGCTGATGCCCACCGTGGTCTCTTCCACCCGGCGCAGATTGATCCCGGACTGCTCGGCGGCGAAGATCACTGCCGCTGCCGTCTCAGAGGAGTCCATCTGGACCTGGACGGTGTCGAAGAAGCTCTCGCTCACCAGCCGGTGCCCGGCGCCGCTGAGCGCGACGGCCAGCCGGCGCGCCTGCTGGTGGACCTTCTCGGCAATGCTGCGCAGCCCGTCGGGGCCGTGGTAGACCCCGTACATGGAGGCGGCCACGGCCAGCAGGGCCTGGGCGGTGCAGATATTGGAGGTCGCCCGTTCGCGGCGGATGTGCTGCTCGCGGGTCTGCAGCGCCAACCGGTAGGCGGGTCGGCCCTCGGCGTCCTTGGAGACGCCCACCAGGCGGCCGGGCAGCTGCCGCTGCAGGCCGGATCGGACTGCCATATAGGCCGCGTGGGGGCCGCCGAAGAACAGCGGCACCCCGAAGCGCTGGCTGCTGCCCACTGCGATATCGGCTCCCTGCTCCCCGGGAGGGGTGATCAGCGTCAGCGCCAGCAGGTCGGCGGCCACTGTCACCAGGGCGCCGCGGTCCTTGGCTTCGGAGATGATGGCGGAGTGGTCGGCCACGGTCCCGGAGTTCCCCGGCTGCTGCAGCACCACGCCGCAGATCTCGCCTGCCGGCAGCCCGGCGCTGAGGTCGGTGAACTCCAGGTCGATCCCCACGGCCTCGGCCCGGCCGGTGAGGACCTCGCGGGTCTGCGGGAAGATGTCCTGGTCCACCACGATCTTCGCGTCGGCGAGCTTCTTATTGGCCCGGCGCATCAGCAGCATCGCTTCGGCAACCGCGGAGGCCTCATCCAGCAGTGAAGCGTTGGCGATCTCCAGCCCGGTCAGGTCAGCGACCATGGTCTGGAAGTTCAGCAGCGCCTCCAGGCGCCCCTGGGAGATCTCCGGCTGGTACGGGGTGTAGGCGGTGTACCAGGCGGGGTTCTCCAGGACGTTGCGCAGGATGACCGAGGGCGTATGGGTTCCGTAGAAGCCCTGGCCGATCATATGGGTGGCCACGGTGTTCTCCGCGGCCAGCTGACGCAGCTGCTGCAGCACCTGGTCCTCGGTCGCCGCCGGCGGCAGGTTCAGCGGCTCCGGCTGGCGGATGCTCTGCGGCAGCGCGGCGTCGACCAATGCGCTCAGGGAGTCGAAGCCCAGGGCCTCAAGCATTCTCTGCGCGTCCTGCCCGAGGGCTCCGATATGCCGGTCGACGAATGCGGCGGGCAGGGATCGGTCGGCGGTGAGCTGGGGTGCCGGGGTGTCGGCCATTGCGTGTTTCCTTCGCTGAGCAGGTGCTGGCATGGTGATCCTGGGCGAGGCGGTCACACCGCCTCGCGCTCCCCCGCTCTGTTTCGGACCTGAGAGATTCGCCGGGCGCGACGGCGCCAGCGGCTTGCACCTTGGGTGAGAGCCGCGTCTGCGGCTCTGCTTTCCAGAGTTGCCACCCCAGCGCGGTACAGGTGCCTGAGAGTTTGGTTCAGGGGAGAATCTTGCTCCTTCGGCGCCGGCCGGCTCAGCTGTGCTGGCCGCCGGTCTCTCCCGCGATGAGGACATGGCCGGTATTCAGTTGAGAACCATCTGGGTCCATTCTGCCAGAGCCGCCGAACGGGCTCGGCTGCTGCTCAGCGCCGGGAGATCCGCGCGTCGATGAGCACCAGCACCGCGACCACCGCGAAACCGGCGACGGCGACGCCGGCTGCCGCACCGAGCAGCTCGTCAGGGGGCAGCAGGCCGCGGTCCTCAGTCTGCCAGGGCCACAGCGCGCGCAGGGCTCCGAGCATCACACCGGCCAGCACGATCAGCGTCATCGCCGGATGATGATCCAGCAGCCACTTCAGCGCCTGCACAATGCTGACCACGCCCAGCAGCAGACCCAGGGCGAAGACGCCCAGATAGGCGAGGTCGAAGTCCCGGGCGGCTTGGATGGTGGGCTCGTAGAGACCGAAGGTCAGCAGCAGGAACGACCCGGAGAGCCCCGGCAGCAGCAGCGCGCACACGGCCACTGCGGCGGCGGGCAGGATGCTCCACCACTGCGGTTCGGTCTGGTTCGGCGGCAGCGAGACCAGCGCGAAGGTCACCGCTGCCGCGGCGGCGCCGGCGGCGAGGTGGCGGCCCCGGACCGTCGGGGCCATGCGCACCGGCACCGCGATGGAGGCCAGCACCATGCCGAAGAACACCGCCCGGGTCAGTTCGGGGTGGCTTTCGATCCAGTCGCCGATGAACTGCACGGCGGTGAACAGTCCGATCAGCATGCCGATCAGCACCGGCAGCACCACGCGCCAGTGCACTTCGCGCAGGTGCCGGCGGAATCCCGCCACCCGGTCGGGACCGGTGATCAGCTGCCGGAACGCGGCCACGACGGCTGAGGCTGAGCGGATCAGCTGGCTGTAGATCCCCACCACCAGGGCCACGGTGCCTCCGGAGACGCCTGGGACTGTTTCGACCACGCCGATCATCGCTCCGCGGACGACGTTTCCGGGCACTGAGGTGCGCCGGTCAGGCAGCGGGGCTTCGGTCTGCTGGTGCTGTGCGGAGGAAGGCTTCTGGCTCATCGGGGGCAAGCTTACGCGGTGCAGCTCAGTGCTCGGGTGTGAGGGTGTCCGGGTCGACGGCGAGGAACCGCACTTCCGCGCCCGGGGGCAGCTGGGCGGCCAGCCCCAGGTCCGCGCGGACCACCACCCCGATGACCGGATAGCCGCCGGTGACCGGGTGGTCGGCCAGGAAGAGAACCGGCTGTCCGGAGGGTGGAACCTGTATGGCCCCGCGCACCATCGGCTCGGACTCCAGCTGCTCGGTCCGGCTGAGCTCGATGCGCCCGGCCTCCTCCTCGCTCTGCAGCCGAAGGCCCACGCGGTCGGACTGCTGGCTGACCTGCCAGTCGGTGGTCTGCAGGCGGGTCAGTCCCGGGTTGCTGCCGCGAGTCCCGGCGAACCAGTCGTGGCGGGGCCCTGGGATGAAGCGCAGCGTGGTGACCCCGTCCGGCTCCGGCAGCGCCGTGCGGGCGACATCGGCGATGCCGACGAACCGTGAGGTCGCTCCGACCAGGCCGAACTCCTCTCCGGCCGAGACCGGCGCGGGCCCCAGGCCGGAGAGCGTGTCAGTGGCTGCGCTGCCCAGGCTGCGCACCGCGGCCAGCCCGCCGGAGACCGCCACATAGGAGCGGATGCCCCTGCTGGGACGGCCCAGGCGCAGGCGCTCACCGGGGAACATCCAGAACGGGGCGCGGGCCGGCACGCTGCGGCTGTGCTGCTGGGGGGTCTCCGGGCGGGCGGCACCGGTTCCGTGGAGT
The DNA here is from genome assembly GCF_029265375.1 of Nesterenkonia sp. GTDB lineage: Bacteria > Actinomycetota > Actinomycetes > Actinomycetales > Micrococcaceae > Nesterenkonia. Next base: position 44,553 of record NZ_JAJUJJ010000003.1, read on the forward strand.
GCCATATTCGAGGTCTGCTGCTCCTGGTCGGTGAGGATCTCCGGCTCCACCTCGGCCCCGGTGACCGCCAGCACCAAGGTCTGCCGTGCAGTGAGCTGCAGACCCCCGTAGAGCACCTCGAGCACCGGTGCGGCGTCGTCGTTGCCCACCAGCTGATTCGCCTGGCGCGCCGCGGTGAGGTCCGCCGCCCCGGAGCGCGGCACGCCGAGGTCGCTGAAGCCGGGCCGTCCGGTGTCCTGCACCAGGGTCTGCACACCGGGATCGGTGACCTCCAGGGCGGGATCGGCTGCCGCAGCGGCGGCCCTGCGGCGCCCGGGGTCGGGTTCGGGGACGCTGATCGCTTCGCGGCGGGCGGTGTAGCGGACGGTGTCGCCGGGCCTGATCAGAGCCGGCTGGCTGCGGGATTCGTCCCACAGCTGGGCGTCGGTGAGTCCGATCAGCTGCCAGCCTCCGGGGCTGCTGCGCGGATATACGGCGGAGAACTCGCCGGCCAGGGCCACCGAGCCGGCCGGAACCCGGGTGCGCGGCTCGGCATGCCGCGGTACGGGGGCGACCCGGCTCCGTTTGGGGCGACGGCGGCGCAGCGTCTCCGCCGGGGCGCAGTAGGTGAAGCCTGGGGCGAAGCCGCCGAAGGCGCCCACCCACTCGGTGGAGGTGTGCCAGCGGATCAGCGCCTCTGCGCTGAGGCCCACCGCCTCGGCGGCCGCGTGGAGGTCCTCTCCGCCGTAGTGCACCGGGATCTCCACCTGCTCACCGGCACTCTCCGGGGCCGAACGGGTCTTGCGGCGGCGCAGGCTGCGAACGGCCGCGGCGGCGTCTCTGCGTGAGCGGAAGTCCAGCAGCAGGGTGCGGGAGGCGGCAACGGCTTCCCGCTGTCCCGGCAGCGGGTCTTCTATGAGTTCCCGGTGGACGGCGACCACTTCGGCCAGGGTGTTCAGCTCCAGCAGCAGGGCACGCTGGCCCACCCATCGCAGGGTCTCGGCCATCAGACGAAGCTCCGGATCTCAACGCCGCGCTCGTTCAGCCCAGCCTTCACTGCTCGGCTGATCTGCACTGCATCGGGGGTGTCTCCGTGCAGGCAGATGGTCTCCGCCCGGAGCGCGCGCATCGAGCCGTCTGCGGTCTGAACAGTTCCCTCCTCCACGAACTGCAGCACCTGCTGCACCACGGCTCCGGGGTCGGTGATCACCGCACCGGACTCAGAGCGGGAGACCAGCTCCCCGGCTGCTGTGTAGGCCCGGTCGGCGAAGACCTCCCCCACCACGGGCACGCCGAGGTCCTCGGCGCACTCGATGCCGGCCGAATCGGCTGTCTCGGCGGCGGCCTGCAGCACCAGCGGCACCTGCCGGCCCGCGGCCCGGGAGAACTCAGCCACTGCGGCTGCCACGGCTTGGGCGTGCGGGCGGTGGCTGCGGCAGGCGTGGTAGAGGGCGCCGTGCGGCTTCACGTACTGCACGGTGGTGCCGGCCGCTGCCGCACAGGCCTGCAGCGCCCCGATCTGATAGAGCACGTCGGCGGTGAGTTCCTGCCGGGAGGCGTCCAGGAAGCGGCGTCCGAATCCCGCCAGGTCCCGGTAGGCCACATGGGCGCCGACGGCCACACCGGCCGCCGCGGCCGCTGCTGCGGTGGCGCGCATGGTCACCGGGTCTCCGGCGTGGAATCCGCAAGCGATGTTGGCGCTGCTGACCTGCTGCAGAACAGCCTCGTCGTCGCCCATCGACCAGGGGCCGAAGCTCTCGCCGAGATCGGAGTTGAGGTCGATGTGTGCTCTGGTCGGCACCACGGCTCCCTAGATTGAGGCGGCATGTAAGAATCGATGTGTGGATCAGGATACTTCCCTCAAGGGCGCAGCGGCTGAAGGCAAGGAACGCCTGTTCACCAAGGATTTCGTCTTCGCCACCTTGATCAACCTGATCATCACCACCGGGTTCTTCACCCTGGTGACCGGTCTGGCGGTCTATGCCGCCACCGAGTTCGCCGCCGGGGAGACCGCCGCCGGATTCGCCGCGAGCGCATTCGTGGTCGGCGCGCTGGCGGCACGGTTCTTCGCCGGCAAGTATGTCAACACCCTGGGTCGCAAACGCATCCTGGTGATCTGTCTGCTGCTCTACACGGTGGCCGGCGTCGCCTACCTGTGGGTGGAGAGCTTCGAGCTGCTGATTCTGCTGCGCGTGGTGCACGGCATTTCGCTGGGATTCGGGCAGACGGCGCTGACCGCGGCGGTGTTCGACATCATTCCCAAATCGCGGCGTGGTGAGGGGTCCGGGTACTACCTGCTGGCCAACTCCCTGCCGCCGGCCATCGGTCCGCTGGCGGCGATCCAGCTCTCGGAACGCTACGGCTTTGAGACCATGTTCATCGCGGTGAGCATCATCTCCGCGGTCGCCTTCGGCCTAGCGGTGATGATGGACGTCCCGGAGGTGCGCCCGGTGGGAGCCCGCATGGTGGACCGGCTGCGGCTGCGTCCGCGGGACATCATTGAGCCGCGGGCCTTCTCCATTGCGCTGGTGGCAATGCTGATGGGTATCTGCTTCGCCTCGGTGATGACCTTCCTCAACGGGTTCGCCCGCGACCGGGGAATGGTCGACGCCGCCAGCATGTACTTTCTGGTCTACTCGGCCATGATGCTCATCACCCGTCTTTTCATGGGGAAGGTGCAGGACCGCTTCGGCGATAATGCGGTGCTCTACCCCACTCTGACGATCTTCATCGGTTCCATGGCGCTGCTGGCCTGGTCCCCCGGCCAATGGGCGATCATCCTTGCCGGGGTGGGGGCCGGATTCGGGTTCGGCGCGCTGATGCCCGCGCTGCAGGCGATCATCGCCTCCAAGCTGCCCACCCACCGGATCAGCATCGGAGTCTCCACCTTCTTCATCCTCATGGACAGCGGCTTCGGCTTCGCACCGCTGTTTCTGGGGCCGTTCGTGGAGGCCTGGGGCTACCAGATGATGTACGCCGCCTGCACCGCGGTGGTGGTGCTCACCGTGGGCGTCTATTGGGCGGTGCACGGCCGGTTCTCCGTCAAACAGGGTGTGGCTCGCCGCAGGTCCGACCGGTGGGTCAGCGATGCCACCGGCGTCATGCCTCGGGTGGGCCCTCCGGCAGCTGGTCGGGAGCGTGGGCGCTGAGGAACTCATAGACCTCAGTGGTGTCCACCCCCGGGAACGCGCCCTGCGGCATCGCCGCCAGCAGGTGAGTATTGGCCCGAGCCGCCGGCCACGCCATCCCCTCCCACTGCTGGGCAAGCTCCGGCGGCGGGGTGCGGCAGCAGCTGGGATCATCCGGACAGCGCGAGACCGAACGGCTGGTGGTGTCCCGGCCGCGGAACCACTTGGCATGCTCGAACGGGACTCCGATGGACAGCGAGTAGATCCCCGAGGAGTGGCCCTCGGTGCGTGCTGTGCACCAGTAGGTGCCAGACGGGGTGTCTGTGTACTGGTGGAAGGAGCGGAACCGGTCTTCGACGTCGAAGACCTGCCGTGAGGTCCACTCCCGGCACACCGGCTGGCCTTCGATCGCCCCGGAGTGGTCAGTGGGGAAGCTGACGCCGTCGTTCTCATAGGCCTTGTGGATGATCCCTGATTCGTGGACCTTCTGGAAGTGGCAGGTGATCCCCAGATGCTCGGTGGCCAGATTGGTGAACCGGTGCGCGGCTGACTCATAGGAGACGGCATAGGCATCGCGCAGGTCCTCAATGGCCAGCTCTTTGGCGCTCTGAGCGGCGGAGAGGTACTGCACTGCCGTGCGCTGGGGCATCAGCAGGGCGGCGGCGAAGTAGTTGGTGTAGACCCGCTGGCGCAGGAACTCTGAGTAGTCCTGCGGCTCGGTGTGGCCCAGCACATAGTGCCCCAAAGCCTGCAGCAGCACGGAACGGTCGTCCCAGTCCCGGGTGCGCCCCTGGGTGAGGTAGACGATCCGGTGGCGCTGGTCAGTGACCGAGCGGGTGGAGTTGGGCAGGTTCGGTACGAACCGCAGACTGAATCCCAGGTGCTCGGCGATATCGGCGGCCACGTGGTGGCTCAGCGGACCGGATTCGTGGCCGACGGCGGAGAGTATCTTCTCCGCCTCCGCTTCGATCTCCGGATAGTAGTTGTTCCGCGAGCGCATCTCCTCGCGCAGCTCGGTATTGGCCCGGCGGGCCTCCTCCGGGGTGGCCGCCTGCTCCTCCAAGCGTCGGGTGAGCTCACGCTGCAGGGCAACCAGGGATTCCAGGACATCCATGGGCAGGCGGTTGGAGACCCGCACAGTGGGCAGCCCCAGGGCTGCGTAGAGCGGACCGCGCTGGGTCTTCTCCAGTTCGATCTCCAAAGCGGCGCGTTTGGAGGGAGGCTCTGCACCGAAGAGGTCATCGAGACTCACCTCGAACGTGGCTGCCAGCTGCTGCAGCTGGGACAGCTTGGGTTCGCGGCGCCCGTTCTCCAGCAGCGACAGCTGTGAGGGCGAGGTGCCGACGGCGGCCGCCAGATCATCCAGGGTCATGCGGCGCTTCTTGCGCAGGTGGCGGACGCGGCGTCCCAGGGCGATGAGGTCGATGCCGGAGTCGCTCTCCGAACGCGCTGGTCCAGCCCCTGCAGCACGGTGGGCGGCAGCGGGTCGGGAGGCAGCGTGTGCGTGCTTCGTTGCGCGCATGGAGTTCAGTGTAGGGCAGGACGGGAGGCGGCGCGGACGGTCCCGCCGCAATGCATATTGCCGCAGTTGATATCGCAAACACCGGGGTTTGATAGTTTGTCTCTTGACGATCACGCGCACGAGGGAGTTTCAGAGGGGTGCCCGAGAATACGAATAGGTCAGGATCCGCAGTCAGTGTGCGGAATGTCTATAAGGCATTCGGCAGACGACCCGAGACAATTGTGCGCAGGCTCAAAGAGGGGGCCGAGCGCGAGGAGCTGACCTCCCTGGGGACTGCGGCGGTCATCGACGCCAGTTTTGAGGTGGCTCAGGGCGAGATCTTTGTGGTGATGGGACTCTCCGGCTCCGGGAAGTCCACCTTGATTCGCACGCTGAACGGCATTCAGCCGGCCACCGACGGCACTGTGGAGATTTTCGGTGAGGACATCACCGCAGCGGGCCCCCGTCAGCTGCGTCGCATCCGCCGGGAGAAGATCTCCATGGTCTTCCAGCACTTTGCGCTGATGCCCCACCGCACTGTGGGCCAGAACGCCGCCTACGCTCTGGAGGTCCGAGGAGTCAATCGCGTCGACCGGGAGCAGAAGGCCGCAGAGGCATTGGAGCTGGTCGGGCTCAAAGGATATGCCGACTACCGCCCCCATGAGCTCTCCGGAGGGATGCGCCAGCGAGTAGGTCTGGCCCGCGCCCTGGCTGCCGAGACTGAGCTGCTGCTCATGGACGAAGCGTTCTCCGCCCTGGATCCGCTGATCCGCAAGGAGATGCAGGACCAGCTTCTGGAGCTGCAGCTCGAACTGGGCAAGACCATCGTGTTCATCACCCACGACCTCAATGAGGCGATGCGCCTGGGCAGCCGGATCGCAGTGATGCGCGACGGCCGGATAGTGCAGAACGGCACAACCGAGGAGATCCTCAACGATCCCGCCAATGACTATGTGGCCCAGTTCATCCAGGATGTGGACCGCACCCGGGTGCTCACTGCCGGGGACGTCAAGGAGCCGCCGGTGGCGGTGCTCGGCGCAGGGCAGGGGCCACGGGCTGCCCACCGTCTGATGCGTGAGCATCAGAGCAGCGCCCTGTGCGTGGTGGACCAGTCCAGGCGGCTGCAGGGTGTGGTGTATGAGGACGACGCCGCCGAGGCCGTGGCTGCGGGGAAGGACACCCTGGCCGGAATCATCCGTCCGATGCCCACTACGGCGCCGACCACCATCCTTGCGGATCTGCTCCATGCGGCCGCGGAGCACGCCGCCGGGGTGGCCGTGGTGGATGAGGCTGGACGCCTGCAGGGCGTGATCCCGCGGGTGACACTGCTCAGCGCCTTGGCTGACCCCAGCACCGACGCCGTCCAGACCGTCCCCGAGGAGGTGACCCCATGAGCGCCCGCACCCCCTTCGCTGCGGAGGAGACCGAAGGCGCCGGCATCCCCCGGTTGGACGTCGGCCTATGGCTGGAAGAGGGCTTCGACTGGTTCCAGGAGACCTTCGCCCAGCTCATCGCGTGGTTCGACTACGCTTTCACCACCACCTCCCAGGGGTTGGCAGATATCTTGGCCGGCCCGGACGCCCTCATCCTCACCGTGATCCTTGCGGCGATCGCTTGGCTGATGCGTGACTGGAAGTTGGCTCTGCTGACCGTGCCGCTGATGCTGTTCATCGTCGCGGTGGACCTCTGGGAGGAGGCCCTGGAGACCCTGGCGCTGGTCGCAGTGGCGGCCATCGTGGCCCTTCTCATCGCGATCCCGCTGGGAATTCTTGCGGCGAAGTCCCGTGCAGTCTCAAGCGCCGTCAGACCGGTCCTGGACCTGATGCAGACGATGCCGGCGTTGGTCTGGCTGATCCCGACGATGGCCATGTTCGGCCTGGGCATGCCCGCCGGCATCACGGCTACCATCATCTTCGCCCTCCCGCCGGGTGTCCGGTTCACCGAGCTGGCGATCCGCCAGGTGGACTCCGAAGTGGTGGAGGCCGGACATGCGTTCGGGGCCGGGCAATGGCAGATTCTGTTCCGCATCCAGCTGCCGCTGGCGACCAAAACCATCATGGCCGGCGTCAACCAGGTCATTATGCTGGCGCTCTCTATGGCCGTCTTCGGCGGGTTCGTCGGAGCCGGCGGCCTGGGCAATGAGGTCAGCGCCGCCATCAACACTCTGGACCTGGGGCGGGGGCTGGAAGCTGGCCTCTGCGTGGTCATGCTGGCCATCTACCTCGACCGCGTCACTGCCGCGCTGGGCTCCCTGGAGGGAAGCACACTGAGCCGGCTGCTCCGGCGCCGTCCCAAAGCTGCCGGCCAGCCCGGCGAAGGGACTGAGGCTGCTGCGGCGAGCACCAAGACCGGCTGATTGACCTGCCCGCCCCGGCGGCGGGATATGTATCAGAGAAGTTCGCACCATTGAGAAAGGAATGAGGAGATCATGCATACCTCATCGACATTCGTGAAATCGGCTGCAGTCCTCTCCGTGCTCGGCCTGACCCTGGTCGGCTGCGGGGATGACAGCGGCACTGAGGACGACGCCGGCGAGGCCGGCGGCGGCGGCGAGGGCGGCACCATCACCCTCGGCTACATCGACGGCTGGACCGACGGTTCCTCCACCACCTACCTCTGGCAGCACATTCTTCAGGAGCAGGGCTACGAGGTGGAGATTGAGGCCCTCGGCGACGCCGCCCCGGTCTACCAGGGTCTGGCCGATGGGGACATCGACGTCTACCCCTCTGCCTGGCTGCCGGCGACCCACCAGTCCTACATGGACGAGCACGGCGATGCTCTCGAGGACCTCGGCGCCTACTATGAGGGCGCGGTGCTGACTCTGGCTGTGCCCGAATACACCGAGGTCGACTCCATCCCTGAGCTGCTGGATGACCCGGCGGCCTTCGACAATCAGGTGGTCGGCATCGAGGCGGGTGCGGGCCACATGGACGTCACCGCCAACACGGTCTTTCCGGGATACGGCCTGGATGAGGAGTTCGAGCTGATCGAGTCCTCCACTGCGGCTATGCTCTCCGAACTCGACAATGCCGTCTCCGCCGAGGAGGACATTGTCGTCACGCTGTGGCGCCCCTTCTGGGCCTACGGCCAGTGGGATCTGAAGGACCTGGAGGACCCGGAGGGTCTCCTGGGCGAGGAGGAGACCCTGAACCTCATCGCCAACGCTGACTTCAGCGAGGAGTTCCCCGAGGTTGCTCAGTGGATGAGCGACTTCGAGCTCACCGATGAGCAGTACGCCGAGCTTGAGGATCTGGTGGTCAACGAGTACGACGACGGCCCGGAGGGCGCCGTTGAGTGGGCCGAGAACAACCAGGACTTCATTGATGAACTTGTCGGCTGATCCTCAGCTGCGCTGAGGGCCGTACGCAGCACTGTGCCCCCGAGGAGCTCAAAGGGCTCCCGGGGGCACAGTCGTCTCTGCCCGCGCTGGGGCGCGGTCAGGCCGCCTGCTCCAGCTGCCGGGCTAACGGCTTCTGCTGCTGTCCGGCAGGCGGGGTGCGCGGGACCAGGACCGCTTCGGTCTCATCCTGGGCGTCCTCCTCATCAGCCTCCGGGCACCGGGGGGCCAGGTGGATCGCGCGGATGGTTCCGAAGGGCAGATCCTTCATCTCCTCGGCGGCGGCAAAGAGGTCCTGCCACAGCTCCAGCTCCGCCTCGGTCTCCAGCCCGAGCAGAGAGATGAAGGGGGCTCTGCCCTGGTGCAGCAGCCGGCGCGCACTGGAGTGGATGTGCAGGCCGAAGTCGACGATCCCCGCAGAGAGCGGCGCCTCGCCGCAGCGGATCCGCGGCTCTTCAGCGCCCAGCGCCCGGGGGGTGATGAACGGCGCGGGCTCCTGCTCCAGGTGGCGCTCCATGAGCTGCCGCCACGTGCCGGACGCGGCTGCCGGGGAGGCTTGGGCATTTCGCTGGGCGTCCTCGTCGCTGCGCAGCTGCTCAGCGCGGTCTCCGAACCGGCGGTGCAGGGCGGAGAGGAACTCCAGGGCCTCGGCGGTGCAGACTTCCTTCTCACGCGGGGTCGGCGGTCCGGTGAGGGTCAGTCCGTTGATCGTGATCTGCTGGTCGGTGCTCATGGTGTGACTCCTTTGTCAGGTCCGGGTGGGTGGGCGGCTCAGTGGAACTGGCCCTCTTCGGTGGAGCCCTTCAGGGCCACGGTGGAGGACTCGGGGTTCAGGGTGGTGGAGACGGCGTCGAAGTAGCCGGTGCCCACCTCCCGCTGGTGCTTGGTGGCGGTGTAGCCGGCCGCCTCGGCGGCGAACTCCTTCTCCTGCAGCTCCACATAAGCCTTCATCTGTTCGGCCTGGTAGCCCCGGGCCAGATCGAACATGGAGTAGTTCAGCGCGTGGAAGCCGGCCAGGGTGATGAACTGGAAGGTGAAGCCCATCGCACCCAGCTCCCGCTGGAATCTCGCGATGGTGTCGTCGTCCAAGTGCTTCTTCCAGTTGAAGGAGGGCGAGCAGTTGTAGGCGAGCATCTGGTCAGGATGCTCAGCCTTGACCGCCTCGGCGAACTGCCGAGCCGTCTCCAGATCGGGTGTGCCGGTCTCCATCCAGATCAGGTCGGAGTAGGGGGCGTAGGCCTTGGCCCGGGCGATGCAGGGCTCGATGCCGTTTCGCACCTTGTAGAAGCCCTCGGCTGTCCGCTCACCGGTGATGAACTCGCGGTCCCGCTCGTCCACGTCGGAGGTGATCAGGGTGGCGGCCTCCGCGTCGGTGCGGGCGATGATCACGCTGGGCACCTGGTGGACATCGGCGGCCAGTCGGGCGGCCTGCAGGGTGCGAATGTGGTGCCCGGTGGGGACCAGCACCTTGCCGCCCAGGTGGCCGCACTTCTTCTCCGAGGCCAGCTGGTCCTCCCAGTGGACCCCTGCGGCGCCGGAGGCGATCATCTGCTTCATCAGCTCATAGGCGTTCAGCGGCCCGCCGAAGCCGGCCTCCGCGTCGGCGACGATCGGCACCAGCCAGTCCTCCACGCTCCGGCGGCCCTCCAGGTACTCGATCTGATCGGCCCGCAGCAGCGCGTTGTTGATGCGGCGGACCACATGGGGCACGGAGTTGGCCGGATAGAGCGACTGGTCCGGGTAGGTCTGTCCGGCCAGATTGGCGTCGCCGGCCACCTGCCAGCCGGAGAGGTAGATGGCCCGCAGCCCGGCTTTGACCTGCTGGACCGCCTGGTTCCCGGTCAGCGCACCCAGGGCGTTGGTGAACCGCCCTGTGCGGCCATCCTCCTGCAGCTGCTCCCACAGCTTTCGCGCCCCGCGGTCGGCCAGGGTGAACTCCTCCTGGACGGTGCCGCGCAGCCGCACCACCTCTTCGGCGGAGTAGTCGCGCCGGGTGTGGGCCCATCGGGGGTCGGTGTCCCATGCGCGCTGCAGCGCCTGGACCTTCTCCTCGAACACATCGCGGGTCTCCGGCTGCCCCGCCTCCGGGGGCTGGGATGTCTGCTGGGGGGCCAGTGTCTCGGTCATGGGAATCTCCTTCGGTATGGTGTCCGCGTTTTTGGGGACATTCCCAGTTTTCGGGCCGCACAACCGGCTCTCCAAGCCTTTCTGCGCGAAAGATCTGCAGTTCTTCGCAGAATCGCAAGAATTGCAGAAAGCGGAGTTCTACACGGTGTAGAACAGATCGGTAGACTGGTGCCAGCACCGTGACCCGGCCACCGAAGGAGCGCCATGACCACTGACTATTCCTCCAGCCCCATGCCGAAGCTGACCTTCGCCACCGGCGGTGTCCTCGTGGCCGTCGGTGTGATCGGCTACCTGGCCTCCCTGGTCGGCGGTGCCGACAGCTGGACGGCGCTGATCCCTGCGATCATCGGCGTGCTGCTGCTGGTCAGCGGCTGGATCGCGCGGAAGAACCTGATGGCCGGGATCCACATTGCCCTGCTGATCGCGCTGATCGGGGCGCTGGGCATGTTCATGCCGCTGCAGAGCCTCGGCGCACTCTTCGCCGGCGAGGCTGAGCGACCCGGTGCTGTGATCTCTGCGCTGGTCTCGCTGATCGTGCTGGTGATCTACCTGATCCTGGGCGTGCGCAGCTTCTTGGCTGCCCGCCGCTGGAAGAAGGCCTGAGTCTTCAGCCGGACGGCTCCGGCACACACTGCAGCTGCGGGGAGAACATCCCGGCGCCGGCGGCCTCGGCCTGCTCCCAGGCCTGCTGAATATCCTCCAGAAACCGGTCATTGGGCGCCGCGTAGTACGGCTCGGCCCAACCCTCGCGGGCCAGCTGCTCATTGACGAAGGTCTCCTCCGCGAACACTGCGGCCAGCAGCCGGCCGTAGTGGTCTCGGGTCTCGGCGTCGAACTCAAGCACCACTGAATCTCCGGGCTGCAGCAGCTCCCCCAGCCGTTCGGCCGCCTCCGGCCCTCCGCATTCCACCTCCCGGTCGGGGTGCACCGACTCAGGGGTGTCGATGTTCAGCAGGCGCACCCGCTCCTGCTCGCCGTGAAGGTCCACCACCAGCGTGTCGCCGTCTACCACGCGCACCACAGTGGCCTCCGCTGCGTCCACGGCGCCGCCGTCGGGGCCCTGAGCGTCACGATGCTCAAGCCAGCCCAGAACCACGCCCAGCAGAATCGCCACGGCCACCACGGCCGCCCACGCCAGCACAGCACGGCGGCTGCGGAAGCGTGGACGGCGGCGGGGCATGGCGGCTGGGCTGGTCGGGTCGGCTCAGATCACTTCTTCAGCGCGTCGGCCACATCCTGCAGCAGCTGCGGGATGTCATCACGGCCGGTGACTGCCTCGATGAAGACCAGCTTCTCCCGGTGGGCCATAGCGTCCCGGCAGGCCTGGAGCAGCTCTGCCTCTGTGGCGGCCCGGCGGTAGATGTAGTCCTCCTCGCCGGCGCCGAAGAACTGCGGGGCAAGCTCCCAGCGCCATGGCGCAATGTCGTTGTAGGGCTGATCGGGGCCGTGGATGGCCCGCTCCACCGTGTACCCGTCATTGTTGACCAGCACGACGACGGCTGGCAGCTTCTCACGGACGAAGACTCCCAGCTCTTGGATGGTCAGCTGGGCCGAGCCGTCTCCGATCAGCAGCACCGGCCTACGGGACCGGTCGGCCAGCCCCGCGCCGAGGATCGCCGGCAGCGTGTATCCGATGGAGCCCCACATGGGCTGACCGATGAACGTCGACTTCGCCGGGAAGCGGTGGGTGGCCATGCCGAAGTAGCTGGTGCCCTGGTCTGCGGCCACAATATTGGCCGACTCCAGCTGGGTGGCCAGGATCTCCCAGAGCGCGTTCTGCCCCAGCGGTCCCTCCCCCGGCTCTCCGGGGAGCTGGGCGGCCGGGGCTTCACTGGCCGGCATCGGCACCACGGCCTGGCCGCCATCGGCGCTGCGCAGCTCAGCCACCACCCGGTCGATGACCTCCAGGGCGGCTTCCAGGGAGATGGGGGTGAAGACCTCGCCGGCCACCCGTGCCTCGAACCGGGAGATCTCCACCAGGTTGGCCGGCTGCAGATCCATGGAGAAGCCGGCGGTGGTGTTGTCGGTGTACTCCACACCCAGGGTGATCAGCGCCTCGGCGCCTTCAATGGCCTCGCGCACGTGCTGCTGGGAGGCCGCTCCTGCGTAGATGCCCACAAAGTTCTCATCGGACTCGTCCACCAGGGTCTTTCCCCAGGCCAGGGTCGCAAACGGAAGCTCAGCGGACTTCAGGAAGCTGTTGAGCCGATCTGCGGCGCCCAACCGGTGCACCAGCAGATCTGCCAGCACGGCGGTGCGCCTGCCGGGCAGAAAGCGGCGCAGGGCGTCCTCGAAGGCTTCCTCGGCGCCGGGGGTGGTCACCGGCAGGTCAGTCTGCAGCAGCGCAGACGGTCGGTAGGCCGGCACCTGCGCCACATCGTGGGCGAGCATCAGATAGCCGGGCTTGCGGCGGAAGACGACCTCGCGCAGCACCCGGTCGATCTCCCAGGTGGCGGTGGCGGCGTCGAGGTCGGCGTGGGCGCAGGTGACCTCCTGGGCCATGCGCAGGAAGTGCTTGAAGTCGCCGTCGCCCAGGGAGTGGTGGATCTTCCGGCCCGATGCCTGGGTCTCCTTCGGCGGGGCCCCGACGATCTGCACCACGGGCACGGACTCGGCGTAGGAGCCGGCCAGCGCGTTGATGGCGGAGAGCTCGCCGACGCCGTAGGTGGTCAGGAAGGCGCCGATCCCGCGGATGCGCCCGTAGCCGTCGGCGGAGTAGCCGGCGTTGAGCTCGTTGGCCGAGCCCACCCAGCGGATGGTGTCATGGTCGACCACGTGGTCGAGGAAGTGCAGATTGAAGTCACCGGGGACTCCGAACATCTCGGTCAGGCCCAGCTCGGCCAGCCGGTCCAGCAGATAGTCGCCGATGGTGTAGGTGTTCTCGGACATCAGGGGTCGCCTTCCGATCAGTGCACGGCCAGCCTTGTGAGCCGGCTCAGCGCGAAGTGGGTGTGCGGCTGCCGTCGGTGACCATTCTTACCCACGGAGCGGATCCTCGCTGCCTGAGCACCTGAGCGGCCACCTGAATCCCGGCGCATGCGGGCCCCGGGCGCGAAAGAGCCCCACGCGCACCTGCCAGAGCCCACCTACCCTTGCTACCTTCCGGTCCTGGGGGAGTTCAGCAGGATGACACCACGCGTGGGGCCAGGCTCCATGGTATCCCGCACGCCCGCTGCTTGGCGAACCGGGGCCGGCCCCGCCGCCGCGCACCGGGGAACCGCCGGCGTAGGATGGCTGCAATGTCACAGACCAGCAGCCCGCCCCGCACCCAGTCCGCAGACCCAGCACCCACCCACCCCCTGGTCAATCTGCGTGACCTGGGCGGGATCCGCGTCTCCACCGGCCGGCTGCGGCCTCAGCGGCTGTGGCGCGCTGACGACCCCAGCCTCTCCCCCGCCCCGGAGATCCGCTCGCTGGCCGAGCAGGGGCTGACTGCGGTGCTGGATCTGCGCTCCACCGGCGAAGTCGCCGCCTCCCCGCACTCCCGGGCCGCGGAGCTGGGCCTGCGCCACCACCACCTGCCGCTGGCCGAGACGGCGGTCCACCCGCTGGCGCTGGTGCGTGCAGCCCCGGAGGTGAAGTCACCTGCCGACGTGGGCCGCTGGTACGCATCACTGGTGCGCAGCCACCTGCACGAGGTGGTCGACGCGCTGCGGCTCATCGGCCAGGCCGACGGCGGTGTACTCTTCCACTGCGCCGCAGGAAAGGACCGCACCGGGATCCTGGCCGCCGTGGTGCTCACGCTGCTCGGCGTCGACCGGGCCGAGGTTGTGGCCGACTACGCGGCCACTGAGCAGAATCTGCCGGCCATCTTCACCCGGCTGCGACTGGCTCCCTACTCGAAGCCGGGCACAGCCGATAACGACGACGCCCGGCGGGCTGCCGAGTTCTTCTCCAGCGGACATCCGCTGCTGGGGGCTGAGGCCGATTCCATGGACTCGATGCTCACCGAGCTCGGCGGCGAGCCCGGGCTGCTGGACCTCATCGCCTCCCAGGCGGAGCCGGACAGCGTCGTCGGCGCACTTCACCGCAGACTGGTGGACTGAACTGGCCCCCGGCCGGACCCGGCGCGGCGCCCGGCGCTTGGACTCCGGCTGCAGCGGATGTGCATCCACGGCCAGACGTCAGCTAGGATGTAGTCTGCTCATTCGCCGAGCATCGGCGGAGCGAGCAGACAGGTGCGGTGTCCGAGCGGCCGAAGGAGCAACGCTGGAATCGTTGTGTAGGGCAACCCCCTACCGTGGGTTCAAATCCCACCCGCACCGCAGATTCATAGGGCGGGCCCCGGACTCCGGTTCGGGGCCTGACCCATATGGAGGGGACCTATGATCAGCCGCAGCGGCGCCGACCTGATCATCCACGCCGATAACGCCGACGTGCTCCCCCGCCTGCCGGAGGCTGCCTTTCAGCTGATCTATATCGACCCGCCGTTCAACACCGGGATCCTCCAGCAGCGACGCACACTGCGCAAGTCTCCCGACGGCGGCGAGTCCCGGTCCGGCTTCCGCGGAGGGCAGTACACCGCGCAGGAGACCCGGCGGGTCAGCTACGCGGACGCATACGACGACTACCTGGAGTTCATCGCCCCGAAGCTGGAGCAGGCCCACCGCCTGCTGCACGCCACCGGCACACTCTACTTCCACATCGACTACCGCGAGTCTCACTACTGCAAGGTGCTGCTGGACAGCATCTTCGGCCGGGAGAACTTCCTCAATGAGATCATCTGGGCCTATGACTACGGCGGCCGCGCCAAGGACCGCTGGCCGGCCAAGCATGACACCATCCTGGTCTACACCAAGACCGCCAAGGGCCACTACTTCAACCAGGATGCGGTGGACCGCATCCCCTATATGGCCCCTGAACTGGTCAGCCCGGAGAAGGCTGCGTACGGCAAGCTGCCCACTGACGTGTGGTGGCACACCATCGTGACCACCAACGGACGGGAGAAGACCGGCTACCCCCACCAGAAGCCGGAGGGGATCCTGCGCCGCATCCTGCAGGCCTCCTCCGCGCCGGGCGACTAGGTGCTGGACTTCTTCGCCGGAAGCGGCACCACCGCGGCGGTCGCCCAGCAGCTTCACCGGCGCTTCGTGATGGTGGACCACAATGCCGAGGCCATCGCCACGATGCGCCGTCAGCTGGACGAGCAGAACGTGGAATTCCTGGACGCCAGCGGTGATCGGCTGTCCGGCGAGCCGTGACTGCCCTGTGCTGTGTGACACAGGGTTAGCCCGCTGGTCACCCTGAGTTCATCCGGCCCTGGTGATATACAGAGGACAGCGCTCCATCCTCAACGAGGCCGGAGCCCCACCTGACCGCCGCCTGATGAGGATCACACGCACCTATGAGCCCCGCATCTGCTGCACCGGCACGTGGCCGCCTGCGCCGCGCCCTGTCCGCCTTCGCCCTCGCCGCTCTTCTGGGAACCGCACTCTCCCCCGCCCACGCTTCGGCCGAAGCCGAGGCGCCGGAGGGGCCGGAGTGTGTGAGCATCAGCGAAGTCAATGCCAGCGGCGGAAGCAGCGCCTCCCCGCATCCGCGCTACGTGGAGCTGCACAACAGCTGTGAGACCGACGTCGACGTCTCCGGCTGGTCCGTGCAGGGCTATCAGAGCAGCGGCACGCTCTACAACGGTGGGAGCCGCCAGCTCAGCGGCTCCGTGCCGGCCGGCGGACACTATCTGATCCTCGGGCCCGGCAACGGCCAGGAGCCGCTGCTGCACGACCACGACGCCGGCTATGCGCTCAACACCGCCGGCGGAGGGGCCTCCGTGGTGGTCTTCTCCACCCCGGAGCCGGCCGAGGTCAGCGGCGACGTCTCGGACCACCCAGATGTGGTCGACGCACTCGGCTGGGGCGGAGCGAGCATCGCCGCCGGAGAGCCTGCCCCGGCCGCGGACAATCCGCTCACCCTGCACCGGACCCAGAGCACCGGCAGCAACGCGCAGGACTTCAGCGCAGCTGAGCCGACTCCCATGTATTCCGGCGGCAGTGCGGCCGGCGAGCCGGGACCCGGCTATCAGGGGCCGGAGACGCTGCTGATCAGCGAGGTCTACACCCAGGGCGGAGAGCCTGGTTCGGTCTACCAGCATCGCTATGTGGAGCTGTACAACTACGGGACCGAGGATATTGACCTCACCGAGTGGTCCCTGCAGTACGGCAATGCCGCCGGCACCTACAACGGCAACCTGGACCTGACCGGCACCGTACCGGCCGGGGAGCATTTCCTCATCGCCTTCGACGGCGCCCGCTCCGGGGCAGGAGCACCGCTGAACGACGACACCGGCACCTCTCTGGCTGAGCACGCGGATCAGCTGACTGAGGACTACTTCGGCACCCTGTCCTACTCCTTCGCCCTGACCACCGCGCCCGGAGCGACCACGATCCCTGACGGGCCGGTCGAACAGGCGGAGGTGGTCGACGCCCTCGGCTACGGCCAGGCCCGCTATTGGGCCGGCGAGGCGCCCTCACCGGGTCCGGAAGACGCCTCAGAGGTCGTCGCTGTGCAGCGGACTTCGGAGCTGACCGGAAGCTCGACCGACAATGCGTCCGACTTCGCCCTCTCGGCAGAACTCGTGGCCACCAACTCCGCCGGAGAGGATCTGCCCGGTGAGCGCAGCGAGCCCGGAGACCCAGGGGACCCGGGAGACCCGGAAGGGCCCACCGACATCCGGCAGATCCGCGGGGAAGCCACCACCGATCCCTCCGACAACCCCATGATCGGCGAGTCGGTCACCATCGAAGGCTTCGTCACGGCCCGCTACGCCGACGCTGAACATGACTCCCGGGCCCATGACGGCTTCTACGTGCAGCAGGAGGCTGCCTGCGGCGAAGCGGACTTCAGCGACCTTGAGGTCTCCTGCGCCATCTTCGTCTACATGGGCACCAGCTGGGACGGTGCCGAGGTCTCAGCAGGCGACTATGTGGAGGTCACCGGCACAGTGGACACCTGGCGGGAGACCGGCGCGGCGGAGTCCATGCAGCTGCAGATCACCAGTCCGCAGATCGAAGTCATCGACCTGCAGGCCGAGGGCCTGGACGTCGTCGAGCCCCTCCCCTACGTCTATGAGGGATTCGTGGAGGCCAGCGAGCGCGAACGGCTCATCGGCATGCTGATCGAGCCCGCCGGGGACTGGACGGTCACCGACAACTACGGCCTGCTGCACGGGGAGCCGGACAGCGTCGGCGGTGTGCTCGGCATCGTTGACGGCACCGAGCCGCTGTGGACCCCCACCGCTCAGCACGCGCCCGGCCCCGAGGCGGAGCAGCTGCAGGCGCAGAACGATCAGCGCTATATCCGGCTCGGCCATGGCGGACGCAACCGCTGGGCGAGCTTCGCCTTCGACCGGCATATGCCGCTGCCGTACCTGCAGAGCCACGACACGGTCCGGGTAGGAGCAGCAGTCGACTTCACCGCCCCGGTGGTTCTGGAGCACCGGTACGACGGCTGGCGCTTCGAGCCCACCAGCTTCCTGCCCGGCAACCCCGAGGCAGAGCCGGTGAGCATTGAGAACACCCGCCCGCAGGCGCAGCTGCCCGAGCCCGCCGGCGACCTCCGGCTGGCCGGGTTCAACGTGCTCAACTATTTCCCGCACGTCGGGCAGCAGTTTGCGGACTGCGGCTACTACGAAGACCGCTTCGGGGAGCCGACCACGACCCGAGACTGCACACCCCGCGGGGCCTACACCGAGGAGCATTTCGCAGTCCAGCAGTCCCGGATTGTGGAGACCATCACCGCAATGGACGCCGACGTGGTGGCCCTGCAGGAGATCGAGAACTCCCGCCACTTCGGCGAAGACCGCGACTATGCGCACCAGCGCCTGGTCGAGGCGCTCAATGCCGCCGAAGGCGAGCAGACCTGGGACTTTGTGCCGGTGGAGACCGCACCGGAGGATGAGGACGTCATCCGCAACGGCTTCATCTACAAGCCGGAGGCCGTGGAGCTGGTGGATGCGCTGATCCTCTTCGACGACGGCGTGGCCCATCTGGACTCCGACGCCCTGGACGGCTACGACCTGGAGGATATCTACTCCAACGCGCGCGAACCCATGGCCGCGATCTTCCAGCCTGTCGGCGGCTCCGAGGAGGACCAGTTCGTCACCGTGGTCAACCACCTGAAGTCCAAAGGCTGCAGCGGGGCTGAGGGCGGCAATGCCGACCAGGGCGACGGTCAGGCCTGCTACAACCCGGACCGGGTGCAGCAGGCTGAGGCGCTGGCCGCCTTCACCGAGGCGGTGCAGGACCATTACGGCACCGAGAAGTCCTTCCTGATGGGCGACTTCAATGCCCATGCCCAGGAGGACCCGATGCGCGCCCTGTACGAGCAGGGCTTCACCAATGAGTCCCTGGGCCAGGCCTCCTATATGTTCTCCGGTGAGATCGGGGCCCTGGACCACGTGCTGACCTCGGATGAGGCCTCCGAGGCCGTGGCGCAGACCCACATCTGGAACACCAACGCCTTCGAGCCCATTGCCCTGGAGTACTCCCGGTACGAGGCCTCGGGCACCCCGGGGCTCTATGAGGAGCCGCAGTGGAGCAGCCAGGTCTGGCGAGCCTCGGACCACGATCCGATCGTGGTCGACGTCACGCTCACCGACGGTGAGGAGACCCCGGCCTGGGACGCTGAGGCCGTCTACACCGGCGGGGAGACCGTGGTGCACGACGGCGCCGCATACACCGCGCTGTGGTGGACCCAGAACCAGGAGCCGGGGGCATCGGACTGGTCCGCCTGGTCAGAGATCGGCGAACCCACCACCTGCGGCGGCGAGACCTACCCGGCCTGGGCCTCCAGCACGGAGTTCACCGGCGGTGAGACCGTGGTGCACCAGGGAGGCGCCTACACCGCCAAGTGGTACAGCCGCAGCCAGCAGCCCGGCGACCCCTACGGCCCGTGGGAGAAGATCGGAGACTGCTGAGCCGCAGAAATCCTCCGGCAGTCGCATTCGCATCCGCAAACAGAGCTGCTGGGGGTGCCGCGGGCAGATCAGTGCCATTCTGCCCCTAGCACCGTTTATACGATCGTGACGAGATCACGCCAATCGTTACACACTTTGCGGATATTTGCGTTGCGTTGCATCCGCAAACTCACGTATCGTCGCTGTCAGACGCCCGATACGGCGTCCCCGCCCCGGCGGGACCGATCACGACAGCGACCCAGGAGCGTGAGCATCATGACCCCCATCCGACGCACATCAGGCGGAGCACGAGTGCACCTGCTGCGTTCTGCCGCCGCGCTGGCGGCAGCCGCAGGAATAGCACTGAGCACAGCCGGCGTCGTCGCCTCCGCACAGCACACCAGCCCTGCCGCGGAGCGTGAGGCCTCCGGCACGCTTCACGACGACCAGACGGCCGTGGACCAGGACTGCGCGGCAGCAGCGCCCCCAGACCCCGAGCAGGACACCGGCGGGGACGCGGAGATGCCGGCGGAGCGTCACGGGCCCGAAGGTCCCACGGCCGAGAACCTCACGGACGAGACCCGCTACAGCATCTCCTTCGGAGAGGGCGGGACCGGTCAGCTCCCGGTGAACACCGGCTTCCTGGTCTACACCGAACTGGGAAGCTATGTCAGCGACGGAACCCAGATGCGGATCTGGCTGGTACCTGCTGATGGGCCGGGCAGCGCCATCGATCTGGGGCCCAGCACTGCCGTCGAGCACTGGTATGCCGACATCCACAACCCCCACCAGGACTACACCAGCCGGATCGTGCTGCCCGCACAGATCCCCAGCACCGTTCCTGATGGCCAGTACCACCTGGTGGCGTCCAGCTATGACCACTACGTCTTCGGATGGCATGAGGTCACCGTGGACAGCACCCTGGATGTCCCGGACCAGGAACCGCAGCCGGACTACCCCGGTGAACCGCTCTCCGGGTGAGCCGCTGCCCCCAACTTCCAGGCCGGCCCGGATAGTCTCGAGAATGATGGCACTGACCGGTTCCCGGCAGAACCCCTAGGCGAAGGAAGCGATTCCTATGACCACCACCGCCACCGCACACCGGCTGACCGCGGCAGCGGCAGCCGCCTCCGCCCTGCTGCTGGCCCTGCCGGCTGCCGCATATGCCGCGGCGCCGCAGGCTGAGGACCTCTCTGAGGACACCTACGGAGGCGTCTCCCTGGGCGAGGGGGTGGGCGCGTTCCCCAATGATTCGACCTTTGAGCTGATGCTGGCCTCCGAGGACTTTGAGATCCCCGAGTCCGTGGAGGTGTGGGCGCTGCCGCCCGATGACGGCGATCCGGTGCTCATCGGCTCGGGCGAAACCACCAGCGACGTCTACCAGAACCCGGGATCACCCACCTACCCCGAGCAGGAGGTGGAGCTGATCGAGGTCAATTTCCCCAGCTCGGAGGTGGCCACCTCCGACTGGTACGCCTTCGCCGCCGTGGACGAGGCCACCGGCGAGCTGATCACCTGGACCTCCTATCCGGTGGTGCGCGAGGGCGATTCGGCTGATTTCTCCGGCTCGCCCAGGGACAACTGGCCGGTGCCCGACCACAGCGAGAACACCGAGCCGAGCAGTGATCCGCCCACGCTGGAGACGCTCACCGAGGACACCTACGGGGTGGTGAGCATCCTGCGGGACGAACCGGTCATCCCTCTGGACGAGGCCTTCACAGTGGACGTGGAGACCTCATCGGCCGACGTCGACCTCTGGCTGCTTCCTCCCGGCGGAGAGGATGCGATCTTCCTGCCCGCTGAGATGGTCTCCGACGGGGTGGGCGTCTCCGCTGAGAACCCGCGGTGGAGCACCACCGTGGACAGCGAGATGGTGGACTACAGCGGGATCTACGGAATCGTGGCCACCAATGAGAGCGACGGCCTGATCGGCTGGACCCCGTTCGCCCTCCATGTGGACGACCAGCCGCTGCAGCCCGGGGACCCGGGAGTCCACCAGAGCGAGGCGGGCTACTCCGACCGCAGCATCTGGCCGATCCCGGACTCGGTGCCCGGGCCGGAGGAGGGCCAGACCGCCGGCGAGGAGGAGCCGGAGGAGGAGACCGCAGATCCGTCTCCGACGCCCACCGGCGAGGAGACCGGCACCGAGCTGGCTGACCAGCCCGAGGCCACTGCCTCTCCGGACACCGCCTCGGTCACCGGAGGAGTCGATGGATGGGTCATCGTCCTGGCCTTCACCGGTGCCGGGCTCATCATTGCCGGAGTGGCGTATCTGATCGCCCTGCGGCGCCGGTGAGGCCCGCTCAGGCCGGACTGACGATGGTGTCCACCCGCTGGAAGGACTTCAAGTCCACATAACCGCAGGTGGCCATGGCATGCCGCAGCCCGCCCATCAGGTTGGAGGTGCCGTCGGTGTGATGCCCAGGGCCGATGAGCACCTCCTCCAGCGGGGCCACGGTCCCGACCCGGGTGCGGTGGCCGCGGGGGAAGTTCGGGTGCACCGCCTCCAGGCCCCAGTGCCATCCCTGACCGGGTGCTTCTTCGGCGCGGGCCAGGGTGGTGCCCAGCATCACGGCATCGGCACCCATGGCCAGCGCCTTGACGATATCGCCCGAGGTCCCCAGGCCGCCGTCGGCGATGACATGCACGTACCGGCCGCCGGACTCATCCAGGTAGTCCCGCCGGGCCGCAGCGATATCGCTGATGGCCGTGGCCATCGGCACCCGGATACCCAGAGCACGGTGGGTGGTGGAGGCTGAGCTGCCGCCGAATCCGACCAGCACCCCGGCGGCTCCGGTGCGCATCAGGTGCAGCGCTGGGGTGTATCCGGCAGCGCCGCCGACGATCACCGGGACATCCAGCTCGTAGATGAACTCCTTGAGATTCAGCGGGTTCGCCTGCTCGGAGACATGCTCGGCCGAGACGGTGGTGCCGCGGATGACGAACATGTCCACCCCGGCGTCCACCACGGTCTGGTAGAACTCCTGGGTGCGCTGCGGGGTCAGGGAACCGGAGACCACGACGCCGGCCTCACGGATCTCAGCCAGTCGGCGGGTGATCAGCTCGGCCTTGATCGGCTCGGAGTAGAGCTGCTGCATCCGCCGGGTGTTGGCGGCGGAGATCTCCGCGGCCTCCAGGTGGACAATCTCCTCCAGCACCGGCTCCGGGTCCTCGTACCGGGTCCACAGACCCTCCAGGTTCAGCACCCCCAGTCCGCCGAGCCGGCCCAGCTCAATGGCGGTGGCCGGTGACATCACCGAGTCCATGGGCGCACCGATGACCGGCATGGAGAAGGTGTAGGCATCGATCTGCCAGTCCAAGCTGACGTCCTGCGGGGAGCGGGTGCGCCGGGTGGGCACGATGCTCACATCATCCAGCGCCCAGGCGCGCCGGCCGGAGGTGGCCTGTCCGATGGGGATCTCGTTCACTGCTGCCTCACCTTCCGCGGTAGTTCGGGGCCTCGACGGTCATCATCACATCATGGGGATGCGACTCTTTGAGTCCCGCCGAGGTGATCCGCACGAACTGGCCCTTGGCCTTCAGCTCACCGATGGTGTGGGCCCCGACGTAGAACATGGTCTGCCGCAGCCCGCCGGTGAGCTGGTGCAGCACCGCCGAGAGCGGGCCGCGGTAGGGAACCTGCCCCTCGATGCCCTCGGGGACGAGCTTCTCATCATCAGGCACATCGGCCTGGAAGTAGCGGTCCTTGGAGTAGGAGGTGTTCTTTCCGCGGGTCTGCATCGCGCCCAGCGATCCCATGCCCCGGTAGGCCTTGAACTGCTTGCCGTTGTAGAAGACCAGATCGCCCGGGGACTCCGCGGCTCCGGCCAGCAGTGATCCCAGCATGACCGAGTCGGCTCCGGCCACCAGCGCCTTGCCGATGTCCCCGGGGTGCTGCAGCCCGCCGTCGGCGATCACCGGCACTCCTGCCGGCACGGCCGCCTTCGCGGACTCGTAGATCGCCGTGATCTGGGGGACCCCCACACCGGCCACCACGCGGGTGGTGCAGATGGACCCGGGGCCCACGCCCACCTTGATCGCATCGGCACCGGCATCCACCAGCGCCTGGGCGCCGGCCCGGGTGGCGGCCTGGCCGCCGATGACATCCACGCCGGCGGCCCGCGGCTCAGCCTTGAGCTTGGCGATCATCTCCAGCACACCGCGGGTGTGACCGTTGGCAGTGTCGACCACCAGCACGTCCACTCCGGCGTCGATGAGCGTCATCGCCCGCTCGAAGCCTTCGCCGAAGAAGCCCACTGCCGCTCCCACGCGCAGCCGGCCTTCGGCGTCCTTGGTGGCCTGGGGGTACTTATCCGCCTTGTCGAAGTCCTTGATGGTGATCAGACCGGTCAGCCGGCCGTCGTCGTCGACCAGCGGCAGCTTCTCCACCCGGTGCTCACTGAAGATCTTCAGCACCTCCGCATTGGAGATGCCCTCCTTCGCGGTGATCAGCGGCGGGCGGGTCATCTTCTCCGCCACGGTGGTGGTGGCGTACTCAGCCTCGGGGATGAAGCGGATGTCGCGGTTGGTGATGATGCCCAGCAGCGTGGAGTCCTCATCGACCACCGGCAGCCCGGAGATCCGGTAGTGGCCGCAGATCTCGTCCAGCTCCGCGATGGTCGCCTGCGGGGAGATGGTCACCGGATCGGTGATCATCCCCGATTCGGAGCGCTTGACCTGATCGACCTGCTTGGCCTGGTCCGAGATGGAGAGATTGCGGTGAATGATGCCGATGCCGCCCAGCCGGGCCAGAGCGATGGCCATCGGGGCCTCGGTGACGGTGTCCATCGCCGCGGAGACCACGGGAGCCTGGATTTCGATATTGCGGCTCAGCCGGGTGGAGGTGTCCGCCTCCGAGGGGATCACGTCAGTCTCCCCCGGCAGCAGCAGCACGTCGTCATAGGTCAGTCCGGTCAGGGCGAATGGATCGTGCCCCTCGGCGTGGATATGGCTCACGGATGGCGCCTCTCGGGTCGTTCGCGGCAGATCAGTGCAGAGCGTCAACAAGTCTACTTCTCCTGATGTTCCTCTACAGACCGGCCAGCCCGAAGCTGGTCAGCACCAGCGGGAAGGCCAGGAAGGCGACGGCGTCCAGCAGGAAGTGCGCGATCACCAGAGGCATGACCCGGCCGAACCGCAGGTAGATCCAGCCGAAGATCAGCCCCATGAGCAGATTGCCCGCCCCGGGGCCGAAGCCCTGGTAGAGGTGGTAGGCCCCGCGCAGCACCGCGGCGGCCAGCACCACTGCACCCATGGCGCGGCCGTCGGTGGTCTGCGGCCAGATCCGCCGTGCCCGGTCGAAGAGGTAGGCGATCATGATCACCTCCTCCAGCAGCGAATGGCGCAGCGCGGCCAGCAGCAGCGCCGGCGGGGTCCACCAGTATTCGGTGACATCGGCCGGAACGATCTGCGCGGTGATGCCCAGGCTGCGTCCGGCGAAATAGACCACCAGGGTGCCCGCTCCGATGAGGCCGAACAGTCCGGCTCCCAGAGCCCAGTCCCGGCCGGGCCGGCGGAAGTCCAGCCCCCAGCGGCGGAAGGGGTTCTCCCCGGAGAGCAGAACCAGGTAGATCACCAGGGCCACCGGAGCCAGGGCGAACAGCGAGTCGAGCAGCTGGTAGGCGGCGTCGAATCCCTCAGCCCGGGACCGTGAGCGCTGCACTGTGGCGGTCTGCTCGGCCAGCGGAGCAATGCTGAGCCGCTCGGCCAGCTGCAGCACTGCGTAGATTGCCGAGCGTCCCAGCGAGAGCGCCAGCACAATGCCGACTTCCCATGCGTAGAACCGGCGGGAGCGAGCGTCAGTTCGGGGCGGCGCGCCCCCGGTGGTCAGCTCGGTCATGGGCATCAGTGTAGACATGAAAGAACCCCGCCGGTCCCGGGCCTCGAGCCTGGGTCGGCGGGGTTCCTTCAGCGCTGGGGGCGAGGAATCAGTCCTCGTCCTCCTCGTCCTTCTTCTCCACCACCAGAGTCTCGGTGGTCAGCACCAGAGCGGCGATGGAGGCTGCGTTCTGCAGTGCGGAGCGGGTCACCTTCACCGGGTCGATGACGCCGGCGCTGATGAGGTCTCCGTACTCCCCGGTCTTGGCGTTGTAGCCGTGGTTGGGCTCCAGCTCCGCGACCTTGGAGGCGACGACGAAGCCGTCCTCGCCGGCGTTCTGGGCGATCCAGCGCAGCGGCTGGACCAGAGCACGCTTGACGATGCCCACCGCAGCGGCGGCGTCGCCGGTCAGCCCGGTGACCTCGGCATCCTCGTCCAGCACCGAGAGCGCGTTGATCAGCGCGGTGCCGCCGCCTGCCACGATGCCCTCTTCCAGGGCAGCGCGGGTGGAGGAGACGGCGTCCTCGATGCGGTGCTTGCGCTCCTTCAGCTCCACCTCAGTGGCGGCGCCGACCTTGATCACGCCCACACCGCCGGCCAGCTTGGCCAGGCGCTCCTGCAGCTTCTCGCGGTCCCACTCGGAGTCGGTGGCATCGGCCTGCGCCTTGATCTGGGCAGCCCGCGCCTCGACGTCGGCCTTGGAGCCGGCGCCGTCGACAATGGTGGTCTCGTCCTTGGTCACCGTGACGCGCCGGGCGGTGCCCAGATCGTCCAGGCCGACCTGGTCCAGCTTCAGGCCCAGGTCCTGGGTGATGACCGTAGCGCCGGTGAGCACTGCGATGTCCTCCAGCATGGCCTTGCGGCGGTCGCCGAAGCCCGGTGCCTTCACGGCCACCACGTTCAGGGTGCCGCGCAGCTTGTTCACCACCAGAGTGGACAGGGCCTCGCCCTCCACGTCCTCGGCGATGATGAACAGCGGCTTCTTGGCCTGCAGGACCTTCTCCAGCACCGGCAGGAACTCCTGCATATTGGAGATCTTGCCCTGGTGGATGAGGATCAGCGGGTCCTCCAGGACGGCTTCCTGGCGCTCAGCGTCGGTGACGAAGTGCGGGGACAGGAAGCCCTTGTCGAACTGCATGCCCTCGGTGATGTCCAGCTCCGTGGAGGTGGTGGAGCCTTCCTCGATGGTGATCACACCATCGGTGCCCACCGCGTCGAAGGCGCGGGCCAGCAGCTCGCCAACCTCGTCGTCCTGAGCGGAGATGGCGCCGACGTAGGCGACCTCCTGCTGACCGTTGACCTCACGGGCGTTCTCACGCAGCCGGCGGGTCACCGCATCGACGGCGACCTCGATGCCGCGCTTGATCTCACCAGGAGCCGCACCGGCAGCCACATTGCGCAGGCCCTCCTTGACCAGCGCCTGGGCGAGCACAGTGGCGGTGGTGGTTCCGTCGCCGGCCACGTCATTGGTCTTGGTGGCGACCTCCTTGGCCAGCTGCGCGCCGAGGTTCTCGTACGCGTCCTCCACCTCGATCTCACGGGCGATGGTCACGCCGTCGTTGGTGATGGTGGGCGCGCCCCAGGACTTGTCCAGGACCACATTGCGGCCCTTGGGGCCCAGGGTGACCTTGACGGTGTCGGCGAGCTTGTTGATGCCGTCCTCCAGTGCCTTGCGGGCGGCATCATCGTAGAGAAGCTCTTTTGCCATATGTTCTGCTCCTTAGAGTCGAGCCGGTGGGTCTTACTTCTCGACCTTGGCGAGAACGTCGCGAGCGTTGAGCACCAGGTACTCCTCGCCGCCGACCTTGACCTCAGTGCCTCCGAACTTGGAGTAGATGACGACGTCGCCGGTGGCCACGTCTACCGGCAGGCGCTCGCCGGAGTCAGAGACCTTGCCCGGCCCCACGGCGACAACCTCGCCCTCCTGGGGCTTCTCCTTGGCGGTGTCCGGGATGACCAGGCCGGAAGCGGTGGTCTGCTCGGCCTCCAGGGGGCGGACAACAATGCGATCCTCGAGGGGCTTGATGGAGACTGACACGTCAGTTCTCTCCTTTGCTGTGGAGTCGAAAATTTCCTTGACTGTTGCTCGCCTTGGGAGTGACCAACCGTCGTCGCGGGTGAAGGAGATGCGCAGGCATCTCCACCGGTGGCGCGTCCTTCAGGCTTGAACCCGGAGAGTTGACGGCCCTCCAGGCGTTAGCACCCGAGCGAGCTGAGTGCTAATACAAACTATATGACCCGCCTAGCACTCGATCAAGCAGAGTGCTAAAACTCACCGGCGCTGCAGAATCCGCCCCAGCGTCTCGACCGGTTCACGGATCTGCCGGAACGCTTCGTCATAGACGCTCTCGGGCAGCATATAGGGGTCGACGACGTCGTCCTCACAGGATGATTCGGCCCCGCGGCTGCGCGCCCGGTGGGCGGCAGCGGTCAGCGCGGCCAGCTGCCCGGCCGTGCCGGACTCAGAGCGGACGGCGGCCAGCTCCTCCTCCGGCAGCGAGTCCAGCAGGCGGCCGAACTCTCCGATGGTGAACATCCGCTCGGCAGCGGAGGGCACCTCGGCGAGCATGTCCTCCACGTGGACTGCCGTTGCGGCCAGGATCAGATCCGCCTGGGCGACCATCTCGGCGGTGACCTGCTGCGCCACAAAGCCCTCAGCATCTGCGCCGTAGTCGGCGACGCGGCGCTTCATCGGCTCCTGCATGTCTTCGCCGTCGTGGGCGTGGGTGCCGCCGGAGCGGACCTCCACGGCCGGGTCCTGGACGAACAGCTGAGCAAGCAGCCGCTCCATGGCCGGGGAGCGGCAGATATTGCCTGTGCACACGGTCAGGATGACGAACGGATCAGTCACCGGCGGGCTCACTCTCCTTCAGCGTTCAGCAGCTCGGATGCGGGCCGTCCGGAGTGGACGGCGCGGATGAAGAACGGGAACCGGGCGGTCTTGGCTTCGGTGATCAGCACGAAGTCCCGGTCAGGGTCGGTGGTGAAACCCTCTGCGCGGTACAGCTGGTGGGCGGTGCGCATACTGGTGAGGCTGCACAGGGTGACCGCCTGGATCTCCGGCCGGGCCTCGGCCTGGGCGATCACGTGCCGCACCAGCTGCCGGGCGATTCCGCGGCCCTGAAACTCCGGGGCCACCGCCAGCATGCGGAACTCGATCTCACCGGGCCGGGAGACCTCCGCCCAGGGGCCGTCCCAGTCGGTGACGGTGACCGAGCCGGCCACGGCACCGTCCACGTCCGCCACCCACACCTCTGCGGCCGCGGCCCGGTCGGCGACTTCACGCAGATGAGCGATGTAGCCGTCCTGGGCCGACATATGCCCGCCGTCGATATAGGCGGCGACGGTCAGGTCGCCGATGCGCTGGTAGTCGCGGGGTTCGGCGCGGCGGATGCGTGCCGGAGAGCCGGTCATGAGGCGCTGGAGTCCCCGCTGACCCGGCGGCGGCGACGCCGGCGACGACGCTGACCGGCCGAGGAGCGCTCCTTGCTGCCGGCCGAGTCCTCTGCCGTCTTGCCGGAGCCCTGCTGGGAACGGCGGCGCGGCCGCGAACCGCCGCGGGGACGCTCGCCGCGGCCGCGTGGCTTCCGGTCCTCCGGACCTCCGAGGTCCTCCAGCTTCTCCGCCTCCAGACCTGCCTTGGAACGCTTGTGGCGCGGCAGCCGCCCCTTAGTCCCCTTCGGGATATCCAGGTCCTCGAACAGGTGGGGCGAGGAGGAGTAGGTCTCCACCGGCTCGGACACACCCAGGCCGATCGCCTTGTCGATCAGCTTCCAGCGCGGCACGTCCTCCCAGTCCACGAAGGTCACCGCAGTGCCCTTCTGGCCTGCCCGGCCGGTGCGGCCGATGCGGTGCAGATAGGCGGACTCATCCTCAGGGCAGACGTAGTTGATCACGTGGGTGACATCGGTGACATCGATGCCGCGGGCGGCCACATCGGTGGCGACCAGCACATCGACCTTGTCATTGCGGAAGGCCCGCAGCGCCTGCTCCCGTGCGCCCTGGCCCAGATCGCCGTGAATGGCGCCGGCGGCGAACCCGCGGGAGATCAGCTCATCGGCAAGTTTGTCGGCCTGCCGCTTGGTGCGGGTGAAGATGATGGTCCGACCGCGCCCGGAGGCCTGCAGGATCCGGGCGATCATCTCGTCCTTGTCCAGCGAGTGGGCGCGGTAGACCACCTGTCGGATGTCCTTCTTAGTGACTCCGAAGTCCTCGGGATCCGCTGCGCTGATATGGGTGGGCTTGGTCATGAACCGCCGGGCCATGGAGACCACGGGGCCGGGCATAGTGGCGGAGAAGAGCATGGTCTGCCGCACCTCGGGGACGTAGGAGAGCAGCTTCTCCACGTCGGGCAGGAAGCCGAGGTCGAGCATCTCGTCGGCCTCGTCGAGCACCACGATGTTCACGTTCTTCAGCACCAGGTGCTTCTGCCGGTGCAGGTCGATGAGGCGGCCGGGGGTGCCGACCACGATCTCCACCCCGCGGGTGAGCTCTTCGATCTGCGGCTCATAGGCCCGCCCGCCGTAGATGGTGGCGATGCGCACGCCCATCTGCGATCCGGCGACCTTCAGGTCCTCGGCCACCTGGACGGCGAGCTCGCGGGTGGGAGCCACGATCAGCGCCTGCGGCGATCCCGGGGACGGCAGGTTCTGGTACGCCTCGGTGCCGGGCGCTGCCACCCGCTGCAGGGCGGGAATGCCAAAGCCCAGGGTTTTTCCGGTGCCGGTCTTGGCCTGGCCGATGATGTCATTGCCGGCCAGGGCGATCGGCAGCGTCTCGGCCTGAATCGGGAAGGGGGTGATGATGCCCTTCTCCGCCAGGCTGGAGACGATCTCCTCGCGGACGTCGAAGTCCGCAAATGTCAATGTGGTTGTCTCAGTCTCAGCAGTCATTCGTTCTTTCAGTCGGCGACGGCGGCGAAGCCGACCGTCTGTTTGGTGTCCGAGCCGATCTCCACGTACCCGATGGAGGCCACCGGGACCACGATCGTCTTTTCGCGACGATCGGTGAGGCTCAGCAGCGGCTTGGAGTTTTCGATCGCGTCGGCCACAGCCTTCTCCACGTCCTCAGGACTCTGGTCCGTCTCCACCACGATCTCCCGGGAGACGTTCTGCACTCCGATGCGTACTTCCATGCCACTCCTTCAGGCTCAGCGCGGACATGCGAGGATTCGCAGCGCCCGCGCAGTACAGGTCTGCTCACCGTCGATAATATCTGGCCGGTGCAAATCGGCTCCGGCTCAGCCCTCCTTGGGGAAGCCGGAGATGCCGCGCCAGGCCAGCCGGGAGGTCAGCTGGGCCGATGTCCGCAGGTCCGGGCGCTCGGAGAGTCTGCTCCAGTGCCGGGCTGCGGTGGTGGCCATGCCCAGCAGGCCGTGGCCGAGCATCGTCGCCTCCGCCATCGGCTGGCCGGTGTCATCGGCGATCACCTCGGCGATCGCCGCGGCCATGGCATCGTGGAACCGCTCCAGCCGGTCGGAGACCTCCTCATCATGGTCCATGCCGGCGGCGAAGACCAGGCGGTAGGCCTCATCCTCGCGGGCGATGAACTCATAGAAGGTGGTCACTGTTCCGGTGACCCGCTCCTTATTGGTCTCCGCCTCGCTCAGGGCAGAGGTCAGCTCGTCGCGCAGCTGGCTCAGGTGGGTGTCCAGCAGATCCAGAAACAGCTCGTGCTTGCCCGGAAAGTGCTGGTAGAGCACCGGCTTGGAGACTTCGGCGGCTTCGGCGATGTCATCCATGGAGGCGGCGTGGTAGCCCTTGGCGACGAAGACCTGCAGGGCGCAGTCGAGCAGCTGGCGGCGGCGCTGCTCCCGCGGCAGGCGTTTGGTCCGGCCGTTCGCGGCACTCTCGGGTGAGGATGCGGAACTCATGGGTTGACATTGTACGGCTGGCTGCCGGTGCCCAGCTGCAGGATCCGCGCCACCTGATCTGCCTCGGTGGTGTTCTCCCCCAGGCGGTTCGGCTTCCCGGCTGCTCCGTGGTAGTCGGAGGAGCCGGTGACGATCAGGTCGTGACGGGCCGCCAGATCCAGCAGCAGCGCTCGGCCGGGCTCCGGGTTGTCCCGGTGATGGACCTCCACACCGAGCAGACCGGCGGCCACCAGCTCCTCCAGCTGTGCCGGACTCAGCGTCTGCCCGCGGCCGACCGCCATGGCGTGGGCGATCACCGGGACTCCCCCGGCCTGCCGGATCAGCCGGATGACCTCCACCGGGTGGGGGTTCTGCTGACTGACGTAGTAGCGGCTGCGCCGGTGCAGGTACTTGCGGAAAGCCTCCGACCGGTCCGCCACCATGCCGGCGGCCACCAGCGCATCGGCCAGATGCGGGCGTCCGATGGCCGCGTCCGGGCCGACCTGCTCCAGCACGGCCTCCCAGGTGATGGGCAGGTCCTCCGCCAGCCGGGCGCAGATCTGTTTGGCCCGCTCCACCCGTCCAGCCCGAGCGGCGGCATTGAGCTGCCGCATTCCCGGATGCTCCGGGTCGTGGAGGTAGCTGAGCACGTGGACGCTGATCCCGGCGGCCATCGAGGTGACCTCCATCCCGGGGATGAACCCCAGACCGTGAGCCTCGGCCGCGGCCCGGGCCTCAGCCCAGCCGGCGGTGGCATCGTGGTCGGTCAGGGCCAGCCCCCGCAGTCCTGCCCGGGCGGCTTCGGCCACCACCATCGCCGGCGGTTCGGTGCCGTCGGAGACCGTGGAATGGGTGTGCAGGTCGAAGCTCATCTCAGCATGAAAGACTACCGGTATGAGTGAGTCACCGAGCCAGAAGTCTGCCCAGGAGCTGTCCGACCGCGTCAACAACCGCTCGCAGCGGCCCACCTCCGAGGCCTTCAAACAGTTCATGGCCTCCCACTGGGCGCCTGCCGAGCAGCCGCAGCATCGGCGCGATGAGGTCGCCGACTACGCCGCCCGCCGTCGTCGTGAAGTTTCTGAGCGGTTCCCCGGCGAGCGCCTGGTGATCCCCGCCGGCCCGCTGAAGGTCCGCTCCAATGACACTGACTACCGCTTCCGGCCCCATTCGGCCTTCGCCCACCTCACGGGCCTGGGCGTGGATCACGAGCCGGACGCAGTGCTGGTCTTCGAACCGGTGGATGAGGGGGCCGGCGACGACGGCGGGCACCACGAGGTCACCCTGTACTTCAAGCCGATGGCGGGCCGGGACTCGGAGGAGTTCTACGCCGACTCCCGGCACGGTGAGTTCTGGATCGGGCCGCGCCCCGGGCTGGAGGAGTTCCGCCAGCGGCTGGGGGTGCGCACCGCCGATGCCTCCGAGCTGGAGGTCGCGGTGACCAAGAACGCCGGGGCGGTGGAGATCGGCGGCACGCGGATCAGGCTGCTGCGTGAGGTGGATCTCTCCGTGGACGCGCTGGTGGACACCTCACGGATCAACACCGGCGTGGACCTGGAAGCCTCGGATGCCCTGGACGCCGAGCTGACCGAGTTCGTCTCCGAGCTGCGTCTGGTCAAGGACGACTGGGAGGTGGAGCAGCTGCGCACCTCGGTCTCGGCCACTATCGCCGGGTTTGAGGATGTGGTCCGGGCGCTTCCGCGGGCTGTGGGGCACGAGCGCGGCGAGCGCGTGGTGGAGGGCGCCTTCTTCGCCCGGGCCCGCCTGGAGGGCAATGACCTGGGGTATGACACGATCGCCGCCTCCGGCAACAATGCGACCATTCTGCACTGGATCCGCAATCACGACCGGATCGAGCCCGGCGAGCTGCTGCTGCTGGACGCCGGGGTGGAGGCGGATTCTCTCTACACCGCTGACCTGACCCGCACCCTGCCGGTCTCCGGACGCTACACACCGGTGCAGCGGAAGGTCTACGAGGCGGTGCTGGCTGCCGCTGATGCCGCCTTCGACGTGGTGCGGCCGGGCATCCGGTTCCGCGAGATCCACCAGGCGGCGGTGACGGTGCTGGCTGAGCATCTGCAGCAGTGGGGCCTGCTTCCGGTCTCACTGGAGGAGGCGCTGTCCCCGGAGGGGCAGCATCACCGCCGGTGGATGCCGCACGGCACAAGTCATCACCTGGGGCTGGACGTCCACGACTGCGCTCAGGCTAAGCGGGACCTCTACCTGGACGGGGTGTTGGAGCCGGGCATGGTCTTCACCATCGAGCCGGGCCTCTACTTCAAGCAGGAGGACCTCGCGGTCCCGGAGGAGTATCGCGGGATCGGTGTGCGGATTGAGGACGATGTGCTGGTCACCGACGATGGCGCGGAGAATCTCTCCGCCGCGCTGCCGCGTGAGCCCGATGCGGTGGAGGCCTGGATGGCCGAGCTTCAGTCCTGAGCCTCAATGCCGATCGGGCGGCCCTCGAAGAAGGTCTGCAGCACCACAGTGGTGCGGGTGTTCACTGAGGCCGCCTGCCGGATCTCGCGGATCAGGGCTTCCAGGTCCCGGGGTGTGGGCACCCGCACAAAGAGCATGTAGCTGGCATCGCCCGCCACCGAATAGCACCCCTCGATGGCGGCCAGGTGCTCCAGGCGCTGCGGGGCGTCATCGGCCTGGGCAGGGTCCAGCGGCGTGATCTCGATGAAGGCCGACAGCGGCCTGCCCAGCGCCTCCGGGGACAGCTCAGCCTTGTAGCCGCGGATCACGCCGCGGCTCTCCAGCCGCCGCACCCGGGTCTGGACCGCGGAGACGGACAGCCCGGTCTGCTCGGAGAGCTGGGCCAGCGTGGTGCGAGCGTCCTGGGAGAGCTGGCGGAGGATGACGTCGTCGATCTGGTCGTGGGACCCGGCTGGCATCGGCTCAGCTCTCCTCTCTGGGGGCGGGGTCGAACCGGCGGTCGCGCAGGTAGGGGTTCTGCTGCCGGGAGCGCTGCAGCGTGGGTTTGTCGATCTGGCAGATCAGCAGCTGCGGCTCGCGCCCGGCAGCGGCGACGGCGGATCCGTCCGGTCCGATCACCCGGCTGAGCCCGCCGTAGCGGTAGACGGCATCTGCTCCGCAGTAGTTGGCGTAGGCCAGGTAGATCTGGTTCTCCACCGCCCGGGCCGGCAGCAGGGTGGTCTGGACCTGGTCATAGTCGGCCATATTGGCGGTGGGCACGCAGACCAGCTCGGCCCCGGCGACCGCCAGAGCGCGGGTGACCTCCGGGAATTCGACGTCGTAGCAGACAGCGGCACCCACCTTCCATCCCCGCCAGGTGACCACCTCCCCCGCCGAGGCGGCGGGCCGGTCGAACTGTTGACGGTCCAGATCTCCGAAGTAGTGCAGCTTCCGGGTGTCGAAGAGGCGCTGACCCGAGCTGTCGACGAATCCGACAGTGTTGAACACCGCGCCGGAATCCTCCTCCGGGTATCCGTAGAGGATCGCCAGCCCGCAGCGCTGCGCGATGGCGGCGGCATGCTGGGCCGAGGGGCCGTCGGCCGGCTCGGCCAGGGCGCGCGTGCGCTGGCGACCCAGGGCGTATCCGGTCAGATGCATCTCCGGCAGGATGAGCAGGTCCGCCCCGGCCTCCGCGGCGGAGGCGGCCAGCTGCTCCATGCGCTGCAGATTCTTCGCCGTGTCCCCGATGACAGGCTCCACCTGCCCCAGGGCCAGGCGCACAGCGCTGCTCATGCGGGCAGCTCCACCGGACCCAGTTCGGGGTAGGCCTCGCCCGGGCCCGGATTCTCCGGATGGGTGGAGCCTCCGAAGTGGTGCAGGATGCCCCAGACGGAGTTAAGCGCGGTCTGCACGGCCCCCTCGGCCCACGCCGGCGTGAAGGAGATGCTGTCTCCGGCCAGGAAGATTCCGCGATGGGCCTGGGGCATGGTGTCCTGCATGAAGTGGCCGTACATGCGGTGATTGTAGCGATAGTGCCCCGGCAGCGCCCCTTTGAAGGCGCCGAGGAAGTACCGGTCGGCCTCCCAGGAGACGGTCACCGGCTCACCGATGATGTGCGAGCGGATGTCGACGTCGGGGTAGATCTTCTCCAGAGCGTTCAGGGCCAGCTCGGCGCGCTTCTCTGCGGGGTAGGGCAGCATCTTCAGCGCATCTGACATCCAGGAGTAGGTCAGGCAGATGACGCCGGGCTGGTCCTCCCCGTTGTCGAACAGGTAGGTGCCGCGGGTGATCCGGTCGGTCAGGGTCATGCTCATCAGCTGCCGGCCGGTGTGCGGGTCGCGGTCCTTCCAGAAGGGCCGGTCCACCATGACGAAGGTCTTTGACGACTGCATATAGCGCGTCCGGTCCAGGGCCATCCACATCTGCTGGGAGAACAGGGACTCATCGCAGTCGATCTCGGTGGTCAGCAGCCAGCTCTGGCAGGTGGCCAGCACCGCCTGGTAAGTGCGGACTTCGCCGGAGGCCTCGGTCACCGCGATGCTGCCGTCGGCGCACCGGCGCAGGGCCGCAACCGCTCCCCGGGGTGCGTGATCCGGGTGCAGCGACGCCAGGGAGGTTCCCTTCGGCCAGTAGGCGATCTCCTCGGGTTCGCGGCGCCACAGCCCCAGCGGCAGCTGCTCGACTCCGCCGACCACCAGCTCCTGGTCGGTGTCGCATTCGGTGACGACCACCCGGAGGATCTCCAGCATCGAATTGGCGAAGTCGGAGTCCCAGCCTCCAGTGCCGAATCCGACCTGGCCGAAGACTTCGCGGTGCCGGAAGCTCAGTGAGCGGAACTCCTCGGCCTGGGAGACGAATTCGTAGAAGCTGCGATCGTCCCATGCGGCGACGATCCGGTTCCACATCCGCTTCAGCCGGTGGGCGTCGCGGCTGCGGATCGCCTGCTGCAGGCCGCTGAGGCCGAACTCCCGCTCCAGCGCGGCGTCCCAGGCCTGGGCGACCTCGGTGAACAGGGCAGGAAGGTCCTCCAGCTTTTCGGCGTACCAGGTCTTGCCGCCGAGATCGATGACGGTGCTTCCGGCCGCCGGTGTGAGCGGATTCGGAAAGGGGGCGGTGGACAGCCCCAGCAGGCGCAGATAGTGGTAAAACCCAGCCGAGGAGACCGGGAACCGCATCCCGCCCATCTCCGCGACGACGTCGCTGCACCGGTCGCCGTCGTCGATCCTGAACCGCTCTGAGCGCAGGCGGCCGCCGAGGCGTTCGGCCTCATAGACCACCGGGCGCAGGCCCAGGCGCATCAGTTCGTATGCGGCCACCAGCCCCGCTATGCCTCCGCCGATGACGGCCACCTCTGAGCCGTGCGCCTGCTCCGGCAGCCGCCCCAACCCGGCGGGATGGGCGAGCCACTCATCATAAGAGAACGGAAAATCTGGCCCAAAGACCGTCAGCTTTCGGTCATTCTCCTGGGATTCACCATGCTCAGCAGTAGAAAATGTGGTCATAAGCCGATCATAGCGAAACTGCTCCAGATCAGTTCTGAGCGATGGAGTCCAGTACGATGCTGATCCCTTCGGTCAGCAGCTCCTTGCTGATGGTCAGCGGAGGCAGGAAGCGAATGACATTGCCGTAGGTGCCGCAGGTCAGGGTGATCACCCCGGCTCTGCGCGCAGCCGCCGCCGCAGCACCGGTCAGCTCCGCATCCGGGGCACCGGTGTCCGGGTCCACCAGCTCCACCGCAAGCATGGCCCCGCGCCCGCGAACATCCCCGATGCGCGGATCCTTCTGCGCAGCGCCGCGCAGCTGCTCCAGCGCGGTGAGCTCAATATCGGCGGCCTTGGCGCAGAGATCCTGGTCTTCCATGGTGGCGATGGTCGCCAGCGCGGCCGCGCAGGCCACCGGATTCCCGCCATAGGTGCCGCCCAGTCCCCCGGCGTGCACGGCATCGAGGATCTCGGCCCTGCCGGTCACCGCAGACAGCGGAAGCCCGCCGGCAATGCCCTTTGCCGTGGTGACCAGATCCGGCTCCACCGACTCGTGCTGGCAGGCGAACCAGGAGCCGGTGCGGGCGAATCCGGTCTG
The DNA here is from genome assembly GCF_029265375.1 of Nesterenkonia sp. Classification (GTDB taxonomy): domain Bacteria; phylum Actinomycetota; class Actinomycetes; order Actinomycetales; family Micrococcaceae; genus Nesterenkonia. Next base: position 81,181 of record NZ_JAJUJJ010000003.1, read on the forward strand.
GATCTCATCAGCGATGAAGATCACCCCGTTCTCCCGGCACCAGGCGGCCAGGCGCTGCAGGTAGCCCTCGGCCGGGACGATGAACCCGCCCTCACCCTGGATCGGCTCCACAATCAGTGCTGCCAGGTTCTCAGCCCCGACCTGGGTCTGCAGGGCGGAGATCGAACGCTCAGCCGCCTCGGCGCCGTCGAGCTGGTCCCGCAACGGGTAGGAGCCCGGAATGCGGTAGACCTCCGGGGCGAAGGGACCGAAGCTGTGCTTATAGGGCATCGACTTCGCCGTCAGCGACATCGTCAGGGTGGTTCGGCCGTGGTAGGCGTTGTCCAGTGCGGCCACCGCCTGACGGCCGGTGTAGGCCCGGGCGATCTTGACCGCGTTCTCCACCGCCTCAGCTCCGGTGCTGAACAGGGCGCTGCGCAGCTGTCCGCGGATCGGCACCAGTTCGGCAAGCTTCTCCGCCACCGCGATGTACCCCTCATAGGGGGTGGCCATGAAGCAGGTGTGAGTCAGCTGCTCAACCTGGTCCTGCACCGCCTGGACCACTGCCGGGGCGCTGGCCCCGACACTGGTGACCGCGATGCCCGAGCCCAGATCGATCAGCCGGTTGCCGTCGACATCCTCGACGATGCCGTCCTGGGAGCGGACCGCATAGGTGGGCATCGCCGAGGCGACCGCCGGAGCCACGGCTGCCGCCTGTCTGGCAGCCAGCTGCCGGGCCTTGGGGCCGGGGATCTCAGTGGCCAGGTGACGGGACTGCGGCAGCTCTGCCATAGCGGTTCCTTTCGTAGGGGAGGGTCAGCGGAAGGCCGGGAGGCCGGTGAGCTTCTGGCCCAGGATGAGCGTATGGACCTCGTCGGTGCCCTCATAGGTGCGCACCGATTCCAGATTGTTGGCGTGCCGCAGGGGCGAGTAGTCGCCGGTGATGCCGTTGCCGCCCAGCACGGCCCGGGCTTCGCGGCAGATATCGATGGCGGTGCGGCAGTTGTTCAGCTTGCCCACTGAGATCATATGCGGCTCCAGCTGACCGGCATCCTTCAGCCGCCCCAAGTGCAGGGCGAGCAGCTGGCCCTTGTTCAGCTCCACGGTCATATCTGCCAGCTTCTTCTGGGTCAGCTGGTAACCGGCCAGCGGCTTGCCGAACTGCAGCCGTTCTCCGGCGTAGTCCAGGATGGTCTCAATAGAGTCCCGCGCGGCGCCCATCGCACCCCAGGCGATGCCGTAGCGCGCCTCGGATAGGCAGGCGAAGGGCCCGCGCAGCCCTGGGTTCTCCGGCAGCAGCGCCTCGGCGGACAGGCGGACATTGTCCAGGTCGATATCGCACTGCTGGGAGGCGCGCATAGAGAGTTTGCCGCCGATCACGCTGGCGGTGAAGCCGGGAGCATCGGTGGGGACGATGAATCCGCGGACCTTCTCCCCCGAGCCGTCCTCGGCTGGTGATTTGGCCCAGATGATGGCGATATCTGCGATGGCTGCCAGGCCGATCCAGCGCTTCTTCCCGTTGAGCACCCACTCTTCGCCCTCACGGTGTGCTGTGGTGCTCATCGAAGACGGATCGGAGCCGGCGGTGGGCTCGGTGAGTCCGAAGCAGCCGATCACCTCGCCGGAGGCCATCTTGGGAAGCCAGTGCTGCTTCTGCTCCTCGGAGCCGTTCTTGTAGATGGCAGACATCGCCAGCGAGCCCTGGACGGAGATGATCGTGCGCAGACCTGAGTCCCCGGCCTCCATCTCCTGCATGGCCAGGCCGTACTCGGTGGCGGAGCGTCCGGCACAGCCGTAGCCCTTCAGGTGCATGCCGAACAGGCCCAGCTCAGCCATCTCGCCCAGCAGCTCGGTGGGAAGCACCGCGTCCTCGTACCACTGGGCGATATTCGGCCGGACGCGGCGGTCCACAAAATCGGCCACCCGGTCACGCACCGCACGCTCCTCGGCGGTGAACTGGTCCTCGAGATTCAGCAGGTCGGTGGCGGCACGGCTGGCCACGGGCGGCTCCTTCGGTCGGCGGTCGGTCGGTTCAGAGTCTCTCGCAGCCTCCGGCGGACTAAGGCAATTTATGCACAACTTTCATGAAAGTGGGTGAATATGCGCCTCAATCCGCAAAGGTGCGCTCCGAGCGGTTAGCGTACAGGGTCATGATGCAGCCGTCTGGTCACCTCAATCACCTCGCGCAGTGCGGGGCTGAGGTCCTCGCGGCGCCAGATCAGCCTGACTTTCAGCGGCGGGGGCTGCTCGGCGATGGGGCGGAACTCCACGCCTTCGGCATGAATATGCTCCCGGACGGTGGACTGGGTCAGGGCCACGCCGTATCCGGCGGCCACCAGCACCAGCGAGGTGGCCGAGTCGGGGGCGATCTGGGTGATCTTCGGAATGAACCCGGCCTGGCCGGCCAGCGAGTGCAGCCGCTGCGGCAGGGCGGCGGCCGGCCCGCTGGGCAGCACCACCCAGCTGTCGGCGTGCAGCTCTTTGATGGACACCGCTGCGCGGCGGGCCAGCCGGTGGCCTACCGGCAGCGCGATGAGCAGCTGCTCCTGGGCGATGACCATAGACTCCACCTGGGCCGGCAGCACGTCCCAGCGCCCCAGGGCGCAGTCCAGCTCGCCGGCCAGCACGCGGTCCAGACCCAGGTGGGACAGCATCGAGGAGACCAGCTGAAGCCGCAGCCCCGGCAGCCGGTCCCGGATCTGGCGGGCCATCGGCCCGACCACGTGATTGGTGGAGGGACTGGCGAAGCCCAGGCGCACTCGGCCGGTCCGCCCCCGTGTGGCCTCCTGCACGATTTCGGCCGACCGGTCCACCAGGGTGACGATCTCCTGGGCGTGCGGAAGCAGCGCCTCTCCGGCGGCGGTCAGCCACACCCGTCGGGTGGTCCGCTCCACCAGCTGGCTGCCCAGCGAACGTTCCAGCTGAGCCACCGACCGGCTCAGCGCCGACTGGGTCATCCGCAGCTGCTCGGCTGCCCTGCCGAAGTGGCGCTGCTCGGCCACTGCCACAAAGCACCGCGCCTGCTGGATCTCCATGGGCACATCGTAAGTGAGAGGACACCGCGCATATGCACTCATCTGTGACCGGCCCGCTGGCCGGCGTCGTCGTTCTGGACCTGTCCCGGGTTCTGGCCGGCCCCTATGCCACCATGCTGCTGGCCGACCTCGGCGCCACTGTGATCAAAGTGGAGTCGCCGCAGGGCGATGAGACCCGCACCTGGCGTCCCCCGGAGCGCGACGGGGAGTCCACCTACTTCCAGAGTGTGAACCGCAATAAGGCCTCGATCGCCCTGGATTTGGCCGAGGACGGTGAGATCCTGCAGCAGCTGGTGGCGCGGGCGGATGTGCTGGTGGAGAACTTCAAGCCCGGTGGATTGGAGCGCTTCGGGCTGGACTATGCCACGCTGTCTGCACGGCATCCGGAGCTGATCTACGCCTCACTCTCCGGCTTCGGCCACCAGGGTCCCGGCGCCGCCCTGCCCGGCTATGACGTGCTGGTGCAGGGGGCATCGGGCCTGATGCACGTCACCGGCGATCCCGAGGGCGAACCCACCAAGGCAGGGGTGGCTGTAGTGGATGTGATCTCCGGGCTGCACCTCTACGGGGCGGTGCTGGCGGCTCTGTATGAGCGAAGCCGATCGGGCAGGGGACAGCATCTGCAGGGCAGTCTGATGCTGTCGATGCTCTCCGGACTGGTCAACCAGACCTCGGCGGCGGCCAATACCGGCATCTCGCCGGCCCGGATGGGCAACGAGCATCCCAGCCTGTTCCCCTACGGCCCGTTCCCCACCGCGGAGGGCACGCTGATCATCGCCTGCGGCAACAACGCGCAGTTCGCCCGACTCTGCCAGGTGCTGGGCTGCCCGGAAGCGGCCGAGGATCCGCGCTGGCAGACCATGGCCGGGCGCAACGAGCACCGAGGACCTCTGCGTGAGCTGCTGGAGCAGCGGCTGAGCCGGCACAGCTCGGAGCACTGGTCCCAGGCTCTGCGCGAAGCGTCCGTGCCTTCGGCCCCGATCAACGACGTCGTCGCCAGCCTGGACTTCGCCCGGCAGCTGGGTCTGGAGCCGACGGTGGAGCTGACCCGCGACGACGGCAGCAGCTCCGCCTCGATCGCTCACCCGGTGCAGTGGTCCCGTTCAGAGGTCAGCTACCGCACCGCTCCCCCGCGGCTGGATGAGCATCGGGAGCAGATCTTGGACTGGCTGCGCCAGTGAGACTCACCGGGCGGACGCATTCTGCCCGCCTCCCCGGCGGGCCACGGCGGCCTGCAACTGGGCCTCGGCGTCGACGCCGGCACCGATTCCCCCGGGCAGCCGCAGCAGGAACAGGATGCCCAGCAGCCACCAGCCGCCGAACATGATCCACGGCTGCGGGTCCAGGAACGCCGGCATTCCCGGCATATACAGCACAAACATGCCCACGCTGCACAGCAGTGCCGCCACGCCCACGGCGATGCCCAGACCCCCGCGCTGACCTCCCACGCGCATCGGACGCGGCATCTGCGGTTCGCGCCGACGCAGCACCAGGAAGGTCACGCAGACCATGATGTAGGTCATCACAATCGACGGTGACCCGGAATCCACCAGCCAGTCCAGCATGACCGCGCCGAAGAACGGGGCGATCACCGAGAGCCCACCGACGAACAGCAGCGCGTTGACCGGGGTCTTGTTCTTCGGGTGCAGCTTGGCGAAGAAAGCCGGCAGCATACCGGAATGGGCCATGGCCCACATCAGCCGGGAGGATCCCACCAGGAACGCGTTCCAGGATGTGGTCAGCCCGGCGATGGCCCCGGCGACCACGAAGTTGGACCACACCTCGCTGCCCATCAGCACGCCGAAGGCATCAGCGGTGGCCAGCTCGAAGTCCACCAGCTCGGAGGCCGGCAGCGCCACCGAGGTGGTGAGCACCACCGCCACGTAGAACGCGGTGGCCGCCAGCACCGCGATCACCACCAGGCGTCCGACCTTCTGCGGAGGCAGCTTGACCTCCTCGGCGGACTGCGGGATCACGTCGAAGCCGACGAAGAAGAACGGGACCACCACAAGAACGGCGATGATGCCGGCCGAGCCGCCGGTGAACACCGGCTCCATATGCCCCGGCTCGCCTCCGGTGAACGAGGCCAGGACCATCACCAGGATCATCACGAACAGGAACAGCACCACCGAGCTCTGCAGCAGGCTCGCCGGCTTGATGCCGCGGATGTTCAGCCAGGTGAGGAAGACGGCGGCGCCGACGCCGATCAGCGCCCAGACCAGGTACACCTGGGAACCGGCCACCTCCCACAGCGGCACCGAGTAAACCTGCGGGAACAGGTAGGCCACAGTGTTGGGGATGGCGACCGCCTCATAGGCCGCCACGGTGATGTAGCCGCCCAGGATTCCCCACGAGCCGAGCAGAGCCAGCCGAGGGCCCAGTCCGCGCATCAGATAGTGATGCTCGCCCCCGGCCCAGGGCATCGCAGAGGTCAGCTCGGAGTACAGCAGTCCGACCAGCGCCATGATCACGCCTCCGGCTGCAAAGGCGAGCACGGCTCCGCCGGTGCCGGCCTCATTGAGCCAGCTGCTGGTCTGCACGATCCAGCCGAAGCCGATCATGGCGCCGAAGCCGAGGAAGAAGACCTCGAACCGGCCCAGAGTGCGTTTGAATCTGCTGTCAGTCGTATCTGCCATGGACCAGCTCACCACTTCCCTTGTGCTGCCCCGCCTGAGAGCGGGACAGGCTTCGTGACGTGATGGAGGTCACTCTAGCAACGCAGCGCTACTGCGGCGGGGAGCTGCTCTGGTGCGGCTCGTCCTCCCCCTGATCAGTCTTCTCATCCGGCTTCACATCGGTCAGCCGCACGCCGTAGCGGGGCCGGCCGCTTTCGTCCTGCCAGCCGCTGGCAGGCCTGCCGGACGGGCGCGGCTGCGCCTGCGGCCCAGTCCCGGAGGCACCACTCGGCCCGCCGACCGCGCCAGCGCCGGGTCCAGCACTCTGGCCCGCACCCTGGCCGGTCCCCGGGCCGGTGGGATCGTCGGCGCGCTGAAGGCTCGCCACGCCGGAGGAGGCCACCAGCTGCCTGGCGCGCGGGGCCTGGGAGAAGTCGCAGACGACGTCGAAGGTGGTGGCCACCAGCTGAGAGGAGGAGGCGAAGTCCCGCTGGCCGCGGCGCACCGCATAGCCCACCACGCCGATCAGCATCCAGATGCACATGCCCAGCACCACCGAGAGCAGCATGTTGATCATGGGCGAATCCGGGGCGAACAGCCAGATCAGCAGACCGATGAAGAAGCCGAACATGGCGCCCTGGGCCGCACCGGCCCCGGCGACCTTGGGGTAGGAGAGGCGGGAGCGGATATGCTCCACCGACCGCAGATCATTGCCCACGATGCTCAGCGCCTTGACGTCGAAGCCTTCGGCGGAGGCCAGGTGGTCCACCACCTTCTGGGCCTGGTCATATGTCCGGTAGCGGCCCAGCAGTTCGCCGCGGGGAAGGCCACCGGTGTTCATCTGCGCAGCAGGACTCATAGCACTATTCTGCCAGCGTCGCCGGCCACCGAAGCGCGGGTACTCGCTGAGCGGACAGCCGGCTGGACGGGGCCCATAGACTGGAAGGGTGCCTGATCCCACCTCCACACCGCAGTCTGCGGCCGATAACGTCCTCCGCCGGCTCGGCGAGGTCCTGGACCCTGAGCTGCGCATTCCGATCACCGAGGTCGGGATGGTCGGCGGCGTCGAAGTGGACCGCCACGGCCGGGCCGATGTGACCATCAAGCTCACCACCGAGGCCTGTCCGATGCGCAGCCGAATCGTCACCGACGTCACCGCCGCGGCCGTGCGCGCCGAGGGGGTCCGCACCGCGGAGGTGCAGCTGGAGGTCATGACGCCGCAGGAGCGGGCTGAGCTGAAGGAGCAGCTGCGCGGCGGCGCGAAGGTCAACCGGTTCGCCCAGCCCGATTCGCTGACCCGGGTCTATGCGGTCGCCTCCGGCAAAGGCGGGGTGGGCAAGTCCACCGTCACGGTCAACCTGGCCTGCGCCCTGGCCGACCGCGGCCTGAAGGTCGGGGTGGTCGACGCCGATGTGCACGGCTTCTCCGTGCCGTCGCTGATGGGCATCACCGATGCGCCCACCCGGCTGGACGAGATGATCCTGCCTCCGGTGGCCTACGGGGTGAAGACCATATCCATCGGCATGTTCGTGGAGGGGAATCAGGCAGTGGCCTGGCGAGGGCCGATGCTGCACCGGGCGGTGGAGCAGTTCCTCACCGATGTGCACTTCGGGGATCTGGACGTGCTCCTGCTGGATCTGCCCCCGGGCACCGGGGACATCGCCATCTCTGTAGCTCAGCTGCTTCCCAGTTCGGAGCTTCTGGTGGTCACCACCCCCCAGACGGCCGCGGCCTCGGTGGCCGAGCGGGCCGGGGCGCTCAGCCATCAGACCGGCCAGCAGGTGGCCGGTGTGGTGGAGAATATGGGGCCGATGACGCTGCCGGACGGCACCGTGATGGAGCTCTTCGGCTCCGGCGGCGGCCAGCTGGTGGCCGACCGGCTCAGCGAGCAGCTCTCCACCCAGGTGCCGCTGCTGGGCTCGGTCCCCCTGGACGCCGCACTGCGGGAGTCCGGAGACGCCGGAACGCCTGCGGTGCTGCGCGCCGAACCCTCCCCCGCCGGGACTGCGCTGCGCCAGATCGCCGACCGGCTGGCCTCGCGCAGCCGGGGCATCGCGGGGCGGTCCCTGCCGCTGAGTCCCGCCTGAGGCGCCGAACCCGCAGTGACGCAGGTCTCCTGCATACCCATTAGACTCGTGTCCCACACCACAACTGTGAGGGAGACTGGAATGCCTTTGAGAAACCAGACTCTGCGCCTCGGCGGGGCGCTGGCCGCCTCCGCCCTTCTGCTGACCGCCTGCGGCGGGGGCAGCGAGGAGGGCGGCAATGCTGAAGGAGGCGGCGACGTCGGCGATATGGATGCTGAGTTCATCACCATCGCAACCGGCGGCTCCTCCGGGGTCTATTACCAGGTCGGCGCGACGATGGCCGACATTCTGGCGGAGACTATCGATGCGGACACCTCCGTGCAGGCCACCGGCGCCTCTGCCGAGAACATCAATATGATCTCCGACGGGGACGCGGAACTGGCCTTCACCATGGGCGACGCCACCGTCCAGGCGGTGGAGGGCACCGGCCCGTTCGAAGACGATCCGCGCGAGGGCCTGCTGGCCATCGCCGCACTGTACCCCAACACCGTCCAGCTGGTGGCCACCGCGGACTCCGGCATCGAGTCAGTGGAGGATCTGGCCGGGGCCAATGTCGCCGTCGGGGATGTGGGCTCCGGAGTGGAGCTGAATGCCCAGATGGTGCTCGATGCCTATGGGATGAGCTACGAGGACTTGAACGAGGACTACCTCTCCTACGCTGAGGCGACCGATCAGATGGCCAATGGCCACATCGACGCCGCGTTCGTCACCTCGGGACTGCCCAATCCTGCGCTGACGGAGCTGGGCACCAGCACTGACTTCGTTGTGGTGCCCATCGACGGCGAAGGTGCCGAGAATCTGCTCACCGACTACGACTTCTTCGCCGAGGATGTGGTGCCGGGCGGCACCTACCTGCAGGAGGAGGACGTGCCGACGGTGGGCGTGACCAACCATCTCATCGCCACCGCGGACCTCAGTGAGGACGCCGTCTATGAGATCACTGCAGCGCTGTTCGACAACCTGGACCGGATCCACGGTTCGCACGCTGCCGCAGAGCAGATCACCCTGGAGACCGTGACCGAAGGCCTGGTCGTGCCGATGCACCCCGGCGCGGAGCGGTACTTCGAGGAGCAGGGTGTGTCCCTGGACTGACGCGCGCCGAATATCGCGACGGCGGCTGCTGGGCCTGGCATGGCCTGCGGCCGCCGCCGTGTGCTGCGGACTCTCCGGCTGCTCCACGCAGCTGCATCTGGTGGCCGCGCATCAGCGCCGCTCAGAGGTGTACGCGCGCACGCCGGTGAGTCCGGGCACCGTGATCAGCCACTCCTGGATCCACTCGATCGAGCTGTCGCGCTGGAGCGACTTCTACCGCGTGGAGCCGGACCGGCTGGTGCTGTCGAAGACGGAGTTCTCCGAATACGGTGCCGGAATGCCCCTGGACGAAGGGGATCTGCGTCTCACAGATGGCAAGATAGTGATTGAGAACATAGGCCGGGATTTCACCACGATTCGCTGGTTCCATTCGCACCGGGCCCAGTACCGCATAGGGGTCGACGGCGATCTCCGGGTCATCGATGCCGGCTCCCTGCCGGACCGCGAGCCCCTCGAACTGAGGCTGGAGAACTGAGGCTTCTATGAGTGAACGCAGCCAGCACCGTCCGGCCGTCGGCGTGGAGCCCGGCGCCCAGGCCGAGCCGGAAGCCAGCGTTGATCTGGGCACTCTGGTGCCCGAGGATGATCAGCTCCGGGAACAGAGGCAGCGCCAGGCGCAGGAAGCGGCGGCGAGGTATGACGCGGAGTCTCGGGTGCGCACCGAGCAGTGGCGTCCGGTGGCGCTTCTGGTCAGCGCCGTGGCGGTGTGCCTGGCGCTTTACCACATCTACACCGCGTATCAGACGCTGCTGCCCACCATGGTGCACCGCTCGCTGCATGTCAGCGCGATGCTGTTTCTGGTGTTCATGATCTATCCGCCCACCCGCAGGGCGCAGGGCTGGGTGTGGAGGATTCCTGACACAGTCCTGGCGGTGCTGGCGCTGGTGCCCACTGTGTACCTATGGGCCAACTATGAGCAGGTGGTGCTTCAGGCCGGGCGGTTCACCGGCACGGATGTGGCTGTGGGAACGCTGCTGGTGGTGCTGGTGCTGGAGGCTGCCCGCCGGGTCACCGGCTGGGCGCTTCCGGTGCTGGGGCTGCTGTTCATTCTCTTCGGGCTCTACGGCCGGGAGATGCCGGGGCTGTTTCGGCATCGCGGCTATGACTGGGACACCCTGGCCTATCACTACTTCGCCACCACCGAGGGCATCTTCTCCACTGCAGTGGGCGTCTCATCCACCTACATCATTCTGTTCATCATCTTCGGTGCGTTCCTGGCGAAATCGGGGATGAGTCTGATGTTCAATGACCTGGCCCTGGCCATCGCTGGGCAGACTCGGGGCGGGCCCGCCAAGGTCGCCACCGTGGCTTCTGGGTTCATGGGGTCGATCAATGGGGCGGCCATCGCCAATGTTGTCTCCACCGGAGCCTTCACCATCCCGCTGATGAAGAAGATCGGCTATACGCGCACCTTCGCCGGGGCTGTGGAGTCCACTGCGAGCGTGGGCGGGCAGATTCTGCCGCCCATTATGGGGGCCGCGGCGTTCATCATGGCCGAGACCCTGGGGGTCCCCTACACCACCGTGGCGCTGGCAGCGATTGTTCCGGCGCTGCTGTACTACCTCAGCCTCATCGTCCAGATCCACCTGCGCGCCACCCGGATGGGGCTGAAGGGCATCTCCAAGGACAACCTGCCCGACGTCCTCGAGGTGCTCAAGGAGCGCGGACACCTCATCCTTCCGCTGGTGTTCCTGATCTACATGCTGTTCTTCACCGGCTTCACCATCCTGTACTCCGCTGCCATGACCATTGTGGTGACCGTGGTGGTGGCGATGCTGCGGCGCAGCAGCCGGATGACTCCCCGGCAGATTCTCCAAGCCCTGGAGGAGGGCGTCCGTTCTGCGGTCAGCGTGGCAGTCGCCTGCGCGGCCGTGGGAGTCATCGTCGGAGTGGTGGGCATCTCGGGGTTCGGAGTGACCCTGGCCAGCGCGATCGTCTCCCTCTCCGGCGGCGTCCTGTTCTGGACGCTGGTGTTCACCATGATCGCCTGTCTGGTGCTGGGCATGGGGCTCCCCTCCATCCCTGCCTACATCGTCACTGCCACGATGGCCGCACCCGCGCTTGTGGAGTTGGGAGTAGAGCCGATTGTGGCCCACCTGTTCGTCTTCTACTTCGGCCTGTTCGCCAATATCACTCCGCCGGTGGCGCTGGCCTCGTTCGCGGCCGCCGGCATCTCCGGCGGCCGCCCTATGGCCACCGGTTTGGCGTCCCTGAAGTTGGCGGGGGCAGGGTTCGTGGTCCCCTACATCTTTGCCTTCAACCCGGATCTTCTGCTGCGTGGGGTCGATCTGGTCACCGGCGTCAGTGTGGTGGCATCAGCTGTGGTCGCTGTGATGCTGCTCGGCGTCGCGCTGGAGGGCCACTTCATGGAGCCGGTGGCCTGGTATCTGCGCCCGGTGCTGGCGCTCGGGGCCGTTCTGATGCTCAACACCAATATGGTCTACGACCTCATCGGGCTGCTGCTGGTGCTGGCGGTGCTGGCGGTGCAGATGCTCAAGGCCCGTGCGCGCGGGAACCTGAAGCTCAGCGCCATCTGAGCCTAGGTGGCATCGGGGTCGAAGGGCGCCGGCCGTCTCTCCTGCTCGGCCTGACGGGGTGAACCGGCCACACCTGCGGAGGCGCCGGCCACACCGGCGGCCACTGTGGAAGCCCCCGCGCTCTTCTCCGAAGCGGAACCGGCGGCGAACAGTTCCCGCGGATCCACACTGCGACGGAGGCTGCGCGCGTCCTTGACCACGTCGTACTCCTCCGCGAGGGCTTCGCGAATGATGCGGCGCGGGTCGTACCGTCGGGGGTCGTACTTCTGCCAGTCAACCTCGTCGAAGTCGGTTCCGGTCTCTTCCTTGAACCGCACTTTGGCGTCCTGTGCCATAGCACGGGCCTTCTTCACCCAGCGAGCCAGCGCCTGGGCGTACTGCGGCAGCCGTTCCGGCCCCAAGAGCACAAAGGCCAGCAGGATGAGGATGAAGAACTCGTAGACGTTGATCCCCGGCACGCAGTCAACTCTATCGCTTCGGATGCGGACCCGGTCAGTCGAAGAGTGCGAACAGCTCCTCGAAGCCGCGCTCCAGCCGGTCGCCCGCCCCCGGGGAGGAGGGCAGCAGCTGCACCCGCGACCGGTCCGTGATCAGCACCCAGGAGGCGATCTCAGGGGCCGATTCGGCAGGCAGGTTGGAGGTGATCACGTACTGGACCTGCGGCATCTCCACCGCCGCGGTCCAGGCGGCGCGCTGATCGCTGACGAAGAAGGAGCCCTCGTGACCGGTGGAAAGTTCCAGCGTCTCTTCGGTCACCGCATCCAGGTCCACCACATTGTGAAGCTTCTCGCGGAGCGGATACAGCTCGCGTTCCTCCTCTTCCGGACGCGTCTCCGCCACATTGATGTAGTGCTCACCGTCGGAGAGGTGGGCCTGTATGGTGCGCACCCCCTCCAATGAGCTGGTCTCCAGGTACTGGTGGTCGTAGCCGCTGCGGTTGAGGTACGGCACCGACCAGCCCAGCTCCTTGAGCCCGGAGAGGTTCTCCACCGGGATCTCCCGGACCTCTGCACCGGTGCGCGCGCCGGGAAGCACCACTGCGGCCTCGCCGACCACATAATCCTCGTGGGTTCCCACCGCTGGGGAGAGCGCCGATGCCATCGCAGCCTCTTCCCCGGAGTTCGCGCTGGAGTCCGGCTCAGGCTCGGGCGGCAGCAGCTCTTGGACGCTGCTGGTGGCAGCCGGCGCACGGCCGCCCAGAATCCACGCGGCAGCGACCATCACGCACGAAACCAGCACCAGCGAGGACAGAAATGCCGCGACCACCCAGCCCAGCCGGACATGGCCGGCTCGGCGTGCTGCAGTGCTCTGGGTGCTGCTGATATGCCGGGGCATCCTTTCAAGGATGCCGCCCTTGGCTGAACATCGGCTTAAATTATCCTGGACATTGGGTAGGGTCGGGGCGTCCGCGGCGACCCAGATTCCGGGGATTAGGATGAGGTGTCATCGCCGATGCGAGGAAGTGAGTTATGAGCCCGGGTCAGACCGCCAAGCACTCCAGCTGGGCCTACGCGGAGGAGCATGCCGAGGAGGATCCTGTGCTCGAGCTGGCTCGCGCCCGCGCGTGGCAGCTGGGCGCCCGCCCGGTGAGCCCCGGCACCGCGTCGGCCCTGCAGCTGCTCGCCGCCGCCGTCGGTGCCTCGGCACTGGTGGAGATCGGCAGCGGCGCCGGGGTTTCCGGGACTGCGCTGCTGCGCGGGGCACCTTCGGGCGCGGTGCTGACCACTATCGATGCGGACCCTGACCACTCAGCGGCGGCCAAGGAGGTCTTCCGCGCCGAGTCGGTTCCCGCCTCTCGGACCCGGATGATCACCGGACGCGCCGAGACCGTGCTTCCGAGGCTGACCGCCGCCGGCTATGACCTTGTGTTCATCAACGCTCCCGCGGAGGAGACCGGGCACTTCGCGGCGGAGGCTCTGCGGCTGCTGCGGTCAGGCGGACTGCTGCTGATCAATGACGCCCTGGACAATGACCGGGTGCCCAAACCCGCGGTGCGGGAGGACTCGACGCAGGCGATGCGGGAGCTGGAGCGCCGCCTGCGGGAGGACCCGCAGCTGACCACGGCCCTGCTGCCCACCGGCACCGGCCTGCTTGCTGCGGTGAAAGCCTGAGCCGCTCTACTCCCCCACGGCCTCAATGAGGCACTGCTTCAGAGACTCAGCCTCTTCATTGTTGATCTCCAGCACCAGGCGGCCTCCGCCGTCGATCGGCACGCGCATGATCAGGCTGCGCCCCTCTTGGGTGACTTCCATCGGGCCGTCGCCGGTGCGCGGTTTCATAGCAGCCATCGAGAGAATCCTTCTTCCATTGTCGTGCCGTCGGAACACACTTGCTCAACCATTATCTATCTGCCGCTGGAGGAATGTCATCTCCATCACCCGCCTGTCGCAGCTGGGCTGCCAGAGCGTCGATCAGCTTGTCGACCTGATCCATCCGGTAGCCGCGCACCGCCGAGTCGAACTGCACCTGGTCCAGATCGTCTGCGGTCAGCGGTCGGCCGGCCGCTGAGGACAGCAGCTGGTCGACGTCGTCGCCACCGGCGGCCGGGGACTCCTCCTCCGGGACGCGGGCCGGCTCCCAGCGGCCCAGCAGCACCACCACAATGAGACCGATGAGCGCCAGCGCCAGCAGGTACAGCCACATCATCCCTCCACCCTAACCGGCGGGGCGCACCACGGCGCCGCCTCGCCGCCAGCGGTCTGCTGCTGCCCGGCCGGCACCCGGTCCTCTCCCGACGTTTCGCCGGCATCGGGCTGGACCAGCAGAGTCACCACCGCCAGGAGGATCACGTAGACGGCAAAGACCCGGAAATAGCCGCGGTAGAGCATGCGCAGCACCAGCCACAGGGCTCCCGCGCCCACCACCGCGGAGACGATGAGAGCCAGGACGTAGGCCTCCCAACCCACGGCCAGCGTTTCGGAGTGTCCCAGCAGGGACAGCGACTTGAGTCCGGTGGCGGCCATGATGGTGGGGATCGCTGCGAAGAAGCTGTACTGCGCAGCTGTGCGCCGGTGCATGCCCACCGCCAGCGCCGCTGCAATGGTCAGGCCCGAACGGCTGAGTCCGGGCAGCAGAGCCGCAGCCTGGGCGAAGCCGATCACCACTGCGGCCAGCACCGTCACCTGTGCCGCTGAGCGCCAGGTGCTCCGCACAGAGTCTGTCCACCACAGGACCGCTCCAGTGAGCAGCAGCAGCGCAGAGACCGCCCACGGGGCGGCGAAGACGCCGGTGCCGTAGGCACGGATCACCAAGCCCAGCACCCCGGTGACCGCGGTGGTGACCGCTCCCAGCACCATCAGCCGCAGATGAATCAGGTGACGCAGGGTGCCTCGGCGCCGCAGCAGAGCCAGGTCGCGCACCGTTCCGCGCAGCAGCCGTCCCAGCGGCTGATGCATCACCACCACCACGGAGACCATGGTGCCTAAGTGCACCACCAGGTTGAACAGAATCATCTCCGGGCTCTGCGGAGACGGAAGCGGGGATCCGGAAGCCGACAGCCAGTGCTGAGTGAGCACCAGGTGGGAGGAGGAGCTCACCGGGATGAACATGAAGAGCCCCTGGATCACCCCCAGCAGCAGGGCCTCGGCCAGTGTCACCGGGCAGAGTCGACCAACTGGGGCAGAAGCTGGCCGGAGGGGCCGCGCAGTGAGTAGTCCATCACCTCGGACAGCTCGGTCTGCTCCGGATTGATCTCCACCAGAGGAGCGCCGCGCTCCAGGGCCAGCAGGGGCAGCGACGCTGCCGGCTGCACCATCCCGGAGGTGCCGACCACCAGCACCAGATCAGCGGCACGGATGCATGCCGCAGCCGCGTCAAAGGTTTCCATCGGAAGCATTTCGCCGAACCAGACCACACCGGGCCGCAGAGTCCCGCTCCCGCACGCCGCACAGACCGGCGGCTCCTCCGGCTGGTCAGGGGGCTGCCAGCCGTTGTAGTTCCCGGCGGGCACATCTGCCGGCGCATCACATTCGAAGCAGCGGTGCGCGAAGATGCTGCCGTGCAGGTGGCCCAGCACCTCGGCGCCGGCCCGCTCGTGAAGATCATCCACGTTCTGCGTCACGATGCTCAGCTCTCCCCCGGTCTGCCGGAGAGCCTTCTGCCAGCGTGCCAGCGCGGTGTGCCCCGGATTGGGATCCACCTGCCGGATCAGCGATTGGCGCCACCGGTACCAGGTCCATACGCGGGCCGGGTCCGCCTCATAGGCCTCAACGGTGGCCAGGTCGGCTGCGGAGAACCTCTCCCAGAGGCCGGTCTGCACCTCGCGGAAGGTGGGCACCCCTGATTCAGCGCTGATGCCAGCGCCGGTGAGCACCGCGACGCGCTGGGCCCTGCGCGCCAGGTCCGCCACCTCCGGACTGACCTGATCCAACTGTCTGACCACCAAACCTCCAACTGTTTGCTATCGCAAATAGTTTCTGTACAGTGGGACTCCTCATCAGGATCACACACAGGAGGACCGCATGTCACAGCACCCGCAGGGCCCCGGCGACCCGCACGATCCGCGCTACGGGCACCACTCCCCCTACGGCGACGGCCCCACGCCGGCACCGCTGAGCGCCGGCGAAGAGCAGGGCTGGGGCGTGGCCATTCACCTGGGAGGAATCTTTGTCTCCTGGCTGGTGCCGCTGGTGGTGTGGCTGGTGTTCCGGGAACGCTCCCGGATGATCGACGATCACGGCAAGGAAGCGCTGAACTGGCAGATCACATTGTTCATCGCCTACGTGATAGGCGGCATCCTCACAGTGGTGCTCATCGGCTTCGTGGTGATTCTGGCAGCCTGGCTGTGCGCGCTGATATTCGGCATCATCGCCGCGGTGGCCGCCTATCAGCGCCGGCCCTACCGCTATCCGTTCAACATCCGGTTCATCAAATAGCGACGGCGGACCGGACTCAGGACTTGCGGTTATAGATGAACATGGACAGCGGGCCGAAGATCGCCACCAGCACTGCACAGTAGATCAGCACAGTGGTGATGCTGCCGGCGTCGACGGTGCCCTCCATCAGTTCGCGGATGGCGCCCACCACATTGGAGACCGGGTTGACCTCTGCGAAGGCCCGCACCGGTCCGGGCATAGTCTGCGGATCGGCGAAGATGTTGGAGACGAACGTCAGCGGCATCATGATGAACATGGACACGCCCATCGCTGCCTGCTCGGTGCGCATCAGCAGCGCCACAGTGGTCCAGACCCAGGAGAGGCAGAAGCTGAAGACCAGCAGCAGCAGGAAGGCGCCGAGCACACCGGTGAGCCCGCCGTCGGGCCGGAACCCCATGATGAAGCCGACCGCGAGGATGATCACACCGGCGATGGTGTAGCGCACCTGGTCTCCCAGCAGCGCGCCCACCAGCTGGGCCGGCCTCCAGGTGGGCAGGGACCGGAACCGGTCGAAGACGCCCTTGGAGATGTCGCGGTTCAAGGTGAGGCCGGTGTACATGGTGATCATCACCAGGGTCTGGGCGAAGACGCCAGGGATGAGGAACTGCACATAGGCGTCCACCGCTGCCGAGGAGTCCCCGGTGCCTGCCATGGTCTCCCCGATGGCCCCGCCGAAGACGTAGGTCATCATCACCGTCATCATGATCGGGAAGATGGTCACATCGAAGAGCTGCTCAGGAATGTGCTTGATCTTCAGCAGCGCTCGCCAGCCGTAGGTCAGGGAGGCCGAGGCCGCTCCTGACGGGGTGGGCCGCTGGTCGTCGTTGAGCAGCACGCCGCGGATGGTGCGGGCCTGCGAGGCCTGATGGGTTGTCTGCGCGCTCATCGTCCTGCTCCTGTGTGATCACCGGCCGCGGCGGCGGCTGGGTCCGGTTCCTCAGTGTCCTCATCGCTGGGCTCGGCCTCAGCGGGTTTGCCGGTCAGGGCGAGGAAGACCTCGTCCAGGCTGGGCTGGCCGAATGCGAAGGTCTCCACTCCGATTCCGGCCTGCTCCAGAGCGGCCAGCCCGTCGGAGGTGCGGGCCTGCTCCTGCAGAGAGACGGTCAGCGCGGTCGGGTCGGCCTCGCGGACCACTCCCCCGCCCAGCGTGGTCGCCAGGATCTCCGCGGCCTGCTCCCGCTCGGCCGGATCCACCACTCGCACCTTCAGGGCGCCGGAGCCGACCTGGGCCTTCAGCTGACCCGGGGTGCCTTCGGCGATCACCCGTCCATGGTCGATCACCGCCAGCCGGTCGGCCAGCTGGTCGGCCTCCTCCAGGTACTGGGTGGTCAGCAGCACCGTGGTGCCGCCGTCGACCAGGGTGCGGATGATGTCCCACACCTGGTTGCGGCTTCGCGGGTCGATGCCGGTGGTCGGCTCGTCCAGGAAGATCATCTCCGGGGTGACCAGCAGGGAGCCGGCGATGTCCAGGCGTCGCCGCATCCCGCCGGAGTATTTCTTGACCTGCCGGCCTGCCGCATCGCTGAGTCCGAAGGCTTCCAGCAGGTCTGCGCCGCGGCGGCGAGCAGCTGGTCCGGAGAAGCCCTGCAGCCGGCCGAGCAGCACCAGGTTTTCGATGCCGGTGAGGTCCTCGTCCAGGGAGGCGAACTGGCCGGTCAGCGCGATCTTGGAGCGAATGGCCTTCGGCTCGGCGAGCACATTGTGGCCCAGCACCTCCGCTTCGCCTGCGTCTGGGCGCAGCAGGGTGGCCAGCATCCGGATGGCGGTGGTCTTGCCGGCACCGTTGGGGCCGAGTACCCCGTAGATGCCGCCGCGCGGGATGGTGAGGTCTATTCCGTCGACGGCGGTGTTGTCGCCGAATCTTTTGACCAGCCCTCGGGTGACGACGGCAGGCTCGGTGGTGGGTGCGGTTCTCACGTCTGTTCCTCTGTGCGAAAGGTGCGTCAGGCTCGATGGTGCGTACCCATCCTACGGGCTGCCGGCCGTGTGCTGAATGCTCAGCTGCTGCGGTTCAGAGTCTTGGCCAGCCAGCGGTGGATGAGCGCGTTCATCACAGCCTGCTGCTCGGGATTGGCTGCCCCGCCGTGGCCGCCTTCGGTGTTCTCCCAGTAGGTGACCTCTGCGCCGAGCTCCTCCAGGGCGGCGGTCATTTTGCGTGCATGGCCGGGGTGGACGCGGTCGTCCTTGGTGGAGGTGGTCAGCAGCACCGGCGGATACTCCGCGCCGCGGCGCAGCAGATGGTAGGGCGAGAAGGTCTGCAGATACTCCCAGTCCTCGGTCTCCGGATCCCCGTACTCAGCCCGCCAGCTGGCTCCGGCCAGCAGCTGGGCGTAGCGCTTCATGTCAAGCAGGGGCACCTGGATCACCACTGCTCCGAAGAGCTCGGGATACTGGGTGAGCATATTGCCGGTGAGCAGCCCTCCATTGGACCCGCCGCGGCAGGCCAGCTGATCAGTGGTGGTCACCCCGGAGGCGACCAGGTCCCGCGCCACTGCGGCGAAGTCCTCGTAGGCTCGGTGCCGGTTCTGCTTCCGCGCTGCCTGGTGCCAGCGGGGGCCGTATTCGCCGCCGCCGCGGATATTGGCCACCGCGAAGATGCCGCCGGATTCCAGCCAGGCTTTGCCGACAAGCCCCAGATAGTGGGGCGTCTGGCTGATCTCGAAGCCGCCATAGCCGTAGAGCACGGTGGGACGGGGCGCCGTTCCGGCGATAGTTTCGCTGGGCACTGCCTCAGCAGCGTGCTGCACAGCCTCGGCCGGACCGATGAGGAAGTAGGGCACCTCGGTGCCGTCGTCGCTGGTGGTGAACCGCTGGACAGCGGCCAGGCCTTCAGCGTCAAAGCGTTCCGGGGCCCGTTTGACCAGCTCTATAGTCTCGGCTCCGCCTGCAGCCAGTTCGCCCAGGGATCCAAGGTACAGGCTGGTGGGGGTCAGGAAGTCATCGGCGGTGATCCAGACCTGGTCGCTGGCGCGCGCATCGTAGGCACCCAGGCTCAGGGATCCGGTGACCTCCTGCAGCACCCGGGCGCAGCGCCATTCGCCGGTCCCCGGATCGCGCCAGTGGGCCTGGATGTGTTCGACGACGTCCTCCATCACGGTGAGCGCGAAGAAGCTGCGGGTAGCGGTGATGCCCTGCAGGGATGTGGACTCGGTGGGCACAAACAGCGGGGTCAGCCCGCCGCGGCCGTCCAGGAAGGACTCAGCCTCGGCCACGTAGAGGCTCCCTCCGGGCAGGGTGGTGCCGGCGATGCTCGCCTCGGTGCGCGGAGCGAAGAAGATCAGATCGCGGTGAAATCCGACTCGCACATCGGTGGGCACCTCGATGCGGCGCAGTGTGGGGCTCTTGCCCTGGTAGTCGATCAGGTAGGTCTCGGCGTCGTAGAAGCCCAGCAGCCGCTGGCCGATATGACGTTCGTAGCCCGGGGTGGAGTCATAGACTGCGCCTGCGGCCATATCGTCGGACGCCGCTGAGAGGATCGGTTCGGCCTCAGCCAAGTCGGTCCCGCGTCTCCACTGCCGCACGATGCGCGGATATCCGGAGGTGGTCACCGGGTCCTGTGCGCCGCGGCCGGGCTGGTCGGTGGCGGCGTATACGGTGTTCGCGTCGATCCAGCTGAGCCCGCCTTTGCCTTCTGGACGGTAGAAGCCGCCGTCCTCCGGCGGGATGAATTCCCCGCGCAGCAGGTCGAACTCGCGGGTCACATCGGCGTCGGAGCCCCCGGGCGAGAGATCGATCAGCGCCCGGGACCAGCCCGGGATCTCGCCGTCGGTCTGTTCGGGCCGCAGCAGCGTGGCGCCGTGCCAGACCCATGTGGTGCCTTCGGCGGCTGAGAGGGCGTCCAGGTCCAGCAGCACTTCCCATTGGGGGTTCTCGCTGCGGTAGGAGGCCAGTGTGGTGCGCCGCCAGATGCCCTGCGGGTGCTCCGCGTCGGTCCAGAAGTTGTAGAGATGCTCGCCGCGCTTGGTGACCCCGGGGATGCGGTCGGAGGCGTCGAGGATCGCCTGCAGGGAGTCCTTCAGCGGGCCGAACTGGTCATCGATCAGTGCCTCTTCGGCACGAGCGTTGCGCGCGGCGACCCAGGCCGCCGCGTCATCGCCGTCGACGTCCTCCAGCCAGAGGAACGGGTCATTGTCGGGGTCGATCAAGCGGGCAGACATGAGCCCAACTCTACCCACCGGGGGTGTCAGCGCACCTCGATGCGCACCTCGCCCTCCACCGGCTGACCGCTGTATCCGGAGATGATGATGGTGGCAGTGCCGTCCTCAGGCGCGTCGAGCTGCAGATAGGGGTCGAACACATTGCCGGTGTCCGGGCCGCGGGAGCCGCGATCATCATTGTCCTCCACCAGGCCACCGGGCAGGCTGGCCTCCAGCACGGCGTCTCCGTCCCCGTCGCTGCTGCGCACGTCTACCGTCAGGGTATCCAGGGCTGAGACGTCAATCACCCGCACCCACTCTTCGCCTGGGGCGACGGAGAAGTCGTGGCGTCCGGTGCTGATCTCTTCGAATTCGACCGATTCGGCGGTCAGCGTCACCTCGGCCGGGTCGCCGTAGTACTCCGAGACTTCGATCTCATACTCGCCCGGCTCCAGGGACAGCCGCAGCCCGGCGTCCCTGCCGTTCGAGCTCGGCGAGCCGCCGTCGTCTGCCGAGTGCGAGGCAGCGGGGCCGTAGATGTCCAGCACCGGATCGACGGTGCCGGAGCTGGTGGTGTAGATGTGGTAGGGACCCGGTTCCTCGACGGTCAGGGTCGCCTGCTCCGGGGTATGGCGGCTGAGGCTGAGCTGGACCGGTTGCCCGAGAACCAGGCTGGTGTCCTCTTCAGCCGGCTGCGACCTCATGGTCTCCTCCGGCTCCTCCGGGGTGGTTTCCTCCGGCGAGGCCGCATCCTCAGGCGCCGGTTCCTGCAGCTGCGGTCCGGCGGCCTCGTCCAGGTCCCACGAGGGGGTGGTGTTCTGGTGGCTGGTGGCCAGCACCGCGATCAGACCGCCGAGAGCGAGCACGAGCACCAGCGCGAGCACCCCGACCACGCCCAGGGCGGCTCCGTCCAGCCCGCTGGACTCGCCATAGGGAGAGGCCTCTGCCCGGTGCGGGGGTGTGTAGTTCGACGGCTGTTCTGCCTGCGGCTGCGGTCCGTTCTGCCCGTTCGGCACGCTCTGGCCGGGCGGCGAGCTCTGCTCTGTCCAGCGCTGGCCGTCCCAATACCGGGTGCCGGGTCCGTAGGGGTCCGGGTACCACCCTGCTGCCGAGCTCATAATGTCCTCCCTCAGGTGTGCCCGGCGACCGCGGAGCAGGTGCGGCGGCGGGCGGCGGTGCTCTCAGCCCCTACCCTAACGCCTGACCTGGCGCGCGGCACTCTGGGCACCTCAGCCGGTGTCTTGGCAGGCTGTTGACCTGGCCAGGAATACGCTGTGGGCTGGGTTGCGCCGAAAGCGCTCGCTGAAAGGGGTTGCCGATGAACAACTACACCGCACTGCTCATAGTCAGCCTGGTCGTGGCGGTCCTCCTCAGTGTCTCCGCCGTCATGAGCTTCCTCAATGGGTCGGTACTCCCCGGCGCGCTGCAAGCCCTCGGTGCTGTCCTGTTCGCGGCAGCAGGCATCGTGGTGAGTGCTAAGCGACGCGATCAGGATCCCGCCGACACCTGAGCACAGAGCGACGCCGGGAACAGCCTGGGCACCTCAGCCGGTGTTCTGCAGGCCGGCAGCGACTCCCTTGAGAGTGATCAGCAGCAGATTGCGCGAATCGGCCAGCTCCTGGTCGCTCAGCTGCTCGGACCGAAGTCTGCGCAGGGCACGCAGCTGGATGAGGCTGAGGGCGTCCACATAAGGGTTCCGCAGCTGGACCGCTCGGCCCAGCACCCGGTGGTCAGCCAGCAGCCGGTCCTGACCGGTGATGGTCAGAACCCATTTCTCGGTCAGCTCCAGCTCCTCCAGCACGGCCTGGGCCAGGTCCTCGCGGTCTCCCAGCGCCAGGTACCGGCGGGCGATCCGCCGGTCTGTCTTGGCCAGTGACATCTCCACGTTGTCGATCATTGCGGCGAACAGCGGCCATTCGAGGTAGGCGGCGCGCAGCAGCTGCTCATCCCCCACTTCCTGGAGTGCGGTGCCCAGCCCGTACCAGCCGGTGAGATTGATCCGTGCCTGGCCCCAGGCGAAGTTCCACGGTATGGCGCGCAGGTCTTCCAGGGACTCCACGGACAGCCCGCGCTTGGCAGGGCGGGAGCCGATGGCCAGCAGGCCGATCTCATCCTGAGGCGTGACCTGCGCGAACCAGGGTGCGAAGCCTTCGGCGCGCACCAGCTGGTGGAACCGGGTGCGGGAGGCTTCATCCAGCTGAGCCGCCAGCGCGCTGTATCGCTTGGCCGCATCGGCGTTGCGCCTCTGGGTGGAGGGTGCACTGGCCATCAGGGTGGCCGCGGCGACCTGCTCGATGTGCCGCAGAGCGATCTCCGGGTTGCCGTACCGGGCGTCGATCACCTCCCCCTGCTCGGTGACCTTGAAGCGCAGATCCACTGAATGCGGCGGCTGAGCCAGGATCGCACGGTTGGCGGGACCTCCCCCGCGGCCCAGTGCTCCGCCGCGGCCGTGGAACTGGGTGAGAATGATGTCATTCTCCTGCGCCCATGCGGCGATCTTCTCCTGTGCTTCATACAGCGCCAGGGTCGCCGCCACGGGACCGACGTCCTTGGAGGAGTCGGAGTAGCCGAGCATGACTTCCATCCGCCGCCCGGTGGCCTCCAAGCGCTCGCGCAGATGCGGGTCGGCCAGGGCCTCATCCAGGATGCGGGGGGCGTTCTGCAGGTCCTGGTAGGTCTCGAAAAGCGGGATGACGTCGAGCACCGGCGCGTTCTCGGCACCACCGAGCGCCTTCTCGGCCAGCACGTAGACGTCGGCCAGATTCTGTGCGCTCTGGGTGAAGGAGACGATGTAGCGGCGGGCGGCGTTGACCCCGTAGCGCTGCTGCACCGAGGCGATGGCGCGGAAGGTCTCCAGAACCTCCTCGCCGGGAACTGCCATCGACTCCACCGAGTCGGGATCCTCCAGCCAGGCAAGCGTCTGACTGTGCACCGCTGAGTGCTGGCGAACCTCCAGCTCGGCCAGGTGGAATCCGAAGGTCTCCACCTGCCAGATCAGTTCCTGCAGGTCGCCGTAGGCGGCCCGCGGAGCACCGCCGGCGGCCAGGGATGACTGCACGGTGCGAAGCTCCTCCAGCAGCTCCTCCGGACCCCGGTAGCCCAGATCGGCGTTGCGCTCCCGGGTGGCCCCGACTCGCCCTGCCGCTGCCAGCAGCACCTGCCGGTGGGGCTCCTTGGGTGAGTGGGCGACCGCCTGGGCGGTCAGCTCCTCGGAGAGCTGGCGCATGCGGTTCCACAGGCCGGTCAGTTCCTCCGAGGGCGGGGTGTAACGCTCATCCAGAGTCAGCGCGAGTCCCACCCGGCGGGTGCGGGCTTCCAGATCTGCCAGGACCCGGTCGGCGGCCTGGGCCACCGCCTGGCGGGTTGTGGAGGCGGTGACATGCGGATTGCCGTCGCGGTCCCCGGCGATCCAGGATCCCAGGCGGATGAAGGCCGGCGCCTTCGGCGGTGCTGCCGCTGCGCTGCTGCCCTGCAGCCAGTCGTCCATACGCCGGTAGGTCTCGGTGAAGACCGTGGAGAAGGAGTTGTCGAAGACGCCGAGCGCGGTGCGCACCTCGTCCAGCGGGGAGGGATTGGAGACCCGCAGCTGCGCGGTGCGCCACATATTGTCGATCTCTTCGGTCAGCTCCCGGGTGTTGCGTGCCCGCGCGGCTGCTCCCATACGCGGGTCGTCGCGCTCGTCCAGCAGGGTGCCGATGCGCCGCACCGAGGCGGTGATGGCGTTGCGCCGGGCCTCGGTGGGGTGGGCGGTGAGCACCGGATGGAAGCGTAGCCGCTGCAGGCGACGCTGCGCCTCCTGCTCCCCGACTTCGGCCGCGAGGCGGCTGAAGGCTGCCGCCACCGAATCGGAGGGCTGTTGCTTCTCCACCGGCACCTCGCCGTCGCGGGAGCGCAGGGTCCGGATACGGTGCTGCTCCTCGGCCAGGTTGGCCAGCAGGAAGTAGCAGGTGAAGGCTCGCGCCACCTCTTTGGCCCGTTCGGCCTCGAGTCCCTCTACGAACTCCTCGGCCTCGGCCAGCGCCTCCTCGGAGTCGTCTTCGACTGCGGCGATGGTCAGCGATCGCAGCCGTTCGACGTCGTCCAGGAGACTCTGGGAGCCGTATTCGGCCAGCACCTGGCCCAGCAGTTCGCCGAGCAGTCCGACGTCGCGGCGCATCGGGTCGGGAATCTCATGCTGAGCCTCACGGCGTGAGTGGTGGTCGGCCGCAGTGTGCGCAGTCATCCTTCGGGGTCCTCCTTGATCGTCCAACGCGGTGCACGTGTGGATGCAGGCGGGACCCCGTCGTCACGCAGTGGCGGTGCCTCTTACCGTACCAGCGCCGGCGGCACGGCCGCTCAGCTCTCGGCACGCAGCGCCCGGCGGCGGCGCTCTAACTCCATCAGCTGTGCGTTGACCTGCCGGTGCTCCTCGGGGGATTCGGAGGGGTTCATCCGCTGGAGCCGGCCGAGCAGATTGGCCTTCTCATGCTGGATCTTCAGCTCCACCAGTCGGTTGAGGATCTCCATGCAGTACCGGTCCAGATGCTCCTCGGTCTTTGCCGGAAGAGTGGTGACGGCCAGTTCGGAGATCAGCGGCCGCAGCGGTTCGGGCACTTCCTGGCGCACGGTCTCCACCCAGGTGCGCGGGTCGGTGGCGTTGGCGGCCGCAATGCGGATCCCGTCATGGATCGCCTGGTGGGCCGCGGCGGTGAACCGGACGGTGAATATCTCCTCCCACTGCTCGGCAGTCAGCCGGGTGGGGTGCTGCAGGATCACCTCCAGCGCCTGACGCTCCATCAGCACCGCCGGGTCCCGGGTGTCCGGGCGCTGGAACGCGGGCTGCTCCGGCTGCGGCTGGGGCGGGCGCTGCCCTGCCTGGGCGGGTACTGGGCCGGGCTCGCGCCGCTCGGTGCTGCGCTCACGGGGGCTGCGAGCCCCGGAGGCGCCGGCGGATGCAGCCCTGTCGCGGGCGGCGGCGACCTCCTGGACCTCGGCGCCCAGCCAGCCGGCGAGTTCGCGGGTGTAGGCCTCGCGCAGCGAGCGGTCGCGGATCCCCGCGACGACCGGGGCGGTGGCCCGCAGGGCTCCCACCCGGCCGTCGACTGTGCTGAGGTCCCAATCCTTCAGCCGCCGCCGGATGACGAATTCCACCAGCGGGGTCTTGGCCTCGATGATCGCCTGGACGGCCTCGTCCCCCCGGTGCTGCCGCACATCGCAGGGATCCATTCCCTCGGGCCCCACGGCGATGAACGTCTGGGCGTTGAACTGGTGAGCCTCGTTGAACGCCTTCACCGCCGCCTGCTGGCCGGCTTCGTCGCCGTCGAAGGTGAAGATCACCTCAGCGGGGCTTCCGTCATCGGAGAGCAGGCGACGGGCAATCTTGATGTGTCCCTCCCCGAAGGCTGTGCCGCAGGTGGCCACCGCGGTGTCCACCCCGGCGATGTGGCAGGCCATCACGTCGGTGTAGCCCTCCACCACCACCAGCTGACGTTTTTTGGCGATGTTCCGCTTGGCGTGCTCGATGCCGTAGAGCACCTGGGACTTCTTGTAGATGGGCGTCTCCGGAGAGTTGAGGTATTTGGGGCCCTGGTCCTCCTCATAGAGCCGGCGTCCGCCGAATCCGATCGTATTGCCAGTCATGTCCCGGATAGGCCACATCAGCCGGCCCCGGAACCGGTCGTAGAGGCCGCGGCGGCCTTCGGAGAACAGGCCGGTGGCCTGCAGCTCGTCGTCGCTGAAGCCGCGGCTGCGCAGGTGCCCCAGCAGGTTGTTCCAGCCCTGGGGCGCGTATCCGACGCCGAACTGCTCGGCGTGGGCCCGGGTGAACCCGCGGGAGGTCAGCGTCTGGCGGGCCAGCTGAGCCTCCGGGGACTCCAGGGCCCTGCGGAAGTATTCGTCGGCGATCTTGTGCGCATCCAGCAGCCGCTGCCGGCGGGAGGCCTCATGCTTGTCCGGCCCGCTGCCGCCGTCCTCATAGCGCAGCTCGACTCCGTACTTCTGCGCCAGCCGCTCCACGGTCTCGGCGAAGCTGGTGTGCTCCATGGCCTGCAGGAAGGCGATGACATCGCCCGATTCTCCGCAGCCGAAGCAGTGGTAGGTGCCCACCTGGGGCCGGATGTGGAAGCTGGGGGTGCGTTCGTCGTGGAAGGGGCACAGGCCCTTGTAGGAGCCGATGCCGGCCTTCTTCAGGGTCACGTACTGCTCGACGATCTCGCGCAGATCGGCGCGCTCGCGCACCGTGTCGATATCCTCGCGCTTGATCAGACCGGCCATGGCTCCAATCTACCCCCGCCGCGGTCTGCTCAGCCGCCCTGGGGAAAACTCGGTCCGGCCTGCGCGCCCGCTAGGCTGATCCACTATGAGCGACAGCGGATGTGACCGAGTCCAGGCCGATGCGCAGGCCCACGGGGTGCAGATCGAATTCGCACCCCGCGGGGACGCCGGCTCTCTGCAGGAAGCGGCAGCGAACCTGGGGATCGAGCCCCGCGAGATCGTCAAGACCCTGGTGGCGCGGGCCAAACGCACCCAGACCGCGCGGGACCACAGCTACGTCATCGCGCTGATACCCGGCGACCGGCAGGTCGACTGGGCCGCGCTGCGCAAGCTGGCCGGGTTCAAGAAGCTGTCCATGGCCTCCCCGGAGCAGGGTCTGGAGGCCACCGGCTACCGGCCCGGGACCATCACCCCCTTCGGCGCCGAAGCCGCCGACGGCACCCGGTGGCCGATCTACGCCGATGCCTCTATCAGCGGACGCATCTGCATGGGCGCCGGTGCGCCGGGGATCAATCTCTTCGTCCAGGCTGAGGAGCTGTTCGCCGCCTACGGTGTGATCACCGGGGAGATCGCCAAGCCGCTGACCGGGCAGACCCCTCCACCGGCCTGAGGCGTGCAGGTTCTGGAGGCCGGGTGCTCAGGCGAAGAGCCGGTTGGTGACCGGCAGTCCCTTCACCAGGGTGGCGTACCACTCCAGGCAGGCGCCGTCGGTCAGTGAGGCGATCTGGTCGATGATCGCGCGGTGCCGGCCGGCATCATCGCCGGCGGTGCGGAAATCGGCTTGGAACTGCGGCTCCAGGAACCGGTCCCCGGTCTCCACCAGCAGGGCGTGCAGCTCCTGAAGCACCTCGCGCTGGCGGGCGTAGACCGGCATCTGCTCCCGGGAAGCCATGATGTAGTTCGCCGCGATACCCTTCATCACGCAGATCTCCTCCAGCGTCTGCCGGGGCACCACCAGGTCTGCCTCGTGCCGCACCAGGGGCTGATCCCCGTGGGCCTGACGCGTCGCGGTGTAGATCGCCGAGCAGAACCGCCCGATGAACTCGCTGGTCATGTTCTTCAGCGCCGCCAGCGCACGGCGGGACCCGTCGGACTCCTTCACCCAGCTCGGCCTGGACTCCAGCCGGGAGATCGCCTCCTCGATCCGGTCCTCCTCCGCTTCGGGCAGGTACCACTCCTGCGTCGTCTGAATCACCCGCGCCCGCTGTACGGCGTCATCGAGGAACTTCAGCTGGAACCGGCCGTTGACGATCCCGTCCTCCACATCGTGGACCGAGTAGGCGATGTCATCGGCAGCGTCCATCACCTGGGCCTCCATCGACTGCCGGCGCCCTTCGGTGCCCTGCCGCAGCCAGGTGAACACCTGAAGATCATCCTCATAGGCGCCGAACTTCTGGCTGCGGGTGCCGTCGGACTTCAGCGGCGCCTCCTCAGCACGCCAGGGGTATTTCACCGCCGCGTCGAGTGAGGCGCGGGTGAGGTTCAATCCGGCTGAGCGGCCGTCGGGGTGGAAGCGTTTGGTCTCCAGGCGGGTGAGGATCCGCAGGGTCTGCGCATTGCCCTCAAAACCGCCGATGCCGGCGGAGAGCTCGTGCAGCACACTCTCCCCGTTGTGCCCGAACGGCGGGTGCCCCAGATCGTGGGAGAGGCAGGCGGCATCGACGACGTCGGGATCGCAGCCCAGCAGCCGTCCCAGTTCCCGGCCGACCTGGGCGACCTCCAGGGAGTGGGTCAGGCGGGTGCGGGAGAAATCGTCGACGTCGGGCGAGACCACTTGGGTCTTCGCGCCGAGCCGGCGCAGCGACCACGAGTGAAGCAGCCGGGCCCGGTCACGCTCAAAGCTGGAGCGGTAGACCGACTTTCCGTGCTCGGGGACCCAGCGGTCCTCATCCGCCTCGGTGTACCCCGGTCTCAGCGCCGCGTACTGCCCCTCGAGACGCTCCACATTCCGCACAGTCATACCGACCACGATAACGGAGCGGCGCTGCGCCGGATGCGCAGCAGCGGCGGGCGCACACGGTGCGAAACCCCCAGTGCGGCGGTCGTCACATCAGCGGCATCCGCGGAGGCGAGGCGACGCTCAGCCGCCGGAGGTGTCCACCTCTGCAGCGGCGATTATCTGCCGCTGCTCCTCGTTGAGCTCCCGGGACTCCAGCCAGTCCTGGGGCAGGTGCACCTTCTTCGGGGAGCCGGCGCGGCCGCGGGGGCCCTCGGCGTCGGGGCCGGGGTATCCGATGGTCGGGTCGAGCTGGCCGAGCAGGTCCTCCAGCTGGGCGTAGGACTCCACCGTCACCAGTTGGGTGCGTAACGCCGACCCGACAGGGTAGCCCTTGAAGTACCAGGACACGTGCTTGCGGATGTCCTGCATGGCCTTGCGCTCATCGCCGTCGAAGTACGGGATCAGCAGCTGCGCATGGCGCAGCAGAGTGCGGCACACAGTCGCCACCCCGGGGCGGAAACGGTCCTCTCGGCCTTCGAACGCGGCCTGCAGGTCACCGAATAGCCAGGGACGGCCCTGGCAGCCGCGCCCGACGACGACGCCGTCGACGCCGGTCTGCTCGACCATCGCGAGGGCGTCCTCGGCCGACCAGATGTCGCCGTTGCCCAGCACCGGCACATCCGGCAGCGCCTCGCGCAGGGCGGCGATGGCCGACCAGTCCGCTGTCCCGGAGTAGTGCTGGCGGGTGGTGCGCCCGTGCAGCGCCACCGCCGCGACCCCGCAGTCCCGGGCGATGCGGCCGGCGTCCAGGTAGGTCAGGTGGTCCTCGTCGATGCCCTTGCGCATTTTCACCGTCACCGGGATGTTCGCCCGCGAGGCTTCGCGCACCGCGGTGGCCACGATGGACTCGAACAGCCGGGTCTTCCACGGCAGAGCTGAGCCGCCGCCCTTGCGGGTGACCTTGGGAACCGGGCAGCCGAAGTTCAGGTCGATGTGGTCGGCCCGGTCCTCCTCCACCAGCATGCGCACCGCGCGGCCGGTGGTCACCGGATCCACTGAGTACAGCTGCACCGAGCGGGGCACCTCATCAGGCTCGTGCTTGATGATCCGCAGGCTCTCCGGCCGGCGCTCCACCAGAGCCCGGGCGGTGACCATCTCATTGACGTAGAGACCCCCGCCGTACTCCCGGCACAGACGGCGAAAGGCGGTGTTGGTGATGCCGGCCATCGGCGCCAGCACCACGGGGGTGTCCACAGTGATAGGACCCAGCTGCAGGGCCGGCAGCAGCCGGGCGGCGGGGCGCTCAAGAGTCTCAGTCACAGCCACTATTCTCTCAGCTTTTCATGCACCTGTCGGGGTGTCATACGCCTATACCCCTATGAGGTCCGGATAGGTGTATAACAGGTGGGATTCAGCCGGCGTCGCGGGCGTAGATGAGGGCTTCGAAGTCCACTTCGACCTCATCGCGCTCGGCCAGCGCGTCGGTAACCCGCTTCAGCGGAGTCATGGCGTCGTCGACCTCCACGGAGACCGGGTAGCGGGCGGTCACCAGGGCCAGCAGCTGCTCCACCGCCGTTTCGGCGGCGTCATCGCTGAGCGCAGGATCCCAGCCCAGCAGCACATCGGCAGGAGCGTCGGTGCGCTCGGCTGTGTAGCTCACCGCGAAGGCCAGAATGGGGTGTCCGCCCTCACCGGAGGAGCGGGTGTCGCGCAGCACCACCGCGCCGGAGGCGCCGGCTTCGGGGGACAGCAGCATCTGCTGCGCCTTGCCGATGGTCATCTCCGCCCGGTCCCAGTCGTGGATGGCGTTGTAGAAGTCTGCCACCAGCTGAGTCAGCTCCACTGAGCCCGTGGCAGACTCCTGCAGGTCGATCGGCAGGTTCTCCACATCCGGAACTGGCAGCGTCCCGGGATGGATGATGACCTTGCGGGAGTGCTGGACCTTGCGGAAGCCGCTGTCCTTCAGGAAGCACTGGGCGGCTGAGCCCTTGGCGCAGCGGGCCTTGAGGGACTGCACCTCACAATTGGGGATCTCCGCCTCCAGGATCTGAAGCATCTGGGCGGCCACGCCGCGGCGCCGGTGCTCCGGGGCCACCTCGGCGTAGAACGAAAGCCGGTCCGGATGCAGCGAGGAGCGGAAGATGGTGGCGGCAGCCACGGGCACGCCATTGTCCTCAGCCACGATGCAGCGCGCCCAGGGGTCGTTGGAGGAGGGCCGCAGCAGACTGCGGTCCTGGTGATGCATCGGGTTCTCGGGGTCGCCCCAGACCTGCAGGAGCTTCAGGTCATCCCCTTCGGTCCAGGGACGCACGGTCAGTCCGGAATCCAGGGTGAGGGTGGGGGACTCGCGGTCATCGGCAGAGTCAAGCACCTGCGCGAGTCTAGACCTGGGCTGGGCTTTGCGCAAAGCAGCCCCAGCCGGCGTCTGAGCCTTCCTCAGCCCAGCAGGCGTGCCGCCAGCCAGGACTGCACCTGGTCCAGGCTGATCCGCTCCTGAGTCATCGCATCCCGGTCGCGGATGGTCACCGCCTGATCCTCCAAGGTGTCGAAGTCCACTGTGATGCAGTAGGGCGTGCCGATCTCGTCCTGCCGGCGATACCGGCGGCCGATGGCGCCGGCGTCGTCGTAGTCGATGTTCCAGTGCCGGCGCAGCTGGGCCGCCAGCTTGCCCGCGGGCTCGGCCAGCTCGGACTTCTTCGACAGCGGCAGCACTGCAGCCTTGACTGGAGCCAGCTTGGGGTGAAGCTTCAGCACGGTGCGCACATCGACCCCGCCCTTGGTGTTGGGCGCCTCATCCTCGGCATAGGCGTCCACCAGGAAGGCCATCATCGAACGGGTCAGCCCGAAGGAGGGCTCGATGACGTAGGGAACGTAGCGCTCCCCGCTGGCCTGGTCGAAGTAGGACAGCTCCTTGCCGGAGTGCTTGATATGGGTGCCCAGGTCATAGTCGGTGCGATTGGCGATGCCCATCAGCTCGCCCCATTCCGAGCCGGGGAAGCCGAACCGGTATTCCAGGTCGATGGTCGCGGCGGAGTAGTGGGCCCGCTCCTCGGCCGGCACGTCGAAGCGTCGCAGGTTCTCCGGGTTCAGCCCGAGGTCGGTGAACCAGGACTCGCAGGCCTGCACCCACTGGCCGAACCAGTCATCGGCCTGATCGGGATGCACAAAGAACTCGATCTCCATCTGTTCGAACTCGCGGGTGCGGAAGATGAAGTTGCCCGGGGTGATCTCATTGCGGAAGGCCTTGCCGATCTGCCCGATGCCGAAGGGCGGCTTGCGCCGGGCCGCGGTGACCACATTGGCGAAGTTCACGAAGATGCCCTGTGCGGTCTCGGGCCGCAGGTAGTGCAGACCGGACTCGTCATCGACCACCCCCAGGTAGGACTTCACCAGGCCGGAGAAGGCTCGCGGCTCAGTGAATCGGCCCTTGGTGCCGCAGTCGGGGCAGGGCACCTCGCTCATATCTGCCGGCGTACGGCCGTGCTTGTCCTCGAAGGCCTCCACCAGGTGATCCTCACGATGCCGCTTATGGCACTGCAGGCACTCCACCAGCGGGTCGGTGAAGGTGTCCACATGCCCGGAGGCCTTCCACACCGCCGAGGGAAGGATGATCGCAGAGTCGAGTCCGACCATATCGCCGCGACCGCGCACGAAGGTCTGCCACCACTCGGCCTTGATGTTCTCCTTCAGCTCTGTGCCCAGCGGACCGTAGTCCCAGGCCGAACGGGATCCGCCGTAGATCTCGCCGGACTGAAAGACGAATCCGCGGCGCTTGGCCAGGTTGATGACTTTGTCGAGCGTGGACTCTGCCATAGTGGTTCGGCTGCTCCTGGGTGAGGTCTGTCAGGTTCGCGGCTCAGCTTACCGCCCGCGCTGGTCCCGACGGCGCAGGAAGTCCGGCACAGAGGCGACGACGACGGCCAGCAGCGTCATCACAGTGCCCAGCACAGTGGCAGTGGTCACCACGGTGCCGGGGGCGGGGAAGATCAGATCCAGTGCGAGGGAGCCGAGCAGCTGACCGGCGATCATGCCCATAGCTGCCAGCAGCACGCCCACTTTGGTGACCAGCACAGCTCCCAGGCCGATGAACACGCACCCCAGCGGTCCGCCGATGTAGTACCACCACTGGGTGGGCAGACTGCCGGCACCGGGACCGTCCACCCCGAGTTTGACCAGCCAGACCAGCACCAGCACCAGAGTGCCGGAGACGAAGTTGAACAAGGTGGCCGGTATCGCGCTGCGGTAGGCGGCTGATTGCCGGCCGTTGAGCGCCTGCTGGCCTGCATTGAAGAGTCCGCCGGAGAAGGGAAGCAGCACCAGAAGCAGCAGTCCCAGCAGCCCGCGGTCCACCACTGTGGCCTGCGGAGAGACCGCCCACACAACAGCCACCACGGTCAGTGCCGCGCCCAGCACGCGCATCGGGCTGATCCTCTTCCGTCCGGCCGGCCCCAGGCCCACGCGGTCCCAGACCAGCCCGCCGACCGTCTGGCCGGTGACTACGGAGACGGTGAAGATGGCCACGCCGATCAGCCCGATGGTCATCGTCTGGGTCAGTACGAAGTAGGCCCCCACGCAGCCGGCCAGCAGATACCACCAGCGCACCTCTCCGCGGTGGAAGGCGGGCCGAACCCGGCGCAGGGAGCGGCGGCCCGGTCCGGTGGCGACCGCCAGCGCGGCAATGACCAGCAGTCCGGTGGAGAAGCTGATCAGCGCCGCCAGGTAGGGATCTCCGGTGTGCTCGGCCAGCTCGGCGTTGACCCGGCCCTGTCCGGGAATCGCCATTCCTGCCAGCACCATCAGCAGCATCAGGCTGCCGCGGATGAGCACACTGCGCCGCTGGGAGGGATTCGGGGAGGACATAGGACCAACTCTATGACGCGGCAGTGCGAGACTGGGACTATGAGGCACCAGGTGATCGAAGTCCCCATCCATGATGAGTCGATACGACTGGGCCAGCTGCTGAAGCTGGCCGGCGTCGTGGAGTCCGGTGTGGTGGCGCGGGAGGTGATCGCCGCCGGAGCCGTCTCGGTGGGCGGGGAGCCGGAACTGCGGCGCGGAGCCCAGATCCCCACAGGAGAAAAAGTGCATTTCGATGGTTCCGAATATGGGCTCGAGAATGTCACCATCATGCCGGTAAATAACGCCTGACACACCGTTTCTCCTGGTCAGAACGTCCAGGTAACGATCAGCCTATATCTGGAATCTGGACGTACGGTCCGGATTGTGCGTATTTGTCTGGTGGCGTCCAGCCAGTTCCCGATCCGGGAGCCTTTCGCCGGCGGCCTCGAGGCCCACACCGATGCCATGGCTCGTGCGCTGATGCGCCGCGGCCATGAGGTGACGCTGTTCGCCGCCGAGGGCAGCGACCCCGCCTTGGGGGCGTCTGCGCTGCTGCCGGCCGGGTTCTGCAGCTCCCGGGCTGGCCGCCGGGATCTCAGCGCCGCTCCGGAGGAGTGGATGCAGCAGCACCACGCCTATTTGGGCCTGATGATCCAGCTCGCACAGCGCTGCGACTTCGATGTGATCCATAACAATTCGCTGCATCTCTGCCGGTGGCCATGTCATCCCTGGTGCCGGCGCCGGTGGTCACCACCCTGCACGCTCCGCCCACCCCCTGGCTGGAGTCCGCCTGCTCCTATGCGTCGCCGCGCACCCGGTTCGCCGCCGTCAGCGCAGCGACGGCCGCGGCGTGGCGGCCCACCGTGGATGCGGAGGTGATCCCCAATGGGGTGGAGATCGGCCGCTGGCCTGTGGGCCCCGGAGGGCCGGCGGCGGTGTGGACCGGCCGGCTGGTGCCGGAGAAGGCGCCGCATCTGGCCATCGACGCCGCGCTTCTGGCCGGGTTCCGCATTGAGCTGGCAGGCCCGGTGATGGACAGGGAGTACTTCGACTCTCAGGTGGTTCCGCGTCTGGGGCCCGACGCCGTCTACCGCGGACATCTGAGGCAGCAGGAGCTGGCCCATGTGGTGGGCTCCGCCGCGGTGGCGGTGGTCAGCTCCCAGTGGGATGAGCCCTATGGGCTGGTTGCTGCCGAGGCCATGGCCTGCGGCACACCGGTGGCGGCCTCACCCCGCGGGGGCCTGGTGGAGGTGGTCCATCCCCGTTCCGGAGCGCTGGCGGCTTCAGACACCGCCGAAGACCTGGCCCAGGCGGTGCTCGCTGCCGCTGCGCTGCCGCGAGCCCAGGTGTGGGCCCATGCCGAGTCGGCGCTGTCCATCGAGCGGATGATCAGCGACTACGAACGGCTCTATCAGCAGTGCCTGGCCGAGGACCCGAGGCGGCAGCCTGCCGCAGACAGGAGCAGATGATGATCGGGTGCTATATCCACCACCAGGGAGCCGGCCACCTGAACCGCAGCCTCAGCTGGGCGAAGGACTGGGCCGAGCAGACCGGTGAGGAGGTCACCGGGATGTCTTCGGCTCCCCGTCCGGCGGAGTGGCCCGGGCAGTGGGTACGGCTGGAGCCGGACTGGACCCCAGCCCCGGAAACGCCCTCGGCCGCACAGCAGGCCTCATGGCTGCATTGGGCGCCGCTGCACCATCCGGGTCTGCGGACCAGGATGCGCCAGATCTCCGGGTGGATCGCGGCGGCTGCACCAGATCTGATCGTCGTCGACGTCTCCGTGGAGGTCGCGCTGCTGGCCCGGCTGCACGGCGTGCCAGCAGTCAGCGTTGCGCTGCCTGGGGACCGCGGCGACCGCGCTCACCAGCTGGGCTACAGCCTGTCATCCGCCGTGGTGGGATTCTGGCCCGCCTCGGCCGAGTCCGCGATTCTGCGCCGGCGTGATGCGGGACCGCGGACCCAGGCGCTCGGCGCCCTCTCTCGATTCGACGCCAGAATCTCCCACCGCACGGCTGAGTCACACCCGACGGAGAATGTGCGCAGTCGTGCTCCGGTGCGCATCGCGCTGCTCAGCGGCCGCGGCGGGGCGGTCTTCCGAACGGCACGGCCGAGACGGTGCGCGCAGCGATGCCGGAGGCGGAGGTCTGCGTGATCGGCGCCGCCGGCGACCGGTTCGCCGGGGATCTGTGGCCGATGCTGCGCGAGGCTGATGTGGTGATCACCACGGCCGGTCAGAACTCCGTGGCCGAGACCGCGGCGGCGAGGACTCCGGCTCTGCTGGTTCCCTGCGACCGGCCGCATCTGGAGCAGGCGCACACTGCCGATGCCCTGCACCGCGGGCCCTGGCCTGCCCTGCGCGCGCCGCTTTCACAGGATCCGACGCGCTGGCGCGAAGCGCTGCTGGAAGCCCACGCCCTCGACGGCGGGGACTGGAGCCTGTGGTGCGGCGGCGGGGCGGCAGGCAGGTTCACCGACCTGCTGCAGCAGCTGCGCCGCGGCCAGGATCCGGCGGATGATCCGGCAGCGCAGTCGGCACAGCACGGGGTCGGCGTGAGCATCTGCGCCGGCAGCGGGAGCACTTGGCCCGCAGCACCGCCGCCCCGGCAGCCCATGTGGTGGTCGCCATGGGCGACCCGGAGCCCGGCCCGCAGGCTGCCGCCGTCGCCGGCCCGCCTGTTCACCCGGTGCAGGTCGATGTGCCGCCCACCGGCGAGCTGCCGCTGGTCGCCGCCCGCAATGCCGGCGCCCGAGCAGCATCGGAGGTCACCGGAGGCAGCCCCGATGACCAGCTGGTCTTCCTGGACGTGGACTGCATCCCCAGCCCGGAGCTGATCAGCCGGTACCGTCAGGCCGCGGCAGCCCGGCCGCACGCGCTGCTGTGCGGACCGGTGCGCTATCTGCCCCCGGCCGATCTCGACGCCCTCAGCGCAGAGGAGCTCGCTGGGCTGGCCCCGCCGCATGCGGCCCGGCCGCCCCGCCGCCCGGAGAGATCCGGTGCACCGACGACTATGAGCTGTTCTGGTCGCTGTCCTTCGCCGTCCGCCGCGAAGTCTTCGACCAGATCGGCGGGTTCGACGCCGGCTACACCGGCTATGGTGCCGAGGACACCGATTTCGCCCAGCACGCCCCGAAGCCGAGGGATCCCGCTGTGCTGGGTCGGCGGTGCGGAGGCCTACCATCAGCACCATCCGGTCTCCGACCCGCCGGTGGAGCATCTGGACTCGATTCTGCGCAATGCCCAGCGCTTCCACCGCAGATGGGGGTTCTGGCCGATGCGCGGCTGGCTGGAGGCCTTCGACGAGCGCGGCCTGGCACACCGGGGCAGCCGCGGCTGGGTACGCACCATCGGAGTCGCGTCGGTGCCGGCCTCCCATGTCTATATCCGTCACCTCAGTCCGCCTGACGGTGAGGAGACCTCTGTGCGCCGTCTGCCCGATCCCCCGCCGCTGCGCGAGGAGACTCCCACCGGCGCCCCGTGGTGACCGCCGCGCATGCTGGATCCGGAATGGATCCGCAGCGCGGAGTTCGACCTGCTGCACGTGCACTTCGGATTCGACGCCGAGACCCCGCAGCGGCTGACCGACATCTGCGATGCCCTCGACGAGCGCGGCAAGCCGCTGGTCTTCACCGTCCACGATCTGCAGAATCCCCACCATGAGGACACTGCGCTGCATGAGGTCCAGCTGGAGGTGCTGCCGGGCAGGGCCGCGGAGGTGATCACGCTCAGCCGGTGCGCCGCCGAGCAGATCGCTGACCGGTGGGGCGCAGCCGCCCATGTCATCCCGCATCCCCACGTAGTGGACTTCACGCTGATCGAAGACTGCGGCCGCTCCCCAGGAGGCGCGCGGGCGAATTCCGCCTGGGGCTTCACCTGAAGAGTCTGCGCCGGAATATGCGTGCCGCCGAGGTGCTGCAGGCCGCCGAATAGGCGATCGCCGAGATCCCGGAGGGGTTCTGCAGGTCAATGTGCACCGGGATGTCTTCGAGCACGACGGCGCCTGCCACGACCTGGGGACCCAGGTCATCGCCCCGGATGTGGGCTGCTACGCCAGCCAGGGCGCCGACCACCTCTACACCTGGAGCGGCGAGCAGGTGGATGCGGTCTCACTGCGCCAGGCGGCGCGTCAGGCCGCGGCCGCCCGCCCGGAGCGGGGTCTGGATTGCGAGGCCGAGCGGGCCGCGCAGCGCATCCAGTGGCGCAGGCAGCAGCGGCGGCGGATTGCCGCCGATCATGAGCAGATCTACCGGCGGCTGCTGGGCTGAGCAGAGCCCCGCAGCACCGCAGCGGTGAGGAACTCTCCGATGTGGGAGACCTCCTGCGGCACCACCCCGTGGCCCGCACCTGCGTAGAGCACCTTGGTCAGCTTCACCGTCCGGTTGGCCCACTGATGCGTGTAGTCGATGTACTCGGCCGGAATGATCGGGTCCTCCTGGTCCCGGCCCCAGAAGAACGGCAGCTGCCGGGCGGCCAGCGCGTCGTCGTCGAAGTATCCGGCAAGGTCCGCGCTGCCGGCGGGGTCGACCGCGAACCCGGAGAGTCCGACGGCCGCGGCGAAGGCCTCGGGCCGGGTGCGCAGCAGGCTGGTGGCCATCGCCATGCCCATGGAGAACCCCAGCAAGGTCACGGAGCTGTGCTGGTGGCGCACCGCATCGATCCAGGACCACAGGTCCTCCACTGCGCTGCGGGCCTCGGCCGAGGAGTAGGCCAGGCGCTCGGGGTCCAGGTGGAACCAGGTATAGGCGCCCGGCCCCATCTGCACCGGTGCGCGCAGCGAGGCGTAGGTGAACTCTTCCGGCAGAGCCGGCACCATGGAGAGCAGGTCGCGTTCGTGGGCGCCGTAGCCGTGCAGCATCACCACCAGGGGCGTGTCAGCGCGTTCGTGCTCCGGGCGGGTCCAGACGACGTCGTATTCAGCAGCCATGCCTCTCATCCTAGGATCTGGGATTCCCCGACGGCGGGGGCGACCTGCGGGTTTGGCACAATGGGAGGCGTGAGCGGATCAGGTCAGCACCTCCCAGAACAGTCAGCCGAGCCGGTGGAGCCGGTCTCCGGGCAGCAGGCCCTGCGGGTGGCGGAGGATCAGCCGCAGACGGCCCCGCAGCACCCCTGGACCCGGTATGTGGCCCTGGGCGATTCCTTCACCGAGGGCATCGGGGATCCGGACCCTTCCCGCCCCGGGTATCACCGCGGATGGGCAGACCGGGTGGCCGAGGAGCTGGCGGCCCGCACCCAGCACTTCGCCTATGCGAATCTGGCGGTGCGCGGCAGGCTGATCGAGCAGATCCGTGATGAGCAGATGGGCCCGGCGCTTGAGCTGAAGCCGGATCTGATCACGCTCTGCGCCGGGGGCAATGATGTGCTCCGGCCCGGCAGCGACCCGGATGAGACTGCCCGCATCCTGGACACCATGGTCCAGGTCCTCTCCACCACCGGGGCCACAGTGGTGCTGTTCAACGGCCCCGACGTTCGGGAGACTCCGGTGGTGGGCTCCATCCGGGGCAAGGTGGCGATCTTCAATGAGAATGTGCGCACTGTGGCCAAGCGCCACGACGCCGTGGTGGCCGATCTGTGGAGCCTGCGGGAGCTGACCCGTCCGAATATGTGGGACGAGGACCGGCTGCACTTCTCACCGCTGGGCCACCACACCATCGCTGCGATGGTGCTGGAGACCCTCAATGTGCCGCATCAGCTGGACCCGGTGGAGCCCAGCCCGCTGCCGGAGCGTTCCTGGCGGGAGGCTCGGGTCGACGACGTCGTCTGGGCCAGGCATCATCTCTTCCCCTGGGTGATCCGCCGGCTGCGCGGGCGCTCCTCCGGAGACGGCGTCACCCCGAAGCGGCCCAATATTGAGCCGCTGTTCGGCGGTTCGATGCCGCCGGGCGTCGCCGCCGGGGATCAGCCAGAGTCCCGCTGAGGCCGAAAGCCCCGCTGGGCCGGGCCGTCCCGCTGAGCGCTGCTCACCGGGACGGCGACCGGCTCACCGGCGAGGGGGCACGATGGTGATCGGGCCGGTGGAGCCCATGCCCCCAAGCGCTGCCGGCGCCTGGGGCACCTCGCGCCGGACCGGGGGCTGCTCGGGGGTCTCCTGCGGCAGGGTCGGTTCCTGATCCGCATCGGCTCCGGGGTGCGCAGCATGGCTGGTCATGGGCATCTCCTTCACGAAAGCTCGTCGCCGACGGCGGTGGGTTCTCCGCTCTGCGGTGAGTTTTCCGCGCCGCGGTGGAGTCTCCACTCTAGGGGCCAGCAGGTCTCCACCGCCAGCATCTCCGGCCGCTCTCCTGCCGGCCGCTGCTGTTCCGTCCACTCTGCATCCGGGCGCTACAGGCACAGCTCCGCGCGCATCCGGTCCCCCAGCTGTTCGGCGCTGGTGAGGAACCCGTCGTGGCCGATCGGGGAGGTGATCATGTGCACCGGGACGTCGCCGGGCACCCACTCGGCGATCTGCTGGGACTGCTCGGGGAAGTAGAGCCGGTCAGTGTCCACCGCGGCAAGGAACATCCTGGCGCGCACCCGGCCCAGGGCCGGGCCCACTCCCCCGCGCCCGCGGCCGACGTCGTGACTGGCCAGCGCCTCGGCCAGCGCCACATACGCATTGGGATCAAAGCGTCCGACCAACTTGCCGGCCTGGTGGTCCAGATAAGACTCCACCTGGTAGCGGCCGCGGCCGGCGCCCAGGCTCAGGGCACCGAAGGGATCTTCGGCCCCCTGCCGCTCCCGGCCGAAGCGCTGCTGCAGCTCCGGCTCGGCGCGGTAGGTGATGTGGGCGATCCGCCGGGCCAGTCCCAGTCCGGCCTCGGGGCGCGGCCCGCCGTAGTAGTCTCCGCCGGCGTAGTGCGGGTCATTGCGGATGGCCAGCAGCTGCGCCTGCAGGAAGGCGATCTGCTCAGCGGTGGAGGCCGCACCGCAGGCGAAGATACCTGCGCCCCGGACGAACTCCGGCCAGCTGACCGCCCACTCCAGTGCGCGCGCACCCCCCATGGAGCCGCCGACCACCGCATGCAGCCGGGTCACCCCCAGGTGGTCCAGCAGACGCTTCTCCAGCTGGACGGAGTCGCGGATGGTCACGAACGGGAACCGCGACCCCCAGGGGATTCCCTGAGGATCGGCGGAGGCGGGCCCGGTGGAGCCGTAGCACCCGCCGACCATCGCCGGGGCGATGACGAACCAGCGGCTGGTGTCGATCGGCCGGCCGGGCCCCAGCAGGGGCTCCCACCACCCCGGTGACGGGTCCGCTGGGCTGGAGGCCACGTGGGTGTCTCCGGTGAGCGCGTGGGCCACCAGCACCGCGTTGTCTCCGGCCTGGTTGAGCTCGCCCCAGGTCTCATAGGCCAGCCGCACCTGCGGCAGATGCCCTCCGGTCTCGAAGCTGAAGGGTCCGGCGTCGTAGATCTTCAGCGCGCCGGCGGGCCGCTGTCCGAAATCGTTCTCCACCGCAGCCGAGGCCGCCAGCAGCTCGGGGACCTCCGTCACGGAGATCAGCCTCGCGGAGCCTTCGCCAGTGCCTGGTCGAGGTCGGCGAGGATATCCTCAATATGCTCCAGCCCCACCGACAGCCGCACCAGGCCGGGCTTGACGCCGGCGGCGCGCTGCTCTGCCTCGGTGAGCTGACGGTGGGTGGTCGACGCCGGGTGGATCGCCAGCGAGCGCACATCCCCCACATTGGCCACCAGCGAATGCAGCTTAAGGGCGTCCACCAGCGCCTGCCCGGCCTCGGCGCCGCCGTTGACCTCGAAGGACAGCACGGCGCCCACCCCGTCGGGGAGGTACTTCTGAGCCCGTTCGTAGCAGGGGCTGGAGGGCAGCGACGAGTAGAACACCCGGCGGACGGCCTCATGGGACTCCAGGTATTCGGCCACCCGCTGCGCATTGGCCACGTGCCGCTCCACGCGCAGGCTGAGCGTCTCCAGGCCCAGGTTCAGCTCAAAGGCGTTGTGCGGGGAGAGGGAGGGGCCCAGGTCGCGCAGCAGCTGCACACGAGCCTTCAGGATGTAGGACAGGTTGACCCCGAAGATGCCGCCCTCACCCAGGTCTCGGCCGTAGACCAGCCCGTGATAGCTCTCATCAGGGGTGTTGAATCCCGGGAACCGCTCGGGCTGGCTGGTGTAGTCGAACCGGCCGGAGTCCACGATCACCCCAGCGATCGCGGTGCCGTGTCCGCCGAGGAATTTGGTCGCGGAGTGGACGACGACGTCGGCTCCATACTCGATGGGCCGCAGCAGATACGGGGTGGGCAGCGTATTGTCCACGATCAGCGGGGCGCCGTAGTCGTGGGCGAGACCGGCAACGGCCTCCAGGTCCAGCACGTCACCGCGCGGGTTGGCCACGGTCTCGGCGAAGAAGGCGACCGTGTTCTCCCGGATCTCGGCTCGCCATGACTCCGGATCATCGGGGTCCTCCACAAAGCTGACCTGCACCCCCAGCTTGGACAGTGTGTGCTTGAAGAGGTTCTGGGTTCCGCCGTAGAGCGAAGGGGAGGCCACTACGTGGCTGCCGGCTTCGGCAATGTTGAGCAGCGCCAGGGTGGTGGCCGCCTGGCCCGAACCCACGGCCAGAGCGCCGACGCCCCCTTCGAGGGCCGCGATCTTGTTCTCCACCGCCTCCACGGTCGGGTTGGTCA
Source organism: Nesterenkonia sp. (assembly GCF_029265375.1). Taxonomy (GTDB): domain Bacteria; phylum Actinomycetota; class Actinomycetes; order Actinomycetales; family Micrococcaceae; genus Nesterenkonia. The sequence goes on from NZ_JAJUJJ010000003.1 coordinate 123,187, forward strand.
ACCGCGAGTAGATGGGGCCCAGCTCTTCCAGGCCGAACCGCTTGGCCGCTGCCTCAGTGCCGGGAAAGACGAAGCTGGTGGTCTGCTGGATGGGCAGGGCGCGGGCCCCGGATCCGGGATCGGGCTCCACTCCGGCGTGGATCTGCCGGGTCTCGAAACGGGCGGCGGCCGGGTCGAATGAGTTCTCTGGCATCAGAATGCTCCTTTTCACAGTGGCTCTTCAGACCTCAACTGTGAAAAGCAGAGGTCCGCGCTTGCCGCAGCCATGGGGCCTGCGGCCAGGTCGTCACCCGGGGCACCCCACCGCGAACTGGAGGGTTGCCGGCCAGCAAACCGGGGTTTTGCGCTGGCACTCTTGACCTAAGGAAAAGTCTGCTCGTTCAGACGCCGGACTGCAAGTCGGAGCACCATATTTCGACATGTGGACGCTCCGGCCCCGGTTGCGGAGTCAGACGGTGAGAATCAGGGCATCGCCCTGACCGCCGCCTCCGCAGAGTCCGGCAGCGCCGGTGCCGCCGCCGCGGCGGGCCAGCTCCAGGGCCAGATGCAGCGCCACGCGGGCCCCGGAGGCTCCCACCGGGTGGCCCAGTGCGATCGCACCGCCGTTGACGTTGACCTTCTCCAGGGAGATGCCCAGGGCACGGGCGGAGGCCACGCCGACTGCGGCGAATGCCTCGTTGATCTCCACCAGATCCAGGGCTGAGGGGCTGATCCCCTGCTTGCGGCAGGCTTCGGCGATCGCATTGGCCGGCTGCAGCTGCAGACTCGAGTCCGGGCCGGCCACCATGCCGTGGGCGCCGATGCGGGCCAGCGGCGTCAGCCCCAGCTCACGGGCCTTCTCTTCAGACATCACCACTACCGCACAGGCGCCGTCGGAGATCTGCGAGGCCGAGCCGGCGGTGATGGTCCCCTCCGCGGCGAAGGCCGGACGCAGCCGCCCCATGGACTCGGCATCCACTCCGGAGCGGATCCCCTCATCCCGGGTCACGGTGACCGGGTCGCCCTTGCGCTGGGGCACCTGGACGGGCACGACCTCCTCGTCGAAGACTCCCCGCTCCCAGGCTGCCTCAGCCCGCTGGTGGGAGGCCGCTGCCAGCTGGTCCTGCTCGGCGCGGCTGACCTCCGCCTCGCCGGTGTTGCAGGACTCGGTCAGGGCGCCCATGGACTGCCCGGTGGCCTGGTCGTAGAGCGCGTCGTAGGCCATGGAGTCCACCAGGGCGGTGTCCCCGTAGGTGAACCCTTTCCGCGAACCGGGCAGCAGGTGCGGCGCCTGGGACATCGATTCCATTCCCCCGGCCACCACGATCTGGCACTCTCCGGCGCGGATGAGCTGATCGGCATAGGCAATCGCGTTCAGCCCGGAGAGGCAGACCTTATTGATGGTGATGGACGGCACTGAGGCCGGGATGCCGGCCCCCAGGGCGGCGGTGCGCGCCGGGTTCTGCCCGGCGCCGGCCTGGATGACCTGGCCCATCACCACGTAGTCCACGGCCTCAGGGTCCACCGAGGCCCGCTGCAGGGCGCCGTCGATGGCTGCTGTGCCCAGCTGCGCGGCCGTCAGGCTGGACAGCGAGCCCATGAGCTTGCCGATGGGAGTGCGTGCTCCGCTGACCAGTACCGTTGCGCCCATAGTGTCTCCGCTCCTCAGCTCGTGCCCGGGTTCAGTGCTTGGAGTCACATCATAGGCGGTCACAGCCGAGGCACGCACCGCGCAGCGAAGACGGACAACCGCGGCCACGGCGGTGCTACCGTTGTGACTCGGATCACTTCTTCTGCCGCAAGGAGTTTCGCACGATGACGACCCCCACCTCTTCCCGCTCCAACGGTGCTGTGCTGGGCGCAGTGATGCGCCCGCTGAACTCGCTGGTGGAGAAGCTGATTCCCTCAGCCCTGGTCTTCGCGATCGCGCTGACCTTCATTGTGGCGATCCTTGCCCTGATCTTCACCGACGCCGGCCCGGTGCAGGTGGTGGAGGAATGGGGCATCGGGCTGGCCGGCCTGCTGGCGTTCATCACCCAGATGGCCCTGATCCTGTTCCTGGGCTACATCCTGGCCAACACCGGGCCGGTGCGCCGGCTGCTGCGCGCGCTGGCGAAGGTTCCGCAGACCGCGCTGCAGGCCTACCTGTTCGTCTTCCTGGTGGCGGCGGCGGCAAGCCTGATCACCTGGGGCCTGGGCCTGGTGGTCGGCGGCCTGCTGGCTCGCGAGGTCGCCCACGTGCTGGGCAGCCGAGGAGTGACGGTGCACTTCCCCATGCTGGTGGCGTCCGGCTTCTCAGGGTTCGTGGTGTGGCATATGGGCTACTCGGCCTCCGGCCCGCTGACTGCGGCGACCCCGGACTCCTTCGTCGCCGAGCAGCTCGGCGCCCCGCTGCCGATCGGTGAGACCATCTTCTCCGGCTGGAATATGATCGCCTGCCTGGTGACCATCCTGGTGGTCGCCGGGGCGCTCTGCCTGGTGGCCCCGCGCCGGGAGGAGACCCTGGTGCCGCTGACCGTCGACGCCCGCGAAGCAGATGTACCCGTCGAGGACGAGGTGGTCACCCCCGCCGACCGGGTGGACGCCTCCCGGATCCCTACACTCCTGCTCGGGCTGATGCTGGTCGCCTATCTGGTGATCCACTTCTCCGGCGGAGGCAACCTGACCCTGGACATCGTCAACTGGAGCTTCCTGGCGCTGATCATGCTGCTGGTGCGCAGCCCATTCGAACTGATCGCGCTCACCAAGCAGGCCGCCTCCAATGTGGGCGAGATCCTGCTGCAGTTCCCGCTCTACGCCGGCATCCTGGGGATCATGGCCGGCACCGGGCTGATGACGGTGATCTCGGAGGCGTTCGTCGCCATCTCCACCGAGCACACCTTCGCCCTGTTGGCCTTCCTCTCAGCCGGGCTGGTGAACTTCTTCGTCCCCTCCGGCGGAGGCCAGATCGCCGTGCAGGCTCCGATTCTGCTGGAAGCCGCCGAGTCGCTGGGCACCGATCCGGCGGTGGCGATCATGGCGGTGGCCTACGGCGATCAGTGGACCAATATGATCCAGCCGTTCTGGGCCCTTCCGCTGCTGGCGATCGCCGGGCTGAAGATGCGCGACATCCTCAGCTACACCAGCGTGGTGCTCATCGCATCCGGGCTGGTATTCGGCGCCACGCTGGTGCTGATCTCGCTGTGATCAGCCCCTCACAGTGACCAGACCCACGGTTCGGCCGGCAGCGCAGCCGGATCAAAGGCCTCCAGCGCCTGAGGCAGCGGTCCGGGCGGCAGCCCCAGGGAGACCAGCAGCCGGTCACGAACCTGCTCGGCGGTCACCTGCTGCTCGGCCAGCTGCTCCAGAGTCACCGCCCCGTCACGCTTGGCCAGCCGGCGGCCTTCGGCATTGACCACCAGCGGCACATGGGCGTACTCCACGGCCCGGGCCGCCTCAGCCCCGTACAGCAGCTCACGCAGATAGGCCTGCCGGGGCGCGGAGTCGGCCAGGTCATCGGCGCGCACCACCTGGTCCACCCCGGTGAGCTGGTCATCGACCACTGCGGCCAGGTTGTAGGCGGCCGTTCCGTCATTGCGCACCAGCACGACGTCGTCCACCGCCGCGGTGATCTGCCCCAGCAGCCGGTCGGTCACGGTGTACTCGTCCACCTCCGCTCGCAGCCGCAGCGCGGGGCGGCGCTGGGCCGCCCGGCGTCTCCGCTGGTCCGGGCTGAGCTGCCGGCAGGTGCCCGGATACGCCCCGGGAGGCGCGTGCGGGGCCCGGGGAGCCTCCTGGATCTCGCGACGGGTGCAGAAGCACTCATAGACCAGCCCCCTCTGGCGAAGCTGTGCGACGGCGTCGTCGTAGACCCGGCTGCGCTGGGACTGGTAGAGCGGCTCGGCGTCGAAGCTGATGCCCACAGCCTCTAGGTCCTCCCGCTGCCGCCGGTCTGAGCCGGTCACCGTCCGGGACGCATCCAGGTCCTCGTAGCGCAGCAGCAGGGGCCGGGACGTGGAGCGGGCGAAGAGCCAGGCCAGGACCGCGGTGCGCAGATTGCCCACATGCAGGTCTCCTGAGGGGCTGGGCGCGTACCGTCCGGCGGTCATGGCCCCATCCTAGAGGCGGAAGCGAGTGTGCTTGACATCACGTTGAGCCGGTGCTTGAGTTGACTTACTGACCGATTGGTCTGGAAATCATGTGAGGAGCATCCATGCCCGAGGTCCGCACCGAGACTGCGCCGCACCACGTCATGCTGGAAACCGACCGGTGCAGCGACTGGCTCGGCGTCGAGGTTCTGCTGGCCGAGCCCGGCCACGCCAAGCTGCGCATGACAGTGCGCCCGGAGATGACCAACGGATTCGAGATCCTCCACGGCGGCATGATGTTCGCGCTGGCTGACACCTGCTTCGCCATGGCCTGCAATGACCCCGCCGGGGACGAGCAGACCATCACAGTGGCCTCCGGTGCTGATATCAACTTCATCAAGCCGGCCCGCATCGGCGATGTTCTGGTGGCTGAGGCCCTCCCGGTGGCTTCGGCCGGCCGCAGCGGCGTCTACGACGTCGTCGTCACCCGTGATGAGGAGCTCCTGGCTGTGTTCCGCGGCCGCTCCCGCACCATCCCCAAGCCCTGAGTACGAGGTGATCCGCCCTATGAGCTCCGCACCCGCCGCCGGCGAGTCCCCCGCCGCTGAGACCGGCGCCGCCGAGGCCCCGGTCCCCCACGCCCGGGAGAACGCAGTCAGCCGGGCCTATCGCACCACTGCCGCCGCCCCCACTCCGGCGGCCGAGCCCGACGGCGAGGAGCTGCTCAGCCGCGAGGAGATCGAACAGCTGCAGCTGAGCCGGCTGCAGGCCACCATCCGCCACGCCTATGAGAATGTGCCGGCCTACCGCGAGCTCTATGACGCCCACGGGGTGGGGCCGGGCGACCTGCAGTCGCTGGAGGACCTGGCGAAGTTTCCGTTCACCGATAAGGAGTTTCTGCGCCGGGCCTACCCGTTCAAGGCCTTCGCTGTGCCCCGGGAGCAGCTGCGGCGGGTGCACGCCTCCTCCGGGACCACCGGCAAGCCCACAGTGGTCGGCTACACCGCAGGCGACATCGAGCGGTGGGCGACTCTGCTGGCCCGCTGCATGCGCGTCTCCGGAGCGCGGCCCGGAGACCTGGTGCACAACGCCTATGGATACGGACTGTTCACCGGCGGGCTCGGCGCCCACTACGGGATCGAGAAGCTGGGCGCCACCGCTGTGCCGATGTCCGGAGGCCAGACCGAGAAGCAGGTGCAGCTGATCACCGACTTCCAGCCCCGGGTGATCATGTGCACCCCCACCTACCTGCTGGCACTGGCAGACGCCTTCTCCGCCGCGGGCATCGATCCGCGCGAGACCTCCCTGGAGGTCGGGATCCTCGGCGCCGAGCCGTGGACGGAGGAGATGCGCCATGAGATCGAGAAGACCTTCGGGATGACCGCCTGCGACATCTACGGCCTCTCCGAGGTGATGGGCCCCGGGGTGGCCGGGGAGTCTGCCGAGCGCAAGGACGGCTCCACCATCTGGGAGGACCACTTCCGGCCCGAGATCATCGACCCGATGACCGAGGAGGTGCTGCCCACCGGGCAGCACGGCGAACTGGTGTTCACCACCCTGACCAAGGAGGCGCTGCCGATCATCCGGTACCGCACCCACGATCTGACCCGCCTGCTGCCGGGAACAGTGCGCCCCGGCCACCGGCGGATGGGCCGGATCACCGGGCGCACCGATGACATGATCATCCTGCGCGGGGTGAACCTGTTCCCCACCCAGATCGAGGAGATCGCCCTGGGCATCAGCGGACTCTCCCCGCACTTCCAGCTGGAGATCACCCGGCCGGGCACGATGGACCAGATGACAGTGCACATCGAGCGGCGCCCGGACGTCTCCGCAGCGGAAGGGCAGGCCGCAGGAGCCGAGCTGCAGCAGCGGATCAAGACCACCATCGGCTGCAGCTGCGAGGTCCAGGTGGCCGAGCCGGATACGCTGGCACGCTCCTCCGGCAAGCTGCGCCGGGTCTATGACAAGCGGCCGAAGTGAGCGGCGGGCGGCGGCTACCCTGGTAGCCGAGTCCGATGGGTCAGCCCGGCGAAGGAAGAGACGTGAACCCACATACTGCTGCCGCCGCCCCGCGCGCTCCCAAACGGGGGCGGCCCGGCTATGACCGCGACACGCTGGTGCGGGTGTGCGTGGAGGTCTTCAACCGCCACGGCTATGAGGCGACCTCCATGGGAGTGCTCGCCGAGGAGCTGGGGATCTCCAAATCTGCGATCTACCACCATGTGAAGTCCAAGGAGGAGATCCTCGACGCCGCGCTGAGCCACTCGCTGAGCGAGCTGGAGCAGGTGGTGGCCGAGGCGGAGGCCCTCAATGCCCCCGCGGTGGTGGAGCTGGAGTCGGTGATCCGCGGCTCAGTGGAGGTGCTGACCCGCTCGCTGCCCTATGTCACCCTGCTGCTGCGGCTGCGCGGCAACTCTGAGCTGGAGTCTGCGGCCCTGCGCCGGCGCCGCGAGATCACCCTGCGCATCGCCTCTCTGATCAGCCAGGCGCAGCAGGACGGCGATCTGCGCAGCGACATCGATGCGCGCACCGCCTCACGCCTGGCGATGGGCATGGTCAATTCGATCGTGGACTGGTACCGGCCCGAGCGCGCCGACTCTGCCGCCCCGCTGACCGAGACGGTGGTGGAGATGCTGCTGCACGGACTGCGCAGCCGCAGCCGCTGAAGAGGGTTGTGCACGTCACACCGCCTCGGTATACTGAACGAACGGTCAGTAATTCAGGAGGTGGACCATGTCCGCACAGCAGGCACATCTGCAGGCGGTCGGCAGCCAGGCCGCTGCCGAGCCGATCACCGAACAGGCACGCCGCGCCGCCGACGAGGCGCGCGTGGGCTGGGAGCGGTTCCAAGAGCTCATTGCTGAGGACAAGCGCGTCGAACCGCGCGACTGGATGCCTGATCACTACCGGAAGACGCTGGTGCGCCAGGTGTCGCAGCATGCCCATTCGGAGATCATCGGCATGCAGCCGGAAGGCAACTGGATCACCCGTGCGCCGTCGCTGAAGCGCAAGGCCGTGCTGATGGCCAAAGTGCAGGACGAGGCCGGACACGGCCTCTACCTCTACTCGGCGGCCGAGACCCTGGGCACCTCCCGGGATGAGATGTACCAGCAGCTCTACACCGGCAAGGCCAAGTACTCCTCCATCTTCAACTATCCGGCCCGCACCTGGGCCGACGTCGGAGCCATCGGCTGGCTGGTCGACGGCGCGGCGATCACCAACCAGGTCCCGCTCTGCCGGGCCTCATACGGCCCCTACGGACGCGCGATGGTGCGCATCTGCAAGGAGGAGTCCTTCCACCAGCGGCAGGGCTGGGAGATCCTCTATACGCTCTCCCACGGCACTGAAGCGCAGAAGCAGATGGCTCAGGATGCTGTGGACCGGTTCTACGGCCCGGCCCTGCAGATGTTCGGTCCCCCGGACGACGAGTCGCCGAACTCGCAGCAGTCCATGGCCTGGAACATCAAGCGGTTCTCCAATGACGAGCTGCGCCAGCGGTTTGTGGACATGATCGTTCCCCAGGCCGAGGCCCTGGGCCTGACGCTTCCGGACCCGGATCTGAAGTGGAACGAGGAGCGCGGGCACTACGACTTCGGCGAGCTGGACTGGGATGAGTTCTTCTCCGTGGTCAAGGGCAACGGGCCGCTGAACCACCAGCGCCTCGCCCACTACCGCCGGGCCCGGGACGAGGGTGCGTGGGTGCGCGAAGCCGCAGCCGCCTACGCCGCCAAGCAGGACGCCCAGGCGCGGGAGACCGCGCTGCTGAGCGCCTGAGCTTTTCGCACACCGAATCAGAGAAGAGGTCATTCATGCCGGATAAGACCCCTGAGGGCACTGAAGAGATCCCCGCCGGCGGCGTGGTAGCGACCGATCCCGCGGACCGCAGCGCCTGGCCGCTGTGGGAGGTCTTTGTGCGCAGCGCGCGCGGACTCTCTCATGTCCACGCCGGGTCCCTGCACGCCCCGGACGCCAGCATGGCGCTGCGCAATGCCCGGGATCTCTACACCCGGCGCAATGAGGGCACCTCCATCTGGGTGGTTCCGGCCGCGGAGATCACCGCCTCGGACCCGGACTCCAAGGGCGGCTTCTTCGAATCCCCGCAGGGCAAGGCCTACCGGCATGCCACCTACTACACGCAGTCCGAGGGGGTGCCGCACCTATGAGCGGATTCACCTCCCAGGACTCGGCCACCCGCATCTCCGTGGGCCAGGCCATCACCCCGGAGGAGCTGCGCTCCAGCGGGGCCAGCGCCGATGAGGCCACCGCCCGCTACGCGCTGATGCTCGGAGATGACTCGCTGATGCTGGCCCAGCGCCTGGGGGCGTGGATCTCCCGCGCCCCGGAGTTGGAGGAGGACATCGCCCTGGGCAACATCGCCCTGGACCTGCTGGGCCACGCCCGGTTCTTCCTGACCTATGCCGGCTCCGCCTGGGGCAAGACTGAGGACGATCTGGCCTACTTCCGGGATGAGGAGGAGTTCCGCTCCGTCCGCCTGGTGGAGCAGGACAACGGCGACTTCGGCAAGACCATCGCCCGCCAGCTGATCTTCAGCTTCTACGCCCGGGAGCTCTACAGCCGGCTGGTGGACTCCGCTGATGAGACCCTGGCGGCCATCGCCGACAAGGCGCTCAAAGAGGTCGACTACCACCAGGATCACGCCGCCCAGTGGGTCAGGCGCCTGGGCGGCGGCACCGAGGAGTCGCACCGGCGGATGCAGGCCGGACTGGAGGATGTCTGGGCCTATGTGGAGGAGCTGTTCGTCGACGTCGACCCGACCACCCAGCTGGCCGAAGCGGACATCGCCGTCCTGCCCTCCAGCCTGCGCGAGCCGGTGATGCAGCGCCTGAGGACCGTCATTGAGGAGGCCGGCCTCACCGTGCCGGAGGTCAAGGGAGCCTACGGCGCAGACCGCACCGGCCGGTTCTCTGAGCACCGCGGCTACATCCTGGCGGAGATGCAGGTGCTGGCCCGTCAGCACCCCGGCGCCACCTGGTGAAAGGAGGATCCAGTGGCCACCACCAACGCTGCCCGGCTGAGCCCCGACGGCGTGCGGCCCACTGCTGAGGCCGACGCCAGGGTCTGGGACGCCGCAGCCAGGGTCAACGACCCCGAGATTCCGGTGCTCAGCATCGCAGACCTGGGCATTCTGCGCGCCGCCGCGGCCACCGACGACGGCGGCGCCGTCGTCGTGATCACCCCCACCTACTCCGGGTGCCCGGCCATGGACACCATCACCGAGGACGTCTCCGCCGCACTTCGGCACCAGGGCTACGACCCCGTAGAGGTGCAGACCGTCCTGAAACCCTCCTGGACCACAGACTGGATGACCGAGGAGGGAAAGGAGAAGCTGCGCGCCTACGGCATCACACCGCCCACCGGCTCAGCCCCGGTGCGCGAAGGCCCCATTCCGGTGGGGCTGAGCGTGAAATGCCCCCGGTGCGACTCGCTGGACACCAAGGAGCTGGCCCGGTTCGGCTCCACCGCCTGCAAAGCCCTGTACCAGTGCCGCAGCTGCCTGGAACCCTTCGACTACTTCAAGGTGCTGTAATGACCGTAGAGACTCCCCGGGCCTCGCAGCCCGACGCTCCGGCACGCCGTCGTGCCACCTTCAACACCCTCCGGGTCGCCGATGTGCGGCGGCTGACGGAGGACTCGGTGGAGGTCACCTTCGCGGTCCCGGAGCATCTGCAGGACGACTTCGACTACGCGCCGGGCCAGTATGTGGCGCTGCGGGCTGAGATCGAGGGCCAGGAAGTCCGCCGCTCCTACTCCATCTGCACCGAGCCGGTGCCCGGTGAGATCCGCGTGGCGATCAAGCGTGACATCGGCGGGCTGTTCTCCACCTGGGCCAATGAGCAGCTGAAGCCAGGCGACACTCTGGAGGTGATGAACCCCTCAGGGGCCTTCGTGTCCAAGACGGCCATCACCTCCATGAACAGCCCGGAGTCCCTGGCCGAGGACGCCGTGGCCCGGCGGGCCGATGCCAGGCTGGTCGCCTTTGCCGCCGGATCCGGCATCACTCCGATTATGGCGATCGCCCGCTCGGTGCTTCAGGCCTCGGAGAAGGCGAGCTTCGACCTGGTCTACGCCAACCGCTCAGCCGCCGATGTGATGTTCGCCGAGGAGATCGGCGACCTGAAGGACCGCTACCCCTCTCGGTTCGCCGTCCACCACGTGCTCTCGCGCGAGCAGCGGCTCAACCCGCTGCTGACCGGACGCATCGATGCTGAGAAGCTGCGCTCCCTACTGGATCATGTGCTGCGCACCGAAGAGACCGACGAATGGTTCCTCTGCGGTCCCTTCGAGCTGGTGCAGCTGGTCCGCGACGAGCTTGCCTCCCGGGGCGTGCCGGCCGAGAAGGTGCGCTTCGAACTGTTCACCACCGGACGACCCGACCGTCCGGCCGGTCATCAGGGCCGCAGCGTCGCCGCAGACCCTGAAGGCAAGCAGGTGGAGATCGAGTTCACCCTGGACGGGCTCACCGGGCAGGTCAGCTCCCCGGTCAGCGCCCGGGAGACTGTGCTCAATGCTGCGCTGCGCTCCCGCTCGGATGTGCCCTTCGCCTGCGCCGGCGGAGTCTGCGGCACCTGCCGGGCCAAGGTGGTCTCCGGCGAGTTCGAGATGGAAGAGAACTACGCGCTGGAGGCCGACGAGCTGCAGGCCGGCTATGTGCTGACCTGCCAGACCCGCCCGACCTCCGAGAAGCTTGTGGTCGACTACGACGCCTGAATGAGGAGCACTGCGATGATTGACCTGAGGATCGACGGCGACGTGGCTGAAGTGGTGCTCAATGCGCCGGAGAAGCTCAACGCACTGAACGAAGAGGCACTCTCCGAGCTCGACGACGCCTACTGCCAGGCGGAGGCGGCCGGGGTGCGGGCCCTCATGCTGCGCGGGGAGGGCCGCGGCTTCTGCGCCGGCCGCGATATCTCCGCCGTCGATCCGGCCACCGATGACGTAATGGGCTACCTGGGCGGGAAGGTCACCCCGCTGCTGCGGCGGATGGCTGAGTTCCCCGCCCCGACCTTCGCTGCGGTCCACGGCGCCTGCCTGGGCGTGGGTCTGGGCCTGGCCATCGCCACCGATGTGGTCTACGTGGCCGAGAATGCCAAGATCGGCTCACCCTTCGCCTCCCTGGGCGCCACCCTGGACTCCGGGGGTCACGCACTCTTTGTGGAGCGCCTCGGCGCCCACCGCACCCTGGATCTGATCTACACCGCTGAGCTGATCAGCGGCGCGGAAGCCGTCGCCTCCGGCCTGTTCTCCCGTGCCGTGCCGGCCGAGGAGCTGGTGGACTTCACCGTCCAGAAGGCCCAGAAGGCTGCGGCCGGCGCCACCGAAGCCTTCCGGGCCTCGAAGAAGCTGGTGGCCCAGATTCGTGATGAACGGGTCGGCCTGTGGGAGTCCCTGGATGCCGAGAATCGCGCCCAGGCGGCCCTGTGCTCCACCGAGGACTACGCCGAAGGCTTCGCCGCCTTCCAGGCAAAGCGCAAGCCCCGCTTTGAAGGTCGGTAGAGCTGTCCCCGGACGGGCTGGTGAGCTGAGCCCCATAGGCTTCGGGTTGTTCCCGCTGTGGCGGGGTCATTCGGTGAGCGAGGCGCGCAGACGGGCGTAGTGCTCGTCGGCATCCACCGGCACGACGACACCGACGCGTGCCTCGGCCAGTCGCCGGGTGGCTTCGGCGCGCCAGGCGGCATCGACGTCGCTCGTGTCATCTGCGTCGTGGAGGCTTTCGAGCAGAGCGTTGGCAACGACCGCGCGCTGATCGGCATCGAGCGCGAGCCCGTCTCGGATCAGAGTCGCGGTCTCCGGTGTCATGTCTTCCAGAGTACGTCGAACGGCCGACATACGCCTGAAGCCGACGAGACTCAGCTGATGTGCCCGCGAAACTGAGTGTGCACCGAGTTCTACCGCGCGGTCCTCGGAGCCGAACCGGTGAACCGCCCGCTAAGAAACTCGCTCACTGCTCAGCCCAGTCGGGCACCTCCTTGGCCACGCGGGTCAGCACATCGTAGGTGGCGACGATCTCATCATTCTGGTTGTGCAGCACGGTGTCCCAGCGGACCTCACCGTAGTCATCGGTCTCTCGCGGGGTGATCTGCTTGGCCGTCAGGGTCACCCGGATCGAGTCGCCATAGGTGACCGGCGTGAGGAAGCTGAGGTTCTCCAGGCCCGTGTTCGCCAGCACCGGCCCTGGGGCGGGCTCCACGAACAGGCCTGCCGCCCAGGAGACCAGCAGGTAGCCGTGGGCCACCCGGCGGGGGAAGAACGGGTTGGCCGTGGCGGCTTCCTCATTGGTGTGGGCGTAGAAGGTGTCCCCGGTGGACTCGGCGAAGGCCTCGATGTCCTCCAGCCGCACCTCGCGCAGGCCGGAGGCGAATTGATCTCCGATCCGCAGCTCGGCCAGAGGCTTGCGGAACGGATGCACGGCCTCTCCGGAGGCCACTGATTCCGGTGTGGCCGTGCGAGCCTTCGCTCCCCGGTGCCACACCCCGGTGATGCCGGTGAGCAGATCCGGGGTGCCCTGGATGGCGGTGCGCTGCATATAGTGCTTCACCCCGCGCATACCGCCCAGCTCCTCTCCCCCGCCGGCGCGGCCGGGCCCGCCGTGGACCAGGTGCGGCAGCGGAGAGCCGTGGCCGGTGGAGGTCTTCGCGTCGTCGCGGTCCAGCAGGTGCACCCGCCCGTGGTGGGATCCGATGCCGCGGACGAACTCCGCGGCGATCTGCGGATCGTGGGTGCATACAGTGGCCACCAGGGATCCGCCGCCCAGAGCGGCAAGGTCCACGGCGTCGTCGATGTCCGAGTAGCCCAGCACCGAGGTCACCGGCCCGAAAGCCTCCACCTGGTGCACCTCCGGAGTGCGGGACCGGCTGAACTTCAGGGCGGTCACCGGGAAGAACGCGCCCTGGTCAGCGCCGGCGAGCGCCCCCAGAGCCTCCGGGCCGCCGAAGCAGACTTCTCCGCCGGCCTGGACCAGCCGCTGCACCGCAGAGGAGACCTCCTGCTGCTGGTCCTTCGAGGCCAGCGCGCCCACGGTGGTGTCCGCATCGCGCGGATCACCCAGCACCGCGCGGGACTCCACCCGGGCGCGCAGGGCGTCCACTACGGCATCGACGTGCTCGCTGGGCACAATCGTGCGGCGGATGGCGGTGCACTTCTGGCCGGCCTTGACCGTCATCTCCTGCACCACGGCCTTGATGAAGGCGTCGAACTCAGGGGTGCCGGGCCCGGCGTCGGGCCCCAGGATGGCGGCATTGAGCGAGTCGGTCTCCGCGGTGAACCGGACTCCCTGCTGCTGCACGCTGGGGTGGGAACGCAGCGTCTGGGCGGTGCCGGCGGAACCGGTGAACGCCACATGGTCCCGGTGGTCCAGGTGGTCCAGCAGATCCCGGGCTGAACCGGAGATCAACTGCAGGGACCCTTCGGGCAGCAGACCGGAGTCCAGCATCAGCCGCACACAGGCTTCGGTGACGTAGGCCGTCTGGCTGGCGGGCTTGACGATGGTCGGCACACCGGCGATGAAGCTGGGGGCGAATTTCTCCAGCATGCCCCACACCGGGAAGTTGAAGGCGTTGATCTGCACCGCCACGCCGGTCAGGCGGGTGTAGATGTGCTCACCGATGAAGCTGCCGTCGCGCGAGAGCTGCTCGACCGCGCCGTCGATGATCACGTTCGAGTTCGGCAGCTCCTTGCGCGCCTTGGAGGAGTAGGCGAAGAGGGTGCCGATGCCGCCGTCGACGTCGATCAGGTGGTCTTTGCGAGTGGCTCCGGTCTTGTCCGAGAGCTCGTAGAGCGGCTCCTTGTGCTCGCTGAGGAAAAGCGCCAGCTGCTTCAGGCGCAGGGCGCGCTGGTGGAAGGTCAGCTCCCCGAGTCCGGCCTGACCCACGGTGCGGGCGTAGTCCACGGCGGCGGCCGTGTCCAAGCCGTCGGTGCTGACTGAGCAGACAGGCTGGCCGGTGGATGCGTCTCGGATCTCCGCGATTCGCTCCGGTGCCTGGGGGGTCCACCACTCCCCGGCGATGTAGCTGGGCAGGACCGGGGCTTCGGCGCGGCTGGTCGTCTCCGTGGGGGCAGCAGTCATGGCGTGGTTACCTCTCCTTCACCGAACACACACTACTGACCGATCGGTCAGTATTTATGGGCATCCTACCGTGCTGCAGGTCACAGCGCATCACCTGTCCCGATCCTCCGGCACCGGATGCAGATGCTGGGTGTGGTCATCGAAGATCAGCGCCGTCTGGGTGCTCTGGACGCACTGCAGGGGCTGGATGCGCTCGAAGATCACCCTGCGCAGCTCCTCCACTGTGCGGGTGCGCACCAGCAGCACGGCATCGTACTGACCACCCACCAGCGCCAGGTGCCGCACCGCCGGCTCTTCGGCCAGCGCCGCCCGCAGCACCTCCCAATCGTCCTGCTTCAGCGTCACGAACACATAGGCGGCCGTCTCCAGCCCGGCGGCGCGAGCGTCGATGCGCGCGGTGTAGCCCTGAAGCACACCGCAGGCGCGCAGCTGGGCGATCCGGTCATAGGCATTGGCGCGGGAGAGGTGGAGCTCCTCGGCCAGGGCGGTGACGGAGGCTCGCGCATCGCGGCTCAGAGCGGCCAGCAGGGCATGATCAGTGGAGTCCAGGGTTTTCATGAGTTGGACACTAGCACCGAATTGTGCCCACATGGCGACAAATTGTCTGGCAAACCGCCGCTGACAGAAGAACAAGTCTGCAAAATCGGCAGAATGTGGCAGACATCCCGGAGATCCGCCAGACTAGGGCCATCTATGGTCCAGGTCACATGTGCAGATTGGGAGGCAGCATGACCGAGAGCACCGCCGACGAGACCTCGCCCGGCACCCCGCCGCCGGGCCCGCAGGACGCAGCGCCGATGGGCGGCTCGGCCTCCGAGCCCGGGCACCCGAAGGCCGAGCAGGCCACCCGCATTGTGGAGGCAAGCCGCTCCTTCGGGATCACCCCGGAGCAGTACATGCTCCCGGCTCAGCAGCAGATCCGGATGCTCTCCCCGGAGGGCACCCTGGTGCCGGAGGACCAGCAGGGCACCGGCCCCGGCCACGAGTACCCGATCCCGGAGGACGAGGTGCTGCTGAAGGCCTATGAGTCCCTGGTGGCCGGACGCCGGATCAATGATCAGAACTACGCTCTGGTCCGTCAGGGCCGGATGGCCGTCTACCCCTCATCCCACGGACAGGAGGCCTGCCAGGTCGGCGCCGCCCTGTGCCTGGGCGAGGGTGACTGGATGTTCCCCACCTACCGGGACAGCGTGGCCGTGATCACTCGCGGCGTGGACCCGCTGGATGTCATGGTCTCCTTCCGCGGCGACTGGCACTGCGGCTACGATCCCACCGCCTATCGGGTCGGTGCGATGTCCACCCCCCTGACCACCCAGCTGCTGCACGCGGTGGGTGTGGCTCACGCGGCCAAGCTGCGCGGCGAGGACACTGTGGTGCTGGCCATGTGCGGCGACGGCGCCACCAGTGAGGGTGACTTCCACGAGGCCCTGAACTTCGCCGCAGTCTTCGAGGTGCCGGTGGTCTTCTTCGTCCAGAACAACGGCTACGCCATCTCGGTGCCGCTGTCGCATCAGTCGGCCGCCCCCTCGCTGGCGCATAAGGCCATCGGCTACGGCATGGCCGGCGAGCAGGTGGACGGCAATGACATGGTCGCCGTGCTGGCGGTGCTGCGCCGCGCCGTGCACCTGGCCCGGGAGCACTCTATGCCGCTGCTGGTGGAGGCGGTCACCTACCGCATGCAGGCGCACACCAACGCCGATGACGCCACCCGCTACCGGGACTCAGAGGAGGTCGAGCAGTGGAAGCGCAAAGACCCGCTGAAGCGGATGCGCACCTTCCTCAGCAGCAAGGGACTGCTCGACGGCGACGTCGAGGAGCAGTTCTCCACCACCGCCGAAAGCGTGGCCGCCTCGCTGCGCACCGCGATGACCGCCGAGCCCAAGGGCGACCCCTTGGAGCTCTTCGACCACGTCTATTCCGAGCCGACGGCCCAGCTGCGCCAGCAGCGTTCTCAGCTGGCCGATGAGCTGGCTCGCGCCGAAGAGGGAGGCACTGCCTGATGAGCTCCGCTGCCGCAAGCACGGCGACCTCGTTCGCCTCAGCGCTGAACACCGCCATGTCCGACGCCATGGAGAACGATCCCTCTGTGGTGGTCTTCGGTGAAGACGTCGGCACCCTGGGCGGGGTCTT
Organism: Nesterenkonia sp.; assembly: GCF_029265375.1. Lineage (GTDB taxonomy): Bacteria > Actinomycetota > Actinomycetes > Actinomycetales > Micrococcaceae > Nesterenkonia. The sequence continues at coordinate 139,450 of NZ_JAJUJJ010000003.1, forward strand.
CCGCATCACCGACGGCCTGACCAAGCGGTTCGGCGAGGACCGCTGCTTCGACACCCCCCTGGCGGAGTCCGGGATTGCCGGCACCGCGGTGGGTATGGCCATCAACGGGATGCGCCCGGTGATCGAGATGCAGTTCGACGCCTTCGCCTACCCCGCTCTGGAGCAGATCTTCAGCCACATCGCCAAGATGGCCAACCGCACCCGCGGGGCCGTGCGGCTTCCCATTGTGATCCGCATTCCCTACGGCGGCGGCGTCGGCGGAGTCGAGCACCACTGCGACTCCTCGGAGGCCTACTACGCCCACACGCCGGGCCTGAAGGTCTTCACCCCGGCCACCGTGGCCGATGCCTACCTGATGCTGCGCGAGGCCATCGACTCCGAGGATCCGGTGGTCTTCTTCGAGCCGAAGAAGCTCTACTGGACCAAGGAGTCTGAGGACCTCTCCGCCCTGCGCGCCGAGTACGAGTCCGGCTCCGGGGACCGCCGGGTGGGGGCTGAGGCCAACGCTCGCGTCGCCCGGGAGGGCACAGACGTCTCGATCATCAGCTACGGTCCCTCTGTGGAGACTGCGCTGAAGGCCGCCGAAGTCGCCGCCGAGGACGGAATCTCTGCCGAAGTGCTGGATCTGCGCAGCATCGTCCCCTTCGACGACGCCGCGCTGCAGTCCACCGTGGAGAAGACCGGCAGAGCCGTCGTCGTCGCCGAGGCCCAGGGCTTCGCCTCAGTGGCCAGTGAGATCACCGCCCGGATCCAGGAGCGCTGCTTCCATTCGCTCGCCTCCCCGGTGCTGCGGGTGACCGGCTTCGACATCCCCTATCCGGCCCCGAAGCTGGAGGAGCACCACCTGCCCGATGTGGACAGGATCCTCGACGCCCTCGACGACCTTCAGTGGGAGGACTGAGCATGACCACGTTCAACCTGCCTGACCTGGGCGAAGGCCTCACCGAAGCCACTCTGCTGAGCTGGCTGGTCGCTGAGGGGGACACCGTCTCCGTGGACCAGCCGATCGCCGAGGTGGAGACCGCGAAGTCCGCGGTGGAGGTGCCCTGCCCCTATGAGGGCACTGTGGAGACCCTGCACGGCGAAGTCGGCGAGACCCTTGAGGTCGGCAAGCCGCTGATCACTGTGCGCACCGCAGACGATGCCCCGGCCGCCGCCGGTGAGGACGCCGGAGCCCTGTCCTACCGCGAGGAGGAGCGCGCCGGCACCGCCATCCCGGACGACGGCGGGGCCGCGGCGGAGAAATCCTCCGGTTCGGGGAATGTGCTCATCGGCTACGGAACCTCGGAGACCACCGGCTCCCGCCGCCGTCGCCGCCGCGAGCGCGAACAGGCGGCAGCCCAGTCCCCGAGCACATCCCAGACCGCGAAATCCGCACAGCCGGAGGCACACGATCCGTCCGCGACGCCGGCCAAGGCACCGCGGGTGTCCTCTCCCCTGGTGCGCCGCCTGGCCCGCGAGCACGGCGTGGACCTGCGCCAGATCTCCGGGACCGGCCCCGGCGGTCTGATCATGCGCGCCGATGTCACAGCCGCCGCCGATGCGGCCGCACCCAGCTCTGCCCCGGCGGTTGACAGCCCTGCCCCGGAGGCCTCAGCAGGCGACACCGATCCGCACACCGGGCTCGCGGTGCGCCAGCGGGTGCCGGTGACCGGTATCCGCAGGGCGATCGCCACCAAGCTCTCCCAGTCCCGCACGGAGATCCCTGAGGCAACGGTCTGGCAGGACGTCGACGTGACCAAGCTGCTTGAGCTGCGCAGCGAGCTGAAGTCAGCCGATCAGCAGGCACCCTCGGTGCTGGCATTCCTCTCCCGGTTCGTCATCGCCGGCCTGCAGCGGTTCCCCGAGCTGAACTCCCGGATCGAGGACACCGACTCCGGCCAGCAGATCGTCCACCTCGACGGCATCAATCTGGGCTTCGCCGCCCAGACCGAGACCGGCCTGGTGGTGCCTGTGGTGCGTGAGGCCCACCAGCTCTCGGCGCGGGACCTGCACGCCGAGATCCGGCGGCTGGCCGAGGCGGCCCGGGAGGGCCGGCTCTCCGGCAAGGAGCTCTCCGGCGGCACGTTCACCGTGAACAACTACGGGGTCTTCGGCTCCGACGGCGCCACCCCGATCATCAATCACCCGGAGGCCGGGATCCTGGGCATCGGCCGGATCATGGACCGCCCGTGGGTGGTGGACGGCGAACTGGCCGTGCGGAAGGTGACCACACTGACCATCGCCTTCGACCACCGCGTCTGCGACGGCGGAGCGGCCGGCGGCTTCCTGAACTATGTGGCCACCTGCATGGAGAATCCCGCTGCGGCGCTGGCCGATCTCTGAGCCGGGGTGCTGTGATTGACCTCATAGCCCCTTCGTGACAGGCTAAGAACGCATTAGTGAACGATCGGTCAGTAAATCGGAGGGCTTCAGCCGTGGCACCAGCTGCTTTTCTCGTCTCTGGAACCCGCACCCCAGTGGGCCGCTACGGCGGGGCACTGTCTTCGGTGCGGCCTGATGACCTCGCCGCCCTGGTGATCCGCCGGGTGGTCGAGGATTCCGGGATTCCTTCGGCCGAGGTGGATGAGGTGATCCTCGGCAACGCCAACGGCGCCGGCGAGGAGAACCGCAATGTGGCCCGCATGGCGTGGCTGCTGGCCGGCTTCGAGGAGACCGTGCCGGGCATCACCGTCAACCGGCTGTGCGCCTCCGGAATGTCCGCCATCGCCCAGGCCCAGCATATGATCGCCGCCGGCGCGGCCGATCTGGTGGTGGCCGGCGGAGTGGAGTCGATGTCCCGCGCCCCCTGGGTGATGGCCAAGCCGGAGAAGCCCTTCTCCCGTCCCGGCGAGGTGGCGGACACCTCCATCGGCTGGCGGTTCGTCAATCCGAAGCACCTCGAGCATGAGGGCCGGACCTACTCCATGCCGGAGACCGCTGAGGAGGTCGCCCGGGTGGACGGCATCTCCCGCGAGGACGCCGACGCCTTTGCCCTGGCCTCCCAGCAGCGGGCGGCCGCCGCGGCAGCCAATGGCCGGCTCACCCGGGAGATCACTCCCGTGGAGGTGCCCGGACGCAAAGGGTCCGTCACAGTGGTGGACACCGATGAGGGTCCGCGCCCGGAGACCACTCTGGAGGCCCTGGCCGGGCTGCGTCCGGTGGTCCCCGGAGGTTCCGTGGTCACGGCCGGCAACTCCTCGGCGCTGAACGACGGCGCCTCTGCGGTCATCGTGGCCTCGGAGCGGGCTGTGGAGAAGTACGGGCTCACCCCGCGCGCCAGGATCGCCGGTTCGGCCAACGCAGGTGTCCCCCCGCGCATTATGGGCATCGGCCCAGTCCCTGCCACGCAGAAGGTCCTGGAGCGCACCGGCTGGAGTCTGGAGGATCTGGAGGCCGTGGAGCTCAACGAAGCCTTCGCCACCCAGTCGCTGGCCACTATCCGCCGGCTGGGCCTGGACCCAGAAATCGTCAATACCGACGGCGGCGCGATCGCCCTGGGCCACCCGCTGGGCTCCTCGGGGTCGCGGATTGTGCTCAGCCTGATCCGCCGCATGGAGGACGACTCCCTCGACCGCGGCCTGGCCACCATGTGCGTGGGCGTGGGTCAAGGCTCGGCGATGCTGCTGGAGAAGGTCTGAGGATCCGCACGGAGGTGGACATCATGAGCCAGATGCTGAATACCGAAGACTTCCAGGCACTGACCGTCACCGAATCGGAGGACCGGCTGCATGCGCGGCTGAACCGGCCTGAGGTGCGCAACGCCATCGACGCCGCCATGATCGGCGAGCTCCACGCCGTCTGTGAGCACCTGGAGACTGCCCCGAAGATCCTGATCCTCTCCGGAACCGAGGCCGCGGGCAAGGGCATCTTCGCCTCCGGGGCTGATATCGGCCAGCTGCTGCAGCGCCGCCGGGACGACGCCCTGCGCGGCATCAACTCTGCGGCCTTCGACCGGATCGCCAAGCTTCCGATGCCGGTCATCGCCGCCGTCGACGGCTACGCCCTGGGCGGGGGCGCTGAGCTGGCCTGGGCCGCGGACTTCCGCCTGGCCACCCCGCGCGTGAAAGTCGGGCAGCCGGAGACGGGCCTGGGGATCATCCCCGCCGCCGGTGCGCTCTGGCGGCTCAAGGAGCTGGCCGGCGAGTCGGTGGCCAAGGAGCTGCTGTTCGCCGGCCGGATCCTCTCCGCAGAAGAGGCGCTGCAGCACGGGTTGGTCTCGGCCATCCACGAGCCGGAGGACCTCCTGACCGCCGCTGACGAGCTGGCCGACCGGATCGCGGCCCAGGATCCGCTGGCGGTTCAGGTCTCCAAGCGGGTCTTCGCCATGCCGCGGGAGGCTCACCCCCACGTGGACAACCTGGCCCAGGCGATCCTGTTCGAGTCACAGGCCAAGGTCGAGCGCATGCAGGCATTCCTGGACCGCAAAAAGACCAAGGAGAAGAATGACTGAGACACTTCCCTCCCGCATCGGCGTATTGGGAGGCGGCAGGATGGGGGCCGGCATCGCCCACGCCTTCCTGGTCTCCGGAGCCGAGCAGGTCACGGTGGTGGAGATCGACGACGACGCCGCAGCCGCTGCCGCCCAGCGCGTCACCTCCGATCTGGAAGCAAGCCTGGACCGCGGCAAGATCACCGGTGCGCTGCAGGACTGGACTGCCGGGCTGAGCACCTCCACCGACTATGCCGCCTTCGCCGACTGCCAGCTGGTCATCGAGGCGGTGCCGGAGAAGTGGGATATCAAGGTCTCCTCCCTGCAGAAGGCCGAGGAGCAGCTGGATCCCGAGGCATGGCTGGCCACCAACACCTCCTCGATCTCGGTGACCCAGCTGGCCGAGCAGCTCAGCCGCCCGGAGCGGTTCTGCGGGCTGCACTTCTTCAATCCGGTGCCGGCCTCCAAGCTGGTAGAGGTGGTTCTTGCCGAGCAGACCCACCATGACCTGGAGTCCCTGGCGCGGGACTGGGTGGCCGCACTGGGCAAAACACCGGTGGTGGTCAAGGACGCACCGGGCTTCGCCTCCTCCCGGCTGGGGGTGGCCATCGGCCTGGAGGCTATCCGCATGGTGGAGGAGGGCGTGGCCTCGCCCGAAGACATCGACAACGCGATGGTGCTGGGCTATAAGTTCCCCATCGGCCCGCTGGCGCTGACCGATATCGTCGGCCTGGACGTCCGCCTCGGGATCGCCGAGTATCTTCACTCCACCCTGGGCGATCGCTTTGAGCCTCCCCAGCTGATGCGCGACATGGTGGCCCGCGGGGAGCTGGGCCGCAAAACCGGCAGGGGCTTCTACAGCTACACCGACTGATCTGCGGCGCTGACCATACAGAAGGAGGCGGTGGCCCCCGTGGGGGTCACCGCCTCCTTCTGTGCTGCCGGATCAGTTCTGGGGCAGGAAGATCCCGCTGAAGAAGGTCTCCAGCTCGGCAGTTGCCGTCAGCGGCAGCACCTGAGCCACATACTGGTCCGGGCGCACCACCACCACGGCCCCGTCACGGCTGATGCTGCGGACATCGAAGATGTCCTCCTCCGGGTTCACCCCGAAGATGTTGTTCAGGTAGGTCAGCCGGTAGGGCCCCACCTTCGGCTTGAACGCCAGCGGTGCGGCATTGATGTCGATCTCAGGGTGCTTCTGCTGGTAGATCACCTTGGCGTCGAAGACGGCGTCGTCGTCGCCGTCCTTCGGGGTGAACCGCACCCGCGGGGAAGAGGGGTCGTGGGCGAACCACTCGGCCCAGCGTGCCAGCTGCGAGTCCTCCCCCGCCTCCGGGGAGTCGGCGAAGACGTAGATCCTCCAGCGGCCGTCTGCGGTGGCCAGGTGCCCCAGGTGCAGCGGGTTGCCGTCGCAGACACGGGAGACCCAGGCCGACTTGAACCGCTTGCCCACCGGGAAGCCGGCGGCCAGCTCCTGGTGCTCGGTGGTGCCGGTGATCATCGAGGGCTGGTACTCGGTCATGAAGCCCGCCGGGAACTCGAAGGTCTTCACGTAGAAGTCCTCGATGACGGAGGGGTCCTCCAGCTCCTCGGGCTTCTTGGCCATCAGGGTGGACCATTCCTTGTCGAAGTCGATGAGGTTCTGGGCCACCACCTGACGCTCCTCCGAGTAGGTGCTCAGCAGCGACTCCGGGCTGCGGCCGGTGACCACCTGGCCGAGCTTCCAGCCGAGGTTGAAACCGTCCTGCATGGAGACGTTCATGCCCTGCCCGGCCTTCGCACTGTGGGTGTGGCAGGCATCGCCGGCGATGAAGACCCGAGGAGTGCGTTCCCCGGTGAGCTCGGCCGGGACGTCGTCGAACTTATCGGTGACCCGGTGGCCGACCTCGTAGACGCTGTTCCAGGCGACGTGCCGCACATCGATCGAGTAGGGGTGCAGGATGGCGTTCGCCTTGGCGATGATCTCGTCCAGGCTGGTCTGGCGCACCCGCCCGCCGTCGTCGTCGGCCACTTCGCCCAGGTCCACATACATCCGGAACAGGTGCCCGCCTTCGCGCGGAATGTGGAGGATATTGCCGCCGGAGCGGGACTGGATGGCGCATTTGAGCCGGATATCGGGGAAGTCCGATTCGGCCAGCACGTCCATCACGCCCCAGGCGTGCTTGGCCGTGTCGCCGTCGAGCTTGCGGCCGATGCAGCGGCGCACGCGGCTGTGGGCACCGTCGGTGCCGAGCACGTACTTCGCCCGCACTGTGCGCTCTGCGCCCTCGTGCTTGCCGGTGAGGTGGCGGACCTGCACCTGGACGGGGTAGTCGGGGTCATCGGTGACCTCCAGGTCCAGGAACTCCACCCCGTAGTCGGGCTTCATCCGGGAGGGAGAGCGCTCCATGGACTCGGCGAAGTAGTCCAGCACCCGGGCCTGGTTGACCACCAAGTGCGGAAACTCGCTGATGCCGTGCTCATCGTCCAGGGGGCGGGCGGTGCGGATGATGTGATCTGGGTTCTCCGGGTCCGGCTTCCAGAAGGCCATCTCGGTGATCCGGTAGGCCTCGTTGATGATCTCATCGGCGAATCCGAAGGCCTGGAACGTCTCCACGCTGCGGGCCTGGATCCCATCGGCCTGTCCGACCTCCAGCCGGCCGGGGCGGCGCTCGATGATCCGGGTGTGGACCTCCGGATACTGGGCCAGCTGGGCGGCGGCGATCATTCCGGCCGGGCCGGATCCAACGATCAGGACGTCCATCTCGTCGGGCAGGTCCTCGGGGCGGTCTGCTCCGATGCCGGCCGGCGCCTGGACCCGGGGGTTCCCGGTGACGTAGCCGTGGTGGTGAAAATGCATCACTTCTCCTTGGGAAGTTCTGGGGTGATGAAGTCGGCGGTGAGCTTTTCGGAGCCGCGGGCCAGCAGGGCCACATCGGCGCCGACCAGGACCCAGGAGGCCCCGGCTGCGACATAGTCCCGGGCGGCCGCCGGGTCGAAGGCGTTGACTCCGGCGGGTTTGCCGGCCTGGGTGACCGCGGTGAATGCCGATTTCACCGCAGCCACAACCTCAGGGTGGGTCTGCTGACCAATGAGCCCCATGGAGGCGGCGAGGTCGCTGGGGCCCACAAAGACCCCGTCGACGCCGTCGACAGCTGCGATCTCCCCGGCGTTCTCCACGCCTTCGGTGTTCTCCACCTGCACAAAGACGCTGACGTGCTCGGCTCCCTGCGGCAGGTAGCCCTCCACCCGGTTCCAGCGTCCTGAGCGGGCCAGGGCGCTGCCCACCCCGCGCACACCGGCAGGCGGGTACTGGGTCATGGCCACGACCTCACGGGCCTGCTCAGCGGTGGAGACCATGGGCACCAGAATGTTCTGCGCCCCCAGGTCCAGGACCTGCTTGATGATCACCGTCTCGGCGGCCGGGACCCGCACCAGTGGTGTGGAGGAGTACCCGGAGACCGCGTGCAGCTGCGCCAGGACCGACTCCAGCCCGTTGGGGGCGTGCTCCATGTCGATCAGCAGCCAGTCCAGCCCGGCTCCGGCCATGATCTCTGCGGCCACTGGGGAGCCGGAGCAGATCCACCCTCCGTAGAGGGTGCGATCGGCGCCCTGCAGCTGCCGGGCAAAGGTCGCATCTAGTTGAAGCGGCATGTCACCGTCCCCATCTCTCCGTAGTCGCAGAGCACTGTGTCCCCGGCGCTGACCCACATGGGCCGGGTGAAGGAGCCGGCCAGGATGATCTCCCCGGCCTGCAGGGAGTCTCCGTGCTGGGCGAGCTTATTGGCCAGCCATGCCACTCCGACGGCGGGGTGGTTCAGCACCGCGGCGGCGACGCCGGACTCCTCGATGGTCTCGTTGCGGTACAGGAGCGCGGAGACCCAGCGCAGGTCGACGTCGTGGGGCTTGGTGGGAGTGCCGCCGTAGACCATCGCGCCCATAGCCGCATTGTCGCTGATGGTGTCCACGATGGTGCGGCCGTCCATCTCGATGCGGCTGGAGAGGATCTCCAGGGCCGGGATGACGTAGTCAGTGGCGTCCATGACGTCGAACACGGTCACATCCGGCCCATGGAGGTCCTTGCCGAGCACAAAGGCCAGCTCCACCTCGATCCGCACATTGGAGAAGCGGCTGTGGTCGATCACTGAGCCGTTCTCATAGACCATGTCGGAGAAGATGGCCCCGTAGTCGGGTTCGGTGATGCCGGTGGCGGCCTGCATGACCTTGGATGTCAGTCCGATCTTGCGGCCCACGGGCCGGCGTCCGGCGGCGATGCCGCGGCGGCGCCACTCGTTCTGCACCGCGTAGGAGTCCTCGATGGTCATCTCCGGGTAGCGGGCAGTCAGCAGCGGCACAGTGCTGCGGCTCTTCTCCGCCTCGGCGAGCTCGTCGGCGATTGCGGTGATGGTGTCCTGGGAGAGCACAGTCAACGTCTCCTGCCCTACAGCTGGTTCCCGAGCTTGTACTCGCCCTGTTTCCACTCCGGCATGGAGTCGTCATCGTCCTTGCGGGTGTAGGAGAACCCGTCGGCGCCGATGGTGACGTCCATCTCCGAATCGTCGGTGCGCTCCGTGGTGGGCACCGGGTTGCCCTCCAGGTCCAGCACAGTGGAGGCCTCGGTGTACCAGGAGGGCACCACGGGGTTGCCCCACCAGTCGCGGCGCTGGTTGTCATGCACGTCCCAGGTCACCCGGGGGTTGTCCGGATCCCCGGTGTAGTAGTCCTGGGTGTAGATCTCCACCCGGTGGCCGTCGGGGTCGCGCAGGTAGAGGTAGAACGCGTTGGAGACGCCGTGCCGGCCGGGTCCGCGCTCGATGTGGTCGGACAGCCGCAGGGCGCCGAGCTTGTCGCAGATGGCCAGAATATTGTGCTTCTCGTGGGTGGCGAAGGCCACGTGGTGCATCCGCGGGCCGGCGCCGCCGGTCATCGCGGTGTCATGCACGGTGGGCTTGCGACGCATCCACGCTGCGTAGGTGGTGCCGGCGTCGTCCTGAATGTCCTCGGTGACCCGGAAGCCGAGGTCCTCCATATAGGCCACAGCCTTGGGCACATCCGGAGTGACCTGGTTGAAGTGGTCCAGCCGAACCAGGGCGCCGGGGCTGTAGAGGTCGTAGCGCCAGGCCAGACGCTCCACGTGCTCGACGTCGTAGAAGAACTCGTAGGGGAAGCCCAGCGGGTCCTGGACGCGCACCGAGTCGCCGATGCCTTTGACGAAGCCGTCCTTGTTCCGGATGACGGGGCATCCGAGCTCCTTGTAGAACGCTTCGGCCTTGTCCAGCTCTTCGGGGCTGCGCACCCGGTAGGAGAAGGCGGCCACAGCGGCGGTCTCGCCCTTGCGCAGCACCAGGTTGTGGTGGATGAACTCCTCCATGGAGCGCAGGTAGATGGTGTTCTCGTCCTCTGCGGTGACCACCAGGTCAAGCACGTCCACGTAGAAGTCGCGGGAGCGCTTCAGATCGGTGACCACCAGCTCCATATAGGCGCAGCGGACCACGTCGGGTGCCGGCGACGACGGTGTCGGGATGTTTCCGGCGGGGGTGTTCTCACTCATGTGGGATTCCTTGCTCTTCAGTGCGGAAGGTGTTTCAGTCGGCCTTGCCGAAGACGGGGTTATGGACTTCGCCGAGGTTGATGTGCACGGCCTGCTGGTCGGTGTAGAAGTCGATGGAGCGGTAGCCGCCCTCATGCCCCAGTCCGGAGGCCTTCACACCGCCGAAGGGGGTGCGCAGGTCGCGGACGTTGTTGGAGTTCAGCCACACCATGCCGGCCTCCACCGCCTGGGCGAAGTTGTGCGAACGCTTCAGGTCATTGGTCCACACGTAGGCGGCCAGACCGTACTTGGTGTCATTGGCCAGCTGCAGCGCCTCCTCTTCGGTGTCGAAGGGGGTGATGGCCACCACGGGCCCGAAGATCTCCTCCTGGAAGATCCGCGCGGTGGGCGGCACATCGGCGAAGACTGTGGGCTCGATGAAGTTGCCGTCCTCGAATCCTTCAGGCCGGCCGCCTCCGGCGACCAGGCGACCCTCGGACTTGCCCAGCTCCACGTAGCTCATCACCTTCTCGAAGTGCTCCGGGTGCACCAGGGCGCCGACCTCAGTCGCCGACTCATGGGGGAAGCCGACCTTGACCCGCTTGGCCTGGGCCGCGTAGCGCTCGACGAACTCGTCGTAGATGCTGCGTTCGACCAGGATGCGCGAACCTGCGGTGCAGCGCTCGCCGTTCAGCGAGAAGACCCCGAAGATGGTGGCGTTGATGGCGGCCTCCATATCGGCATCGGCGAACACGATGGCCGGAGACTTCCCGCCCAGCTCCATGGAGAGCCCCTTCAGGTGCGGTGCGGAGTTGGCGAAGATGATCTGGCCGGTCTTGGACTCACCGGTGAAGGAGATCAGCGGCACCTCCGGGTGCTTCACCAGGGCGTCGCCTGCCTGCTCTCCGATGCCGTTGACCAGGTTGAACACACCAGTGGGCAGCCCTGCCTCCTCGAAGATGCCGGCCCACAGCCCGGCCGAGAGGGGGGTGAACTCGGCCGGCTTGAGCACCACCGAGTTGCCGGTGGCGATCGCCGGTGCCAGTTTCCAGCTCTCCAGCATGAACGGGGTGTTCCACGGGGTGATCAGCCCGGCCACGCCGATGGGCTTGCGGTTGACGTAATTGATCTGACGCCCGGGCACCTTATAGGTATCGTCCGCCTGGGCGACGATCAGGTCTGCGAAGAACCGGAAGTTCTCGGCCGCACGCTTGCCCTGGCTGCGGGCCTGGGTGATGGGCAGGCCGGTGTCGAAGGTCTCCAGCTCTGCCAGTCGGCTGCCGCGCTCTTCGACGATGTCAGCGATGCGGTGCAGCACCCGGGAGCGCTCCCGCGGCAGGGCGGAGGACCATGAGCCCTCCTCGAAGGCACGCTTGGCCGCTGCCACGGCGCGGTCGATGTCCTCCTTCTTGCCGGCGGCACCCTGGATGTAGGTCTCATTGGTGACCGGGTTGATGACGTCGAAGGTGTCGCCGTCGGCGGAGTCGACGAACTCTCCGTCGATGTAGTGCTGGATCTTGTCAGGCAGCTCCGCCGGAACGCGGGTCTCGTACTGGGGCATCTTTTCTCTCCTCGCTTGTCGCTGAGATGGGAAGGGTCAGTGGTGGTCCTGCTCGCGCAGGGCCTGAGCGGTGCGCCATTTGTGCTGGCGGACGGTCATCTCGATCTCGGTGGGGTCTGCCTGCGCACGGATCAGCCGCAGGATCTCGTCGTGCTCATCCACCGAGTGCGGCGCCCGGCCGGGTACGAAGCTGAAGGTGGAGCTGCGCAGTCCGGACATGCGCTCCCAGCCGCGGTTGACCAGCATAGACAGGTGCTCGTTGGGGCAGCGGCTGAAGATGGTCCGGTGGAACTTCTCATTCAGTGCGGTGAACACCGCCGGTTCGAAGTCGGTCAGGCTCGCGCGCATCTGATCATTGACCGCCTGCGCGCGGTCTAGGTCCGCCTCGGTGATATGCGGCAGCGACAGGGCTGTGGCGGCGCCTTCGAGCACGCCAAGGGCCTGCATCGTGTCCACGTATTCGCCCTGGTTGACCAGCGCTACGCGGGCTCCGACATTGCGCTCGAACTCCACCAGCCCCTCGGCCTCCAGCCGGCGGATCGCCTCGCGCACCGGGACAGTGCTGACCCCGAGTTCGGAGGCGATGGTGCTGAGCACCAGCCGGTAGCCGGGGTTGAACTCCCGGTTGAGGATGCGTTCACGGATCCAGTCATAGGTCCGCTGGGATTTGCTGGCGCGCTCGGTCACTGGCACGGACATGGTCACTCCCCGCCGGCCTGTTCGGCCTCATAGCGCTCACGCCATGCGCGGTTCATCGGGAACAGGCCGTCCACCGGGTGTCCGGCCTTGACCTGCTCAGCCACCCAGGCGTCTTCGTCCTCCTTTGCCAGGGCCGCGTCGACGACCTCCTCCACCAGGTGCGGGGGGATGACGATGACGCCGTCGTCGTCTCCGACGATGACATCTCCCGGCTGGACTGTGGCTCCGCCGCAGGCGATGGTCAGATCGGTGTCCCAGGGCACGTGCTTGCGCCCGAGCACCGCCGGATGCGCTCCGGTGGTGAAGACCGGCAGATCAATCTCGGCCACAGTGGCGTAGTCGCGGACTCCGCCGTCGGTGACCACTCCGGCCGCTCCCCGGGCGGCGGCACGCAGGGCCAGCACATCGCCCAGGGTGCCCGAGCCGGCTTCGCCGCGGGCCTCAATGACGATCACCTCGCCGGAGTCCACCGCGTCGAAGGCGCGCTTCTGCGCGTTGTATCCGCCTCCGTGAGATTTGAAGAGGTCCTCCCGGTTGGGCACGAAGCGCAGGGTCTTGGCGGTGCCCACCAGCTTGGTGCCGGGCCGGGTCGGGCGGACACCGTCGATGGAGACGTTGTTCAGCCCGCGCTGGCGCAGCTGCTGGGAGAGTCCGGCCACCGGGACTTCCATCAGCTTGGCGCGCAGCTCCTCGGTGAGTCCGCGCGGCGGCAGGCTCGCGGCCTCCCGGGAGCCCCAGGCCTCTTCGCGCTGGGTGTCATTGACCTCCGGCAGGCTGCCCAGCTGCGGGTCGAAGGTGTCGTCTGACTCGGCGGCCGTGGTCACCAGGCGTCCGCTGGTGGCGCCGGAGGCCGGGTCGTCCACCTCCACCTCCACCACGTCGCCGGGCTCAGCCACGGAGGCCCCGGCCGGCGTGCCGGTGAGAATCACATCTCCGGGCTGCAGGGTGAGGTGCTGGGAGAGATCAGCGATCAGCTGCGTCAGCGGGAAGATCATGCCGGCGGCGGTGTCCTGCTGAACGAGCTGCCCGTTCTTCCAGGTGCGCAGCCGCAGCGCCTTCGGGTCCACCGACTGGGCGTCGATCAGCTCCGGGCCTATGGAGGTGTATCCGTCGCGGCCCTTATTGCGCACATTGGATCCCTTGTCGGCAGCCCGGAGGTCGTAGAGCCCCCAGTCATTGGCTGCGGTGACCGCCTGGACGTGCTCCCAGGCCTGCTCGGCGCTCACCCGGCGGGCTTCAGTGCCGATGACCAGGGCGATCTCCCCTTCGAAAGCCAGCAGCTCGGTGCCCGCGGGGCGGAGAACAGTGCTTCCGGAGCCGGCCAGCGAGCTGGCGGGCTTGAAGAAGTACGACGGCGCCTTGGGCCTGCGTCCGCGCTCGGCGGCGCGGGACTCATAGCTGATGTGGACCGCAAGGATCTTGCCCGGCTGCTGCGGCAGCGGGACCGCGGAGCTGTGAGTCTCTGAGGACATATGGTCTCTCCCACTTGTAGTGTGCATCACACGCAATCGTATATGATGCGTGATACGAGATCAATACACGATCGCATTGCTTCATATACGTTTTCAGATACTATGGGCCCCGTCACGTGAGTGCAATCACATGACCCTGCCGCCCTGCCCGATCGTCCAAAGGCTTCACATGACACATCTTGAGAAGTTCGTCAGAGTCCTCAGCCAAGTGCTGGCTGTGGTCTCCGCCGCCGCCATCGTGGCGATGGTGATTGCGGTGGCCGCCGACGTCGTGGCCCGCAACGCCACCGGCGCCAGTCTGCCGGGGATGATTGAGATCGCTGAGTCCAGCTTGGTGATCAGCGTCTTCTTCGGTCTCGCCTGGGCCGGGGTCAAGGGCGAGCACGTGGCGGTGACCCTGCTGGCCGACCGGTTCGGCCCGCGGCTGAGCCAGATCACCTCTGTCTTCGTCTGGATCATCGCCAGCGGGTATCTGGCTTGGCTGCTGCTGGCCACGACTCTGCGAGCCATCGACTCCACCGCAATGCAGGAGGAGCGCTTCGGCCTGGTGCGCTGGCCGCTGTATCCCCTGCGCTGGGTCATCGTCGCCGGGCTGGCCGCCATGCTCTTGGTCGCCCTGGTCAATCTGGCCCGCTCGCTGACCGGCAAGGCAGCCCTGGGCCCGAACAGCGAGCTGGAGGCCGTGCTGGCGCAGGGCAAGGAAGCCGCAGTGGCCGTCTCCGGAGCTGCCGCATCCGCAGGGCCCGCCGCGCCCGCTGAGCCTGCCGAAGAACCCGCTGATTCCACCGCCGCTGATGCGACCCGAGGAGAGCAGAAACCATGATCGAAATCGTCATCATCGGCGTACTGGCCCTGCTGGTGGCGCTGCTTCTTCTGCGTGTACCGGTAGCGATCGCCCTGGGCGGGGCCGGCGCTGCCGGGCTGGCCGTTCTGCACGGACTGAATCACACCACCAACTCCATCGGCGCCGAAGCCTTCTCCCAGACGGCCACCTTCGGACTGACCATCATTCCGATGTTCATCCTGATGGGCATGTTCGCCGTCCGCGCCCGGGTGGCTGAGTACGTCTTCGCCGTCGCCGACCGCGCGCTGGGCCGCCTGCCCGGCGGGCTGGGTGTGGCCACCGTCGCCGCCAGCGCCGGTTTCTCCGCAGTCTCAGGCTCCAGCATCGGCACCGCCGCCACGATGGCTCGCCTATCGGTCCATGAGATGCGCCGGGCCGGCTATCCGCTCTCCTTGGCCACCGCGACCGTGGCTGTGGCCGGCACGCTGGGCTCGATGATTCCGCCCAGCACCTTCCTGGTCCTCTACGCGATCCTCGCTCAGCAGTCGGTGGCCCAGATGCTGGCCGCAGGCATCCTGCCCGGTGTGCTCACAGCCCTGTGCTACGCCGGCTACCTGGTCGTCGCCGGCCAGCGCATGCAGCACCGCGGACAGCTGGCCGACGCCCTGGCCGAAGCCCGCACCGAAGCTGCCGGCGGGCGAGAGAGCTCCGCAGCGCAGGCCTCTGCCGGGCAGCAGCCGCAGCGGTCCCTCGGGGCCCAGTACGAACGGCTGCGGGACCTGCCGTGGCGCGGATTGGTCTACGTGGGCATTCTGTTCACCATTGTGCTCGGCGGCATGTACTCCGGATTCTTCACCGCCACTGAGTCAGCAGCATTCGGCGCCCTGGCCGCTGTGATCATCCTGCTCTTCGAGCTGCGCGGAGCCGGGCTGCGCGGCATCGGCGCCGGGATCGCCGGCGCCCTGCGGGACACCGCCTCCACCACAGCGATGGTGTTCTTCATTGTGGTGGGATCGGGAATCCTCTCCGCCTTCTTCGTGACCGCCCGGGTGCCCCAGCTGATCACGGACGCGGTGCTGAGCCTGAACCTGCCGCCCATGCTGGTGATGGCGCTGCTGCTGCTGGCCCTGGTCCCGCTGGGGATGGTCCTGGAGTCCCTGTCCATCCTGGTGATCTCAGTGCCGCTGCTGCTGCCGCTGGCCACCGAGTTCGGCTTCGACGCGGTCTGGCTGGGCATCCTGATTGTGAAGCTGATCGAGATCGGCATGGTCACCCCGCCGGTGGGCATCAACGCCTTTGTGGTCTCGGGAACCACCGGGGTGCCCAGCGAAACCGTGTTCCGCGGCATTCTCCCGTTCTTCGCCATCGACCTGCTGCTGATTGCGGTGTTCTTCCTGTGGCCGGATCTGATCCTGCTGCTGCCCGGTCTCGTCACTGACGGGGGCTGAGCTCGCCGCTGCCGGCCCCATCCAGCATCATCTGCTCACTCACCCACGCATGGAGACGACTATGAACTCGCACACCTCCAGAACCTTCCGCACCCGCCGCGCTGCGGCCGGACTCGCCCTGGGCGCCGCCGCCCTGCTGGGGCTGACCGGCTGCGAAGAAGGGCTCGTCGACGCCAGCGACGGCCGCGCCTACACCTTCACCCTGGCCACCGGCGCCCTGGACGGGACCCCGCACTCAGCGGTGGAGCAGCGCTATCTGGACATGGTCGAAGAGCGCAGCGGCGGCCGCATCGAGTTCGAGCGCACCTCCTTCGAGGAGCTGTGCAATATGGACGAGGTGATCAACTGCCTGCGCGACGGCCGCGCCGATATCGGCACCACGGTGACCGACTACACCCCGCATATGCTCCCCACCCTGAGCGTGGTGAGCATCTCCTTCCTGAACACGGATATTCAGGCCACCACTGCCGCCCTGTACGACATGCACACCCAGTACGAGCCGGCCCGGGACCTGCTGGAGCAGAACAACCTGCACTATGTGGCCACGTGGCCGGTGGGCACCATGTTCATCGGCTCCTCCGAGCCGGTGGAATCCCTGGAGGACCTCAACGGTCTGCGCGCACGTGCCGCGGGTCCGGTCACCGAATCGTCGCTGCAGGCCGCCGGCGTCAACGTCAACGCGATCACCGCTGCCGAGACCTATGAGGCCGTCCAGCGCGGAGTGATCGACTCGGTGGCCGCCGCCCTGGACTTCGGGGTCAACTATCAGATCATCGAGCAGCTGCCGCATTGGACGGATCCCGGCATCGGCCAGTACACCGCCTACGGCACATGGTGGTCCAAGCAGGCCTACGACTCACTGCCGCCGGATCTGCAGGAGGTGGTCGATGAGGTCACCGAAGAGCTGAACTACGGCGAGGCGATCGAAACCTACAACGACGCTATGGCCGATGTCTGCGAAGGCATGCTGAACTCCGACGATGTTGAGAGCTTCACCCGTTGGGACGAGTCTGCCACCGAAGAGTGGCGCGACCTGGTCGGCGACGACGCTGAGGACCTGTGGCTGGAGATCATGGCTGACTACGGATACACCGACGGAGAGGCGTACCTGGAGGAGTACAAGGCCGCCTACGCTGAGCACGAGAGCGAGGACAACCCTACTGACGCCGGCATCAGCTGCGTGGATCAGTGGCAGGACCAGCAGGGCTGACTCCGAGCGCCTGAGGACACTGCACCGGCGGCATAGGCTTGTGCGCTCCCGCTCAACCGGCGCGGCGGATGCACCCACATAATGGAGAGGTACATCACAGCGCATTGTGAACGGGGGAGCCGGACTATGGCGGTGCAGATAGACGAGCTGCTGGAGCGCATCCAGCCTGCTGACGGGGGCCGGGAGATCTACGACCCCGCTACCGGAGAATTGGTGGGGCGAGCCCCCGAAGCTGGTGCCGAAGACCTGGACCGGGCTGTGGCGCGGGCCAAAGCGGCCCAGCCCGGCTGGGCGGCACGCAGCGATGAGGAGCGCAGCAGAGCGCTCCACGCGGCAGCCGATGCCGTCGAGGCCCACGCTGAGCAGCTGGCGCACCTGCTCTCCCGCGAGCAGGGCAAACCGCTCAATGGCCCTAATGCCCGCTTCGAGGTCGGCGCCTGCGTCGCGTGGCTGCGGGCCACCGCAGAGTTCCGCTTGGAGCCGGAGCTGCTGTTCGACGACGATTCCGGTCGTGCGGTCCTGCATTGGCGTCCGCTGGGTGTCGTCGGCGCCATCGGCCCCTGGAACTGGCCGATGATGATCTCGGTCTGGCAGATCGCACCCTCGCTGCGGCAGGGCAATACCGTGGTCATCAAACCCAGCGGATACACCCCCTTGAGTGTGCTGGGGCTGGTGGAGGTGCTCAACTCCGCGCTGCCGGGCGACGTGCTCATCGCCGTGCCGGGCCGCGGGGACGTCGGCGACCGGCTCTCCCGGCATCCGGATGTGGCGAAGATCATGTTCACCGGTTCCACCCAGACCGGCAAGAGCATCATCAAGGCCGCTGCCGACACTGTGAAGCGCCTGACCATGGAGCTCGGCGGCAACGACGCCGGAATCGTGCTCGACGACGCCGACCCGCAGGCCATCGCCGAGGACCTTTTCTGGGGGGCCTTCATCAACACCGGCCAGACCTGTGCCGCTATGAAGCGGCTCTACGTTCCGGCCGCCCTCTACGACCAGGTCTGCGACGCGCTGGTGGAGGTGGCGAAGAACATGCCCATGGGCGTGGGCCTGGAGGAGCAGAACGTACTGGGGCCGCTGCAGAACAAGGCGCAGTGGGAGGTGGTGGACCGTCTGGTCTCCGCGGCGAAGGACTCCGGCGCACGGGTGCTCATCGGAGGGGATCCCGATCCCGAGGCTCCCGGGTACTTCTACCCCACCACTTTGGTGGCTGATATCGATCCGCAGAACCCCTTGGTCACCGAGGAGCAGTTCGGACCGGCCCTGCCGATCATCAAATACACCGACCTGGACCAGGCTGTCGAGTGGGCCAATTCGCTCAATGAGGCCCTGGGCTCCTCCGTCTGGTCAGCCGACCCCGACCGGGCCGAACAGGTCGCGGCCCGGCTGGTGGCTGGCACCACCTGGATCAACAAGCACGGGGCGGTGGACCCGCGGATGCCCTTCGGCGGAGCACGCGAGTCCGGCTTCGGCGTGGAGTTCGGCGTCGAAGGCCTCAAGGAGGTCAGTCAGCCGCATGTGATCAGCCGCTGAGACATCGACCGGAGACGAGGAGGGGGAGGCACTGTGCCTCCCCCTCCTCGGCAGTCAGGGCTTGCTACTGCAGCATGGTCTTATCGTCCAGTGCTGCGCCCTTGATCTTGGCGAATTCGGAGAGCAGATCCTCCGGTGTGAGCTGAGCTTTCTCCTGCTCCGGGACGTCCAGGATGATCCTGCCCTCATGCATCATGATCAGCCTGTTCCCCACCTGAAGCGCCTGGGCCATATTGTGCGTGACCATCAGGGTGGTCAGCTGCTGCTCCTGGACCACCTTCGTGGTCAGCCGGGTCACCAGTTCTGCCCGCTGCGGATCCAGGGCGGCAGTGTGCTCATCCAGCAGCAGGACCTTCGGCCGGGAGAAGGTCGCCATCAGCAGGCTCAGTGCCTGCCGCTGACCACCGGAGAGCAGTCCGACTTTGGTCTTCAGCCGGTCCTCAAGCCCCAGTTCCAGCACCTTCAGCGCCTCGGCGAAGCGTGTCCGCTTGGCCCGTGTCACCCCCAGCGCCAGGCCGCGGGCTGCCCCGCGCTTATCCGCCAGGGCGAGGTTCTCCTCGATGGTGAGATTGGGGCTGGTGCCGGCCATCGGGTCCTGGAAGACCCGTCCCACCTGCGCGGCCCGCTGATGCTCCTTCAGCTTGGAGACATCGGCGCCGTCCAGCGTCACGGTCCCGGAATCCTGCTGGATCCGGCCGGCGATGGTGTTGAGCACCGTAGACTTTCCGGCGCCGTTGGAGCCGATGACGGTGACGAAGTCTCCTTCCTGCAGGTGGAGGTCGACGTCGACCAGGGCCCGCCGCTCGTTGACGGTGCCGGGGAAGAAGGTCTTGCTCACATGTGAGACGCTCAGCATTGTTCAGCCCACCTTCTTTCCTGGTGCGTCCTCGGTCAGCGTGGCCTTGGCCGCCGCCTGGAGGGCGGAGCGGCCGCGACGGCGCTGGGCGATCCTGCGGAATCCCTTCCACTGCGGCAGCAGCAGCGCGACGATGACCAGCACTGCGGACATCAGCTTCATGTCATTGGGGTTCAGCCCGGCGTTGAGCGCAAATTGTATGGCCAGCCGATAGACCACTGCCCCGAGCACCACCGCCAGGGTCGCCTGCACCACTACGCGGGTGCCGAAGATCGCCTGGCCGAGGATGACCGAGGCCAGACCCACCAGGATCAGTCCGATGCCCATACCGATATCGGCGAAGCCCTGGTGCTGGGCCACCACGGCGCCGGCCAGCCCGACCAGTCCGTTGGAGAGCATCAGACCGACGATCTTCATCCTGTCGGTGGAGACCGCGAAGGAGCGGATCATCTGCTCATTGTCGCCGGTGGCCTGCAGAGCCAGGCCGGCATCAGTGTGCAGGAACCAGTCGATGGCCAGCTTGAAGCACAGAGCCACCACCGCCAGGATCAGCACCGAGGTCCATCCGACGCCGGCGACCTCGCGCAGACCGGAGATCACGGTGTCCTGATTCAGCAGCGGCACATTGGCTCCGCCCATGATCCGCAGGTTGATGGAGTACAACCCGATCATGGTCAGAATGCCGGCCAGCAGGCCGTTGATATTGCCCTTGGTGTGCAGCAGGCCGGTGATCAGCCCCGCCAGCGATCCGACGGCGAAGGCCGCGGCGGTGGCCAGGAACGGATTGACCTGTTGTGTGATGAGGATGGCCGCGGTCGCCGCGCCCGAAGTGAATGAACCGTCCACTGTCAGATCCGGGAAGTTCAGGATCCGGAAGGTCAGGTACACCCCGAGCGCGACGATCGCGTAGACCAGGCCCAGTTCGAGCGCGGTGATCATGCGTCTTCGTCGTCACCCTCTCCGGCCTCTGCCGGATCCTCCGGGTCCACGTCCTCACCGACGACGACGTCAGCGCGGTCCAGGACCTCCTGGGGAATCTCGATGCCCATGGCCTCGGCAGCTTCAGGGTTGACGGTCAGCTCCAGCTCCTCCAGGGTCTCCACCGGCATACCGGCGGGATCCTCGCCGTCGACCAGGATGCGGATGGCCATCTCGCCGGCCTGGCGGCCCAGCTGCTCATAGTCGATGCCGTAGGTGGCCACCGCACCGCGGACCACTGAGTCGGCCTCGGCGGCGATGATCGGCACCTCATTGGCTTGGCCGTACTGAATGACTGACTCCAGGGCGGAGACCACTGCGTTGTCGGTGGGGACGTAGATGGCATCAGCGTCGAGCGACTCCACGCCCTGCTGCACCTCCGAGGAGGCGGAGATGGTCGCCTCCTGCACCTCGATGCCGAGCTCATCGGCGGCCTCATGCAGCAGCTCCACCTGAACCTGCGAGTTCGTCTCACCGGAGGAGTAGACCACACCGACTGTCTCGGCATCCGGGACGATCTCCAGCAGCAGCTCCAGCTGCTCGGCCACCGGGTTCATATCCGAAGTGCCGGTGACGTTTCCGCCGGGGGCGTCCCAGCTTTCCACCAGGCCGGCCTCCTCCGGGTCGGTGACCGAGGAGAAGACGATCGGCTTATCGGTGATCTGCTGGGCGGCGGCCTGGGAGGTGGGGGTGGCGATGGAGTGCACCAGATCCAGGTCCGCAGTGGCGAAGGTGCCGGCGATGTTGGAGGCGGTGGCCTGCTCGCCCTGGGCGTTCTGCTCGTCCCACTCCACCTCGATTCCGGCGTCTTCGAAGGCGGCCTTGAAGCCCTCGCGGGCAGCGTCGAGCGCGGGGTGGGAGACGATCTGGGTGATGCCGATGGAGTAGCTCTGCTCCTCTCCCCCGGCAGCGGCGGCGCCGTCGTCGCCGGTTCCCCCGCCGTCATCACCTCCGTTGCCGCAGGATGTCAGCAGCAGGGCTGCTGCCGCCGCGGCGGCGGCGGCTTTCAACGTGGTGGAAGTGCGGAACATGGTGTCCTCCTGAAGGTGAGTAGGTGCAACGAGTGTTGGTCAGTTCAGTTTCAGCTTAGGCGCTGCGTTGAGCTCTTCGCGCTCGGTGTCATCCTGCAGGTTGATGCCCTGCAGCCGCTTCGGCACCACCGAGACGGCCAGGAATGAGACCAGGGCCAGCAGTGAGATGTACAGGCCGATCATCCAGGACTGTCCGGTCTCATTGAGGATCCACTGGGCGATGGTCGGGGCGAAGGCGCCGCCGATGATGGAGCCGAATGCGTAGCCGATGGAGACCCCGGAGAACCGGATGGAGACCGGGAACATCTCGGCGTACAGCGCCGACTGCGGACCATAGGAGGGGCCCAGACCCATAGTGAGGACAACGATGGCCAGCGCGAAGATCCAGACGACGGCGGTGTCGATGAGGAACCACATGGGGATGGCCCAGACGATGATGATGCCGTAGCCGATCTGGAAGGTCAGCACACGGCCGATCCGGTCGGAAATCCAGCCGCCGAGCAGGGTGAAGGCGAACCAGCCCACACCACCGATCAGCGAGGCGATGAGCGTCTGGGTGCGGGACATGCCCAGCACCGAGGCTCCGTAGGAGGCGAAGAAGGCGATCACCAGGTATCCGGCGGCGTTATTGGCCGCGAAGATCAGCGCGGCCAGGAAGGTGTACTTCTTGTGGGTGGTCACCAGTTCCTTCAGCGGTGCGGCGGACTCCCGCTTGCGCTGCTTCATCTCCTGAAAGACCGGAGACTCCTCCACCCGCAGCCGGATGAGGTAGCCGACGATGACCAGGATGAAGGAGAACAGGAACGGCACCCGCCAGCCCCAGGAGAGGAACTGCTCCTCGGTCAGGACTGCGTTGAGTCCGAACATGAACAGCGTGGCCAGGATCATGCCCAGGGGCACGCCGATCTGCGGGTAGGTGCCGAAGAGTCCGCGCTTGTGCCGCGGAGCGTGCTCCACCGAGAGCAGCGCCGCGCCGCCCCATTCGCCGCCGGCCGAGAGGCCCTGGACCACGCGCAGCACAATCAGCAGCACCGGAGCGAATATGCCCATTACCGCGTAGGTGGGCAGCAGGCCGATGAGGAATGTGGCACCGCCCATGCCCATCAGGGTGATCACCAGCACGACCTTGCGGCCGAACTTGTCCCCCAGCCAGCCGGCGAGCACCGCACCCAGCGGCCGGAAGAGGAAGGAGATGCCGATGGAGGCCCAGGCGACCAGCTGCGCCAGCGTCTGGCTCTCCTCGCCGAGGGGCTCAAAGTAGAGCACGGCCAGAACGAAACCGGCGGCCTGTGCGTAGATGAAGAAGTCGTACCACTCAATCGTGGTGCCTACCAGAGTGCCGGCAAGGACCTTCTTCTCCTCGCGCGTCATCTCGTGGCCCTCAGTGCTGAGGTATGCCTGCTGGCTCATCATGCCTCCATTGACCCCATCGGGCGGACAGTGCGTTAGGACCTGTGATTCAGATCACCGAGAACTCTAACAGACTTACTGAACGATCGGTAGGTAAGTCGTCTGCGGATTTAGTTGCACGTCCAAGCACTGGGGTTTAGATTGACATATGAGACCTACCTCACATCTGGCGCGGCGGCGCTGCCGCTGACAAGGAGCTGCTATGTCTGAGCTGACTCACTACATCGACGGCGAGCACGTGAAGGGAACCTCCGGCCGGTTCGCCGACGTCTTCAATCCGGTCCAGGGCAGCGTGGCCTCCCGCGTTCCGCTGGCCGGGCCTGAGGAGGTCACCGCCGCGGTGGATTCTGCACAGCGGGCGTTCGCCTCCTGGTCGGCGCTGAATCCTCAGCGCCGCGGACGCATCCTGCTGAAGTGGGTGGATCTGATCGGCCAGCATCGCGATGAGCTGGCGACGGCGCTGTCCAATGAGCACGGCAAGACCTTCGAAGACGCCAAGGGAGACATCCAGCGCGGCGTGGAGGTGGTCGAGTTCGCCGCGGGGGCCCCGCATCTGCTCAAGGGCGAGTTCTCACACAATGTCAGCTCCGGTGTGGATGTCCACACCCTGCGCCAGCCCCTCGGAGTGGTTGCTGGGATCACCCCGTTCAACTTCCCCGCCATGATCCCGCTGTGGAAGGCCGGCATCGCACTGGCCGCCGGCAATGCCTTCGTGCTCAAGCCCTCCGAGCGGGATCCGTCGGTTCCGCTGCGACTGGCGGAACTGGCTGTGGAGGCTGGTATGCCGCCCGGAACTCTGAACGTGGTCAACGGGGATAAGGAGGCAGTCGACGCGCTGATCGAGGAGCCGCGCATCCAGGCCGTCGGCTTCGTCGGCTCCACTCCCATCGCCCAGGCCATCTATTCGGCCGCCGCTTCCCGCGGCAAGCGCGCTCAGTGCTTCGGCGGAGCGAAGAACCACATGATCATCATGCCGGATGCGGACCTGGACCAGGCCGCCGATGCGCTCATCGGTGCCGCCTACGGATCGGCCGGGGAACGCTGCATGGCGGTCTCGGTGGCCGTTCCGGTGGGCGAGGCCACCGCTGAGGCGCTGCGCAGCAGGCTCGAAGAACGTATCGCGAACCTGAGGATGGGGCCGTCGCTGGACCCCGAGTCCGACTTCGGGCCGGTGGTCACCGCCGAGGCCAAGCAGCGCATCGAGTCCTATATCGCCGCCGGAGAGCAGGAAGGCGCTGAGCTGGTGGTCGACGGCCGCGGCGCACAGGTGGAGGGCCATCCCCAGGGCTTCTGGGTGGGCGCCACGCTGTTCGACCATGTCACCTCCGCTATGCGCATCTACCGGGAGGAGATCTTCGGCCCGGTGCTGACCATGGTCCGAGCCGCCGACTATGAAGAGGCACTCCGGCTTCCCACCGAGCACGAGTACGGCAACGGCGTGGCGATCTTCACCCGCGACGGCGACACCGCCCGCGACTTCACCCAGCGCGTGGAGGTGGGAATGGTGGGAGTCAACGTGCCGATCCCGGTGCCGATCGCCTACTACACCTTCGGCGGCTGGAAGGCCTCGGTATTCGGTGATCTGAACCAGCACGGCACCGACGGACTGAAGTTCTACACCAAGACCAAGACGGTGACCACCAGATGGCCCTCAGGAGCCAAAGAGGGCGCGAGCTTCGTCATGCCCGAGGGCAGCTGAGGCACAAGTCGAAGGAGCATCATGACAACCGGCACCCCTGAGAACCCCGCGGAGCAGCTCCCCCCGGATTCAGAGACTCCGCTGCCCAGCGTCGGATTCATCGGCCTGGGCAATATGGGCCTGCCGATGGCGGCGAACCTGAAGGCAGCCGGGGTCGCGGTGACCGGCTACGACCTGATGCCCGCAGCCATGGCAGCCGCAGCCGCCCGCGGCATTCCCACCGCAGAGTCTGCCCAGCAGGCAGCCGCCGAAGCCGACATCGTGCTGACCATGCTGCCCTCCGGAAAGCACGTGATATCCGCCTATCAGGGCGACGGAGCCGCCGAAGGCCTGCTGGATGCGGCCCGGCCCGGAGCAATCTTCCTGGACTGCTCCACCATCAACATCTTGGAGGCCCAGCAGGCGGCGGATCTGGCCCGCGCGGCGGGATTCCGCGCCGCCGACGCTCCGGTCTCCGGAGGAGTGGTCGGCGCAGAGGCCGGCACCCTGGCCTTCATGGTGGGCGCCGAGGAGGAGGTGTTCACCGCGGTGCGCCCGATCCTGGAGATCATGGGCGCACGCGTGGTCCACTGCGGCGGCTCGGGACTGGGCCAGGCTGCGAAGATCTGCAACAACATGATCCTGGCCGTGTCCATGATTGCGGTCAGCGAAGCCTTCGTTCTGGCGGAGAAGCTGGGGCTGAGCCACCAGGCGATGTTCGACGTCGTCTCCAAAGCCTCAGGCCAGTGCTGGGCGCTGACCACCAACTGTCCGGTGCCCGGACCGGTGCCCAGCTCCCCTGCCAACCGTGAGTATCAGCCTGGTTTCGCCGGTGCCCTGATGGCCAAGGATCTCGGCCTGGCCACCAACGCCCTGGAGGAGACCGGGGTGCAGGCGCAGTTGGGCAGGATGGCAGCAGAGATGTACCGCGGCTTCGCCGAGGGCGAGGGTGCGGGGCAGGACTTCTCCGCCATCATCGAGCAGATCCGCACAGCATCAGGCACGCAGCCGAGCAGTCAGGAGGGTTAGTCCATGAGCGAGTACACCACCATCATCGCCGAGGCGGAGAACCGGGTGGGTCAGATCCAGCTGAACCGTCCCGAGGCGCTGAATGCGCTGAACCGCACCATGATGGAGGAGATTGTGGCCGCCGCCTCGGCCTTCGACGCCGATCCGCAGGTCGGGGCGATTCTGCTGACCGGGTCTGAGAAGGCCTTTGCCGCCGGGGCCGACATCAAGGAGATGGCAGAGCAGGATTATGCCCAGATGTACGCCTCCGACTGGTTCAGCGACTGGGACACCTTCGCCCGGCTGCGCACCCCGGTGGTGGCCGCCGTCTCCGGCTACGCGCTGGGCGGCGGCTGTGAGCTGGCGATGATGGCCGATGTGCTCATCGCCGCGGACACCGCCTCCTTCGGCCAGCCGGAGATCAATCTGGGCGTGATCCCGGGGATGGGCGGCTCCCAGCGCCTGACCCGCTCAGTGGGCAAGGCCAAAGCCATGGATATGGTGCTCACCGGACGGCGCATCAACGCCGAGGAGGCCGAGCGGATCGGCCTGGTCTCCCGTGTGGTGCCCGCCGATGAGCTGGCCGACATTGCCCGCCAAGCCGCTGAGCTGATCGCCTCAAAGTCCAAGCCCGCCGCGCAGATGGCCAAGGAGGCAGTGGCCTCCGCCTTTGAGACGCCGCTTCAGCAGGGGCTGCTCTTCGAACGTCGGCTGTTCCATTCGCTGTTCTCCACCGCCGATCAGTCCGAGGGCATGAGCGCCTTCGCGCAGAAGCGCGACCCGGAGTGGACGCACCGCTGAGAGCTCAGCCCTGAAAGTCTCCGGCACGCTGCCGGAATCGGGCGAGGATCCCGTTGAGCTGCTCCACCTCCTCAGGCTGGAAGCCGGTGTGCCGGAAAAGCTGCTCGTTCAGTGCGGCCGTGGCCTCGGCGGCCACGCGCCTGCCCTTCCGCGTCAGCACCAGCAGCATGGCTCGCCGGTCCTCGGCGTGCGGCTGGCGCTCCACCAGCCCGGCAGCCTCCAGACGGTCCACGGCATTGGTGATGGATGTGGGGTGAACCTGCAGCAGCTTGCTGGCCTTGTTCATCGGCATGCGCTTCTCGCGCGAGAAGCTCAGCAGCGCAATCACCTCATAGCGCGCGAAGGTCAGCTCGAAGGGCTTCAGGGCCTGCTGCGCCCTGCCCAGCAGGATCTGCTGCACCCGCATAATCGCGGTCACAGCCGCCATCGGCCCGGCCTCCTCCTGCCAGCCGTGACGCTCCCAGTTGCGGCGCGCCTCCGCTATGGGGTCACGGGGAAGAGGTGGGTGCATCAGACTCTCCTTCGCAGCGGGCGTGGGTCCGCCCATTGTATGGACACTCCCGACGGCGTCCGGCGGGCTGACCTCATCTGCGCGGGGGCCGCAGGCCGAGATCCTCCTCCCGGTACTCCACTCCGTATCCCTCAGCTCCGGCGTCGGTCCGCTCCTCCTCCTGCTGGCGCAGCTGGACCCGCCGGATCTTGCCGGAGATGGTCTTGGGCAGCTCCGCGAACTCGATGCGCCGAATCCGCTTATAGGGAGGCAGCTTCTGCAGACTGTGCTCCAGGATCGCTCGGGCAGTCTCAGCAGTGGGGCTCCACCCGGAGGCCAGAGTCACGTATGCCTTGGGAACGGCCAGACGGATCTCATCCGGTGCGGGCACGATCGCGGCCTCCACCACCGCCGGGTGTTCGACCAGCACCGACTCCAGCTCGAAGGGAGAGACTTTGTAGTCGCTGGACTTGAAGACATCGTCGGCCCGGCCCACATAGGTGATCACGCCGTCGTCGTCCCGAGAGGCAATATCGCCGGTGTGGTAGAGGCCGCCGCGGAAGACTTCCGCGTTCTTCTCCTCATCTCCGTAGTACCCCTTCATCAGACCCACCGGCCGCCCGTAGTGCTCGCTGTCCAGGCGCAGGCAGATCTCTCCCTCGCTCCCCTCCTCACCGGTGACCGGATCCACCAGGACGACGTCGAACCCGGGCAGCGGCACGCCCATGGCGCCGGGGGTGATCTCCCGGCCCGGAGTATTGGCCACCTGCAGAGTGGTCTCGGTCTGCCCGAAGCCGTCGCGGATAGTGCGCCCCCAGGCGCGCTGGACCTGCTCGATCACTTCGGCGTTCAGCGGCTCCCCGGCTGAGACCACCACCCGCGGAGGATTCTTCAGCTGGCTGAGTTCTGCTTTGATGAGCATCCGCCACACAGTGGGCGGAGCACAGAAGCTGCTCACACCCGCCTCGTCCATGGCGACCATCAGCGCGGCCGGGTCGAAGCGGGTGAAGTTGTACAGGAAGATCGTGGCCTCAGCGATCCAGGGGGCGAAGAAGTTGGACCAGGCGTGCTTGGCCCAGCCGGGTGAGGATACGTTGAGGTGCACATCGCCGGGCTGCAGCCCGATCCAGTACAGCGTGGAGAGGTGACCCACTGGGTAGGAGGTGTGGGTGTGCTCCACCAGCTTCGGCTTCGAGGTGGTGCCGGAGGTGAAGTACAGCAGCATGGTCTCATCGGCCGGGGTGGGCTCCTCCGGCTGCAGCTGGGCGGAGGCGGCATAGGCATCCGGGTAGGAGTGGATCGCTCGTGACGGCACGGAGGGCTCGTGCTCGGAGTCGGGCACATGGATGAGGCTGAAGTTGCCGTCGACCTCGGTGAACTTCTCCAGCGTCTGACCGGTGCCGACGACCCATTTCACCTCGGCCCGGTCCACTCTGTCCTGCAGGTCATAGCGACCCATCTGTGTGGTGGTGGGGATCAGCACGGCGCCGAGCTTGATCGCGGCCAGCATGGTCTCCCACAACTCCACCTGGTTGCCCAGGATCAGGATGATGCGGTCCCCGCGCTGCACGCCGATGCTGCGCATCCAGTTGGCCACCCGGTTTGAGTCGGCGCTGAGTTCGGCGAAGGTGCGGGAGAGCCGGGTGCCGTCCTCCTCGACGATCACCAGCGCGTCCTGCTCGCCGCGCTCGCGAGCGATCTGGTCGAACCAGTCGAATCCGAAGTTGAAGTGGCTCAGCCGCGGCCAGCGGAACTCATCCCGTGCGCGCTCCCAGTCCTGCTGCAGGCTCACCAGATGATCCCTGGCGGCGCGGAACTCCTCGGTGACAGTCATCGGCAGATCCTCCCGCTGAGGTGTGATGTCGGTCACCCATGAATATACTTGGAAGTCCTATTGTTGGTAAAGCTTCGGTCCACAGGGAGATGACAGATGACTCACACTGCTGCCGAGACCGCCTCCGACGGCGGCCACCACACGGATTGGCACCCGGATCTGCTGCGGCTGGCCGACCGGCTCACCGCGGAGGGGCAGGAGCGCCTGCAGCGGATCGAGCAGTACGCCCAGCAGCACCTCAGGCGGCAGTCCATTGAGGCGTGGAACCAGGAGCGGCTGCCGATGCCGATGGTGGAGGCCCTCGGGGAGCTTGGCCTCGGCGAACTGGTGCTGGACGGCTCCTCGCAGCTCTTCCAGGGGCTGGTGCACGCCGCCCTGGCGCGCGCTGATCTCTCCCTCTCATCGGTGGTGGGCATCCACAACGAGCTGATCGTCGGCACTGTCGAAAATCTGGGTTCCGCCGAGCAGCGCGAGCAGTGGCTTCCTCGGCTGCGCAGTCTGCAGGCTCGCGGTGCCTTCTGCCTGACCGAGCCGGAGCACGGCTCAGACATCGCCGGCGGACTGGCCACCACTGCCGAGCCGACCGCTGACGGATGGCGCATCCGCGGCGCCAAGCGCTGGATCGGCCTGGGCACTGTGGCAGATATTGCGCTGATCTGGGCGCGCAGCACTGACGACGGGCAGATCCTCTGCTTCCTGGTACCTACCAGCACGCCGGGATACTCGGCACGGCTGATCACTCCGAAGACCGGGCTGCGCATTATGCAGAACGCGGAGATCGACCTGGACCTCACCGTCGGACCGGAGGCTCAGCTGCCTGGTGCGCGGTCCTTCGCCTCGGTCTCTCACGGCCTGCGCAGCTCCCGGGCCTGGGTGGGCTGGCAGGCAGTCGGCGCGCAGCAGGCGCTGCTGGACATCGCCCGCAGCTATGCGCTGGATCGTCAGCAGTTCGGCAGGCCGCTGGGCTCCTTCCAGCTTATCCAGTCGGCCCTGGCCACGATTGCGGGCAATCTCACAGTCTCTGCGGCGTTCATGGCTGAGACTGCCCGCCTGCAGGAGGAGAACCGGCTGACTATGGGGCATGCCAGCATGGCGAAGGCGACCCTGACCCGACTGGCCCGCGAGTCGGCGGCCACGGCCCGCGAGGTGCTGGGCGGCAACGGACTGCTCAGCGAGTATGAGGCGGCCAAGGTCGCCGCGGATGTGGAGGCCATCTACACCTATGAGGGCACCTACAGCATCAATCAGCTCATCCTGGGCCGGGAGCTGACCGGGGTCTCAGCGTTCGTCTAGAGCCGCCCGGGCCCGGCGCAGCAGATCCGCGGCGGCGGCGTCGGCATCGGCCAGCGTGCGGGCGGTGGACTCCGTATCCCCACCGGCCTCGGCGGCGATAGCGGTGCCCCACTGCACCGAGGAGAGCTGCAGCCCCAGCACGTAGGCGCCGTGGAGGACCTCTCCCTCCGCGGTGACCAGCTGATGGGGCTGGGGGGTGACGTCGAAGCCCTTGTGCACGTGGGCCTCTGAGCCGTAGTGGACGACGGCGGGGCGCGCGGTTCCTGCCTCCAGCAGGCTACGCACCACCGGAGCTGCGGCTTGGGTGATGCGATTCGGCGGCATCATCGCCTCCACCATGTGTTCGGCGCTGTAGCGGACACCGGCCACCAGCGGGGAATCGGCGATGAACCGGCGGGTCTGGCGGTCCACGCCGTAGGCCGGGGCGGGGCCCAGGAACTCCACCACGGAGGCGCGCACCAGGGCGGCCAGCTCCTCGATCCGCTGCAGCGGCGGCCCGCTGGCCAGGCCCTCCACCAGGGATTCGAACCAGCCCTCGACGTCCCGCAGGCGGCTCTCCGGGCTGATGCGTCCCTCGGTGACCAGCGGCTTGATGCGCAGACGTGCGGCGTGCAGCGCATTGACGGCCATCTTCTCCGGGTTCTGCGCCCCGGCCTCTGCGCTGGCGGCATCCTCGGCCAGCCAGTCCAGCATGGCCTGCTGGTAGGCGGTGTGGGAGCTGAAGTCCCGGTGATCGAAGGGCCGGGCGTAGGCCTGCACATCGAAGGGGCTGCCTGGCTGACCGCTGACGCGGGCGTAGGTGTCCTGCACATCGGCGCGGATCAGCGGCCACAGATGCTCGGTGAAGTCCAGCTGCCGGTGGGCCGCCAGCAGGTCGGCAATGCGCTGCTCTGTGAGGTGGTGCAGCTCAATGCCTTCGGGCACGAATCCCGGGGCGGTCGTCTTGGCGCGGTAGGGGGTTCCGCGCCGGGAGCCGGCCACCAGCACTGGCTCCTGACCGCTGGGGATGTACTCCAGCCGGTGGCCCGGATCGGCGCCGGGGCGGTGGCGGAATCTGCCGCCGCGGCCCACGGTGAGCTGGATCATCAGGTCGAAGAAGTTCAGCCCCATTCCGCGGATCAGAACAGGAGCCCCGGCGGGGAATGCGCTGAGGTCGACCTCGGTGGGGATCTCCGGGCCTTGGTAGTGCAGACCGAGTTCCTGTGCGGTGCGCGCCAGGTGCCCGCTGGGTCCGCCGGGGGCTGCCGGGATATGGCCCAGGGCCAGCACCACGGCATCCGCCCTGCGCCAGCCGCGCGGGGTCCGGAGCTGGTAGCCGCCGTCGTCGGGCTGCACAACAGTGACCTCTGAGCGCACGTGGTCGACGGCGGCGCCCCGGCCCCGCAGCCGGGCAGAGACTTCCTTGCTCAGCCAGGCGAGGTATTCGCCGTAGTGGGCCCGGGTGGGGTAGGTGGCGTCCTCGTAGCCCAGACCTTTCAGCTGCGAGTAGTCGGAGAAGCTGGCCGCGCAGGAGGACTCGGACAGGCTGGTCAGCGTCGCCCCGGTGGGCGCCGCCGTCGGGTAGCTGGCCGGGGTGTTCATCAGGTAGAGCGGTGACTGCGAAGGATCCCAGACCCGGCCGGGCCCATGGGGGGCGGGGTCATAGACGGTGACGCGCAGCTTGGGCCGCTGGGCGGCCGGGGTGGATTCGATATGCGCTAGGAGGCGCTCCAGCAGTGATGTTCCGCGGGGTCCTGCGCCGATCACGGCGATGACGTATTCCGCGCTGCTGCCCATCCGGTCCCCTCTGCTCCCATTGCTCTCTTATGGCAGACCACATTACCGGGTGCCGGACTCCGTCTGCTTTGATCTGCGCAGGGATGAGCGGCTACCCTAGGTAGGCGCGTCACGGGCGGACCACGCATGTGACGCAGGGAGGCGTGCCGGAGCGGCCGAACGGACTTCACTGCTAATGAAGGATCCTCTTAACCGGGGATCGAGGGTTCAAATCCCTCCGCCTCCGCATTGTGAAGTGTCAGGACATCGTTCCACTCGATGGCCTGGCACTTCTTCTTTTTTGGCGTGGGGGTGTGTCGGGACATCGTTCACTTTTTC
>NZ_JAJUJJ010000042.1 GCF_029265375.1 Nesterenkonia sp.
CTA
This sequence comes from Nesterenkonia sp., assembly GCF_029265375.1. GTDB lineage: Bacteria > Actinomycetota > Actinomycetes > Actinomycetales > Micrococcaceae > Nesterenkonia. The sequence goes on from NZ_JAJUJJ010000042.1 coordinate 4, forward strand.
CTTCGACAGGCCAGGCACATCCAACGGCCCCACCGAGGCCATCAACGGACGCTTGGAACACCTACGCGGCACCGCCCTGGGGTTCAGGAACCTGACCAACTACATCACCCGAGCCCTACTGGACACCGGAGGATTCAGGCCCCTCCTACACCCTCATCTGCGATGAGCCCCTAATCTGGCTTGCCTAGCGGCGGCCTGGAAGGATGAACCCGCGCCCAGGCCCTACCCCGCTGAGTTCCGCGACGACGTTGTCCGCGTGGCCAGGAATCGTGAACCCGGAGTCACGATAGACCAGATCGTTAAAGACTTCGGTGTCCACCCCATGACGCTGCAGAAATGGCTGCGCCGGGCCGAGATCGACGACGGGTCCAAGCCTGGCCAGACCCGCACCGAGGCAGTCGAGCTGCGCGAGGCCCGTAAACGGATCCGGCTCCTGGGACAAGAAGTCGAGGTGCTTCGCCGTGCCGCTGCGTATCTCTCGCAGGCGACCCTGCCGGGAAAAGGCTCTACCCGCTCGTGAGTGAGCTCGCCGTCGATGGGATCCCCATTGGGGTGGCGTGCCGGGTGTTGAAGCTCGCTCGTCAACCCTACTGAAGCGGCCTGAGTTTCGTTCCGGGGTTTAGACCACCGCGGGCGCGGCCGTCATGTGTTGAGTGTACGAGGCCTCGACCTCTGCAGGAGTCCGATACCCCAGACTTTCGTGAAGACGCCGAGCGTTCCACCACAGCACCCAGTCCAAAGCGGCCATCTCCACCGCCGTCGCTGGAGGCTGCGTGCTGAGGCCGGCCGGGACTTCGCTGCCCGGTATCCCCGGGAGGTGATGAACCCACATTCCGTCGCAGTCAGGGTGCGGCAGATGGCCTCGACCCCGAAAAGATCCTTGTGCTCGCCGATGAAGCGGATCATCTCGTCGTGGGGCGGGCGAGTTCCGCGGCGAAAAACGCCGAGGCCTTCTTCAAGATCTCGTTGGCCCGCTGAGCTTCTGCTAACTCTCGGCGCAGCCGTCGGACCTCTTCTTCAGGGGACTCCCCGGCAGGCGGAGCATCGACCAAGGCCTGGTGGTTTCGCAGAGCGCGGCTGCACCAGTTTCGCAGGGCCTCAGGGCCGCACCCTAAGGACTGGGCTACGACACGGATCGAGACTGCCCGGGACCCGCCTTCAGCGGTTTGGCGGTCGAAGACCATCCGCACTGCACGGTCCCGGAACTCGGGGCTGAACTTCTTTGGCATGTTCCAATTCTCCTTCGAGAGACTCGGGACGAAACCCAGGGCGCTTCAGTCCCCCTCGATCTGCAAGAGGCGTGGTCGGTCAGGTGGATGGTGCCCCGACCTAATACGGGGGCGATAAAGGGGGCCTTCTTGTATACCCCATGGGGTATATGAAAGGATGCCATGTATACCCCCGGAGGTATACAGGAACTATTCATGGGAGGCGCAATGCTGTTGGAACGTATCTATGACGAAGATCTGGCACAGGCCAGCTACTTGATCGGCTGTCAGGCTGAGAATGAGGCGGTGGTGGTCGACCCACGCCGTGACATCGCCGAGTATCTGGATCTTGCTCGACGCCACGAGATGAAGATCGTGGCCGTCACTGAGACTCATATCCATGCCGACTATCTCTCGGGGAGTCGAGAGCTGGCTTCGGCGACGGGCGCCGAGCTCTATGTCTCCGGTGAGGGGGACGATGATTGGCAATACGGGTTCGATGCCCATCGCCTCTATGACGGCGATGTGATCACTATTGGAAACATCACTATCAGGGCTCGCCACACCCCTGGCCATACCCCGGAACACCTGATATTCGAGATCACTGATGGTGCGTTCAGCGATCAGCCGGGTTACATCCTCTCGGGTGACTTCGTGTTCGCCGGGGAGCTCGGGCGGCCAGATCTGCTGGATGAGGCTGCCGGCGGTGTTGATACCCGGTATGAGGGAGCGAAGCAGCTCTTCAGCAGCCTGAAGAACGTCATTGCTGGGATGGAAGGCCACGTATTGGTCTACCCCGGCCATGGTGCGGGCAGTGCCTGCGGAAAATCGCTGGGTGCCCTGCCGGCCACGACAGTGGGCTATGAGCGGGCCAATGCCTGGTGGTCACGCTATCTTGAGAACGACGATGAGGCGGGATTCGTCCAGCAGCTGCTGGAAGGCCAGCCGGATGCTCACGCCTATTTCGGGCGGATGAAGCGGCAGAATAAGACGGGTCCTGCGATCCTGGGCCGGATGTCAGATCTGGAGGAACTTCCGGCCCATCAGGTGGCAGCGGGAGTCGAGACCGATGAGCTCATAGTGGTCGATACCCGCCCCCACCAGCAGGTGCATACCGGCACCGCACTCGGGGCTCTGAATATCCCCGGCGATAAGCCTGCCAGCTTTGGCGCCTGGGCCTATGACCCAGAGCGGGAGAGCCGCCCCTTGGTGCTGCTGGCCGCCGACCAGGATGAGGCCCACCGACTGCGGGCCCACCTGATCCGAGTCGGGATTGATCACCATGCCGGTTACATCAGCAGCCTCGAGGGCCTCCCGAGGCTCATCCCGGCAACCGTCCCCCCGGAGGAGCTCGCCGCAGTCGGGGCGGATGTGCTGCTCGATGTTCGCAACGCCTCTGAGTACGCAAACGGCCATATCCCCAAGGCGCAAAACCTCAGCGCCGGCAAGGTCCTCTGGCACCTGGACGAGCTGCCGAAGGACGCCACGATCATCTCTTACTGCCAATCCGGGAAGCGCAACTCCGTCGCGGCCAGCGTGCTTCGTCGAGAGGGTTACCGGGTCCTCGAGCTGGAGGGCAGCTACAACGCTTGGCTTGAGCATCAGGATCGCTGAGCTCACACCCCACTGACGAAAGGCTAGCTATGACTGTCACATATTGTGCTCCTGAGGATCTACTTCAGGGCGACCCCTCTGCACCTCAAGTGCTCATCGATGTCCGCACGCCTGCGGAATTCGAAGCTGCTCATATCAAGGGGTCACGAAACCTCCCGCTAGATCTGCTGCAGAAGAACCCCTCCACTGTGGCCTCCTCGCTGCCTGGCGAGGTCATGCTGCTCTGCCAATCCGGTGCACGCAGCCAGCAGGCCGCACAGACCCTGTCCCAAGCGGGGGCTGACCGTCTCCACATGCTCAACGGCGGCATCAACGCCTATGTGCAGGCAGGCGGCGAGCTGATGCGGGGAACCCAACGGTGGGAGATGGAACGACAGGTCCGCATGGGAGCCGGGGTCCTGGTGGCTACGGGCATCCTCGCCAGCCACTTCGTCAGCCCGAAGTTGAAGTGGCTCTCCTTCGGCGTCGGCTCTGGGCTGATCTTCGCCGCTGCGACCAATACCTGCGGCATGTCCTACGCCCTGAGCCGGATGCCCTGGAACAAAACCGCAGCAGACCCCACCCTGGAGTCCGCGCTTCGGGATATTCCTGATATCACCGGCACACTCTGAGACCTCCGTGGAATCTCTGAGTGTGCTCGTCCTCGTCCTGGCGGCACTGATTGGTGTCTCGTTGGGCCTGCTGGGTGGTGGCGGCTCCATCCTGGCGGTCCCGCTATTGGCCTATGTGGCCGGGATGGAGCCGAGGGAAGCAGTAGCTGGCTCGCTGTTCGTAGTCGCTGTCACCTCAGCGGTGAGTCTGATCAGCCATGCACGCCGCGGCAACGTCCGGTGGAGGCTCGGCACGCTGTTCGGCACCGCCAGCATGTTCGGCGCCTTCGCCGGAGGGTTGATCGGCGGCCGTATCCCTGGAACGGTGCTGATGATCGCCTTCGCCCTGATGATGCTGGTCACCGCAGCCGCCATGCTGCGCCACCGGAAGGCGGTCCCTACATCCTCTCCGAGTGGGGAGCACTCCTCCCTGCGCAGGTGGCGCATCCTCGCCGAGGGGCTGATCGTCGGCCTAGTGACGGGCATGGTGGGCGCAGGAGGCGGTTTCCTCGTGGTTCCCGCCTTGGCTCTACTCGCTGGCCTGCCCATGTCCGCAGCAGTGGGCACCTCCCTGGTGGTGATCATCATGAAATCAGTGGCCGGCCTAGGGGGCTATCTGACTGCTGTCAGCCTGGATTGGCCGCTCATCCTACTGGTCACCGGAGCAGCCGTCGCGGGCGCACTGCTGGGGTCACGCTTCACCGACCGCATTCCAGAGACTGGTCTGCGCAAGGCCTTCGGAATCTTTGTCCTGATCATGGGCGGGCTTGTACTCACTCTGGAACTCACCTAAACAGAAGGAACTTCATCATGACGACTGTCCATGCCCTGAACCAGCACACCTTCGCCAGCAACATCCACCAGGACGGCGTCGTCCTGGTGGACTTTTGGGCCGACTGGTGCGGCCCGTGCCGCGCCTTCGCCCCGGTCTTCGAAGGTGCCGCTGCCGAACATCCTGAGATCATGTTCGCCTCGGTGGACACCGAGGCCGAACCTGCCCTGGCCTCCGCTGCGAAGATCACCTCAGTACCTACACTGATGGCGTTCCGCGACGGCGTGTTGGTGTACTCACGGCCCGGAGCTCTGGCCCCGGCTGGTCTCCACGAACTTATCGAGTCCATCAAAGCCCTCGATATGAACGAAGTCCGGACCCAGCTCGCTTCCGGCTGACCCCGTCCTGCAGAATCATGGGACTAGCATTCGTCGTATTCTCATTCTCTGATCTAAGGCACCGGAAGGACCCACATGCGTAACGCAGACGCGGAGACTCAGCGCAAGATCCTCAACAGGCTCAAACGTGCCCGAGGTCAGCTGGACTCGGTCATCAACTCGGTAGAGAACAACGGCTCATGCCGCGAGATCGTCACCCAGTTGGCCGCAGTATCCACGGCCCTTGACCGTGCTGGCTTCATGATCGTCTCCGGTGCCATGCAGTACTGCATCACAGACCCGGAATCGGCGGCCGAAGAAGAGGACGGCCTCACCGTGGAGGAACTCGAAAAACTCTTCCTCACCCTCTCATGAAATAACCCCGGCCAACCCAATAGTCCTACGGACGTGACCATTGGTGACGTCACCCTCATCGCTGCAATCTTCCTCCGCAGGGTCTTTTACCACCCGTGAACGCAGCGCACGAGAGAGCACCAGAATCATCGAAAGCAGCCTGCGATGACCGCTTGCAGGTAGGGCAGGTGGATAGTGGCGCTGACTATCAGCAAACCGGAAACTATGAGGAGGATCAGCGAAGCTGGCGCCAGGCCCCGGGATGCTGAAGGCGGAGAGACCAAGTGCCGGATGCGATCAATACCTGCTGCATGCAACACCACATGCTGCGCACGGGGTGCCATCACAGGTGTCTCTCCGAGTTTGAGCAAGGCGCTGGCCAGGGCGGGGGTACCGGCTTGTTTACTGGCGTAGTTATCCGCGGCCATTTCCAAGTAGTGAGGTACTGCATCGGCCACGGCCCGGACTAATGGGACCCAGAGCAGCGGGCGGGTAGCGCCTTCAATCAGCCCGACGATCAGGTGGTGGCGTTGACCCAGGTGCGCGGCTTCATGGGCTAGCACCGCCTGAAGTTCTTCTTCGGTCAGTTCATCGACCAGCGCCAGGGATATAGCAATCCCGCACCTGCGTCGTGGCAGGGCGAAGACCATCTTCTCTGGCACATCCACCAAAGTGACAGGTTGACCCAGCAGTGTTGTCTTCTGCGCCAAGCCTCTCAAGCTGCGGCAGGCATGTTTGGCCGCTAGGTGGGTTTTCCAGCGTGTGTGGATCAAGGAGGCTATGACAGCGGCGAGTAACACAACAGGCACCATCAGCAACAGGATTCCTGGTATTGCGGTGTCGATGCTCGTACTGCCGGGCAGTGGGCTAGCCGCGTCGAGACACCTCTGGCAGACCTCGCCTACTCGGCCGGGCACCAGCTGTGGCCCAGAGAGCCCCGAGGCCAATAAGAGCGCTATAGCCCCGACGGTGAGCAGCCAGACCGCCAAGGCGGTACCCAAGATGGCAACGGCAGCTCGCGGGACCCGCATCAGAGCTGGTGCCGAGCGGCGAATCAGCAGGCCCCCTGCTGTAGCGAATAACAGAACGAAGGCACTCAGCCCTGCGGTGGCGGCGATAAGGTTCATGGCTCTGCCTGCTTAGTGGGGTCCTGGGACGGTTGAGCACCGAGATACTCGCGCAGCATGTCAAGCTCCTCCGAAGGCATCGCTTTGACCAAGTGCAGGATGGAGGCTGCTCGATCATGGCTGGTTTCCAGCGCTTGGCGCATCACCTGGGCGGCGTATTCTTCCCGGCTCAGTCGCGCCCGGTAGAAAACCAGACGTCCTTCACGCTCGGTGTCGACCAGTGTCTTGCGGACCAGGTTCTGCATCACGGTCGCGATCGTGGTGTAGGCCGGCCGCTGCGGCAGAGCGTCCATGACCTCACGAACACTGCGCCGACTCTGGGTCCATAACAGGTTCATCACCTGTTCCTCCAGCTCCCCGAGCTGCGGCACCACTGCCTGTTGGGTCCCCTGCTTCTTCGTCATGCTCCTACACGCTCCCTGGCATCGGCATGAACAGATACTGTTGCAGGTTTCACGGTGCAGGCCACCTGACCTTTGAGCCTGATAATCAGGGCAAGGCCGCTGAGCAGGATGGCAGCAGTCGCAAGGAAGGGCTGAACAGGGGTGAACCAGGTGATCGCTCCCGAGTAGCCAAGAGCAAGCAGGGCCAGCTTGTTACACACCGGGCAGCCAACAGCGAACCAAGCCAGAATCCCTCCAGTAAGACCGAGTTTTCCCGAACGGTCAGCCTTGCCCTCTGAACGAGAAGAACCCTCTGCAGCAGGAGAGGGGTGAACGTAGGTGGCAATCAGCATGCCCGTCAGAGCTGAGGCCAGAATCCACACCGGGTAGTTCCATACCACCGGAGCTATATCTCTGCCGAAGACAGGGTTGGGGATCAGCACAGTGGCGACACCGATGCTGACCGCCACCGCCACCGAGGCAATCACCGCGGCGACCGCCTGCCGGGACGACCAGGTCTTCAACCCCACCCAGGCTAGCTTCAGCGTGGTGGTCAGACGTGTCAGGCGCAGAGTTCCCATGGTCCTACTATGCCGTATCGTTACGGTCTTGCCTAGTTACTAGGCATGTTAGTTACTATGTGAGATAGTAATAGTTCATCTACCGCGAGGAACCCCTTCATGTCTGAGAAACCTCCCCTGACCGGAAAGTGGTGGCTGTTGCCGGTCGGTATCGCAGTGGCAGCACTCGTTGTGTTGGCCACTTTGTTCTGGCCCGGCGGGGGTGACTCCGAGGTGTCCACACCTGATGACGACAACCCGGCGGAGACCCTTGACGATGATGATTCAGCCCCAGTGGATGTTGTCGACCCAGGGGAAGAAGAACAGCCGGACCTCTCCTTTGTCGAGCAGCGGAACCCAGACGACCCGCTCTCTATCGGGGATGCTGAAGCTCCGGTGGTTCTGGTGGTCTTCTCGGACTACCAGTGCCCCTACTGCGCATCCTGGAGCGAGGAGACGCTGCCGGTGATGATGGACTATGTCGACGCCGGTGATCTGTTCATCGAATGGCGCGACCTCAATGTCTTCGGCCCCGCGTCGGAACGAGCTTCCCAGGCCGCCTATGCGGCCGGGTTGCAGGGAGGATTCTGGGACTATCACGAGGCGCTCTTCGCCGGAGGAGAGATCCGCTCAGAGAACGAGCTCAGCGATGAGGCGCTCATAGGTCTAGCCGATGATCTTGGCCTCAGTGTGGACCAGTTCGCCCAGGACCTGGACTCAGCGGAAGTGATCGAAGCTGTGGAGACTAACCAGCAGCTGGGCATGGACCTCGGAGCGTACTCGACCCCAGCATTCGTCCTCGGCGGTGAACCAATGGTCGGCGCTCAGCCCACCGAGGTCTTCACCGAGGCTGTGGATCAGGCGCTGGAACAGGCACAGGAGTAAAGGCAAGTGGAGATCAGTCTGATCACCGCCTTCCTCGGCGGAGTCCTGGCCCTGCTGTCTCCCTGCGGGGCGCTGCTGCTGCCGGCATTCTTTGCCGCCACACTGGGAACCCGCCTACGTCTGATGGCCCATGGAGGAATCTTCTACCTCGGCGTGGCACTCACCCTTGTCCCCCTAGGACTCGGACTGGGAGCACTGGGAAGCCTGCTCGTAGCCCAACGAGACCTCCTCGTCCTGGGCACCGCCGTGATCCTCATTCTGTTGGGTCTCGCTCAGGCGCTTGGTTTCGGGTTAGATATTTCCAAGCACCTGCCCGGTGCCGGAGAACTCCAACGCCAGGCCCACTCCCGCAACGGTATTGTGAAGACCTTCCTCCTAGGAGCTGCCAGCGGAGTAGCCGGCTTCTGTGCCGGCCCAATCCTGGGAGCGATTCTCACCCTAGCCATGGCACAAGGCAACACCATCAACGCTGGGACCATGCTGGCAGCCTACGGTCTGGGCATGGTCGTCCCCCTGGTGGGACTGGCTGCCATATGGTCCCGCCTCAGCCCCAAAGCCATAGGCTTCCTTCGTGGACGCGGCTTCCAGGTCTTCGGGCTGCAGCTGCACACCACCTCAGTACTGACCGGGCTGCTGATCATCGGCGTAGGAGTTCTCTTCTGGACCACCAACGGGCTGATCAGCGGACCATCACTGGTGCCCGCTGGGGCACAACGCTGGCTACAGTCCTACAGCAGCGTTCTGACCTCACCACTGCTGGACGCCCTGGTCATCATCACAGTTGCGACCGTTGCCATCACAGTGGTCATTAGGCGAAGAATCAATACCCAGCGTCACGACCGCTCCCCCGGCTCAGCCAAGGAGCCAGAGGCGTGAAGAACAACACAGCCCCTCGAATCATGATCACGGCTCCAGCCATAGCAGCGCTGCTTGCCCTAGCAGCTTGCACCTCGGACTCCGAACGCCAGGAGCCGAACTACAAGCCAGCCCCGCAAACTGTGGAAAGCCAAGCACCTGAAGCAGATGACCAGGACCTGCGGCTGCCCTACCAGTTAGAAGAATTGCCATTGTTAGACCCAGGATGGGCATCTCCGCCACAACAGGCCGGGGGAATCTACCTTGCCCCCGGTGAGACCAACGGCACTCTGACTTTCACTGCCATCGATACTGACGGAACCATTCTCTGGCAGGCGGAACGGCCTCTTAGTTGCGCGGGCTTCACACTGACCAACGACGGCACCCAAGACCTAGCAGTACTTACCGACCTTGAACCCGATGAAGACTCGTTCGGAGCAACCACAGCAACGGCCTACAACTTAGAGACCGGCGAGCAGGTTTGGGGCCCCGTTGAGGTTCCTGGCCCCCACCAAGGCCCGGGACTAGTCTTCGCCGCGCCGCCAGAAGAGCACTTTGGTGACCTCGGACCCAAGGTAGTCCTCGACCCTGCCACAGGCGAGGCTCTTTACGATGAGGATGCCGATTCCAACACCAATGTGATCGGTGAGTACCACGGCACGGTGCTTGTTGCTGAAGATGAGCAGATTCACGCCTATAGTTCGCCCGCGCAGGACCTTGAATGGAGCTTGTCACTGAGTGACAATGGTTGGCCGCGGGACCAGGTATATGGCGCAGACTCCACCAATTCTGGTTTTCTCACTGGTGCTCTGATAGGTGTCGAGGCAGATAATCAAACCCTTGTAGATCTCACCACCGGGGAAATCATCGCTAATGACCTAAGAGACGCAGCCCAAGACCCCACCACCGGCACATGGATCGCTCTCGGTGAAGACCTAGCTGGCTACGACGAAACCGGCGAACAGATCTTCACCAATCCCGATGCAGAAGACCTCCAGACAATCGAAGGCATCGGCGGCGTGATGGTCTACCTACGAACGTCCGACGGCAGAATCCAGGTTCACAACGTGGTCAGTGGGGATGTAGCTCAAGCCTACGACCCTGAAGGCCAGGGAATCATCGCTACGCCTACTTACATCTCCGAAGTGGGCGCTGCTGTAGTGAAGTACACGGACGGGTATCTATTCACTCCGATAACAGAAACGACGGATGAACCTGGCGCAGAGTAGGTCAAGCAAAAATGGCGGACAATGTCCGGCGGGGCTGATGCAGGAACAGGTGACAGTTCGCTCTTAGGCCGCCAGGGCGACGGCCTGCTCCAATAGGTGGGCTTCAAACTGTACCGGGGTCATCCGCCCCAGCTCCTGCTGCTTCCTCCTTCGGTGATAGGTCTTCTCGA
>NZ_JAJUJJ010000035.1 GCF_029265375.1 Nesterenkonia sp.
AGCAGTCGGAATCGTCGCCACCCTCATCGTCGTGGGGGTGCTTCTGCTCGAGCTTCCTCAGCTGATCAACCTCGTCGGTCTGCTGACGTCGTACGTCGGGCTCCCAGTATTCGAGATCCCGGCGATCCGCCTCGCGGGTTGGCAGAACCTCCTCGTCATCATCGCCGGAGGCCTCGCGGCGATCGAACGAGGGCTGAGCATGAGATACAACCCACTCTTGGACGACTGAACCCCCGCTGGTCAACGCGATAGGCAGCCAATCGCCTCACACATTGAAACGGAACTCCACCACGTTCCGTAACCGAATAACCTGTGAAATGTTCGCAGCTACGTGTTCGCGGTTGCTACCACAATAATGTGGATACACGAAAATGACCTCGACTCATCGAAGGGAGCGATATGTCTGCCCTGCCGGAAACAAACACTCTCACTGTTGCAGAAATGCCAGCGGACTGCGGAAACGCACCGCGCAAGATCGTGATTCGTGATTTTCTCATCGCGCTCTATGATCATGACGCCGACAGCGTTCTCACCCATCTCGACGACGCAGTCGAGTGGCATATCATCGGTGATCGGGTGTTGCACGGCCACGAAGAAGTGGCTGCGTGGCTAGCAACCGAACGCGCCGCCGCGCAGCTAACAATCCATTCGGTCATCACCCACGGAACCGATTGCGGCGCGGATGGAATTGTCGAATCGGCCACCAACAGCAAGCTCGCGTTCAGCCACGTACTCATCTTCAAGGGGCACAGCAAGACCGCACCTATCAAGACCTTGCGCAGCTACAGCATCCACCTGCCTACCGAATAGTGGTCCTGGCGGGACTCGACCCAACCCGCCGATGCCACCTATCGCCGTGATGACCTGAGGCCACCACGTGCCGAGGTCAAGCAACCAACGGAGTGATCGCCTCGATCTGATCAGAGACCCGGTCTTCGGCGACCTCCAAGTCATACCGCGTCTGCAAGTTCAGCCAGAACTGTGGATCGACACCGAAGTAGCGCCCAAGCCGCAATGCTGTGTCAGCAGTGATCGCACGTTTACCGTGGACTATCTCGTTGATGCGCCGCGGCGGCACCCCAATCGACACAGCAAGTTTGTTCTGCGAAATGCCGAACCCCTCGATGAAGTCCTCCATCAAGACCTCACCCGGGTGGATCGGCGGATACAACTTCTCAGACATCAATCCTCCCGAGTGATAATCAGCGATCTCGACATCTTCAGGCCCAGCACTCGTCCACCGAAAGCAGATCCGCCACTGGTTATTGATCCGGATGCTGCGTTGCCCCCAATCGATCGCCCTTGTGCGCCTCCAAACGATTGCCTGGAGGAACGCGCAACGCGTCGAGGGAGGTCGCCGCATCGAGCAGATGCAACTTTCTATTCGCTGCTTTGTGGATGCGCGGATCGAGCTTCTTCGAAGACTCACGACGCCAGATTCGTTCGGCGTCACGGTCTGCGAATGATCTGATCACGACACCAGGATATACCGCGTAGCGTTATTAACGCGAGACGTTAAATCTAAACTCCACCGATTTCCGGTACATACCACCCTCTTGAGGTGTGCAGTGAAGCGCTCGGCCCCGCGTCCGGGACCGACAGCTTGCGTTCGACGTCAACGATAGGTCTCGTGCAACGCCTCCTCGATCTGAGACGGAGTCGGTGCACCGGCGTACCCGCGCTCAGTCGCGTAGACCCGGCACGCGAGCGAGCGAACCGGTTGCGTCGGAAACAGGTCGACGCCGTCGACGAGGATCGTGGGCGAGCCTCCGAATCGGGTGTTCACCGCTTCGGTCTCGGTGTGGATCGTTACCAGCTCGATGGGCACTTCCGCGAGCTCGGCGGCATCCAGCGCGGCGCGCGCGTTTGCTTCGGCGATGGCCGTGTTCGGGCAGTCGACGATGTGCAGCAGTTCGACCTTCATACGATCTGCTCCTTCCGGGTCCGGGCCGCGCGCAAGCCATTGAGGATCACGATGACCTCCGCGATCTCGTGCACGAGCACCACGGCAGCGAGTCCCAGGACGCCGAAGAGGGCGAGCGGGAGCAGGGCGGTGATGATCAGCAGGGACAGGATGATGTTCTGGTTGATGATGTGCCTGCCGCGGCGGGCGTGGTCGAACGCCCGCGGGAGGAGCCGCAGGTCGTGGCCGGTGAAGGCGACGTCGGCGGACTCGATCGCGGCATCGGAGCCGGTCGCGCCCATCGCGATGCCGATGTCCGCGGCCGCCAGGGCGGGGGCGTCGTTGATGCCGTCGCCGATCATCGCGACCGAGCCGTGCCTGCCCAGCTCGCTGATCGCGGCGGCCTTGTCCTCGGGACGCAGCTCGGCGCGCACGTCCCCGATCCCGGCCTGCGCGGCCAGCGCGCGGGCGGTGCGGGCGTTGTCGCCGGTGAGCATGGTCATCCCGACGCCCTGGGCCGCGAGGGTGCGCACGACCTCTGGGACCTCGGGGCGCAGCTCGTCGCGGACCCCGATCGCGGCGACCGGGACCCCGTCGAGGTGCACAATGACGACGGTCATGCCCTGCTCCTCCAGGCCCGCGACCTGGTCCTTGAGCGTCCCCGAGTCCAGCCAGCGAGGGCTGCCGACGGTGACCCGGGCCCCGTCGAGGGTGCCTTCGATGCCGTGCCCGGCCTGCTCGGTGACGTCCAGGGCGGCGGGGGCTCCGGGTGCGGCGGCGGTGATCGCGGCCGCCAGCGGGTGGGTGCTGTGCTACTCCAGGGATGCCGCCCAGGCCAGGGCCTGCGCCTCGGTCACGCCGTCGGCGGTGAGGACGGCGGTGACGGCGGGCTCGTTGCGGGTGAGGGTGCCGGTCTTGTCGACGGCGACGTGGCGGATCACGCCGAAGCGCTCGAACACGGCACCGGACTTGATGATCACGCCGAACCGGCTCGCCGAGCCGATCGCGGCGACGACGGTGAGCGGGACGGAGATCGCCAGCGCGCACGGCGACGCGGCGACGAGCACCACGAGGGCGCGGGTGATCCACAGCTCCGGGTCGCCGAGCAGCGAGCCGATGATCGCGACGAGAGCGGCGAGGATCAGCACGCCGGGCACGAGGGGTCGGGCGATCCGGTCGGCCAGCCGAGCGCGGTCTCCCTTCTCGGCCTGCGCCTGCTCGACCAGCTCCACGATCGTGGTCAGCGAGTTGTCCGTACCCGCCGCGGTCGCCTCGACCTCCAGGGCACCGGCGGTGTTGATCGCCCCGGCCGACACCGCGTCGCCGGGCTCGACCTCGACCGGGATCGACTCGCCGGTGATCGCGGAGGTATCCAGGCTCGACCGACCTGTGCGGACGATGCCGTCGGTCGCGATCCGCTCACCGGGGCGCACCAGCATGAGCTGCCCGACCTGGAGGTCTTTCGCGGCGACCTCGACCGTCGCGCCGTCGCGGCGGATGGTCGCTGTCTCAGGGACGAGCTTGAGCAGCGCCCGGAGCCCGCCGCGGGCGCGGTCCATCGCCTTGTCCTCCAGCGCCTCAGCGATCGAGTACAGGAACGCCAGGGCCGCGGCCTCCTCGACGTAGCCGAGGATCACCGCGCCAATGGCGCTGATCGTCATCAGCAGGCTGATGCCGAGCTTGCGCTTGAACAGTTTGCGGATCGCGCCCGGGGTGAACGTCGACGCTCCCAGCAGCAGGCCGATCCAGAACGCCACCAGCGCCGGGACCTCCGCCCCTGTCCATTCCACGGCCAGGCCCGTGCCGAAGGCGACGCCGGAGAGCGCCGGGACCATGATCCCGCGGTCACGCCACCACGGACGCTCCCGCTCCTCCTCGGCCTCCTCGCCGACCCGGGTCTCCGGCTCGTCGCAGCCGCACGCCGCGCTCACGCGCCCGCTCCCGTCCCGCAGCAGCCCGGCACCGTGCACTCGGCGTCCATGCACGGCGCGTGCTCGTCCACGGCCAGCGTCACGTCCACCAGCGCCGTGAGCGCTGCCGCGAGGTGCGGGTCGGCGATCTCGTAGCGCGTCTGCCGCCCCTCGGGCTCGGCGACCACGATCCCGCAGTCGCGAAGACAGGTCAGGTGGTTCGACACGTTCGAACGCGTCAGCTCCAGCTCGCGCGAGAGCACGGCCGGGTAGCTCGGCCCGTCCAGCAGGGTCATCAGGATCCGGGAGCGCGTCGGGTCCGCCATGGCCCGGCCCAGCCGGTTCATGACGTCGAGGCGAGAAGCAATAGTCAGCATGCACTAAACTATACAGTGACTGCTGACCTATTTTGGTCATCGCATCGGCAGGTCAGACCGCTCAATCGACGCGAGAGGTTATACGGCGAAACGAAATTCCACGACGTCGCCGTCCTGCATGATGTAGTCCTTGCCCTCCAGGCGGACCTTGCCGGCAGCCTTGGCCTCATTCATCGATCCCGCCGCGACCAGGTCCTCAAAACTGACCACTTCGGCCTTGATGAAGCCCCGCTGGAAGTCCGTGTGGATCACCCCGGCCGCCTCGGGCGCAGTATCTCCCTTATTGATCGTCCACGCCCGGGCTTCCTTCGGCCCCGCCGTCAGGTAGGTCTGCAGCCCCAGCGTCTCGAAGCCCACGCGCGCCAGCTGGTCCAGCCCGGACTCCTCCAGCCCGTTGAGCTCCAGCATCTCGCGGGCCTCCTCCTCGCTCAGCTCCACCAGCTCAGACTCCAGCTTCGCGTCCAGGAACACCGCCTGCGCCGGAGCCACCAGCCGCTCCAACTCCGCCTTCTTCGCCGCATCGCCCAGCACGCCGTCGTCGGCGTTGAACACATAGATCTGCGGCTTAGCAGTGAGCAGATTCAGCCCGGCCAGCTGCTCCATATCCAACGACGACGACGCAGAGAAGACCGTATTGCCCTCCTCCAGCACCTTCTGGGCCGCCACATAGGCGTCCAGGGTCGCTTTGTCCGTCTTCTTGCCGGTGACCTGCTTCTCCAGCTTGGGAATCGCGTTCTCCAGGGTCTGCAGGTCCGCGAGGATCAGCTCGGTGTTGATCGTCTCCATGTCACTGGTGGGGTCGACCTTGCCGTCCACGTGCGTGACGTTCTCATCTTCAAAGACACGCACCACCTGGGCGATGGCGTGGGCCTCACGAATATTGGCCAGGAACTGGTTGCCCAGCCCCTCCCCCTCCGAGGCGCCCTTGACGATTCCGGCGATGTCCACAAAGGAAACCGTGGCCGGGATGATCTTGGCCGAACCGAAGATCTCTGCCAACGTGTTCAGCCGCTCATCCGGCAGATTCACCACGCCCACATTGGGTTCGATGGTGGCGAACGGGTAGTTCGCCGCCAAGATCGTCTGCCGGGTCAGTGCGTTGAAGAGGGTCGACTTGCCCACATTGGGCAGTCCCACGATGCCGATAGTCAGTGCCACGGTCCCCTAACCTACCGCACCCCGTAACGAACCCTCCCCGCCGCTGCCGGTCCACGTAAGGTAGTGGGCTGTTTGTACCGAACCGAGACGGGCCGCGCCCCTGGCACTGGGGGCGGGACCCCGTCATGATGTTAGGTAAATCACTCCACCGAGGAAGGCACTGTCATGGCAGCAGCACCGCCTGCAGCATCGAAAGTCAACTGGCCGGTGTTCATCGTCTCTGCGGTGATCATTGTGGCCGTCACCGGATGGGTCGCGCTGGACCCCGGCGCCTACCCCACTCTCGAAGCAGCCTTCGGCTGGATCGGTCAGCACCTGGGCTGGTACTTCATCCTCACCGCCGCCGTGGTGGTGCTCTTTGTGATGATCGTGGCGCTCAGCCGCGTCGGCCGCACCAAACTGGGTCCGGACCACTCAAAGCCGAAGTTCAACCTCTTCACCTGGACAGCCATGCTCTTCGCCGCCGGCATCGGCGTGGATCTGATGTTCTTCTCCGTAGTGGGTCCCGCCACGAACCTCCGGGTCGGCCCCGGCCTGGCCCCTGAGGCCGAGATGGCCGCCGCCGAGCAGGCCGCCCTGTGGACCATGTTCCACTACGGCATCCCCGGCTGGGCCATGTACGCCCTGGTGGGTATGGCCTTCGGCCTATTCGCCTACCGCTACCACCTGCCGCTGTCCATCCGCAGCGCGCTCTACCCCATCATCGGACGCCGCGCCCAGGGCGCAGCGGGCGACGCCGTCGAGGTCGGCGCAGTCATCGGCACCATCTTCGGCATCGCCACCAGCCTCGGCATCGGCGTGGTGTTCCTCAGCTACGGCCTGGACCTGGTCTTCGGCCTGGAATCAGGCCCTGGAGTCCAGGTGGCACTGATCGTCCTGGCCGCGGTAGTAGTCACCATCTCCACCTACTCCGGCATCGAAAAGGGCATCCGCCGGCTGGCCGAGCTCAACGTGCTGATCGCCATCGTGCTGATGATCTATGTGCTGATCTCCGGGGAGACCGTCCGGCTGCTCAACGCACTGGTGAAGAACATCGGCGACTTCGCAGCCCTGTTCCCGAGCATGCTCACCGAGACCTTCGCCTTCGACACCACCGAAGCCTGGCTGGACGAGGGCTGGGTCGAATGGTGGACCATCTTCTTCTGGGCATGGTGGATGGCCTGGGCGCCGTTCGTGGGGCTCTTCCTGGCCCGCATCTCCCGCGGCCGCACGCTGCGCCAGTTCGTCACCGGCGTGCTGGTGGTGCCCTTCGCGTTCATCGTGCTGTGGATCTCCATCTTCGGCAACGCCACCGTCTTCCGAATCATGGGCGGCGATGAGGACTTCGCCGCCGAAGCGGAGGACTTCACCGGCGCCGGCTACTACAGCCTGATGGCCGAATTCCCCGGCGCCACCTTCATCATCGGCATCTCGGTCCTGGTGGGCCTGCTGTTCTACGTCACCAGTGCCGACTCCGGCGCGCTGGTGCTGGCGAACTTCACCTCCCGGACCACCGGCACCAACTCAGACGGCCCCGCCTGGCTGCGGGTGGTGTGGAGCGTGATCATCGGCGGGCTGACCCTGGCGATGCTGCTGGTGGACACCGCAGACGGCGCCGGCATCTACAGCCTGCAGATGGCCACCGTGATCATCGGCCTGCCGCTTTCGCTGATCCTCTACCTCCTGATGGCCGGGGTCTGGCGCGCGCTGCGCATGGAGCGCTACCAGGTCCAAGCCGGGCAGGCCACATTGCCCTCGGCGCTGTCCGAACGCATCGTCGGCTCCGGGGAGAGCACCCCGGCGCGCTTGCGCCGCCGCCTGGCCCGGCATATGCACTACCCCACCGCCGAGGAGGTCGGCCAGTACGTGGACAGCGTCGCGGCCCCGGCCGTGGAGGAGGTCGCCTCCGCCCTCACCGAGCAGGGCGCGGAGGTCACCTGCAGCCGCGGCGTGGTGGAGGACACCCAGCTGCCGCATGTGGACCTGCACGTCTACTTCGGCGACCAGGCCATGTTCAAGTACCAGGCCTACCCGGTGGAGTACTCGGTGCCGAACTTCGCGCTGAACTTCCGCAGCACTGAGCAGACCTTCTACCGGGTGGAGGTCTTCTCCGCCACCGGCTCGGCCGGCCATGACATCTTCGGCTACACCAAGGACCAGGTGATCTCGGATGTGCTCGACGCCTATGAGCGCCACCTGGCCGTGCTGACCATGAACGACGACGACGGCGGCACCCCGGTCACACTGAACACCGGGGCGATCCCCGACGACTGGGACCACGTCCGCACCAGGAAGTCCCGCTGAGCCGGCGAGCGCCGGTTCCTGGCTGGTGTGCAGGCGGAGTCGCTACAGTGGAGAGCGGCGCCGCCTGCACCGCCGTCGTCGTCCTGTCCCCCTGTTTGATAACCCGCACCACTGACCAGTCCGTCCCTCCCCTGCCGAAGGAGCTGTCATGACCGCCACCTTGTTCATCGACGGATCGTGGGTCTCCGCCGCCTCCGGCGACAGTCGCCTGATCCGCTGCCCCGCCGACGGCCGCGAGGTGGGGGAAGCCTCCGAAGCCGGCGCGGAGGACACCCACAAGGCCATCGCCGCGGCTAAGCGCGCCTTCGAACGCCGGGTATGGGCGGACACCCCGGCTGCCGAGCGCGGCGACTTCCTGCTGCAGGTGGCTGAGCAGCTGCGCGAGCGCAAGGCTGAATTCGCCCGCGCTGAGGCCCTGGACACCGGCAAACGCCTGGTGGAGGCCGAGCTGGATATGGATGACATCATCGCCTGCTTCACCTTCTTCGGGAAGCTGGCCGATTCGGATCCGGGACGGCTGGTCGATGCAGGCGACCCGACTGTGATCTCCCGGGTGGTCTACGAGCCGGTGGGGGTCTGCGGAATGATCACTCCGTGGAACTTCCCGCTGCTGCAGGCGGCCTGGAAGCTCGCTCCGGCGCTGGCTGCCGGCAACTCCTTGGTCCTCAAGCCGGCAGAGCTGACCCCGCACACCTCCATGCTGATCATGGACGTCTTCGACTCCCTGGGTCTGCCCGACGGCGTGGCCAACCTGGTCACCGGCTCCGGAGCCGAGGCCGGCGCCCCGCTGGCCGAGCACCCGGATGTGGACATGGTCTCCTTCACCGGGGGGCTGGTCACCGGCCGGAAGATCGCCTCGGCCGCCGCGCAGACGGTGAAGAAGGTGGCCCTGGAGCTGGGCGGGAAGAACCCGAACATCGTCTTCGCCGACGCCGACTTCGACGCCGCGGTGGACAACGCCCTCAACGCCGGGTTCGTCGACTCCGGCCAGGTCTGCTCCGCCGGGGTGCGGCTGATCGTCGAGGAGTCCATCAAGGAGCGGTTCGTCGATGAACTGGTCCGCCGTGCCGAGGCGATCACCATGGGCGGTCCCTTCGACGAGGCGGCTGAGACCGGGCCGCTGATCTCTGAAGAGCACCGGCAGAAGGTCTATGACTACACCCAGGCCGGCATCGAGGAGGGCGCCGTGCTGCGCTGCGGCCACCACTTCGGCCCCGAGGAGCTCTCCAGTGGGTTCTTCTACGCCCCCACCGTGCTGGATGAGGTGCGCCGCGGCATGTCCGTGGTGCGCCAGGAAGGCTTTGGGCCGGTGATCACCGTGGAGACCTTCACCACCGAGGCTGAAGCGATCGCCACCGCCAATGACACGGAGTACGGGCTGGCCGGCGCGGTCTGGACCACTGACCGTGCCACTGCCCACCGGGTCTCCTCCCGGCTGCGCCACGGCACCGTGTGGATCAACGACTACCATCCCTACCTCCCGCAGGCGGAGTGGGGCGGCTTCAAGCAGTCCGGGGTGGGGCGCGAGCTGGGCCGGCACGGTTTGGACGAGTACCGGGAGGCAAAGCACATCTACGAGAACACCGAGCCTGCCGTCACCGGCTGGTTCCGCAGCCCGGACCAGTCCTGACCCCGCCCCAGGCGCCCGGCTCCGGGGGCGCTGCCCCGAGGCAGCCCCACCCAAAGCACCCCCAAGGCAAAGAACGTGCCGGATGGGCCCAAACTCTCCGGAAATTGGGCCGAGTTCGGGCCTTTCCGACACGTAACGCCCGGGGAGGACCGACTCCAGCCCCAATCCGCACCCGACGACCTGAACAGAAGGAGCATCCAGTGGCAGAGCAGAGTTTCGACTATGTGGTGATCGGCGGCGGATCGGCCGGCGCAGCAGTGGCCGCACGGCTGTCCGAGGATCCCAGCGTCACCGTAGCCCTGCTGGAGGCCGGACCCACCGATGTGGGCAATGAGCAGATCCTGCAGCTGAACCGGTGGATGGAGCTGCTGGAATCCGGCTACGACTGGGACTATCCGGTGGAGCCGCAGGAGTCCGGGAACTCGTTCATGCGCCACGCCCGCGCCAAGGTGCTCGGCGGCTGCTCCTCGCACAACTCCTGCATCGCCTTCTGGCCGCCGAAGGAGGATATGGACGAATGGGAGTCCATGGGCGCGGCCGGCTGGAACGCCGAATCCACCTATCCGCTCCTGAAGCGCCTGGAGACCAACGACCAGGCCACCGGGGAACCCGGAGACCACCACGGCACCTCCGGGCCGGTGAATCTGATGACCATCCCGCCTCATGACCCGTGCGGGGTGGCGCTGCTGGACGCCTGTGAGCAGACCGGGATCCCGCGCGCCAGGTTCAACTCCGGCGAGACGGTGGTCACCGGGGCCAACTTCTTCCAGGTCAACCGGCTGCCCGACGGGACCCGGGCGTCGTCGTCGGTGTCCTACATCCACCCGATCCTGGAGCGTGAGAACTTCACTCTTCTCACCGACACCTGGGTGAAGGAGATTCTCTTCGACGACGACGGCAGCACCCCGCGCGCTGTGGGCGTCTCGGCGGTCAACAACGCCTTCGGCCGGGCCCACACCATTGCGGCGGCCAAAGAGGTGGTGCTCTCCGCCGGAGCCATCGATTCGCCGAAGCTGCTGATGCTCTCCGGGATCGGCCCGGCCGCGCACCTGGCTGAGCACGGCATCACCGCCCGGGTGGACTCCCCCGGCGTGGGCGAGCACCTGCAGGACCATCCCGAGGCGGTCATCGCCTGGGAGGCGAAGCAGCCCATGGTCGAGGACAGCTACCAGTGGTGGGAGATCGGCATCTTCGCCGATACCTTGGCAGACACCGGCGGCTCCGATAAGCCCGGACGTCCGGACCTGATGATGCACTACGGCTCGGTTCCCTTCGATATGCACACCCTGCGGCAGGGATACCCCACCTCAGAGAACACGTTCTGCCTGACCCCGAACATCACCCACGCCAAGTCCCGCGGGACTGTGCGGCTGCGCTCGAGGGACTACCGAGATAAGCCGGCAGTGGATCCGCGGTACTTCACCGATCCCGAGGGCCACGATATGCGGGTGGCCGTAGCCGGGATCAGGCTGGCCCGCGAGATCGTCTCCCAGCCGGCCATGGCCGACTGGGCCGGCCAGGAGCTGTTCCCGGGGAAGGACGTGGTCAGCGACGAACAGATCGCCGACTACATCCGGCGCACCCACAACACGGTCTATCACCCCGCAGGCACAGTGCGGATGGGCGCGGCCGAGGATGAGATGTCTCCGCTGACCCCAGACCTGCGGGTCAAAGGTGTGCAGGGGCTCCGCGTGGCCGATGCCTCGGTGATGCCGGAGCTGACCACGGTGAACCCGAACATCACCACCATGATGATCGGCGAGCGCTGCGCGGACCTTATCCGGGGCGCCGCCTCCTGAGGGCACGCCCGGCGGTGCTGCTGGAGAACAGCACGCCCCAGATGACCAGCGCGCCGCCGGCCAGCTCCAGCCAGCTGGGAACCTGGCCGAGCACCAGCCACGCGGCCAGCACACCGAAGATCGGCACGAGCATGGAGAACGGCGCCACCGCTCCGGCGGGGTGCCGGCGCATCAGCCACACCCAGATTCCCGCACCCACCACGGTGCCCATCAGCACCAGGTAGACAAAGCCCAGCCACGAAGGCAGCGCATCTGCACTGAGCGAACTGGTCATCGCCTCCCCGATGGTCTCCGGGCCTTCGACCATCAGCGAGAGCGCCAGCATCGGCAGCGGAGGCACCACCGTCATCCACATCACCAGGGCCAGGGGTTTGTCCGTCTGGGCTTTGCGGGAGGCCAGGTTGCCCAGCGCCCAGCCGAAGGCACCCAGCACCACCAGCAGGAACGGACCCCAGCCGTCCAGGCTGCCGCGGGAGATGCCCACCACCGCCAAGCCGGTCACCGCCACCGCCACGCCGACGGCCCGGCGCCCGGTGATCTGCTCCCGCAGCAGCAGCGCGCCCAGCAGCACAGTGAACGGGGCCGAGGCCTGCAGCACCAGGGAGGCCAGACCGGCGGGGAACCCCGCCGCCATGCCCAGAAACAGACCGAAGAACTGCAGGGTGCCGAACCCCAGGCCGTAGCCGATGAGGTAGCGGATCTTCACCCCGGCCCAGGGAACAAACAGCAGGGCTGGAAGCGCCAGCACCGCAAACCGCAGGGCCACCAGGAACAGCGGAGGGAACTGCTCCAGGGCGAAGTGGATCGCAACGAAGTTCACTCCCCACAGCACCGCGACGACGACGGCGAGCAGGACATGTCGGATGGGCACCTGCTCATCCTGCCCCAGCAGATCTGAGAATGTCGACGACGCGCTCAGTACCGGTCAGAGCCAGCCGTTCTCCAGGGCTTGCCGGGCGGCGTCGTGCCGGTTCTGCGCGCCGGTCTTGCCGATCGCAGCGGAAAGGTGGTTGCGCACCGTTCCCGGGGAGAGGTGCAGGCGCTCGGCGATGCTCTTCACCGGGCTGCCATCGGCTGCAGCGCGCAGCACCTGCTGCTCGCGCGCGGTGAGCGGATTCAAGCCGCCAGCCAGCGAATCCGCCGCCAACGCCGGGTCCACCACCCGCTGGCCGGCAGCTACGCGGCGCACCATCTGCGCCAGCTGATCGGCCGGGGTGTCCTTGACCACGAAACCCGCGGCACCGGCGTCCACGGCGCGGCGGAGGTAGCCGGGCCGTCCGAAGGTGGTGACAATCAGGCACCGGGTGGGCAGCTGCGCCTGGCTGAGCTGCCGCACCGCCTCGATGCCGTCGAGTCCCGGCATCTCAATATCCACCAGCGCGACGTCGGGCCGGTGCTGGAGAGCCGCCTCAACCAGCTGGTCCCCTCGTCCGATCTCGCCGACGATCTCGAGGTCCGGCTCCAGGCCCAACAGGGCAGAGAGCCCGCCGCGGACCAGGTCCTGGTCATCGGCCAGCAGCAGGCGGATGGGCCGTTGCTGGTTCATGGAAACCGTACCTCCACCCGTGTCCCGCCGGGGCCCTCGGCGGGCCCCACGCTGACCCGCGCCCCGATGGCAGCGGCTCGCTCGCGCAGGCCGCGCAGACCATTGCCTTCGGCTGAGCTCTGGACGCCGAGACCGTCGTCGCTGATCACCAGCCGCTCAGGGCTGATCTGAATGCAGCACCGGGAGGCCTGGGCATGCCGCAGCACATTGGTGACCGCCTCGCGCAGCGTCCAGGCCATCAGATCGGCCCCCGGCTCGTCCCCGGTGCTGTGTCCGCGAATCTCCACGTCCACTCCGGCCGCGGTCAGGGATGACCGCGCAACCTCCAGTTCGGCGGGCAGCTGGGGCGCACGCAGACGGGTCACGGTCGAGCGGACCTGCTCCAGCGATTCACGGGCCAGCTGCTCGATCTCACCGAGTTCCGCGTCGGCGCGCTGCGGGTCGGCCGCCACCAGGCGGCGGGCCAGCTGCGCCTTGATGGAGAGCACGGTCAACGAGTGTCCCAGCACATCGTGAACATCCCGGGCGATGCGGTCGCGCTCCTCGGCGGCACGCAGCTGCTCCTCGGCGCCGCGGGCCCGTTCATCAAAGTGCTCGGTGAGTCGAGTGATGATGATGAACAGCATCCCGAAGCCCGGTCCCAGCGCCACCCAGACCTCGTTGTATCCGGTGACCAGGTAGGCCGCCGCTGTGGGCACCGCCCAGATCACCAGCCCGATGGGGATCCCGGTCTGCGGCGCGGTGGTGAAGATGATCAGCGCGGCGATATAGGGAAGGAAGCACACGGCCCAGGTCCCCGACGCCGGCAGGGTCAACGCCGCCTGGCCAGCCAGCACCAGGCAGATGACGGTCAGCCGACGCGGATGGACCCTGCCTATGGCGTCGTCGCCGATCCAGCAGGCCATCTGCCAGGTGTAGAGCATCGCGAAGCCGGCGGTCGCGGCCCAGGCCAGCAGCTTCCACCCCACAGCGGCCGGGCTGTAGACGGCAGCGATGACCGGTGCAGCAAGGAAGACCAGCCAGATGGTGGCGTAGAGCAGCCCAGTGATGCGGGTGCCGCTGACCTGGGGCCAGAAGGAGGTGGCCATGGGGCTATCCAATCACTGTCTTCTGGTGCGGCGGCGCTGCAGGGCCAGGCATGCGATGCCGAATACGGCGGTCCACGCCACCACATTAGCCACCACAGCCCACAGGGGGTCGCTGCCGACCGGCCCGGCGGTGCCGATGATCTCTCCGTCGCTGAGCGGAAAGCGGGCCAGGGCAGTCGAACCGTACATCGGGGTGAAGCGTCCGATGTCCAGCAGCACCCCCTGCAGCGGCATGAACGCGTTGCCCAGGAATGCCAGAATCACCAGCACCCCAGAGGCGGCCCCGATCGCAGCATCGGAGCGGAACAGCATCCCGACCGCCAGGCCATAGAGCGCAAAAGGCAGGGACGCTACCAGAGTCAGGGCCCCCGCGGCCAGCCATACCCCCGCCGGCATCTGCGCGGTGGTGAAGAACGCGACCGCGTTGAGCACCACCACCGGCAGCAGCGCCATAGCCAGGGCGATCGTGGTCTTGGCCAGCACGAATGCCCCGTGCGGCAGACCGGTGAGTGCCAGTTGGCGGCCCCAGCCCTGCTGGATCTCCACCGCGGCGGATCCGGCCAGCGAGGTGGTGGCCGTGATCGCGCCGTAGACGGCCATGCCGATCATGATCCAGGCGCTGACATTGCCCTCACCGGCCGGAAAGTCCGACCATTCGTTGTAGACCCCAAAGAACAGGTACAGCACGGCGGGCAGCACCACAATGAAGAAGGTGCTGCCGATGTTGCGGAGGTTCCGCCAGAAGTCCATGAGGATGTAGGTGGTGATGCTCATCGGTGTGCCTCCTGAGGTGTGGTCAGCTGCATGAAGGCCTCTTCCAGACTAGCTGGCCGGATGGTGAGGCTGTGCGCATCCGTGGCGGTGAGCAGATGCCGGGCCAGCGCGTCGGAGTCCGTGGTGCGGAAGTTCACTCGGCGGCCCTGCACCTGGTGCGACTCCACATGCGGAAGCTGCTGCAGCTGCCCGGCGGTGGGCTGCCAGATGGCGGTGATGTGCGCTGCGCCGGCGTGCTGGCGGACGTGATCGGTGGGCCCGTCTGCGATGACGCGGCCGCCGTGCATCAGAACTGTGCGCCGGGCGAACTGCTCGGCCTCTTCCAGGTAGTGGGTCGCAAAGAGGATTGTGGTGCCGGCCTCGGCCTGCAGGGCCATCCGATCCCAGAAGCGGTGGCGGGCGGCGGGGTCCATGCCGGCAGTGGGCTCGTCCAGGATCAGCACCTCAGGCTGCGGCAGCAGGGCCAGGGCGAATTTCACCCGCTGCTGCTGGCCGCCGGAGCATTTCCCGACCTTCCGGGAGGCGATCTCCGTCAGGTCGGCCGCTTCCATGACTGCCTCGATCCCCGCATGCTGGTGGTGCAATGCGGCGATGATCTGCACTGTCTCTTTCACCGTGAGGTCCGGCAGCAGACCGCCGGTCTGCAGCAGTGCTCCGATGCGCCCGGCTCGCACCGCGGCCTGGGGCTGGCCGCCGAAGACGGTGAGCCGCCCAGCATCCGGGGCGGTGAGTCCCAACACCATATCCAGCAGGGTTGTTTTGCCCGCCCCGTTGGGGCCCAGGACCGCAGCGATCTCCCCGCGCTCAAAGTCCAGACTCACGCCGTCGACGGCCCGCACGCGGTCACCGCCGCCGCCGGGAAACTCTTTGACAAGAGCCTCTGCGCTGATGATTGCCTCTGTCATACCTCCAGCATCGGCGCGGAGGAGCACCAGCACGTAGAGCAGGTGTCATGAATCTGGCGTGACACCTGTCATGGGCAGCCGCGCCCGCAGCGCCCTCAGCCGAAGGCGACGGTGTCAGCCCCGGGGTTCAGCAGCTCGGGGGAAAGATTGATCAGCCGCAGCCGGCAGAGGTCGTAGATCTGCTCATCGCTCAGGCTGCGGATCAGGGCGGCTTCAGCGTCGTCGTCGGCTTCCTCGTCCAGCCCGCCCTTGGGCAGGGTGGAGGAGACCGGCCCGTGATGCAGCGGAATATCGATCACTGTGACCGCCGCCGGGGTGAGCGGGATGAACTGATGACGGTCGATCAGTCCCAGCCCCTCCAGCAGCACGCGCAGGGCAGCACCGTGTGAGACCGCGACGGCGGTGCGCACTTCGAAGCTCAGATCCACCGAGGCGGTGGGCTGGATCTCCGCAGTCTCCCGCACGATCCGGAAGAACGCCCGGCGCATCCGCTGCAGCAGGTCCTGATGCGCCTCCCCGCCGACCGGCGTGTAGGTGCCGGCCCGCCAGGCTTCGAACTGCTCCGGGAACTGCCGGCGCACCTCAGCCCCGTACCAGCCCTCCCACTCCCCCAGGTGCTGCTCGGCCAGGTCAGCAGTGACCTGCGGCGCCAGGTCCAGGCCGAATTCGGCGAAGGTCTGCTGAGTGCGCACCAGGGATGAGACATAGCCGCGCTGGGGGTTCTGCGCACGCACGAAGCCGCCGGTGATGCGTGCCTGCTGACGTCCGGAGTCGGCGAGCGGGATGTCCGAGTGCCCCTGGAGCCGGTGGTCCTTATTCCATTCGGTCTCCCCATGCCTGACCAGCAGGATCCGGATCATCCTGGCTCCTTCCGCCCCACGCGCCGCGCCGCCGTCGTTTGCAGCTTTCACCCTATGCCATACGGGGAAACACCCGCCGGAGTGCCTCTGATCTGCGGTTAAGGTGAAGTATGCACATCCAGGACACGGCCGCCGAGCACCCGGTCACTGCCTCCCGCACGCTGCTGAGCACAGGAATCTTCGATGTGGCGGAGGAAAGCTTCCGCTTCGGTGACGACGGCGAACAGCTGACCCGAGTCTTCGTCCAGCACCCCGGGGCGGTGGCGGTGGTCGCAGTGGATGTGGCTGACCGTGTGCTGCTGATCAACCAGTACCGCCACCCGGTGCGCATGAACCTGTGGGAGGTCCCCGCAGGTCTGCTGGATATCGACGGCGAGCCGATGCTCACCGCCGCACAGCGGGAGCTCCACGAGGAAGCTGACATCACAGCGAGCACCTGGCACACCCTGGTGGACTTCTACACCACCCCTGGGGCGCATAATGAGGCGATCCGCATCTACCTGGCCGAGGGGATCGACGCGGTGCCGGAGTCCCAGCGCCACGCACGCCAGGCTGAGGAGGCCCAGATCCAGGTGGAATGGGTGCCGCTGGCTGAGGCCGTCGCCGCCGTGCTTGCCGGGCAGATCCACAACCCCTCGGCAGCCCTGGGAATTCTGGCGCTGCATGCAGTGCGCAGCGGGGGCGCCGAACTGCGGGCCGCTGATGCGCCGTGGCCGCAGCAGCCCCGCGGCATCGCTCCCTAGCGACGCCGAGCAGACGCGCCTGGAGCAGACGCGCCCGGTGAGGAGATCAGCTGGCCTTCTTCTGGCGGCTCCCGCCGGCCTTCTTCTTCCGACCGTTCCCGGAGGAGGACTGGGAGGACCCACCCGACTTCTTCCGCCGGGAGTCCACTGACTTCTTCAGCGCCTCCATGAGGTCGATGACATTGCCGTCGCCGTCGTCGTCCTCCTCCACCTCTCCAAAGGTGGCTTCGGTGTCGATCTCTTCCCCGGACTCCAGCTTCTCCTCAATGAGGGTCTGCAGCTGCTCCTGGTACTCGTCGGTGAACCGTTCAGGCTCAAAGTCCTCCGAATAGGACTCCACCAGTGAGGCCGCCATCTCCATCTCCTTCTTCGACACCCGCGAGCCGGGGATGTCGAAGGCCGGTTCGCGCATCTCGTCGGCCCAGCGCAGGCCTTGGAGCACGATGACGTCGTCGCGGACCCGCAGCACCCCCAGCCGGGTCTTGGAGCGCAGCGTGAAAGTCACCACCGCCACACGCTCGGCATCCTCCAGGGTCCGGCGCAGCAGCACGTAGGCCTTCGCGGATTTGCCGGCCGGCTCCAGGAAGTAGGACTTGTCCAGCACCATCGAGTCGATCTGGTCCTCTGGGACGAACTGCTCGACCGCGATCTCTTTGGATTCGTCAGCCGGCAGGTCCTCCATCTCCTCCTTGGTGATGATCACCGACTTCTCGCCGTCGTCGTAGGCCCGGTCAATGTTCTTGTAGTCGATGACCTTGTCGCAGACCTCGCAGCGGCGCTGATAGCGGATGCGGCCGCCGTCGGCGTCGTGGACCTGATGCAGGCTCACGTCATGGCTCTTGGTGGCCGAGTACAGCTTCACCGGCACCGAGACCAGCCCGAAGCTGACCTCGCCGGACCAGATAGCACGCATTGCAGAACACCTCCTGGGTCCATCCCACACCGCAGCCCTCCACATTGGCTGGACGACGACGGCGGACCGACGCCGCCGGGGCCGCCTATCATGGCAGGGACGTCCGACCCCGTCCGGAGAGGCACTCCATGGCATCCTTCACCCTTCACACCCAGAGCCTCGGCCAGGGCGAGGAGACGGTGGTGTTCCTCCACGGGCTGTTCGGCCAGGGGAAGAACTTCACGCAGATCGCCAAGGCGCTGCCGCCGGACTACCGCAGTGTGCTGGTGGACCTGCCCAACCACGGCGCCTCGGACTGGACCGAGGAGTTCAGCTACACCGAGCACGCAGACCTGGTGGCCGATCACCTGCGCGGCACCGAGGGGACCCCGGTGCACGTGGTGGGCCATTCCATGGGCGGGAAGGTGGCCATGCTGCTGGCGCTGCGCCATCCTGAGCTGGTGCGCAGTCTGGTGGTGGTGGACATCTCCCCGGTGGCCCGTGAAGACATGGGCGAGTTCGACCACCTGCTCTCCAGCCTGCTCAGTCTGGACTTGGACGCCCTGGAGTCCCGGGGCGAGGCAGATGAGCAGCTGCGCGAGCCGATCCCGGAAGCCATGATCCGCGGATTCCTGCTGCAGAGCCTGACCAAGGACTCCGACGGGCTGCGCTGGAAGTCCAATCTGCAGCTGCTGCACTCCAGCCTGCCGCAGATCGGGGGGTTCCCGGATCTGGACGATCAGGCGGAGTACACCGGGCCGGTGCTGTGGGTGGCCGGGGAGAACTCGGACTATGTGCAGGACGAATACGCCCCGGTGATGCGTCAGCTGTTCCCGCGGGTCTTCCAGACCACCATCAAGAAGGCCGGCCACTGGGTGCACTCGGAGCAGCCACAGGTCTTCACGGAGGTGCTCGCCCGCTTCCTCGCAGGTCAGCAGGACACTTAGACGTTCAGACAACGCTCAGCTGCCGGGCGCATGGTGCAGATATGGCCACCCAGCAGACTGTGACGGTAGGCGGCCGGAAGCTGAAGCTGACCAATCTGGACAAGGTGCTGTATCCGGAGGCCGGCACTACCAAGGCCGAGGTGATCGAGTACCTCCAGACGGTGGCGGATGCGATGCTGCCCCATATGCGGCGCCGGCCGGTGACGCGCAAGCGCTGGCCGGACGGTCCGGGCACCGCTGAGGAGCCGAAGGACTCGTTCTTCCGGAAGAACCTGGAGGACTCTGCGCCCTCCTGGGTGCCGCGGCTGGGTCTGCAGCACTCCGACCACGTCAATATCTATCCGTTGGCGGAGGATGATGCCGTGCTGGCCTGGTTCGGCCAGGTCGCCGCCCTGGAGCTTCATGTGCCGCAGTGGAGGTTTGTATCCGACGTCGAGCCTTTCATTCCCCAGGATTCCTACGGCGAGCCGCCGGTGGCGGACCAGCGGAATCCGGACCGGCTGGTGCTGGATCTGGACCCAGGGGAGGGGGCCGATGTCACCGACTGCGCCCGGGTGGCCCGCTGGTGTCGGGAGATCCTGGATGAGATGGACCTGCCCAGCATTCCGCTGACCTCCGGCTCCAAGGGCATTCATCTTTATGCCGCGCTGGACGGCAGCTACACCTCGGATCAGGTCTCGCAGGTGGCCAAGGAGCTGGCCCGCGCCCTGGAGTCGGACCATCCCGATGATGTGGTCAGCCAGATGAAGAAGTCCGCCCGCGGGGGCAAGGTGCTGGTGGACTGGTCGCAGAACAATGCGAATAAGACCACAGTGGCCCCCTATTCGCTGCGCGGCCGTCCCCAGCCGTGGGTGGCGGCGCCGCGCACCTGGGAGGAGCTGGAGGATCCGGACCTGGGTCAGCTGAACTTCCGGGAGGTGATGCAGCGGCTGGCCGACGGCGTGGACCCGCTGCAGGACTTCGGCCGCTACACCGACCGCGACGCAGACATCCCCACCTCCGCCGAGCCGGAGTCCGGCGGCTCATCCTCGAGTTCTCGCGCCGCACCTCAGGACATCGAGGACGCGCTGACTAAGTACCGGTCCATGCGCGATGCCGCCAAGACTCCGGAACCGGTGCCGTCAGGCTCCCCGGCTTCCCGCGAAGGCGAACGCATCTTCGTCATCCAGGAGCACCACGCCCGCCGGCTGCACTATGACACCCGGCTGGAGCGCGACGGCGTCCTGGTCTCCTGGGCGGTGCCGAAGGGCCCGCCGCTGCGGCAGGGGACCCAGCGGCTGGCAGTCCAGACCGAAGACCATCCCATTGAGTACGCCGACTTCGAGGGCACCATTCCCAAAGGTGAGTACGGCGCAGGGGAGGTCTCAATCTGGGATTCCGGCACCGTGGAGGTGGAGAAGTGGGAGGACGGCAAAGTGGTGTTCGTCCTCCACGGTCAGCCCGACGGCGGCCTGGGCGGCACGCCCCGCCGCTACGCCCTGGTCAGGACCGACGACGACGGCGATGAGTGGCTCATCCGGCTCACCAAGGACCAGCCGCGTCAGCCGGCCCAAGGGTCCCGCAGCACCGGCAAGTCCAGCACGTCCGGCCGCACATCCCGGTCCGGCGGCGGCGGCCGGAAAGCCGCCTCCTCGGCGTCTCCCTCGGAGACTGATCACAGCCAGGACACATCCCATGCGCTTCCGGACCCACTCCCCTCCCCCATGCTGGCCACACTCGGCAGCGCCTCCAGCATCCGCGGATCCGGGTGGACCTTCGAGGCCAAATGGGACGGCTACCGGATCCTCTCCGCAGCCCGCGCCGACGGCGAGGTCGAGCTGCGCAGCCGCAGCGGGAAGGACTACACCACCGTGTTCCCGGAGCTGGCAGAGCTGTCCGAGGCTGTGCCGGCCGGGACCGTCGTGGACGGCGAGGTCGTCGCGCTGAACTCCTCTCACCGTCCGGACTTCGGGCGCCTGCAGCGGCGCGGCCGGCTGACCACGGCCAAAGAGATCCAGCGCGCCGCCGAACGGATCCCAGTGCACTACATGGTCTTCGACCTGCTGCACACTGCCGAGCACGGAGACCTGACTGACCGGCCCTACACCGAGCGGCGCGAGCTGCTCTCCGAGCTCCTGACCCCCACGGAGCACGTCCAGGCGCCGGATGACCTGGGCGAGTCTCTGCAGGAGGCGATGGAGGTCAGCCAGGAGCTGCAGCTGGAGGGCATCATCGCCAAGCGGAACGATGCCCCCTACCGCCCGGGCCGGCGCTCCGAGGACTGGGTGAAGGTCAAGCACGCCAACCATGCCGATGTGGTGATCATCGGTTTCCGGCAGGGCAAGGGCGGCCGCGCCAAGACCTTCGGCTCTCTGCTGCTGGCCATGGAGGACGACGACGGCGAGCTGAGCTATGCCGGCCGTGTGGGCACCGGCTTCTCCGAGGCGGATCTCACCGAGCTGCGCCGCCAACTGGATCAGCTCACCCGCAAAACCCCGTCGGCGGACGACGTCCCCCGCGAGGACTCCTCAGATGCCACGTGGGTGACTCCGAAGCTGCACGGCGAGGTCAAGCATTCCGGCATCACCCGGGACCACCGGCTGCGCCATCCAGCGTGGCGGACCCTCAAGACGGAATGAGCCCCACCCGGAGAATCGATTGACTTTCGATAGATTTCTGCTGATACTCAATGCATGACATCGCATCGTTGGGTGGTTGCCGCTCTGCGGATCTTCCTGATCCTGCTCTTCGCCCTGCTTCTCTTCTTCCAGTTCTTCTCCCTGCCGGGTGAGTTCGCCCACCGGGCCGAGCTCAATCCAACCTCAGCCCACCTGCAGATCCCCGCCACTGCCATCACCATCTTCTGGGTGCTGTGCGTGCAGGCCGTCATCGTCTGCGTATGGAAGCTGCTGACGCTGGTGGCCTATGACCGGATCTTCTCCGAGGACTCCCTGGTGTGGGTCAACATCATTCTCGGCACCCTGGCCGCCGGGTGGGTCAGTCTCTTCGGGGTCTTTGTGTTCATCGGGTTCCGCGCCACCGATCCGGCGCTGCCGCTGATCCTGGGGCTGCTGCTGGCCATCGTGACGGTGATCGGGCTTCTGATGATCGTGATGCGCGCCCTGCTGCGCCAGGCCACCACGCTGCGCGCGGATATGGACCAGGTGATCTGATGCCGATCCGCGTGAACCTGGACGTCATGCTCGCCCGCCGGAAGATGAGTGTGGGCGAGTTCGCCGAACAGGTCGGCATCAGTCCCGCCAACGTCGCCGTGCTGAAGAACGGCCGCGCCAAGGCGGTCCGCTTCACCACGCTGGAGGCCATCTGCCGAGTGCTGGACTGCCAGCCCGGCGACATTCTGGAGTGGGTGAATGATGACTCCGCGCCCTGAGACCCCAGATGTGCTCGTCGTCGGGGCGGGACTGGCCGGACTGCGCACCGCCGCTCTGCTGGCCGGACGCGGCCACTCGGTGATGCTGATCGAACGCCGTCGCCGGCTCACCGAGTTCATCCGCACCACCGGCATCTTTGTGCGCAAGACGCTGACCGACTTCGAACTCCCCAACCAGCACCTGGGCCCGCCCATCCGCACCATGGTCCTCTACCCGCCGAGCCTGAGCCGCCCGGTCACCCTGACCAGCGAGCAGGATGAGTACCGCGTGGGGCACATGGGGCCGCTCTATGAGCACTGCGCCCGCACCGCTGAGAATGCGGGGACTGACCTTCGGCTGGGGACCCGGTTCCTGGGACCTGACGACGACGGCGGCTGGCTGCTCCGCGGGCCTGAAGGGGTCTATCGGGTACACCCGCGGTTCACAGTGGCTGCTGACGGCGCCCGATCACAGGTGGCCAAACACCTTCAGCTGGACCGGAATACGCACCTGCTGGCCGGCGCTGAACGCGTCTACCCGCTGAGACAGACCACTGCGACGCCGGCGTTCCACTGCGTGGTGGACCCCCGACTGGCGCCCGGATACCTGGCCTGGACTGTCAACGACGGCGTGCACGCTCATGTGGGTGTGGCCGGCTACGCACGGCGGTTCCCGCAGGGCATCGGTCATGCATTGGAGAGCTACGCGGGCTGCGCGCCCGGCCTCTCCCCCGCGGATAGGCATCCTCCGCAGGCGGAGGCACGCGGAGGCCCAATCCCGGTGGGCGGGCTGCTGCGCCGGATCAGTTCGCCGCGGGGTCTGCTGGTGGGCGATGCTGCTGGCGCGGTCTCTCCGCTGACGGCCGGCGGATTGGATCCGTGCCTGCGACTCTCCGACTACGCTGCCGAGACCCTGCACCGCGCCTTGGTCCGGTCTGAGCCTGGTGTCCTCCGCCAGTTCGACGGTGCGGCCCTGCGCCGGGAATTCCGTGGTCGCCTGACCCTGCGGCATGCGCTGGCTCAGGTCCGCACCCCGGCTGCCGCCGAAGCGGCCTTCATGGGCCTGCGCACCCCTGCCGGCCGCGCCGCTGCGCGGCATATCCTCTTTGCCGAGAAGTCCTTCCCCGATCCCGAGCCTATGAGGCCGCCAGCCACCTCGCCGCTGAGGCGGACCAGATTCCCGGTGTGAGCGGCAATGACCCGGCCAGGGTGTGCCGGCCGGGGTTGTGCCGGCTGACAGCGGAGGCCAGACTCGAAACCAGGAACCTATGCTCAACAGGGAAGGGACCCGCTATGGAGGTCGTGCGGCCAGAGGGCTGCGGAAATTCACCGCGCGTGGCCATCGTCAGCGATTTTGCCGCCCAGTGGGCGGCGGGGGATGCCGGCGCTCTCGCCGCATGGTTGGCGGAGGACGCTGTCTGGACCCTGGTGGGCGACCAGACCCACCACGGCTCCGACGCTGCTGAGAGGGCCCGCGCGCCGCTGGCCCCGCAGCGGCTGGAGATACGCTCGGTGATCACCCACGGGCGGTTCGCCTCCTGCGACGGCCGCCTCACCGATGGCGCCCGCTCCATCGAGTTTTCGCACGTGATGCGCTTCACCGGAGCCGGGAAGACCGCCAAGATCGCCGAGATCCGCAGCTACTGCATCGAGTCCGCCGAACACACGGCCTGAGCCCAGTGGCCGCGTCCTGGACCGGTGCCAATAGCCTGGCCCCGTGCCTATGCGCCCTGACCCCGGCACCCGCCGCGTGAGCCCAGTTCCGTGACCTCCCCGCCTCCTCGGTCCGGCCCCCTGGAGCGGCGGGGGCGTCGGGGTGACAGGTGGGGTGTCGTAGGGGGCTTGTAGCGTGGTGGGTATGGATATCGAACGGGGTGTCCCGCC
>NZ_JAJUJJ010000005.1 GCF_029265375.1 Nesterenkonia sp.
CGACCTGCTCACCTGCTGGCTGCTCACCGGGGAGACCTCAGAAAGCACGCCCCTGCAGGCACACATCGGCATCCTGGTCCCCGAAGCCACCCTCACCGGCAAGGACAACCAGCCAGGCACCACCAGCGACGGCACCACCGCGATCCACGCGCCCCATATCCGGGCACTTATCAACAACGCCGCCCAAGACCCCGACAGCGACCTGCGCTGGTTCGACCTCACCACCGCAGACCCCGCCGAGACCGGCGGCTCTGCCGGCGAACCCGCACACGGACACAACATCCTGGCCATCACCTCACACGGACGGTTCCCACCACCCCGCCTCAGAGCCGCACTGCAGCTACGCGACGGCACCTGCCAAGCACCAGGATGCCTCGTACCAGCCGCGAACTGCGATATCGACCACATCACCCCCTGGCCGCAGGGAAAAACCCACGCAGACAACCTCCAAGCACTCTGCCGCAGACACCACCGCCTGAAAACCGCCGGGCACCCCATCCACCACAGCCGAACCGAACCCGACCCACCCGACTAACCCACACCCACACGTCTCTCCCCAAGTAATCTGTGACACAGACCCACCGGGCCAACACGGAGGTGCCCTCTGCCCGATTCGCATTGGGTCAGCCTGATTCTGGATAATGGCACGGTGCTGCCGAACCAAGCTGAGGGAAACGCGACCTTCCACCACCGCAATGCTGCGCTGCTCTCGGTGGCCGAGGTTGAAGCCCCAGAGGTGCTGACCTCCAAAGACCTTGACCGCCGGCTGGCCGACGCCCTCAAGCGCCTCAAGCTCCCCACAGGCCTGCTGCAGCGGGTGGCCGGGGTTAAGGCCCGCCGCAACTGGCGGGCCGACGGGGAGGTGCGCACCGCTACTGTGGAGGCCGGTCGCCGGGCCCTGCGCCAGGCCGGAGTGGACCCCTCAGAGGTCTCACTGATGATCAACACCTCGGTGACCCGCGAGCACCTTGAGCCCTCGGTCGCAGTGGGAGTCCACCACGAGCTCGGGCTGCCCAGCTCCGCGATGAACTTTGACATCACCAACGCGTGCCTGGGATTCGTCAACGCCATGACCCTGGCCAGTTCGCTGATCGACGCCGGCCAGGTGCGGTATGTGCTCATCGTCAACGGTGAGGATGCCCGCAAGGTGCAGGACGCCACAGTGGAACGGATCAACAGCCTCGACAATGAAGTCTCCCGCGATGACTTCATGAGCGAGTTCGCCTCCCTGACCCTGGGGTGCGGAGCGGCAGCCGCCGTCGTCGGCCCCGCCGATGCTCACCCCGAGGGACACCGAATCATCGGCGGAGTCACCCGTGCGGCCACCCAGCACCATCAGCTGTGCGTGGGCGATCACCGCGGCATGTTCACCGACGCCCGGGGACTGCTCGACGGCGGCCTGGAGCTGGTGATGAACGCCTGGGAGGACGCCAAGGCGCACTTCGACTGGCAGCAGATGGACTCCTATGTGACCCATCAGGTCTCCCAGCTGCACACCTCCTCCATCATCAAGGCGGCCAAACTGGACCGCAGGCGGGTTCCGGTCACCTACCCCGAGCTGGGCAATGTGGGGCCGGCCTCGCTGCCGATCACCCTTGCCCGGGAGGCGGAGAACCTGCACTCGGGAGCCCGGGTGCTGTGCATGGGCGTCGGCTCCGGGCTCAACACGGCCATGGTGGAGATCCAATGGTGATCTTCAGGCCCATCCCCGCCGCGGCAGCCCGCTCCCCCTTCGACGTCCTGGAGTCCACCCCGCTGCCGGGGCTGGATCCGCAGTGGTCCCGGGTGGTGACAGCGCGCACCGAGGACGGCGAACGCGGCTTCCATGTGCTGGACACCGCTGAGGCGCTGGCCCAGCGCGGCATCACCCCCACCGGAACCATCCTGGCTGTCCACGGCAACCCCACCTGGTCCTATCTGTGGCGCGGGGTGATCGCCGCCAGCCTGGAGCAGGCCCGCCCGGGCCATGCCTGGCGGGTGATCGCCCCCGACCAGCTGGACATGGGGTTTTCCGAGCGACTCGCCCACCCTGAGCCGCCCTCTGCCGGGGCGCCGAGCTACCGGCGCCTGGAGCAGCGGCTGGGCGATCTGGACGCCCTGATGGACGCCCTGGATGTGGATGCTGAGCTGCCGCTGGTCACTCTGGGCCACGACTGGGGCGGAATCATCTCGCTGGGCTGGGCGGTGCGCCACCAGCAGGCCGTCGACGCCGCGGTCTGCCTCAACACAGCAGTGGACCACCCCTCCGGCGAGCCGGTGCCCCCGGCGCTGCGCGCGGCCATGGCACCGGGCGTGCTGGCAGGCTCCACGGTAGTGACCGACGCGTTCCTGCGGGTGACGCTCGCACTGGCAGAAGGTGGACTCAGCGATGACGTGGCCGCCGCCTACCGCGCCCCGTACGTCTCGCACCTGGGCCGCGGCGGCATCGGCGGGTTCGTAGCAGATATTCCTGCGCTGGCCGCCCACCGCTCCCGGGGCGTGCTGGAGGAGATCTCCGCCGGTCTGAGCCGGTGGAGCAAGCCCGCGCTGCTGATCTGGGGGCCGAAGGACCCCGTCTTCCGCGACCGCTATCTGCAGGACCTCATGGAGCGGATTCCGCACGCGGATCTGCACCGATTCGAAGGCGCCGGGCACCTGGTCTCAGAGGACCGCGACGTGGCCGGGGTGCTCTTCGACTGGTTGGGCCAGCAGTTCGACGCCGCGGCGCAGCCGTCGGCCTCCCCCGCCCCGGCCGCCGAGGTGGCCGGACTGCACCAGCAGCTGGAGACTATGAGCCTGTCCTGGCGCCGGGACCGACCGGCGGCAGTGGATATGAGCTCCGACGGCGCACCGGCGGTGCTGACCTGGGCGCAGCTCAGCGAACAGGTCGAGGCCCTGGCCGCCGGCCTGCACAGCCTGGGCGTGCGCTCCGGCGACCGAGTCAGCCTGCTGGTGCCCCCGGGGAACTCGCTGACCGTGGTCCTCTACGCCTGCCTGCGCCTGGGCGCAGTGGCCGTGGTGGCCGACGCCGGACTGGGAGTGCGCGGGATGACCCGGGCCGTGCGCAGCGCCCGCCCGGACTGGATCATCGGCGCCCGCCCCGGTCTGACCCTGGCCCGGACCATGTCCTGGCCGGGACGCCGCATCAGCACAGAGCCGCTGCCGCCGCATCAGGCGCGGCTGCTGGGCACTGTCGCATCCGTGGAGCGGCTGCGGCGCGGAGCAGACCCGCGGGCCCTTCAGGAGCTGCCCCACCCGGAGCCGGAGCATCCGGCCGCAGTGCTGTTCACCTCCGGCTCCACCGGTCCGGCCAAGGGCGTGGTCTACACCCACCGGCGGCTCGGCGCCCTGGTCGCGCTGCTGCGGCACCAGTTCGCGGTCAAGCCCGGCGCCTCCCTGATCGCTGGATTCGCGCCATTCGCACTGCTGGGCCCGGCCATCGGCGCCACCTCGGTGACTCCGAGGATGTCGGTGACCAAACCGTCCACTCTGACCGCCGAGGCCGTAGCCGCAGCGGCCGCCGCCGGCGAGGCCACCATGTTCTTCGGCTCACCGGCGGCCCTGCGCAATGTGGTGGCGACCGCCGACCGGCTCAGCGTCGCCCAGCGGGAAGACCTGGGCCGCATCCGGCTGGTGCTCTCCGCCGGCGCTCCGGTGCATCCGAGGCTGCTGGACCAGGTGCAGGAGATCTTCCCGGCCGCGGAGATCCACACGCCCTACGGGATGACCGAGGGGCTGCTGCAGGCGGATATACGCCGTGAGCAGATCCATGAGGCGATGAAGACCTCGCAGCCCGGGGTGTGTGTGGGCCGACCCGTGGCGGGCGTGCGGTTCGCCCTGGCGCCGCTGCAGGCCGACGGCACCAGTGCAGCGGACCTGGTGGAGCCGGAGCAGGCCGGCGGCGCACTGAGCGAGATCGTAGTCTCCGCCGCGCACCTGAAGGCCGGGTACGACCGGCTGTGGCACACCGACTGGACCTCCCGGCGGGACACCAGGGACGGACTGCTGTGGCACCGCACCGGGGACGTGGGGCATATCGACGACGCCGGACGGCTCTGGATCCAGGGCCGGCTGCAGCATGTGATCACCACCGCTGCGGGCCCAGTCGGTCCCGGGGCGGTGGAGACCCCGGTGGATGAGCTGGACCAGGTGGCGCGCAGCGCCGCCGTGGGGGTCGGCCCGGTCGGGGCCCAAGCTGTAGTGGTGATACTGGAGCCGGCCGAAGGGCGCCGGCTGCGCGACGGCCGCTCACCGCTGGCCCGCCCGGAGGTCGCTCAAGCCGTGCGTGCCGCTGCCGGCGAGGTCAGCGTCTCAGCGGTGCTGGTGGTCGACTGGCTTCCCACCGATATCCGCCACAACTCTAAGATCGACCGCACCGCACTGGCCGCCTGGGCGGAGAAGGTGCTGGCCGGAGAGCGGGTGAGCGCCCCATGAGCTCACCAGTTCAGTCCCTGCCGAATTCGGAGCATCCCGGCGGGGAGATCCTGCCCCCGGCCCGGATCCTGATCACCGGTGCCTCCGGCCTGCTGGGCCGCAGCGTGGCAGCCCACTTGGCCGAGCTGGGCTACCAGGTCACCACCTTCCAGCGCAGTCCCTCGTCCCTGGAGACGGTGCGGGATATCCGCGGCTCGCTGACCGATCCCCAGGCCGTGCAGGCCGCCGTCGAAGGGCAGGACGCCATTATCCATATGGCGGCCAAAGTCTCGGTCAGCGGCCGGCGCGAAGAGTTCGAGCAGGTCAATATTCTGGGCACCGAGCGGATCTTCAACGCCGCATGGGCCGCCGGGGTGCAGCACGTGCTCTACGTCTCCTCGCCCTCGGTCGCCCACGGCGGGTCCTCCTTGGTCGGTGCCCCGGCGGCGGCCGCCGACCCGGAGAAGGCCCAGGGCCACTACGCGCAGACCAAGGCGGAGGCGGAGCTGATCGCCGAGGCCCGCGGCTCGGCGGGCACCTCGGTGCTGATCATGCGTCCGCACCTGGTGTGGGGCCCTG
The DNA here is from genome assembly GCF_029265375.1 of Nesterenkonia sp. Classification (GTDB taxonomy): domain Bacteria; phylum Actinomycetota; class Actinomycetes; order Actinomycetales; family Micrococcaceae; genus Nesterenkonia. Next base: position 4,972 of record NZ_JAJUJJ010000005.1, read on the forward strand.
GCGACGGGCAGCTGACAGCCCGGATTGTGGACCGAGCGCGGTCAGGACGGCTGCCCGTTCTGGGCAGCGGGGCGCCCCTGGTGGACACTCTCTACATCCGCAATGCGGTGGAGGCCTTCGCGGCCGGACTGCGCAGACTCCCGCTCATCGCGGCCGAGCAGCCGGTGGCCGGACGGCGTCTGGTGGTCACCAACGGCGAACCGCGCCCCATCGGAGAGCTGCTGGCCGGCATCGCGGAGGCCGGCGGCGCACCCCGTCCGCGTTTCCGGGTCCCTGCTTCCTTGGCGGCAGCCGCCGGCTCGGTGATCGAGAAGCTCTGGGCGGTCACCGGCCCCCATGAGGACGAGCCGCCGATGACCAGATTCCTGGCTGAGCAGCTCTCCACTGCGCACTGGTTCGACCAGCGGCATACCCAGCAGGTGCTGCAGTGGAGGCCGCGGATCAGCATCGACCAGGGGCTGGCCGAACTGGCCGCCCACGTGCAGCGCACCGGCGGGGTGCTCTGAGGCGACGCGATCTCAGCCGGCGGCCGCCGTCGGCGCTGCCTGGGCCGACTCCGATTCGACCTCACCGTTGCGGAAGCGGAACTCCTGCAGGGTGGAGACCGTATCGGCCACCAGGTCCTCCACACCCGCGCGGCGTTCGACCTTCAGCAGCGTCTCAGCATCGGAATGGGTGGCCGGCCGCGGCGGAGCCAGCAGTGTGCAGCAGTCCTGATCGGGCAGCACGGAGATCTCCTCGGTGCCGATCCTGCGGGCCTCGGCGATGATCTCCTCCTTGTCCCAGCCCAGCAGGGGACGCAGCACCGGAAGGCGGGCGGCCTCGTCCACGGTGGCGATATTGCTCAGCGTCTGGCTGGCCACCTGGCCCAGACTGTCGCCGGTGACCAGCGCCTCAGCGCCGTGCCGGGCCGCCAACTCCTCGGCGATCCGCAGCATCAGCCGGCGCTGGGCCACAGTGCGCAGAGCCGGGTCCGAGGACGAAGCCAGAGTGCGCTGGGCAGTGCCCAGCTGCGCCACCCACAGCCGCGAGGCCGGCTGGAAGCGGCTGAGCTGCTTGACCAGCGCGTAGGCCTTGTAGGTGGAGGACGGATCGGTGTAGGGCGCGCCGGAGAAGTGCACAAAGTCGCAGCTGAGGCCCCGCTTCATCATCCGCAGGGCGGCCACCGGGGAGTCGTAGCCTCCGGAGAGCAGCACCATCGCCCGCCCGGAGGACCCCACCGGAAGGCCGCCCAGTCCGCGCCGCCGGTCCACGGAGACAAACGCTTCGCCGAAATTGATCTCCACCCGCACCGTGGCCTGCGGGTGGGACAGGTTCACCGGCCAGCCGGTCGCCTGTTGGATCTGGGCACCCAGCTTCCGGTTCAGCTGCTCTGAGGTGAGCCGGTACTGCTTATCGCGCCGCTGTGCGGCCACTGCAAAGGGCACCGTCCGGTCACCAAGGTCCTCGCCCCAGACGCGGCGAAGCTCAGCCAGGGCCGCTTCGGCCAGCGCCGCGGGCTCCTTGGGCACCGCCAGGGCGGAGTCGATCACGTTGATGCCGGGCACCTCCGCCATCCGCTTCGCGAGCAGCTCCGCTTCACGCTGAGGGTAGAGCACGATGACGCCCCCGCGGGGCTGGACTCGGATCCGACCGCACTCCGCCGGGAACGCCTGCTCCAGATTCTGCCGCAGCCTGCGCTGGAACGTAGGGCGGTTCTCACCCTTGAGGAAGATCTCCCCCTGCTTCAGAAGCAGGCACCGTGTGGGCTGCATGCACCGCCTCCTCTCCTGCTGAAGCGGCTGATGCCGCGTCGTCACTTCTTGAGCATCCATTCTCACCCGGCCGGGCAGCTGGACACCACTTCAGTAGCGCGAGATGGCCCGGCGGGCGGAGTCGGTGCGCTGCTCCGGGTTGGCGATGTCCGCACTGGCGTGCAGAATGCTGACTCCCGACGGTGAGGCCAGCAGCGGGGTCAGCTGCAGATTGGCCACCTGGGGGTGGTTGTCCTTCAGGATGGCCACCCGCTGCAGGGTCTCCTGAAGGGCTGCGACGTCCATCGGGGGCACCGCCTGGTAGCCGAAGAGCTTCTGCGAGGCCTTCGGGGTGCGCACCAGGCGTGCGACGTCCCGGTCGGTCAGCGGCGGTACGGCGTGCGCCCAGTCGTCGAGCAGATCGGTGGCGTCACCGGAGATGCCGAAGGACAGCACCGGACCCATCATCGGATCCTCGATCGCCCGCACAATGCATCCCTGACCGGTGGGGGCCATCGCCTGCAGCTCCAGTCCCGGGCTGCCGTATTTGGCCAGCTGACGGCGCATATCGGCCACGGTGCGGCGCAGCATCTCCTCCGAGTCGATGTTCAGCTGCACTCCCCCCAGGTCCAGCCGGTGGCGGAGATAGGCGTTGGTGGACTTCACCGCCACCGGGTAGCCCAGCTGCTCTGCTGCTGCGACGGCGTCCTCAGCAGAGTCGAATCTCACCGAAGGAAGCATGCTGAGCCCGTAGATCTGAAGCAGCTGGCTGGTCTGCTCGGCGCTGAGCCTGTGCAGTGCCGCGCCGTCGACCTCCTGCAGCCAGCTGTCCAGCAGCTCGTCTCCCCGGCGGGCGGCGGCACTTCCCTCCAGGCCCGCGGGCGTATAGGGATCCCCGATCCCTTCGGCGCGCCACTGCTGGTACCGAGTGACCTTCGCCAGCGCGGAGATCGACCGTGCCGGGGAGGAGAAGACCGGCACACCCCGCTGCCGTGCTGCCGCTTCGGTCACCGGCCCGGCGTGGCCGATGAAGTTCAGCGGCACCTGGGAGTCCAGTGTCCCGATCAGGGAGGCCACCACCGGCTTGGAGTGCTGCCGTGCGGTCTCGGCCACCGCTGGCCAGAAATCGGCCTGGTCTCCGGTGATGTTCGGCTGCAGGCACAGGGCAACGGCGTCGACGTCGTCATCGCTGAGCATCCGGCCCAGCGCCTCGGTGAGGCTGCGTTCCGCCGCGGCCCGGGTGCCCTCCAGATCCAGGTCCCCCACCACGGCGGCCGGCTGCAGCTGGTGAGACTCGGCAGCATCGGCCAGCAGCCGGCCCATGGAGGCGGAGTTGGCCAGGATTCCCAAGCGCGGGCCGGCCGGCAGCGGCTGGGTGGCCAGCACCTGCAGCACGTCCATCAGCGAATCATGGTTGCCGACCTTGATCACCCCGGAGTTGTCCAGCATGGCGTCCACCGCGCCGCGCGGCGCCCGGGAGGTGCGCACCTCGTGGCCGGGCGGCAGCCGGTGGCCGGTCAGCTCGCCGGTGGCCACCACCACCGGCTTGCTCAGTGAGAGCCGGCGGGCGATGCGGGAGAACTTGCGGGGGTTGCCGAAGGACTCCAGGTAGATCCCCACCGCACGGGTGGACTCATCATCTTCGAAGTACTGCATCGCATCGTTGCCGGAGAGATCAGCACGGTTGCCTGCCGAGATCACCGCGGACAGGCCCAGCTGGCGCCGGTGGGCCTGGGCGTAGAGGGAGATACCCATGGAGGCGGACTGGCTGAACAGCCCGATCCCGCCGGCCAGCGGCATCACCGGGGAGAGCGAGGCGTTGAGCGAGACGTCCGGATCGGTGTTGATCAGCCCCACCGAGGCTGGCCCGATGACCCGCATCCCCCACCGGCGCGCCATAGTGACCAGCTCCCGCTGGTCCAGCAGCCCCTCGGCTCGCCGGGAGGCCGGATCCTGCTCAGTGGGCACCCCGTCGGTGAGCACCAGGACTCCCTTGACTCCGCTGCGGCCGCAGTCGGCGATCACCTCGGCCAGATGCTCGGCCGGTACGCATACCACCGCCAGGTCCACGTCCTGCTTGATCTGCTGCACTGCGGAATAGGCCCGGGCTCCCCCGACTTCGAAGGCTTCGGGGTTCACCGAGTGCACTCCCCCGGTGAAGCGGCCCTCAATGATGTTGTGCAGCACGTGGTAGCCCACTGTGCCGTACTGGCGCGAGGCTCCCACCACCGCCACATGCTCCGGGGCCAGCAGCTCCCCGACGCTGCGGGCCTCGGCGCGATGCTCCCGGGCCTCCATCACCGCCCGGGACCGTTCAGTGGGGTCGATGGAGAACTGCAGCAGCACCACGCCGTCCTCGTATTTGCGCTGCACCTCGTATCCGGCCTCGGAGAACACGGTGAGCATCTTGCGGTTCTGCGGAAGCACTTCGGCGGAGAACCGTTCGATGCCGCGCTCCCGGCCGGCGGCGGCCAGGTGCTCCAGCAGAATGGAGCCCAGTCCCCTGCCCTGGTGGGCGTCGGCGATGTGGAAGGACACCTCCGCTTCAGCCGTACCCTCAATGCGGTCATAGCCGCCGACCCCGATGATCTCCTCCTCACCGCCGGTGCCGCCCAGAACCACCACCAGCGAGACCCGGTCCTGATGGTCCACCGTGGTGAAGCGCTTCAGCTCCTTGGCGCTGAGGGTGGACTTGTAGGTGAAGTAGCGCAGGTAGATCGAAGATTCCGACTGGGCCTCATGCATCCGGGCCAGCCGCTCGGCGTCCTCGGGTGAGACCGGCCGCAGATGGGCGGCTGCCCCGTCGCGGAGGACGACATCGGCCTCCCAGTGGGCCGGATATCCGCTGACATTGGCCTGCTCACCCATAGGATCAAGACTAACCAGTAATGTGACCGCATACGAGATAAGGACCACACCCCTCCGATATGGCCCGCCGCTCCGCCTCGCGCCACCGTGCCGACTCCCCTCCGGTGACCCCTGAGACCAATATTCTCGATATCGACGTCTCCTCTGAGATGGAGACCTCGTTCCTGGAGTACGCCTATTCGGTCATCTACTCCCGGGCCCTGCCCGATGCCCGCGACGGCCTGAAGCCGGTGCAGCGCCGGATCCTGTACATGATGTCCCAGATGGGGCTGCGCCCGGAGAAGGGCCATGTGAAGTCAGCCCGCGTAGTGGGCGAGGTGATGGGCAAGCTGCATCCGCACGGCGATGCCGCCATCTACGACGCGCTGGTGCGGATGGCCCAGTCCTGGGCGCTGCGGCTCCCCCTGGTGGACGGCCACGGCAACTTCGGCTCGCTGGACGACGGTCCGGCCGCCGCCCGCTACACCGAGGCGCGGATGGCCCCGGCGGCGCTGGCGATGACGGCGGACCTGGACGAGGACGTAGTCGACTTCGAGCCCAACTACGACAACCAGTTCACCCAGCCCTCGGTCCTCCCCTCCGCGTTCCCGAACCTGCTGGTCAACGGTGCCTCCGGCATCGCAGTGGGGATGGCCACCAATATGGCCCCGCATAATCTGCGGGAGGTGGTCGCCGGTGCCCAGCACCTCATCCTGAACCCCGACGCCACCCTGGAGGACCTCATGGTCCACATCCCAGGTCCGGATCTGCCCTCCGGTGGGCGGATTGTGGGCCTGGAGGGGGTCAAGGATGCCTACCGCACAGGCCGCGGCAGCTTCAAGACCCGCGCGAAAGTCAGTATCGAGCAGGTCTCGCCGCGCAAGACCGGCATTGTGGTCACTGAGCTGCCCTATATGGTCGGGCCGGAGGCGATCATTGAGAAGACCAAAGATGCGGTGCAGTCGAAGAAGGTCGCCGGGGTCTCCGATGTGCTGGACCTGACCGACCGTAAGCACGGCACCCGGATGATCATCGAGCTGAAGGCCGGGTTCAATCCGCAGGCGGTGCTCGCCCAGCTGTTCAAGCACACCCCCCTGGAGACCAGCTTCGGGATCAACAATGTGGCGCTGGTCGACGGCCAGCCCCGCACTATGGGCCTGCTGGAGCTGCTGCAGGTCTATGTGGACCATCGGATCGAGGTGGTGCGCCGGCGCACCGTCCACCGGCTGGGCCGGCGCCGGGACCGTCTCCACCTGGTGGAGGGCCTGCTGATCGCCATTGTGGACATCGACGAGGTCATCCAGATCATCCGGGCCGCCGATGACACGGCGACTGCGCGGCAGCGGCTGATGACCGTCTTTGACCTCTCCACCGCCCAGGCCGAACACATCCTGGAGCTGCGACTGCGTCAGCTGACCCGCTACTCCACCATCGAGCTGGAGCAGGAGAAGCAGCGGCTGGAGGATGAGATCCGAGAACTGACCGCCATCCTCGACTCGGAGCAGCTGCTGCGCCGCACCGTGGCCGATGAGCTCGGCGAGGTCGCCAACACCCACGGCGATGAACGCCGCACCGAACTGGCCGACGCGGAGCCCGAGCCCGCTCCCGCCCCGGCGGCAGCCGCCTCCGGCTCAGCCGCCGAGACCGCCTCCCTGGAGATTCCCGACTCCCCCTGCTGGGTGCTGCTGTCGACCTCCGGGATGCTGGCCCGCACCACCGACCGGTCCGCTCTGCTGCACCCCTCCCGGCGGCGCAAGCATGATGCCCCGCTCTCAGTGGTCGCCGCCACCGCCCGCGGCCAGGTCGGTGCGGTCACCTCTGCCGGGCGGATGATCCGGCTGCCGGTGGTGGATATGCCGGCCCTGGAGGTAGCCGGGGGCACGGTGAACATGAATCAGGCCGCCCGCGCCAAGGACTTCCTGAACCTGGGGAAGAAGGAGCGCCTGCTGGCCCTGGTGCCGCTGGACGCGGTGCTTGCACTGGGAACTGCCTCCGGCCGGGTCAAGCGGGTCAATCCGGACTATCCGCTGAACCGCGACGAGTGGGAGATCATCTCCCTGAAGGACCGTGACACAGTCGTCGGGGCCGGGGTCGCTCACCAGGATGAGGACCAGCTGGTGTTCATCTCCCGCGGCGCGCAGCTGCTGCGCTACGCCGCTGAGCTGGTCCGGCCTCAGGGACGCACCGGCTCCGGAGTGGCCGGTATGAAGCTGGCCGCCGATGACGAGGTCATCGGCTTCCACGTGGTCCCCGCCCCCGCGGCGAATCAGCAGGCGGCCGCCGTCGTGGTCACCTGCGCCGCCGGCTCCGAGACCCTGGACGGGCTGAGCTCCGAGTCGGTGAAGGTCACCGACTTCACCGAATTCCCCGCCAAGGGGCGCGCCACCGGCGGGGTGAGGGCCCACCGGTTCCTCCGCGGGGAGGACCATCTGACCCTGGGAGCGGCCGTGCTGGCCTCTCCCCTGGCGGCCGCATCCAGCGGAGCGGCCCGCACACTGCCGGTGGAGATGGCCCGCCGCGACGCCTCCGGCGTCCCCGCCGAGCAGCCGGTGCATGCGGTGGCCTCCAGTCCGGAGGCGCTGGCCGAACTCAGCCGGAGCGTGTGAGGCAGATCGCTGAGCCCAGCGCGAAACAGTTCTACATTGTGTAGAAACTTGTCCCCGGCCCGCGTATCGTAGAGATGCACCGGTGAAAGGAGCAGAATTATGGCCAGCCTCGGCGATCTCGAGCGATCTGTGATGTCGCTGCTGTGGGACTCAGGGCAGCGGCTCAGCGCCAATGAGGTCTGCGAGCAGCTCGATGAGGACCTGGCCGTCACCACCGTGCTCACCGTTCTCTCCCGGCTGGAGAAGAAGGGCCTGGTGCAGCGGGAGCGCACCACGCGCCCGCACCGCTACGCCGCCACCGCCTCCCGCGAAGAGCATACGGTCCAGATGCTCAATGAGGTCCTCGGCACCGTCCCGGACCGTGAAGCCGTGCTGGCACGCTTCATCGGTGGGGTCTCCGAATGCGAGGCCGCCGCACTGCGCAAGATCCTCTCCCCCTAGATCACTTCTGCCCGGCGGGCGCGGCGGGTGCGCATCGTAGACTGGTGCGCTGAGCTGTCCGCCCACCGGAGAAGAGCCTGACGAGGAGCGCGCTCGTGGAACCTATTGCGCTCGTGCTGGCCGTACTGGCCGCCGTGCTGGCGGTCCCCGTTCCGATCCTGCTGCATGAGGCCCGCTTCCGCCTCCGGTCTCCCTGGGCGGCGATGCTGCTGTGGCAGGCCATCGCCCTGGCAGGAGGGCTCTCGATCGTAGGCGCCCCGATCGTCTACGGACTCTCCCCCTTCGGCAGCTCGCTGCCGGAGGCGCTGCTCACCGCGGCACGGCTGACCCTGATGGAGGACTACGCCGCACTGGCTGAGCTTGAGGTGCATCCTTGGCACCTGTTCGCACTCTGCCTGGGAGTCCTGCTGGGCGGACATCTGCTGCTGACCTTGGCGCGGACCTATCTGCGCGTGCTCACCGCACGACGGCGGCACCGGCAGCTGGTGGAGCTGCTCTCCACTCCCCTGCAGGGCCGGCAGGCGGAGCAGGCCGCAGGGATCAGCGCGGCTCAGATCATTGAGCATGAAGCCCCGCTGGCCTACTGCCTGCCCGGACGCACCAGCGCACGCTCGGTCACAGTGCTGTCCCGGGGACTGCTGGAGCAGCTGGAGCCGGCGGAGCTGGCCGCCGTGGTCGCCCATGAGCGCACCCATCTGGTGCAGCGCCACCATCTGCTGACCATGGCGTTCGAGGCCTGGTACCGGGCGCTGCCCTGGTTGCCCACCACCCGCTACGGCCGGGAGGCGGTGCTGGAGCTGACCGAGATGCTGGCCGACGACGGCGCCCTGGCGCAGCATTCACGTGAGGACCTGCTGCGCTCCTTGGCCGTCAGCTCCGGCTCGGCAGAGCAGGAGTCGCCCCGGCCCGGATCCGATGCTGAGGGCAATTCGCTGATCACCGGGGCGCGGCTGCGCCGACTGCTGGTGCCGCCGGCCCCGCTGAGCCTGGCGGCCCGGGCAGCGGTGCTGCTGGTCAGCGCGGTCCTGCTGGGGGCCCCCACAGTTCTGCTGCTGACCAGCTGAGCCGTGTCAGGCTTGGTGGCTGCGCAGAAAGTCCTCGGCGCCGCCGACCAGCTCGGTGTGCTCCTGCTCCAGGCCCGGACGGTTGACCAGCGCGGAGATCTCCGCGGCGAACTCCTCCACGGAATAGAGCCGTCCTGCTGCCTGGCGGCGAGCCTCGATGGCGCCGGGCTCGGCACGGTCCAGCAGCGTGGCGGTGATAGTGCCTTCGATCATGTCGCCGGAGACCACTGTGAGCAGGATGTCCTTCTCATCGAGCACCGGCACCATCTCGCGCAGCGCGTCTTCACCGGCCCGCTTGGACCGGGCCACCGGCTCATAGGCGTCCATGGTGGCGGTCTGGTGGATGAAGTGCGCCTGATGGCTGGTGACGAACACGATCTGCGAACCCGGCGGCATCACCTCGATGGCAGTGGTGACCATGGTCACCTGGGCGTCGCGGTTGAGCTTGAGCGCGTAGTCCTCACCGCGGTCGGCCTCCATTCCGCCGGAGGCATTGAGGATCAGCAGATCCAGTGATCCGAAGTTCTCCACCGCGGCGTCCACCAGAGCCTGAGCGCCCTGCTGCTCGGTGAGATCGGCACCCACCGCCACCGCGCGGCCGCCGGCCTCTTCGATGCTCTTGACCACCTTCTTGGCCCGGGGGGCCTTCTGCCGGTAGTTGACGACGACGCCGGCGCCCCGGGCTGCGATCAGCTGCGCGGTGGCGGCACCGATGCCGCGTGAGGAGCCGGTGATTACTGCGCCCTTGCCGGCAAGATCCTGTTCAGTCATTGGTATCCTCTCTGTTCGCCTCAGTGGCCCATGCCCAGGCCGCCGTCGACTGGGATGACCGCACCGGAGATATAGGCGGCCTCCTCGCCGGCGATCCAGCGGACCACCTGGGCGACCTCCTCAGGCTCGGCGAAGCGGCCGGCGGGGATGGACTCCAGATAGCGCTGCTGGGTCTCCTCCTCCAGCTCGGCGGTCATATCGGAGCGGACGAACCCGGGGGCGACGACGTTGGCTGTGATGCCGCGTCCGCCCAGCTCCCGGGTCAGCGAGCGGGCCATACCCACCAGGGCCGCCTTGGAGGAGGCGTAGTTGACCTGGCCGGGAGAGCCGTAGAGACCCACCACTGAGCCGATGAGCACCACTCGTCCGCGGCGCAGCCGGAGCATGCCCTTCGACGCCCGCTTGATGACCCGGAAGGCACCGGTGAGGTTGGTTTCCACCACGTCAGAGAAGTCGTCCTCGCTCATCCGCAGCAGCAGGGTGTCCCGGGTGATTCCGGCATTGGCCACCAGCACCTCCACCGGACCGTGGGCCTTCTCCACCTCGGTGAAGGCCGCATCGATGCTGGCGCTGTCGGTCATATCTGCCGAGACTCCCAGCGCTCCCTGCGGCGCCTCGCCGCTGCGGGTGGTGACTGCCACCTTGTCTCCGGCGGCCAGGAAGGCCTCGGCGATCGCCCGGCCGATGCCCCTGTTCCCGCCGGTGATCAGCACCGAGCGCGGCGCCTGCGCCGGCTCGGCAGAGATGGACCCGGATTCGCTGCTCTGTGGGCTCATAGCACTCCTGTTCGGCATGGATGCGGCTTCCCGCCGCCGTCGTTCTCGTCCTCCACCCTACGTCAGCGCCGCCGGTGCTGACGCCTCACCCGCCGGCAGAGCGGCCTGTGCCCTGGGGCCGGCGCGGCGGTAGAATAATGAAGATGACTCAACCGGTCCACTCCATCACTGATGCTCCGCTGAAGCACAGTGTGGAGCAGCGCTCACGCATGGTGCGCTACACCGTGGCGATGTCCATCCGCATAGTGTGCTTCATGCTGGCCGCCGTCGTCGCTGTGGTGTGGGAGACCTGGTGGGCTATGGCCTTCGCGACTGCCGCGATTGTGCTGCCCTATATTGCCGTGGTGGACGCCAATGCATCCGGCCAGCGCTATGTGGATCAGCGGCAGGCTCCCGAGCCAGCGCAGCGCCAGGTCGCCTCCGGGCACCAGGAGCCGGAGGCGGAGCCGCGCCAGTGGTGGGAGTCCGAGGATCTCGAGACCGACCAGGAGCACTCCGCGTCCGGAAGTGTGATCGAAGGTGAAGTGGTCCGCGAGGCCGGACCGAAGGACACGGCTGAGGAGCAGCAGTCCTGATGGATCTGCTCGGCTCACTGGGCTCGTCATCCGGGCCCGATACTCCCGAATGCTCCCGGAAGGGCTGCCGGGCCGCAGCGCAGTGGCAGATCCTGTGGAACAACCCGAAGATCCACAATCCCGAGCGCCGCAAGGTCTGGTTGGCCTGCCAGGAGCACCGCGCATGGTTGGAGAACTTTCTGGCCCAGCGCATGTTCTGGCGCAGCACCGAGCCGATGCCGGGCACTGAGGATGAGGAGACTCCCCGGTGAGGCAGCGCTACGCTTTTCTGCTCAGCCCCACCTGGCTGGGGTGGCTGACGGTGTGTGTGATCTTTGCGGTGGCCTGCTTCTTCCTGGGCCAGTGGCAGCTGGACCGGCGCGAGGCTGCGCTGGAGGAGATCAACCGGGTGGTGCAGAACTACGACCAGGACCCGGCGCCCTACGCCCAGCTGCGTGAGGTATTCGCCGACCCCGCGGCCGAGGACGAGTGGACAGTGGTCAGCATGCGCGGCGAGTATCTGCCGGAGCATCAGCGGTTGGCGCGCAACCGCGGCCATGCCGGCCAGGTCGGCTACGAGCAGGTGGTTCCCTTCCGCGAGGAGTCCACAGGCGATGTGCTGGCGGTCTCCCGCGGTTGGCTGCCCACTGCCAGCGACGACGGCTCCCGGCCCGCTTTCGATCCCGCCCCGCCGGACGGGGCGGTGGAGGTGGTGGCCCGGCTGAAGCCGGCAGAGCCGCAGATTGACCGCGGTGCCCCAGAGGGACAGATCGCCTCGATCGATGTGGAGGCCCTCTCGGCTGAGCTGGAGCTCGACATGGTCGCCGGCTCCTACGCGCTGATGGCCGAGGAGTCCCCGCAGCCCGCGGAGGCTCCGTACCAGCTGGCGCGGCCCAGCCTGGATGAAGGACCCCATCTGAGCTACTCGCTGCAGTGGGTGGCCTTCGGTCTGCTGGGCTTTGTGGGCTGGGGATATGCCGCCCGGGTTCATGCGCGCACCCGCGACGTCGAGCAGCTCGACGCGCCCGCCGCCCACACGGAGGCGGCAGCCTCACGGCTGGCCCGTCAGGACCGTCTGCGGGCCGCGCAGCGCCTGCGCCGCCAGCAGGCCGGAAAGTATTCCGACGAGGATGCTGAGGACGCCTGGGTGGAGCAGAATCTGGGCCGGTGACCCTCAGGCCAGGGTGACCAGATCCTCGTACTCGGCGGTGTAGAGATCCTCCACGCCGTCGGGCAGCAGCACCACGCGCTCGGGGTTCAGCGCCTCCACAGCGCCGGGATCGTGGCTGACCAGCACCACTGCCCCTTCATAGCTGCGCAGAGCGGCCAGGATCTCCTCGCGGGAGGCCGGATCCAGGTTGTTGGTGGGCTCATCCAGCAGCAGCACATTCGCGCTGGAGGCCACCAGCGTCGCCAGGGCCAGCCGGGTCTTCTCCCCGCCGGAGAGCACTCCGGCAGGCTTGGCCGTATCGTCGCCGCTGAACAGGAAGGAGCCGAGGATCTTCCGCTGGTCAGTGTCATTGAGGAACGGTGCGGCCGACTTCATGTTCTCCAGCACGGAGCGGTCGGTGTCCAGAGTGTCGTGCTCCTGGGCGAAGTAGCCCAGCTTCAGTCCGTGGCCGGGCACCACCTCACCGGAGTCGGGCTGGGTCACTCCGGCCAGCAGGCGCAGCAGGGTCGTCTTGCCTGCGCCGTTGTATCCCAGGATCACCACCCGGGAACCGCGGTCGATGGCCAGATCCAGTCCGGTGAAGATCTCCAGGGAGCCGTAGGACTTGCTCAGGCCCTTCGCCATCAGAGGCGTCTTGCCGCAGGGGGCGGGTGCGGGGAACCGGATATTGGCCACCTTCTCGGCCTGCCGCTCCCCCTCGACGCCGGCCATCATCCGCTCGGCGCGCTTGAACATCGACTGGGCCGCCTGGGCTTTGGTGGCCTTGGCCCGCATCTTCTCCGCCTGGGCGCGCAGGGCGGAGGCCTTCTTCTCCGCATTGGCGAACTCCCGCTTGCGCCGGGCCTCGTCCTGCTCCCGCTGCGCTAAGTACTTCCGCCAGCCCATGCTGTAGACGTCGACGGTCATCCGCATCGCATCCAGGTAGAGCACCTTGTTGACCGTGGACTCAATGAGCTCCACATCGTGGGAGATGATCAGCACTCCGCCGGGGAACCGCTGCAGATAGTCACGCAGCCAGACGATCGAGTCGGCGTCGAGGTGGTTGGTGGGCTCGTCCAGCAGCAGGGTGTCCGCATCGCTGAACAGGATGCGGGCCAGCTCCACACGTCGGCGCTGACCGCCGGAGAGGGTGCGCAGCGGTTGGGTGAGGATGCGTTCGGGAAGATCCAGGTTGCCGCAGATCACCGCGGCCTGCGACTCGGCGGAATAGCCTCCGGCGGACTCGAAGCGGGCCTGCAGCCTGTCATAGGCGCGCATGGCCTTCTCCCGCGCGGCAGGGTCTTCCCCGGCCATATCCGCCTCGGCCCGGCGCAGCTTGGCAGAGACCACGTCCAGCTCCCTGGCGGAGAGGATGCGGTCCCGGGCCAGCTGGTCCATGTTCTCCACCCGGGGGTCCTGAGGCAGGTAACCGATGGTGCCGCGGCGCTCCACATGTCCGGCAGCCGGCTGGGCCTGACCGGCGAGCACCTTGGTCATCGTGGTCTTGCCGGCCCCGTTGCGCCCGACCAGGCCGACCTTGTCCCCGGCATCGATGCGGAAGGAGACCTCGTCCATCAGCAGGCGCGCTCCGGCGCGCAGCTCAAGGTTGGATACGCTGATCAACGGTGCAGTGTCCTCGCGGTTCAGATCGGAGTTGGTGGGTGGGCAGCCAGAACAGTCTAACGATCCGGCTGGAGAATCTATGCCTGGACGTGGACACCGCCTCCGGCGGGCGGCGGAGAATACTGCACCCGCTGACCTGCCGGATCACCGAGCGCACTGTCGCGGTGGTGGGCGCCAACGGCTCGGGCAAATCGACGCTGCTGCGTCTGCTGGCCGGTCTGGAGGTCCCCAGCGGTGGGGAGGTCCGGTTCGACCCGCCGCAGCCGCGGGTCGGTTTCATCTTCGCCAATCCGCAGGCGCAGATCGTGATGCCGGTGGTCCGTGAGGATGTGGAGTTCTCGCTGAAGCAGGCCGGGGTGCCCCGCGCCGAACGCAGCCCTCGGGCGCAGCAGGTGCTCCACGAGTTCGGGCTGGGAGACTTGGCCGAATCGAGTGTCTATGAGGTCTCCTCCGGGGAGCGGCAGAAGCTGGCCCTGGCCGGTGTGCTGGCTGCCCAGCCTCAGCTGGTGCTCGCCGATGAGCCCACCACTCTGCTGGATCTGCGCAGTGCCGCCGAGTTTCAGCGCCGGCTGCTCGCCCTGCCGGTGACGCTCATTGTGGCCACTCACGATCTCGACTTTGCTGCGCGCGCCGAACGCGTGATCGTCTTCGACGACGGAGCGCCAGTGTTCGACGGCGACGCAGCCGAAGGGATCGCCGCCTACCGCCGTCTGGCGCTGGGCTGAGCGGCGGCTCCAGCTGCTCAGTAGGCCGGCACCGGTGATCACCGCTCGCACAGTGCGCAGCACAATCCCGATGTCCTGGGTCAGCGACCAGTTCTCCACGTAGTAGAGGTCCAGGCGCACACTGTCCTCCCAGGAGAGGTCCGACCGTCCCTGGACCTGCCACAGACCGGTGATTCCGGGTTTGACCAGCAGCCGTCGGTGGGTGTCGTCGTCGTACTGCCTGACTTCTGAGGCCAGCGGCGGCCGCGGCCCCACCACGGACATCTCCCCGTGCAGCACATTGAGCAACTGGGGCAGCTCGTCCATGCTGCACCGGCGCAGCAGACGTCCTACGCGGGTGACCCGGGGGCCTGCTTCATCTTGAACAGCACCCCGTTTCCCTCCGACTGGGCCAGCAGGCGCTGGCGATGCCCTTCGGCGTCGGTGACCATGGAGCGGAACTTCAGCATCCCGAACCGGGTGTGCCGCAGTCCGATTCGTTCCTGCCGGAAGAAGGCGGGGCCGGGGCTGTCCCAGCGCACGGCCACGGCGACGGCGGCCAGCAGCGGCGCCAGCAGGGTCAGAACGGTGAGTGAGAAGGCGATGTCGAAGCAGCGCTTCACCAGTGCTGCCCGGCCAGACAGCCGGGGATAGTCCACGTGGATCAGCGGCAGCCCTGCCAGCGGGCGGGCGTGGATGCGCGGGCCCGCCACATCAGTCAGCGAGGGGACGACCACCACGTCCACGTCCAGGGTGGACAGCTGCCAGCCCAGTTCCCGCATGGACTTCGGCCCCAGGGCGTCGGCGCTGGTGAGGATGACCATATCTGCCGCAGCTGAGGTGACCGTGTCCACGATCCCGGCCACGGAGCAGTGCGTGATGGTCTCGGTGACCGTGATCCCGGTGGCCCCGCCGGCCCGCCTGATCTGGGCGGCGACGTGGGCAGCTTTGGAGGCTTCGCCCACCACCACTGATCGGTGTCTCCAGCGGCCCCGACGACGTCGGCTGTTGAGCTGGCGTCGCCACAGCCAGCGGGAGATCAGCAGCAGACCGAGCCCGAGCGGCAGCGCCATCAGCAGGTAGCCGCGGGAGATCTCCCAGCGCATGGCGAAGGCGAGGATTGCCAGCAGCCCGAAGAGCGTGAAGGTGGCGTGCACCACCCGCCGGTACTCCGGGAAGCCGCTGCCGAAGATCTTCCAGTCGCGGGAGCCGGCCAGGTGCAGGGCCGCCATCCAGCCGGTCAGCAGTGCGGCTGAAAGGAGCCAGTGGGAGCTCCACAGCTCCTCGGGGACGCGCAGCGTGTGGGAGACCGCCAGGGCCAGGGCGATGACCGCGGCGTCGGTGATCGTCAGCCGGCGTGCGTAGCCGTGCTGCCAGCGCCGCGCCTGCGCGGGACCCCAGAAGCCGGTCAGCTCTGCGGCGTCCGGTGGGGCCGGGGGGCTCGCCGTCATCCTCGTCGGCGCGGCGCGATCCATCAGCTGCCCGCTCATATCAGCTGCACCTGTTCCAGCGGAGTGCGGTTGAACGGGCGGCGGGACCACCAGGCGCCCATCATGTGGTCCACCCATTCCGGCTCGAAGGGGTCCATCCCGCCCGAGGGGTATGGGGTGAGCTCGCCGAACCATGGACGGCCGTCGACTTCGTAGAAATCCACCCTCATGAAGTCGAAGTCCGCGGCGATCACTGCGGCGGCGGCGACCATCGTCGCCAGCGATTCGGGGGCGTGCAGCGGCTGCTGCGGCGGCGGAGCGTTGTTGACAATGCCTACCGGGGTGAAGTCGGGAAGGCAGAACTGTTCGCCGAACGTCCCGGAGAACCGCCCAGTGTCCACGTGCAGCAGCTTCACCTCCCCGTGGAAGACGTACAGCTTGTAGTCGTTCAGCGGTACCCCGTCGCCGAGCCGGGGCTCGATCAGAAGTGTGCGTTCGGCCTGGGTGTAGGGCCACTCCCCCACTGCTGCCCGGTCGAACAGGCGCAGCCCCCCCGGCGGTCATCGCGCGCAGCTGCTCCAGAGTGGTCTGACAGTCCCCGAATGCCACCGCACCGGAGGCATGATTGGGTTTGATCACCCAGTGCTCAGGCAGTTCGCGAAGGTTCAGCCAGGACAGGTCTCGGCCCTCCCAGAGGGTCTCGGGAATGTGCACCTTCGTGGTCCGCGCGGCGGCGTAGGCCTTCATCCGCAGCTTGTCGCAGGTCAATGCCAGGTGGGGGCTGCGGTCGTGGAGCATCCGGTGGTTCAGGTGTTCGGTGAACCGCTCCGGCTGGGTGAACCGACCCCAGCGGCCGGATCGCCATCGGTACATCAGGTGGCGGAGCAGCGGATCCGGGACGGGGGTCAGCATACGGCGGGCGGCGGGGCTGAGCAGTGTACGGTTCATGAGGCGGTGCTCTCTTCCTTGACGGCGGGGACCCGGACGGCCGGGTCGGCTGAGTCGATCCTTCGGGCGGCCAGCACCATGCCGGGAACCACTTGGGCGGCCAGGACGGCGCAGAGCATCGCCACCGCGGGTGCGGCTGCCCCCAGCGAGCCGGTCATCACCAGGGTCAGCGGCACCACTGCGGCCAGCAGCGTCACCACCGGCCAGCCGAGTTCGATGGCGCCGCCGGAGATCAGCGATGCTGCGGGGCGGGCCAGCAGCAGATAGCCGGCGCCGGCGCCGGCGGCCAGTCCGATCAGCACCGTATTGCCCTGACGCCACAGGCCCCGGCCGGCTCCACGGGCGAATCGCGGCCACAGCACGGTGGCGGCCACCACCGGCAGCCCGCCCAGCAGAATGCTGCCCACCGGAACCTCCTGCGCGCCCGCGGCCTGCCGCAGCTGCCACACGGCGCACCAGCGGGTGCGGGAGCTGCCCAGGGCGAACCACAGGCAGGCGGCGAGGAACCCGAGGATGCCCAGCGGCAGTCCGAGCACCAGCCAGATGGGCGGGAGTCCCAGGGCACCGGCGGCGGCGATCCAGCAGAGGTTTCCCAGTGCGGGTATCACCCCCAGCACCACCAGGAGCGCGGCCCGGTCGGCGCCGAGCAGAATCCGTTCGGCGATTCCCAGCGGCAGGGAGAGCAGGAACACCGCCAGCACCACCGTGACGGCCGTGTCCAGCTGACTCTCCAGCCCGGCCGGGACATTGAGCAGCGCCGACCAGGTGCCCTGCATGCCCAGCATGATCACCACGGCCGCGCCGGCGCCGCCGATGGCGGCCAGCAGCGCGGCGGTGCGCAGGATCAGCGCCGCCGCGTATCGGCGGTCCGGCTGCGCGGCAGCCCGGGCCACGGCTGCACCGAGTCCCAGGTCAGCGAAGGGAAGCGCCAGCTGCAGCTGCGCGATCATCGAGACGATTCCGAAGGCTGAGGCTCCGGCGTAGTGGATGGTCATCGAGGCTGAGGCGAAGACGCAGACGGCGGTGACCGGCAGCGCGCACAGCCGCAGGGCAGCGGTGCGTGCCAGGACCGTCAGCCAGCTGGTCTCAGCCACGGCGGTACCGGCCGTACCTGACGAATCCGGTCAGTCCGACCACGGCGGCGGCCGGGTGGGCGCCGGCGGCCACACCGCGAAGGAGTTCCTGGGCGCCCCGGACCAGGGAGCCGGATTCGAAGGCGCCGCGGGCCACAATGGAGGTGATGAAGTCGCCCCGGGCCCGGGTGGTGACGGTGGGCGGCAGGGTCTGCAGCCAGGCGACCGATGCCTGCCAGTTCGGAGTGTTCGACACTGAGTCCGGGCTGTGTTGGAAGACCCTCACCAGCACGTCGAGAAGCTGTGCGATGTGGACACCGTGACGCTGCAGTGCGACGAGCCAGTCCCAGTCCTGGTGCCGGGCCAGCTTTTCGTTCCACGGCACCTGCAGCGCGGTGCGGCGGCGGCACAGCAGGGAGGAGGACTGCATGAAGCATCGCCGCAGGCGCAGCGTCGAGCGGTCCAGGACATAGCTGCTGATGTCGGTCCCGGGCCCGTAGAGACTTTCGGGGACCACCTTGCTGGTCTCACCGACCAGCAGGATGCGGGCCGAGACGATGCTGTCTCCGTGTGCGGCGAGGTTTTCGCGCAGCTGGGCCAGCCGGCGTTCGGTCTTCTGCGCCACCCACTGGTCGTCGTCGTCGAGGAAGGCCACGTACTCCGTGCCGGCCGCGGCTGCCCCGAGGTTTCGGGCCGCTGCGGCGCCGCATCCGCCGGGGATGCTGATCAGGTGGTACTTCAGCCCGCGGAGGGTGTGGCAGACCTGATTCTGGGCAGAGGGGTCATCGAGCACGACCAGTGGGATGACCTCCACGCTCTGACGCAGCACCGACTGCACGGCGGCTTTCAGGCTGACCCGCCCGGTGGTGGGGATCACCGCGGTGACCTCGGCAGAGTGGGGCGCACGGATCATGGTCTGGCCTTTCGGGCGACGAGGGTCTTCCGCAGCAGCACAGGCTCCACCAGGTAGCGGTGCGCCAGGCGGCGGGGGTCTGATAGGAGCCGGAAGAGCCATTCCAGGCCGAGCCGGCCCAGCCATCGCGGGGCCAGCGGCTGCGCCCCGGATATTTGGTCGATGGCCCCGCCCACTGCGGCGATCACCGGCACATCGGTCAGCTGTGCCAGCTGGGCTGCCACCCGTTCCTGCAGCGGCATTCCCATGCCGATGAGCAGCACATCGGGGGCGAAGGCGCTGATCTGTGCGGCGATCTCCGGAAGCCGTTCGGGCTGCCAGGGATCGGCGGGCAGGCTGAGGCAGTCGGGTGCGTGGACTGGGGTGCTCTCCAGGGCAGCGGCTGCTGCGGCATTGGCGTCGGCGGAGGCGCCCAGCAGGGCGATGCGCCGCACCGGTGCCAGGGCCGCGCAGTGGTCAATCCAGTCGGTGGAGCCCAGGCGGCGTTGGGGTCCGCTCAGTTATCTGCCGCGGGTGAGATCTCCCAGGCTCAGGGCAGCCAGGACCGGCATCCCGTCGACCAGCACAACGTCGCAGTCTTCGTAGAATTCGCGCAGCCACCGGTCCTGGTGACAGAGGTGGACTGAGTGCAGATTGTGCCCGGCCACCAGCAGCCGGCGGCGGGCAGTGACCGCCCGGCCGATGCGCAGCAGGAGTTCCTCGACCCGGTAGGGGGTGACCACCACGTCCAGCAGCGGGACGCGACGGCGAATGACCGGACCTTCGCCGGTGGCGATGTCTGCTGTGGCTGGGTGGCGCAGGATCACAGTGCTCGGGGCCCCTTCAGAAGATGTGTGGTGCTGACACATCTACTGTGGGGCCCCGAGGGCGGCTGTGCGACTGTTCTGGGGGGTGATCCGGATCTTCACCCCCGGGGTGATCCCCTGTGATCAGGGGGCTGGAGGGGTCAGATCAGATGTTGAAGCCGAGGGCGCGCATCTGCTCTTTGCCGTCCTCGGTGATCTTCTCCGGGCCCCACGGCGGCATCCAGACCCAGTTGAGCCGCCACTCGTCCACCATGGTGCCCACATGCTGGCCCACCTGGTCCTCCAGGACATCGGTCAGCGGGCAGGCTGCGGTGGTCAGGGTCATATCGATGATCAGTGCGCCGTCCTCGGCGTAGTGCAGACCATAGAGCAGGCCCAGGTCCACCACATTGATGCCCAGCTCAGGGTCGATGACCTCTTTGAGGGCCTCTTCGATATCCTCCAGCGGAGTCTGTGTCGCAGCGGTCTCGCTCATCGCCGCCTCCTCTCTTCGCGCGTATTCACCACGCGTAACGTCCTGACGTGTTCCACTATGCCCCAGCCGAGGCTCTGACACCACGGTTCACCCGTGCTGTGCCTGAATAATGGCGTCCCGCAGCGCCATCCATCCCAGCAGGGCGCATTTGATCCTGGCTGGATACTGCGCCACACCGGTGAAGGCGCTGAGGTCTTCGAGCTGCTCCTGCTTCTGGGGCTCCAGCTCCTTGCCGCGGGCGTGCATGAGCTCGCGGAACAGCTCCCCCAGTTCCTCGGCGTCGTCGATGCTTTCGCCTTCGAGCATCTCATGCATGATCGACAGTGAGGCCTGGGATATAGAGCAGCCCCTTCCGGTCCAGCCCAGCTGGCCCAGGCGCCTGCCGTCGAGCCGAACCTGCACCCGGCACTCGTCACCGCAGGTGGGGTTGACCTGAAAGGATTCGCCCTGGGGCTGGTCCAGCTCGCCGTATCCGGAGCGCTGCCGGGAGTGGTCCAAAATGACCTGCTGGTAGAGCTGCTGCATCGCTGAGGACATCTCAGCCTCCTCGGAAGAATTGAACGACCCGGCGCAGTCCGGCCAGGAACGCCTCCACATCAGCTTCTGTGGTGTAGATCCCGGCCGACGCCCTGGTGGAGGCGTGGACGCCGAAAGCCCGGTGCACCGGTTGGGCGCAGTGGTGGCCCACGCGCACGGCGATGCCGTCGTCGTCGAGCACTTGCCCCACATCGTGGGGGTGGACGCCCTCGACGTCGAACGCCGCCACGGCCAGCCGGTCCTCGGCAGAGGCCGGCCCGAGGACCCGCACCTCCGGGATCTCGGCGAGCCCTTCGAGCATCAGCTGGGTCAGCCGGTGCTCATGGGCGGCCATACGGTCCATGCCCAGCTCGGAGAGATAGTCCACGGCTGCGTGCATACCCACTGTTTGGGCGACCATCTGGGTGCCCGCCTCGAACCGCTGCGGCGGAGGCATGAACGTGGTCTCCTCCATGGTCACGATCTCCACCATGGATCCGCCGGTCAGCACCGGCGGCATCGCGTCGAGAAGCTCGGCACGTCCGTAGAGGGCTCCCACTCCGGTGGGAGCGAGCATCTTGTGCCCGGAGAACGCGGCAAAGTCCACACCCAGGCAGTGGAGGTCGATCGGCAGATGCGCCGCGGACTGGCAGGCATCGAGGACGGTGTAGGCGCCGACGCTGCGGGCCCGCTGCACCAGGGGTGCGACGTCGGTGACCGCACCGGTGACATTGGAGGCGTGGGTGAAGGCCACGATCCGGGTGCGCTCCCCGATCACCTCGAAGCCGGCGGGATCCAGCCGACCCTCGTCGGTGACCGGTATCCACCGCAGCACCGCACCGGTCTTGGCCGCCAGCTCCTGCCAGGGCACCAGGTTGGCGTGGTGCTCCAGCTCGGTGACCACGATCTCGTCGCCCGGTGCCAGGCGGAACTGCTCGGCCTCGGCTCCTCCGCGCCCAAGTGTGGCGTTGAGGAAGCCGTAGGCCACCAGGTTCAGCGCCTCAGTGGCGTTCTTGGTCCAGACGATCTCCGCGAAGTCTGCGCCGACGAACTGGGCCACTGCCGCCCGGGCCGCCTCATAGGCTTCGGTGGCCTCCTCGGCGATCTGATGGGCTCCGCGGTGCACCGCAGCGTTGGACTCGGTGTTGAAGCGCCTCTCGGCCTCCAGCACGGCGGCCGGCTTCTGGGCGGTGGCACCGGTATCCAGGTAGACCAGCCGCTTCCCGCCGCGGACCGTACGGCCCAGCAGCGGAAAATCGGCGGCGACGTCACGCACTGAGGTCACGTACCTGCCTCTCCGTCTCGGTGGCTCAGGCTGCAGCTGCGAGGAAGCGGTCGTACCCGTTGGCCTCCAGCTCGTCAGCCAGCTCCGGACCGCCCTGCTCAGCGACCTTGCCGTCGACGAAGACGTGGACGTAGTCCGGCTTGATGTAGTTGAGGATGCGCGTGTAGTGGGTGATCAGCAGGGTTCCCATGTTGTTCTCCGCGTGGGCGCGGTTCACGCCTTCGGAGACCACGCGCAGCGCATCGATGTCCAGGCCGGAGTCGGTCTCATCCAGCACAGCGATCTTCGGCTTGAACAGCTCCAGCTGCAGGATCTCGACCCGCTTCTTCTCACCGCCGGAGAATCCCTCATTGACGTTGCGGTTGGCAAAGTCAGCGTCGATCTTCAGCTTGGCCATCGCCTCCTTGACGTCCTTGGTCCAGGTGCGGATCTTCGGAGCCTCGCCGTCGATAGCGGTCTTGGCAGTGCGCAGGAAGTTGGTCATGGTCACACCCGGAACCTCCACCGGGTACTGCATGGCCAGGAACAGGCCGGCGCGGGCCCGCTCGTCGACCTCCATCTCCAGCACGTCCTCGCCGTCGAGGGTGATCGAGCCGGAGGTGACCTCGTAGCGGGGGTGCCCGGCGATGGTGGCGGCCAGGGTGGACTTGCCCGAGCCGTTGGGGCCCATGATGGCGTGCTTCTCGCCGGAGCTGATGGTCAGCGAGACGCCTTTGAGGATCTCCTTGGTGCCCTGCTCGGTCTCGATGGAGACGTGCAGGTCCTTGATCTCGAGAGTTGACATTATGCGCTGTGTCCTTTTCCTAAAAGTTCAGTGTGAAGGGTCGACGTCGGGCGGCGGGTCCGGTGCGGCTCAGTTGCCGTGGATCTCCAGCTCGTTCTCCAGGTCCTCGGCCAGGGACTCCTCGATGGAGGCCACCCCGATCTTCTGGATGATCTCGTGGAGGAAGCCGCGGACCACCAGCTGGCGGGCCTGCTTCTCCGGAATGCCGCGGGCCATGAGGTAGAAGAGGTGGTTCTCGTCGAACCGCCCGGTGGAGGAGGCGTGGCCGGCACCTTCGATGACGCCGGTCTCGATCTCCAGGTTCGGCACAGAGTCGGCCCGCGCCCCGTCGGTGAGAATCAGGTTCTGGTTCTTCTCATAGGAGTCGGTGCCTTCGGCGGCCTTGCGGATGAGCACATCGCCGACCCACACGGTCCGGGCGGTCTGACCCTGCAGAGCGCCCTTGTAGAGCACATTGGAGCTGTTCCGGGGGGTGTTGTGGTCCACGAAGGTGCGGTGCTCGATGTGCTGGCCGGCATCGGCGAAGTACAGTCCGTACATCTCCGCCTCGGCGCCCTCTCCGGCGTAGCGGAAGTTGGCGTTGAGCCGGACCACGCTGCCGCCCAGGGACACGGCCACATGCTTGTAGCGCGCATCGGAGCCGACTTCGGCGTCGTGCTGACCGACGTGCACGGCATCGTCGGCCCAGCGCTGCAGAGAGATGACACTGACATCGGCACCCTCGGCCACCTTGACCTCGACGTTGCCGTTGAAGTCGGCGCTGCCGCGGTGCTCCAGGACGAAGACGGCGCGGGCGTGCCGGCCGGCCTCGAGCACGATGTGGCTGTTCGCCCGGGCCCCGGCCTGCGTTCCGGTGACGGTGATCCGGATGGGCTCGGTGACCTCAGCGTCCTCGTCCACCCGAACGTGCAGAGCCTGATCGGTGTGCCGGTAGGCGAGCACGGCGGCGCGGTCGGCCGGCTGCAGCACGGTGCCGCGGGGTGCTTCGCCGTCGCGCAGCGTCCCTACGGTCACGCCCTGAAGTCCCTCTGTGACCTGGTAGTCCACGGGCTCCTGGTCGGTGCCGGCCTCGGCGGTGGGGGTGTCCGACAGCACCCCGGCGAGCTTCTTCACCGGGGTGAATCGCCACTCCTCCTCGCGCCCGGTGGGCTGAGGGAACTCGGCCAGGTCGAAGCCGGTGTGCCGGTTGGCCCGTGACCCCGCCCCGGAGGTGATCTCCTTGGACTCCCCCAGTCCGCCGTGGCTGTGCTCGGCGGCGGCGTTGGTCGAGGCAGCGAGGTTCTCGCCCTCCTCGGTCATGCCGGGGATCGAGATTCGGCTGTCCCCGACCTCGACTCCGGCGACCTTCTCATCAGTTGTCGTCATCTGGTGTCTGATCCCTTATCTGTCAGTGCTGGTTCCGCGGCCGCGCACAGGTGGCGCGCGGCAGGCAGGCCGCGAAGCCGCGGCCATCACGTCTGCTGTGGACGGGGGTCGGCCTCAGCCGACGGACCCCTCCATCTGCAGCTCGATCAGTCGGTTGAGCTCCAGGGCGTACTCCATGGGCAGCTCCCGGGCGATCGGCTCGATGAAGCCGCGCACAATCATGGCCATGGCCTCATCCTCGGCCAGGCCGCGGCTCATCAGGTAGAACAGCTGATCCTCGGACACCTTGGAGACGGTGGCCTCATGCCCCAGGGTGACATCGTCCTCACGGATATCGATGTAAGGGTAGGTGTCGGTCTTGGAGATGGTGTCCACCAGCAGTGCGTCGCAGACCACCGAGTTCGCCGAACTCTTCGCCTCCGGGTTGACCTGCACCAGCCCGCGGTAGGAGGCGCGGCCGCCGGAGCGCGCCACCGACTTCGAGACGATGGAGGACGAGGTGTTCGGGGCCATATGCACCATCTTCGAGCCGGTGTCCTGGTGCTGGCCCTCTCCGGCGAAAGCCACCGAGAGGGTCTCGCCCTTGGCGTGCTCGCCGGTGAGGTAGACCGCCGGGTACTTCATGGTCACCTTGGAGCCGATGTTGCCGTCGATCCACTCCATGGTGCCGCCGGCGTCGACCACGGCGCGCTTGGTCACCAGGTTGTACACATTGGTGGACCAGTTCTGGATGGTGGTGTAGCGCACGCGGGCGTTCTTCTTCACCACGATCTCCACCACAGCCGAGTGCAGGGAATCGGTGTTGTAGATCGGCGCGGTGCAGCCTTCGATGTAGTGGACGTAGGAGTCCTCGTCGGCGATGATCAGGGTCCGCTCGAACTGGCCCATGTTCTCGGTGTTGATGCGGAAGTAGGCCTGCAGCGGAATCTCCACGTGGACGCCCTTGGGCACGTAGACGAAGGAGCCGCCGGACCAGACTGCGGTGTTCAGGGCAGCGAACTTGTTGTCGCCGACCGGAATCACCGATCCGAAGTACTCCTCGAAGAACTCGGGGTGCTCCTTCAGGGCGGTGTCGGTGTCCATGAAGATCACGCCCTGGGCCTCCAGGTCCTCGCGGATCTGGTGGTAGACCACCTCCGACTCGTACTGGGCAGCCACACCGGCCACCAGACGCTCACGCTCGGCCTCCGGGATGCCGAGCTTCTCGTAGGTGTTGCGGATGTCCTCGGGCAGGTCCTCCCAGGTCTGAGCCTGCTTCTCGGTGGAGCGCACGAAGTACTTGATCTGGTCGAAGTCGATCTCCGAGAGGTCGGCTCCCCAGGTGGGCAGCGGCTTGCGCTCGAAGTACTTCAGGCCCTTCTTGCGCAGCTTGAGCATCCACTCAGGCTCGCCCTTCTTCGCGGAGATGTCCTCCACCACAGAGGCGTCCAGGCCGCGCTTGGCGCTGGCGCCGGCCACATCCGGGTCGGACCAGCCGTACTCATAGTTGCCCAGCCCCTTCAGCTCCGGGTTGTTGTCCAGGATCTCCTGGATGACACCCGGGTCGTCGGTGCTGCGGAGGGCCTCTTCGGCCTTCTGTATCTGCTCGGTCATGACAACCTCTCTTGTTGACGCGGTGAGATGACGATGCGCTTGCGGCCGCCGCGCGGTGCGGCCGAGCTGGATCTGCTGCCCGCAGTGGTGCGGGAGGCCCGCTCGGCAGCGAGCTTCTCTCGACCGACGGGTACGTGGGTGGTGCAGACATGTGCGCCTGCTGCCTGGGTGGAGAGCCGCCGGACATCGACGTTGAGGAGCCGCGCGATCATCGCTGTCTCCTCTTCACAGAACACCGGGTGGGCTGCTGCTATTTCCTGGATCGGACAGTGGCCCTGGCACAGTTGGGTGGACTGCATGGCCAGCACCGGGCTGTCCCGGCCCACCAGGCGGGTGAATCCGGCGAAGCCTTCCGCATTGAAGGCCGCCGCGAGCTTCTCAGTCCGCTCATCCAAGTCTTCGACGCCCTGCAAGTGAGCTGCGTGCTTCTCCTCGAACCGCGCAAAATATGCCCGGGCCAGGGTGCGGGCCGCTTCGGTGTCCACGGCCTGCTGGTCCCCGGCGCCCACGCCGCCTTCGGAGAGCTCGGTGGCTGCTGAGCTGTGCTCCTGCAGTACGCTCAGAGCGGTGCGGACAAGGTTGAGGTAGTCGTCCCCGAGCACCTGCTGGCCGCGGGAGGAGATCACATAGCGGCGCGAGGGCCGGCCGGCTCCCCGGCGCCGTCCGGCGACGTTCTTGATCTCCACGATGCCCTGCTCGGTCATCGCGTCCAGGTGCCGGCGCACCGCCGCGGCGGTCAGGTTCAGCTTCCGCCCCAGCTGAGCCGCGCTGATCGGTCCCTCTTCGACCACCAGCTGCAGCACGCGTTCGCGGGTGGAGCCGTCGGACTCGCGTGCGCCGAGCTCCTCGGCTGCCGCATCCGTCTCGACGTTGAATTTCATGAGTCTATTATGACCTATTCAAAACTGCGGATCCAGCAAGGTCGGCCTAAGTAGGACTCGCAATGTTCTACAAGCCGTAGAAAACGCTAGACTGGTGCGGTGCCGTCCTCCACCCCCTGCCTGACCCTGACCCAGGTGCGCTATGCCGTGGGATCTGCCCGCAGCGCCGCAGGAGTCACTGAGATCCTCGCCGGGGTGGACCTGACGGCCCGGCGCGGTGAAGTCACCGCCGTCATCGGTCCCAACGGAGCGGGAAAGACCACCACGCTGGGCTGTGCCCAGGGCCTGCTGCGGCCCTCGGCGGGAACGGTGCGGCTGCTGGGGGCTGATCCTTACCGGGCCGATGCGCGGCTGCGCGCCCGGGTCGGGGTGATGCTGCAGGACGGTGGCCTGCCGCAGGCGGTGACCCCGGCCGTCCTGCTTGGCCATGTGGCGCGGCTGCACGCCGATCCATGGCCGCTGCCGGATCTGGTGGAGCGGCTGGATATGTCCCGGTTCCTCACCACCGGGATTCGCCGGCTCTCCGGGGGTCAGCGGCAGCGCGTGGCCCTGGCGGCGGCTCTGATCGGCCGGCCAGAGGTGGTCTTCCTCGACGAGCCCTCAGCAGGTCTGGATCCTGAGTCGCGGCAGATGGTCTTCGAACTCATCGAGCACCTGCGCTCCGCGGGCATCGGCATTGTGCTCACCACCCATCTGCTGCAGGAGGCTCAGCAGCTGGCCGACTCTGTGTTCATCCTCAAGGACGGCACGGTGGTGCGCCACGGCACCATCAGCGAACTGACCGCCGAATCGCAGACCCGCCCGGCGCGGCTGGTCTTCGCCGCCTCGCGCAGACTCTCCGAGGCGGAGCTGGCCGCCGCGCCGCTGGCCGTGGAGCTCGACGGCGAGCTCAACCGTCCCGGCGCCCGCTGGGCGGTGACGGGGCTGACATCTCCGCAGGATCTGGGACGGCTGGCCGCGTGGTGGGAGCAGATAGGAATGATGCCGGCCGAGATGACCTTCGAATCCCGCACATTGGAGGACGTCTTTTGGGAGGTGTCCGCCCGGTGAGCCGTGCTGCAGACCTCAGCCCTCAGCCCTCGGCTCCGGCGCCGGCGCTGCGCCGGGTCCTGGCTCACGGGCGGTACGAGACCCGCAATACTCTGCGCAATGGGGAGCAGCTGCTGGTCTCGATCGTGCTGCCGCTGCTGGTGCTCATCGGGATCCACCGGCTGGGCCTGCTGGCCGGCAGCGGCGGCATCGACGCCGTCGCGCCGGGAGTGCTGGCGCTGGCGGTGATGGCCTCGGCCTTCACCGGACAGGGGATCGCCACCGGATTTGAGCGCCAGTACGGAGTGCTGGCCTATCTGGCCACCACTCCCCTGGGCCCGACCGGCCTGATCCTGGGCAAAGCCGTCGCGGTGCTCAGCGTCATCGTGGTGCAGGTGCTGGTGCTGGGCTCCACCGCCTGGGCGCTGGGCTGGTCACCTTCGCCGGCGGGCCTGCTGTGGCTGGGGATCGGCCTGGTGACCGGCGCCTGCGCCTTCACCGCGCTGGGGCTGCTGCTGGCCGGCACTGTGCGTGCAGAAGCCACCCTGGCCATCACCAACCTGGCCTGGGTGCTCATGGGCGCCGCCGGCGGGGCAGTCTTCCCGCTGCATCACGAGGGTCCCGCCGGAGTGCTGCTTCTGCTGCCGTCTGCCGCCCTGGGTGAGGCGGCGCGCACCGCCTCCGCTGAGGGCTCTGCACCCCTGGTGGAGATTCTTATTCTTGCGGGGTGGGCCGTGGCGGCCGTCCTCGCCGCACGTCGCTGGTTCCGCTGGAGATAGGTGAACACAATGCTGTCCAGACTCCCTACCCGCATCACGCGAACAACCCTCGCGCTGGCCTGGGCCACCCTGCTGAGCAATATCGCGATCATCCTCACCGGCGGAGCGGTGAGGCTGACCGATTCCGGCCTCGGCTGCCCTGAGTGGCCGCGCTGCACGGCCGAGTCGTGGGTGTCGACTCCGGAGATGGGCATCCACGGAGCCATCGAATTCGGCAACCGGCTGCTGACCTACGTGCTGATCGCCATCAGTGTGGCGATGTTCCTGGCCGTGGTGAGGCTGTGGGAGACCCATCGCGCCTTGGTGGTGCGCACCCTGATCATCGGTTTCGGCATCCCGATGCAGGGAGTCATCGGTGGCTTCACCGTCTGGACGGACCTGAACCCCTGGGTGGTGGCGCTGCACTTCATCGTCTCGTCGGGTCTGGTGATGGTCGCCACCCAGCTGCTGGGCCGGATTCGGCTGGAGCTGCACCACCAGGGCCGGGTCGGCCAGCCTCTGGTGGACGGCCAGCGGGACGGCCTGACCGCCGGTCTCGCAGCAATTCAGCTGGCGGCCGCCTGGGCTGCGGTGGTAATTGGGACCAAGGTCACCGGCACCGGTCCGCATGCTGGGGATCCCGGTGCTCCGCGGCACGCCTTCGACCCGGAGCTGGTCACCCGGCTGCATGTGGTGCCGGTCTACATCCTCTGCGCCGCCGCCGTGGTGATCCTGCTGCGTCAGCGCCGACTGTCCGCTTCACCGGGCCAGCGCCGGGCAGCATGGTTTCTGCTGGGGGTGATCCTCTTCCAGGGGCTGATCGGCTACTGGCAGCACCTCACGGGGCTGCCGATTGCCCTGGTCTGGCTGCATATGCTCGGCTCGGCCGCCGTCATCGCAGCGGCCACAGCAGTGTTCGACCGGTACCGGGCCGCCTACCGCACCCGCGGAACAGATGCGCAGGCGGTGCCCGCTCAGCGTTCCACTGTGTCGTCGTAGACGCTGATCGTGCCGGAGTAGTTGGACACCCAGACCGTGCCGGTGTGCACGTCGTAGGTCACGCCGATCGGAAGGCTTCCGGTGCTCAGCCGGTCGATCTCCTCCAGCGTCTCGGCGTCGAACTTGGAGACCGTGGCCTCGTCGTAGTTCACCACGTACAGCGCCGTGCCGTCTGCCGAGATGGCCATGCTGCGCGGTTCGGCGCCGGTGGCCGTACTGTCTGTGATCTCCCCGGTCTCCGGGTTCATGCGCAGCAGCTGGTTCGCGCCGGCCACCGTGATGTAGATGTTCTCACCCGCAGCATCGCGCACCAGGTGCCGCGGCCGCTGCCCGGTCTGGGCGATGACCTCTGAATCGCCGGTCTCCAGGTCCACTCGGTAGATCTCGTGGGCGAACATCGCGGTGACGAACGCGGTCCGGTTGTCGTCCATGACCACGATTCCCCGCGGCTGCGAGTTCAGCGGGATCCGCATCGTCTCCTCTGCGGCGTCGACGTCGACCACTGAGAGGTCATGATCGCACCAGTTGGAGACCAGCAGCGTCTCGCCGTCGGGGGTCATCTCCACATACTTCGGCACCCGGCCCACTTCGATGAACTGGTCCCAGTCCTGGGCCTCGACGCTGTAGCGGTAGACCGCGCTGGGGGCGATCGCATCTCCTGCCTGGCAGAGGTCTTCGGCATCGGCGCCGAGTCCGGCGAGCCGGTACTGGGAGACGTAGGCGTGCTGCCCGTCCGGGGTCCACACCGCCTCCACCGGTGCGCCCTCCACAGTGTCGGGATACCCCTCAACGCCGAACTCCGCCGGGCTGATGGAGTCCGAAAGCTCCTGAACGAGCTCGCGCGAGGTCGTGTCGTAGACGGTGATCGTGTTCTGGTACATCATGTTGCTGGCGATCGCCAGGCCGTGACCATTGGCCACGACGGACTTCGGTGAGATGACCGGTTCACTGATGGTGTCCACCAGTTCCATTGTGGTGGTGTTGGCCGCCGGCCATTCGGGCGTCTGCTGCTGCGCCTCGGTCTGGTCGTCTGCCGAGGCGTCATCGCCGTCGTCGGTGTCCCCGGTGTCCTCGGCAGCGTCGTCCCCTTCGCCGGTGCCGCCGTCGTCGCTTTCCTCGCCGGTGTCCTCCAGCTGGGGGGCGGGGATAGTCCCGTCCTCGACGTCGTGGGAGTCATCGCCGCCGGCGCAGCCGCTCAGTGCCAGCAGACTGACCATTCCCAGCGCGATGCCGCGGCAGACTGCGGCAGAGTGCTCAACCATAGTGGTGATCCCCCGGATGCTCAGGCGGTGGCTGCGCCTCACATGCGCAGCTGAACTGTCCCTGCGATTCTGTCATGGGCACCGCGTCCATCGGCGGAGATCACCAGCACCGGCACCACCAGAAGCATTAGAGCTGTGCGAAGCAGCGCCCGGTGCGGGCCCGGAGCCGAGTGGCCGCGGACCACCTGGATCCGCACCAGCCGCTTGCCGATGGTCACCCCCAGCAGGCCGGTCAGAGCCACGTGGAGCAGCACGAAGATGCCCAAGGTGGCCCAGACGTCATAGGCGAACCACGTCACAGAGATCAGCGAGGCGATCCCCCAGTCGATGAAGACCGCCAGGACGCGTCGTCCCCAGGGCGCCAGTGAGCCGGGTCCGGAGGCGGGAAGACCCAGTTCATCGCCGGGCCAGCGGTGGGAGTCGTCATCTGCGGAAGCCACCGTGACAGTCTAGTCCGCACGCCGCCCCGGCACGGCCGGGCAGATTCTGTAACATGCCCGAAACAATTGCGTGACCGCGGGGAAACCAGGACCTCGCTAGGCTGAGAGGCACACTCCCCACAGCAGACACCGACCAAGGAGCACCAGACGCATGTTTTCCAGTCCTGAGGAAGTCCTGACGTTCATCAAGGAAGAGGGAGTGAAGTTCGTCGACGTGCGCTTCACCGATCTTCCTGGGAGCCAGCACCATTTCAACGTTCCCGCTCACACGGTGGACCTCGACTTCTTTGAGGAGGGCCAGCTCTTCGACGGCTCCTCCATCCGCGGCTTCCAGGGCATCCAGGAATCGGACATGCAGCTGATCCCCGATGTCGCCACCGCCTTTGTGGACGAGTACCGGGTGGAGAAGACCCTGGCGATGACCTTCTCCATCGTCAACCCGCGCACCGGCGAGCCCTACGGCCGCGACCCCCGCGGTGTGGCGCAGAAGGCCGAGGACTACCTGGCCTCATCCGGCATCGCCGACACCGCCTTCTTCGCCGCAGAGGCCGAGTTCTTCCTGTTCGACGACGTCAAGTACCAGTCCTCTCCCGAGGCGTCCTTCTACGCGCTGGGTGCAGAGGAGGCATCCTGGACCTCCGGCGATGAGATTCCCGGCGGGAATCTGGGCCACAAACTGCCCACTAAGGGCGGCTATTTCCCGGTGACTCCCCAGGACAAGACCGCCGATGTGCGTGACGCGATCGTGCTGGCCCTGGAGGCCGCCGGGCTGTCAGTGGAGCGCTCCCACCATGAGGTGGGCAGCCCCGGCCAGCAGGAGATCAACTACAAGTTCAATACCCTGACCCACTCTGCCGACGACCTGCAGAAGTTCAAGTACGTGGTGAAGAACACCGCCGATCAGTTCGGCAAGGCCGCCACGTTCATGCCTAAGCCTGTCTTCGGGGAGAATGGCTCCGGTATGCACTGCCACCAGTCGCTGTGGAACGGCGGGGAGCCGCTGTTCTTCGACGAGAAGGGTTACGGCAACCTCTCCGACACCGCGCGCTGGTACATCGGCGGTCTGCTCAAGCACGCCCACGCGGTGCTGGCGTTCACCAACCCGACGGTGAACTCCTATAAGCGCCTGGTCAAGGGCTACGAGGCCCCGGTCTCGCTGGTCTACTCCCAGGGCAACCGGTCTGCTGCCATTCGGATTCCGATCACCGGCTCCAACCCGAAGGCCAAGCGCCTGGAGTTCCGCGCTCCGGACGCCTCGGGCAACCCCTACCTGACCTTCGCCGCGCAGCTGATGGCTGGACTCGACGGGATCCGCAACCGGATTGAGCCGCATGAGCCGGTGGACAAGGACCTCTATGAGCTGCCTCCCGAGGAGCTGAAGGATATCCCGCAGGCGCCCGGCTCGCTGGATGAGGCGCTGAACGCCCTGGAGGCCGACCACGAGTTCCTGCTGGAGGGCGGTGTGTTCACCGAGGATCTGATCCAGGCGTGGCTGGACTATAAGCGTGAAGAGGAGATCGAGCCGCTGAATCTGCGGCCGAACCCCTACGAGTTCGAGCTGTACTTCAGCGTCTGATCGGACTGGCCCGTGTGCGGCCCCGCGCCTGTGCGGTGCGGGGCCGTTCGCGTATCCGGGGTCCTGTGGAACGCGGGCTCACACCAGCAGATGCACGGCGCCTACGGCGGTGAGGACCAGCACCAGCCGGTCGAAGAGCCGCTGGGATATCCGCGGTGCCAGCCAGCGGCCGAAGAAGGCGGTGCCGGCCACCAGCGGGACCAGAACAGCCGAGAGAGCCAGGATTTCCCAGGTGAGCAGCCCGATACTGATGTGAAAGGGCAGCTTGGACAGATTCACCGCGAAGAAGAAGTAGGCGGCGGTGCCCAGGAATGTGGTCACCGGCATCCGCATCGCCAACAGGTACATGCTCATCACCGGTCCGGCAGCATTGGCGACCATAGTGGTGAATCCGCCCATCCATCCGTAACCCATACCGGCCAGCCGCCCTGGCCCCGGACGGTCCTTGCGGCGGCGCCACAGCGTGAGCGCCAGCATGCCCAGCAGAATCACGCCGATCACCCGGCGCACCACAGCATCGGAGGACACTGCCAGGAACCCGGCTCCCACCATCAGTCCGAGAAGTACCGGAAGCACGAGCCGGCGCAGCGCAGCCCAGTCGACGTCGCGCCGGTACATCCAGACCGCGAAGAGGTCACCCACCAGCAGCAGCACCAGCAGCGCGGCAGTGGACTGGCGAGCATCCAGTGCCGCGGCGAAGGCCGCCACCGCCAAGGTGCCGGCCCCAGGCACTGCGGTTTTGGACAGGCCCACGATCAGCGCGCCGGCGCACACCAGTGCCCAGCTGAGGGCCGTGAGCTCAGGCAGCGTCACAGCTGCGTCGGGCGGATCATCGTCACACCCGCCTGGGCGTCTGCGGGCTGGTCCATGCGCGGCAGCAGCCTCGCGGCCTCCGCCAGGCCCACCGTCCGGCCCACCAGCTGCTGGGGGTCCAGCCGTCCCTGCGCGATCAGCTTGAGCATCTCCGGGTACTCGCCGGCGGCCATTCCGTGGCTGCCGAAGAGATCCAGCTCCCAGGCGATCACCCGGTCCATCGGGACCCGTGGGTGGCCCTCCACCGGCGGCAGCAGGCCGATCTGCACATGCCGACCTCTGCGGCGCAGGCTCATCATCGCATCCGTGCAGGTCTGCTCACTGCCGACAGCATCCACCGCCACATCGGCTCCGCCTCCGGTCAGCTCAGCGATTGCGCCGGCGGCCGGTTCCTCAGTGACCAGCACCGTCTCCTCAGCCCCGAGCCTGGCCGCCAGCCGCAGTGCGGCCGGGTTCCGGTCTGCTGCGATCACCCGCGCGCCCAGGGCATGGCCGATCATCACCGCGCTCAGACCCACCCCTCCAGCACCTATGACGGCGAGCGTCTCCCCGGCAGACAGCCGGGCCCGGCTGGTCAGACCGCGGTAGGCGGTGGCGAAGCGGCAGCCCAGGCTGGCAGCCGCGATATCGCTGACGTCATCAGGCACGGCCACCAGATTCGCCTCAGCAGCGTGCAGCGCCACCTGCTCAGCGAAGGAGCCGAAGTGGGTGAACCCGGGCTGCTGCTGGTGCGGACACACCTGCGGATCGCCCCGGCTGCACCAGGTGCAGGCGCCGCAGCCGCAGACGAAGGGCACGGTGACCCGCTGCCCCACGCGCCAGCTGCGCACGCCCTCCCCCACGGCTGAGATGGTTCCGGCCAGCTCGTGGCCCGGTATATGGGGCAGCTGGATCTGGTCGTGGCCGGCCCAGGCATGCCAGTCGCTGCGGCACAGTCCGGTGGCGGACACATCGACCACCACTCCGCCCGCAGGCGGCTGGGGAGCCGGCACCTCACGGACCTGAGGTTCGACGCCGATCGCGTCGATGACGACTGCCCGCATCTCAGGCCAACGGGCCCAGCAGGTGATTGGCCAGGGTGCGGTGGGCGGATTCGTCGTCGCTGGGGTGGTGGATTCCAGCCAGCGCATCCCGGTAGAGCCTGCTCAGCTCGGTGGTCCGGTGGTACTGAGCGCCGCCGCTGACCCCCAGCGCAGCGTCCAGCACCGCCCTGGCAGTGCGGGTGGCGCAGGTGCGCAGAGTCACCAGGCGGGGGAACCACGCGGCACCGTGTTCCACCCCGGATTCGACTTCGGCGGCGACACACCGCAGCTGGGCGTCCAGTGCCAGCTGCTGCAGCTGGGCCTCGGCCAGCTTGTAGCGGATATCGGGGTCCTGATCCAGCGAGGCTCCGGTGTTCAGCGAGCGTCGGGAGGCTGCGTGCTCGGCTCCCAGGGCCAGCGCGCGGTCGCCGAGTCCGGTGTAGACCGCCGCCAGCAGCGTGAGGAAGGAGGCGAAGATGGCGAAGACCAGCGGGTCAGGGTTCGGCCCCACCGGCAGCCGCCTCACAATGCGCTGCGCAGGCACGCGCGCACCCTCCAACGCGGTGGCGTGGGACTGGGTGGCCCGCATGCCGAGCATGTCCCAGTTCTCGATGGTGCTCCAACCTGGGGCTTCCCGCTCCAGGAAGCCGAAGATCAGCGGCTTCTCCCCCTCTGCACCGGTGGCGGCGGTGTCCTTGCCGAACAGCCCCAGACGGGTCCAGACCGGCGCCAGGGTGGTGAACACCTTGGTGCCGGTGAAGCTGACCGACCCGTCTGGGTGCACCTCGGCGTCGGTGGTGGAGTCGAACAGCACCGCATCATTGCCCGCCTCCGAGATGCCGAAGGCGAAGATGTGACCCTCCGCGGTCTCGGTGATGACCTGCTGGAACTCGTCATGGCCGCTGCGGACCATCAGTCGGGCCGCTGTCACCCAGACGTGGTGCATATTCACCGCCAGCGCGGTGGCCGACGCATAGGAGGCCAGCAGCCGCTGCGCCTCCACCACCTGGTCGAAGCTCCATCCCAGTCCGCCCTGCTCGGCGGGCACCAGTGCGGCCAGGTACCCGGCGGTCTTCAGGTCCTCCAGGTCCTGGTAGCAGAACTCATTGCGCTCGTCGTACCCGTCGGCACGCTGCCGGATCGTCTCCAGCAGCTCGCTGCTCAGCACTGCCTGCACACTCACTGTCTGGCTCCTTCCCAGTCCGCCGCGCCGTCACGGGACGCGTGCGGTCCACTCCTGTGTTCCGAACTTCTGCTCCACGAGTTCCTGAGCCCGTGCCAGCTCGTGGGGCCGCACCTGGGCCTCTGCGGCTCCGGTGCGCTCTGCGAACGTTTCGGCGAAGACCCGCATGATCTCCTCGCGGGGCATGCCGGTCTGGCTGCGCAGCGGGTCCACCCGCTTCATCGCTGAGGCGATGCCTTTGTCGGAGATCTTCTCCCGGCCGATGCGCAGGACCTGCATCATGCGTTCGGCGTTGATGTCATAGCTCATGGTCACGTGGTGCAGCATGCCGCCGTTGGCCAGTCTCTTCTGCGCCGCTCCCCCGATCTTGCGGCCCCCTCCGGTGGAGGCTGCCGCGGAGACGATGTCGTTCAGCGGCTTATAGGCCGCCCGCACTCCGATGCTCTCCAGGGCCTCCATCACCCACGAGTCCAGGAACGGGTAGGAGTCGGCGAAGCTGAGGCCGTCCACCAGCGACTGCGGGAAGCACAGCGAATAGGTGATGCAGTTGCCCGCCTCCATGAACATCGCTCCCCCGCCGGAGATGCGCCGGACGACCACAGTGTCCAGATCGGCGGCGGCCTGGGCGTCGACCTCATTGGCCAGGGACTGGAAGGAACCGATGACCACGGCGCGCTCGGTCCAGTCCCACAGCCGCAGCAGCGGGGGCCTGCGCCCGGCCCCGACCTCCTCAGTAAGCACCTGGTCCAAGGCGGCGTTGAGGGCTATGGGCCGCTTCACAGCCGGCAGCACCTCCCACTGGTGGTCCGCCCAGGTGGTGGCGTTTCCCAGTGCTCGGCGCACAGCGGTGGCCACAGCCTGTTCGTCGAAGCCGATCATCTGCGCACCGTCTGGCAGCGCTGAGCGCACTGCGGCTGCGATCTCCTGGCGGGTCGACGACGTCGGCAGACCGGTCAGCGCCTGGTTGATGCTGAACAGGGCGTCATCGGGTTCGAGGAAGAAATCACCGTTGACTGAGGCGGCTGCGATCTTGCTGTCCTGCTGCGAGGCTTCAGCGGTGAGTTCGAGGTCGACGACGACGAGTTTGCCGGCCGGCACCTTGTACTCTCCGTGGGCAGTGTGCCCGCCGGCTCCGGTGATCGTGTCCATACCGCCATCCTAGTTCTCTGCAGATGGCTCGGTCGGAATGAGCCGGTGGTCCCCGGCAGTTGGTAGAGATATGACTTCCTCTGTCTCACAACCGCTTTCCTGGCTGGATCTGGCCCGGGTCCGCTCCGGCGAGACCATCGGCGAGGGCATCGCCCGCTCGCTGCGTCTGGCGCAGCGGGCCGACCAGCTGGGCTATGCGCGCATCTGGTTCGCCGAGCACCACAACATGCCGCACGTCGCCTCTTCGGCGACCTCCCTGCTGATCCAGCACATCGCCTCCCATACAGAGCGGATCCGGGTGGGCGCAGGCGGGATCATGCTGCCCAATCATGCGCCGCTGGTGATCGCCGAACAGTTCGGGACTCTGGAGACCCTGTATCCCGGCCGGATCGATCTGGGCCTGGGGCGGGCACCGGGCACCGATGGGCAGACCCTGCGTGCCCTGCGCCGCGACGGCACCGAGGCGGACCGGTTCCAGGCCGATGTGATGGAGCTCTCCGGCTACCTCACCGGCCGTTCGAGGACTCCCGGGGTCCACGCCTACCCCGGACACGGCACCGATGTGCCGCTCTACATCCTGGGCTCCTCGCTCTTCGGCGCGCAGCTGGCCGCGAGGCTAGGCCTGCCCTACGCCTTCGCCTCCCATTTCGCCCCCCAGATGCTGGAGCACGCCGCCTCCACCTACCGGGAGAACTTCAGCGCCTCCGGCTCGCTGCTGGGACCCGAGGCGAAGCCGCACTTCATTGCCGCCGCCAATGTGATTGTCCACGACGACGCCGAGACCGCCCGCGCTCAGCGCCGCGCTGCTGAGGACGGCTGGATCCGCACCATGCTGGGCCGCGGCCGCGATCTCAGCGAAGCCGATGTGGACATGCTGCGGGACCATCCTGCCGGCCAGCAGGTGCTGGGGATGCTCAGCCGAACGGCCGCGGGCAGCCGGGAAGAGGTCATCGCCTGGCTGCAGCGCTTCGCCGATGACGTGCAGGCCGATGAGCTGATGCTGGTGAACCTGGCCCCCGACGAGGAGGTCCAGCACCGGACATTGGATCTGCTGGCCGCCGACGGCTCCGCCGGCTGAGCAACTCAGGCGTCGAAGAACAGGCGCTCGAACACCTGACGGGCCCGCCGGGTGGTGCGCAGGTAGTGCTCCTCGAATGTGGATGCGCTGCCGGCTTCGAACCCGCACCACCGGGACACGGCCTCCAGGTCCCGCCGGGAGGAGGGCAGCACATCGGAGCTGCGCCTGTTCCAGATCATGATCCCGCTGCGCACCCTGGTGCACAGCTGCCAGGCCTGCGCCAGTACGTAGGCATCCTCCGGTCCCATCAGCTGCTGGTCCACCAGGGCGTTGAGCACCTGCAGCGTGCCGGTGCCGCGCAGCACCGGCAGGTGGTGAGCGTGCTGCAGCTGGTAGAGCTGGACCAGCCACTCGACGTCGGCCAGTCCCCCTCGGCCCAGTTTGACGTGCCGGGCCGGATCCGCCCCGCGCGGCAGCCGCTCGGACTCCACACGGGCTTTGATCCTGCGGATCTCACGGATCTGAGCCGGCTCCGGGGGCTGACCGTAGCGGACAGAGTCGATGAGTTCGGTGAAGTCCTGCGCCAGGTCGGCTGAGCCGGCGATCGGTCGCGCGCGCAGCAGTGCCTGCCGCTCCCAGACCGCCATCCACCGCTGGTAGTACTCGGCGAAGGAGTCCAGAGACCGCGACAGCGGCCCCTGCGTGCCCTCGGGGCGCAGGTCGGCGTCCAGCTGCAGCGGCAGCTCCCCGCGGACCGGCGGCTTGGTCGGCTTGGACAGCAGCTGGGTCAGCCGCAGCGCCACCTTCTGGGCCTGCGCATCGGCAGCGGCCTTATCCGTTCCGGGCAGCGGACGGTGGACGAACATGGCATCCATATCGGAGCCGTAGCTGATCTCCCGGCCGCCCTGGCGCCCCATAGCCACCACCAGGAACTCCACCAGCAGCTCGCCGTCGTCGCGGATCTCATTCTCCGCCACCCGCAGCGCGCCCAAGGTGGCGACCCGGTCCACCTCGGCCAGCGCGGCACCAGCCTGCTCGACGTCGATGAGCTGGCAGGCTTCGGCCACAGCGATCCGCAGCAGCTCCCGCTGCCGGATCAGCCGCGCCAGCCGCACTGCGGAGCCGGTCTCCCCCTCATGGCGGGCGATGGCGTTCTGCACTTCGGTCCACTGGGCCTCGAAGCTGCGCGGAGCCAGCTGTGCGTCGTCGCCGAGCCACTGGGTGGACTCCGGCATATGCTCGAGCATCTCGGAGATCAGCCGGGAGCTGGTCAGCATCTGGCAGAGTCGCTCGGCAGCCATGGAGGAGTCCCGCAGCATCGTCAGATACCAGGGGCTGGTGCCCAGGGACTCGCTGATCCGCCGGAACGCCAGCAGTCCGTGGTCAGGGTCCACCCCGTCGGCCAGCCAGCCGAGCATGGCCGGCAGGATGCGCCGCTGCAGTGTCGCCTTGCGGGTGACCCCGGAGGTCAGCGCCTCGATATGGCGCAGCGCCCCGGAGGTGTCCCGGTAGCCCAGGGCGCCCAGGCGGGCCTGCACCGCGTCGGCGGAGAGCCGCACATCGTCGTCGCCGAGCACCGCTGTGGTGGACAGCAGGGGCCGGTAGAAGATCGTCTGGTGGAAGGTGGAGACCTCCCGGACTGTCTGGCGCCACACCTCGAGGACGTCGTCGGGGCTGTGCCGCTTGGTCTCCCCCGGGGGGCGCACCGCCTGGGCCAGGGCGCGCAGGTGCTCCTCCTTCTGCGGCATCAGGTGGGTCCGGCGCATCTGGCGCATCTGGATGCGGTGCTCCAGCAGCCGCAGCTGCCGGTAGCACCGCGACATCGCCTCCTGGTCACGGCTGGAGACGTACTCGCCGACCCCGAGCGCGGCGATCGCCGAGAGGGTGTCCCGGACGTGGAGGTCCTCATCCACCCGGCCGTGGACCAGCTGCAGCAGCTGGACGGTGAATTCGATATCGCGCAGGCCGCCGCGGCCCAGCTTCAGCTCCCGCTCCGCCTCCCGGGGCGGAATGTTCTGGTAGACCCGGCGCCGCATGGCCTGGACGTCCTCCACAAACCCCTCGCCGGAGGATGACTGCCACACCAGCGGCCAGATAGCCTCCATATAGGCCTGGCCCAGGCCGCGGCTTCCGGCGATGGGCCGGGCCTTCAGCAGAGCCTGGAACTCCCAGCCGCTGGCCCACCGGCGGTAGTACTCCTGGTGGGACTCCAGAGTGCGCGAGAGCGGACCGTCGCGTCCCTCCGGACGCAGATTCGCGTCGATCTCCCACAGGGCGGGCTCCCCGTCGGAGGCGCCGAGGACTCTGCTGATCCCGCTCGCCAGCGTCTCGGCGGCAGTGCGCGCCTCAGCCTCCCCCAGCTCATCCGGGGCCCGGTGGACGAAGAGGACATCGACGTCGGAGATGTAGTTCAGCTCCCGGGCACCGGTCTTGCCCATCCCGATCACCGTCAGCTCCACCTGCTCGGTCTGCGGGGCGCGGGCTGCCGCCTCAGCTCGGGTCACCGCCAGGGCCGCATCGATCGCTGCGGAGGCGGCGTCGGCCAGCTGGCGCGCAGCCGCGGGGACATAGTCGGCCGGGTCGGCGGCGCACAGGTCCCGCAGCGCCAGCCGGGTGACTTCGCGCCGGTAGGCGATGCGCAGGTTCCGGCCCGCGGCCCGCGCAGAGAGCTCCTCGTCCAAGGCGGCGACCGGCTGCTCAGCCTGGGGATCGGCCCGGACGGCTTCCATCAACCTGGTGCGCAGCTCCTCGGCCGAGGACTCCTCAGGATCCGGGGGGTAGGCGTGGCTGAGCAGGTCTGTCTGCTCGGGATGCCGGATGAGGAACTCGCCCAACGCTTGGGAGGCGCCCAGCAGGCGCACGGCCGGCACCGCCTCGGTGTAGATCCCGTCGCTGACGGAACTGAACAGATCAAAGACCGAAGGGGCCCGCTCGGTCAGCCGGATCAGCAGCAGCAGCGCCTCATCCGGATTCGGCGCCTCGCGCAGCGTGCGCACCAGGGCCGCCGGATCCAGGTCGGCCAGCTGGTGGTCGGCCAGGAAGCTCTCGGCACGTTCGAGCTGCTGAAATCCTGCGGAGATCAGGTCACGGGAGGTGATCGTGGTCATCTGACTGCTGCGCCTCGGCCACCGGGGGCGGCTCACACCATTCCGAGGTACTTATTGACCTCATAGGGTGAGACATGCACGCGGTATTCGTCCCACTCCTGCTGCTTATTGCGCAGGAAGTTGTCGAAGACCTGCTCCCCCAGGATGCCGGCCACCAGCTCAGACTCCTCCATCTGGCGGATGGCATCATGCAGCGTTCCGGGCAGCGGCCGCAGCCCCAGGGCCTTGCGCTCTCCGGTGCTCAGCGACCAGACGTCTTCGGTGACATGCTCCTGCAGCTCGTAGCCCTCCTCGATGCCCTTCAGCCCGGCACCGATCACCACCGCATAGGCCAGGTACGGGTTGGCTGCAGAGTCGATGCCGCGGAACTCGATCCGGGCCGAACCGCCCTTGGTGGGCTTATACAGCGGCACACGCACCAGGGCGGAGCGGTTGTTGTGGCCCCAGGAGATATGGCTGGGCGCTTCCCCTCCGCCCCAGAGCCGCTTATAGGAGTTCACGAACTGGTTGGTGACCGCGGTGAACTCCGGGGCGTGGGTGAGCACCCCGGCGATGAACTGCCGGGCGATGGTGGACAGGTTGAACTCGGCATTGGGCGCGAAGAACGCGTTGGTGTCGCCTTCGAAGATGCTGAAGTGGGTGTGCATGCCCGAACCGGGGTGTTCGCTGTAGGGCTTGGGCATGAAGGTCGCGTACTTCCCGTGCGCCTGGGCGACCTCTTTGACGATGGTGCGGAACGTCATGATGTTGTCCGCAGTGGTCAGCGCATCGGCATAGCGCAGATCGATCTCATTCTGCCCTGGGCCGACCTCATTGTGGCTGAACTCCACAGAGATGCCGACCGCCTCCAGCGTGTTCACCGTATGCCGGCGCAGGTCCTGGGCCACCGAACCGGTGCTGTGGTCGAAGTAACCCGACCGGTCGGCAGGACGCGGGACGCCGTCGTCGTCGAGCTCCTCAGACTCCAGCAGATAGAACTCGATCTCCGGATGGGTGTAGCAGGTGAA
This sequence comes from Nesterenkonia sp., assembly GCF_029265375.1. Taxonomy (GTDB): domain Bacteria; phylum Actinomycetota; class Actinomycetes; order Actinomycetales; family Micrococcaceae; genus Nesterenkonia. The sequence continues at coordinate 46,673 of NZ_JAJUJJ010000005.1, forward strand.
GCCCATCTCTGCGGCGGCATCCAGCTGCCGGCGCAGCACATAGCGGGGATCCCCTGCGGCCGGCTCCTGGTCCGGAGTGAGGATATCGCAGAACATGCGGGAGGTGGGCTCGTCCTCCCCGCGCCAGGGAAGGATCTGGAAGCTGGAGGGGTCCGGCTTGAGCAGCATGTCCGATTCGAACACCCGGGAGAGCCCCTCGATGGAGGAGCCGTCGAAGCCCAAGCCCTCGGAGAAGGCACCCTCCACCTCGGCCGGCGCCAGGGCCACCGATTTCAGGGTGCCGACCACATCGGAGAACCACAGGCGAACGAAGCGGACATCGCGCTCCTCGATGGTGCGCAGTACGAATTCCTGCTGTCGGTCCATAGTGCCTGCGGCCTCCTGGGATAGGGGGTGGTCCAGCCGTGACCACTCTACCCAAGTCAGACCCGGCGCCCCGGGTGGGAGTACCCTGGGGGTATGTCTCCGGCTGAATCTTCCACCCCCGAGCAGAGCGCCCCCTACAGCGGTCCCTCCGCAGGTGAGACCGGGCCGGCGGGGCTGAATCCCAAGCGTGTGCGCACCGTTCACCTGCAGCGGTTCAAGGATGAGGGCCGCCGGTTCTCCATGCTGACCGCCTATGACGCGATGATGGCCGAGGTGCTCGACGACGCCGGCGTGGAGGTGCTGCTGATCGGCGACTCGGCGGCCAACGTGATGCAGGGCCGCGCCTCCACGCTGAGCATCACGGTGGAGGAGATGATCATCTACGCCAGCTCCGTGGTCAATGGTGCTCGCCGCGCCCTGGTGGTGGCCGACCTCCCCTTCGGCAGCTATGAGGCCTCACCGGAGCAGGCCGTGGCCTCCGGGGTCCGGCTGATGAAGGAGGCCGGCGTGCACGCGGTGAAGGTGGAGGCCGATGCCACGCTGGTCCCCCACGTGAGGGCCATGGTCTCTGCGGGAATCCCAGTGATGGCGCATATCGGTTTCACCCCGCAGTCCGAGCACGCCCTGGGGGGCTACCGGGTGCAGGGCCGCGGAGAGGCCAAGCAGCGGCTGATGGAGACCGCTGAGGCTCTGGTGGAGGCCGGCGCATTCAGTCTGCTGGTGGAGATGGTGCCCGCCGAGGTCATGGCCGAGCTGGACGCCGCGGTGCCGGTCCCCACCGTGGGCATCGGCGCCGGTGCGTCCGCCACCGGGCAGGTGCTGGTCTGGCAGGACATGCTGGGCCTCAACGGGGGGCGGCTGCCGCGCTTTGTGAAGCAGTACGCAGATCTGCGCGGGATCATCACCGAGGCGGTGGGGCGCTTCCGCGACGACGTCGCCTCCGGGGCGTTCCCGGCCGAGGAGCATACGTTCTGAGTCAGTTCCGTCGGCGGGCGGAGCCCGCGCGACTCTCGGCCGGCAAAGCCTTGCCGGCCATCACACCTAAAGACGCTGGTTCCGCGGCCGGGCGCAGGTTCCGTCGGCGGGCCCCTCAGCTTCGGCTGTCGGAGTCGGGGGCGTCGTCGTCGGCCTCCCAGGCCTCATTGTTCTCCTGCACCCGCTCCATGGCACGGGCAGCCTCGGCGTAGCTCGAGTAGGGGCCCAGCAGATGCTTCCAGCTGGACTGGGCGCCCTGCTCCACTTCTCCGGTGCGCACATTGAACCAGTACTCGCTCATGCCCCCACCCTACGCCCGATAGGATGGCGGCCATGGCTTCTGCGACATCCACCGCACCAGTGGGCACCCTGACCCCGGGCACCCTCTCCCCCGAACGGCCTGTGCCGTCCCATATCCCCACCCCGGACTATGTGGGACGCGACGAGCCGGAGAAGTACACCGGTCCCGATGCCTTCGATGCAGAGATGATCGAGCGGATCCGGCGGGCCGGACGCCTGGCCGCCGACTGTATGGTCGCCACCGGCAAGCGCATCGCCCCCGGAGTGACCACGGACGAGCTGGACGCCTTCGCCCACCAGTACCTCATCGACCGCGGCGCGTATCCGAGCTGCCTGAACTACAAGGGCTTCCCCAAGTCCATCTGCACCTCAATCAATGAGGTGGTCTGCCACGGCATCCCCGACTCCACGGTCCTGCAGGACGGCGACATTGTGAATCTGGACATCACCGCCTATCTGGACGGCGCCCACGGGGACCACAATGTGACCTTCCTGGTCGGCGAGGTGGATGAAGAGTCCCGGCTGCTGGTGGAGCGCACCCGGGAGGCCATGATGCGCGGCATCCGCGCGGTCAAGCCGGGCCGGCCCATCAATGTGATCGGACGAGCGATCGAGTCCTACGCCAAGCGCTTCGGCTACGGTGTGGCGCGCGAATTCATCGGCCACGGCGTAGGTCCGGCCTTCCACACCGGGCTGGTGATCCCCCACTATGACGCCGCCCCGGAGTACTCCCGCCCTATGGAACCAGGCATGGTCTTCACCATTGAGCCCATGCTCACCCTGGGAACCCGCCACTGGCAGCTCTGGGAGGACGGCTGGACGGCGGTGACCGCCGACCGCAGGCGCACCGCGCAGTTCGAGCACACGCTGGTGGTCACCGACGACGGCGCCGAGATCCTCACCCTGCCCACCGAGGAATGAGCACGCGCTATTCTGGTGACCGGTCTCTCCGGCGCAGCGTCGCGTCGTCGCACCTGCGGCCCTCTGCCGAGCCGCTCCCCACCTCACCAACTGTGGAGAACTATGCCTGAATCAGATAACCGAGCCCCTGCCGCCGAAGCACTCGGCCCCCGCAGCAGGATTCTGGACAACCTGCCCAAGCGCGCCATCGGCATCGACGTGGGCGGCACCGGCATCAAAGGCGGCATCGTCAACCTCCGCAAAGGCAAACTGGTCGGTGACAGGTTCCGCGTCCCCACCCCGAAGCCGGCCACCCCTGAAGCGGTGGCCGGGGTGATCGGCACCATCCTGGAGGAGCTGCTCTCCCGCGCCAAGGCCCCGGCTGAGGATCAGCTGGCCGTCGGGGTCACCTTCCCCGCCATCGTGATCGACAATGTGGTGCTCTCAGCGGCGAATATCGACGATTCGTGGATCGAGTGCGACACCTCTGAGCTGCTGGCGGATCTGCCCGGCCGGATCTCTACGCTCAACGACGCCGATGCCGCCGGTCTGGCCGAAGTCCGCTACGGCGCTGGTGCCGGCCGAACGGACACCGTGATGACAGTGACTCTGGGCACCGGAGTGGGCACCGCGCTGGTGCACGACGGCGTCCTGGTGCCCAATTCAGAGCTGGGGCATCTGGAATTCGAGGGCGTGGTCGCTGAGACCAAAGTCTCAGCGGCTGCTCGGGAGCGGGCCGATCAGCCCTGGCCGGAGTACGGCGACGTGCTGCGCCGCTATCTGAGCCATGTGGAGCGCATCCAGCCGGTGGGCCAGTTCATCATCGGCGGCGGGGTGTCCAAGCGCAGCGACGACTTCCTGCCCTATGTCACCGGTCTGCGTGCCGAGGTGGTCCCGGCCACCCTGGTGAACAATGCGGGAATTGTGGGAGCTGCGCTCTATGCCGCTGAGCAGGCCGCCGCTGCTGAGGCGAACAGCTGACTGAAGCGCGCAGCAGCCGCCGCGTCTGAGGCGAGTGGCCGGCAGCGAGGCGCCGCGGCCCCCACCTTGCTATAGTGTCTCTCTGGTGCCGCGGCCGCCTGGCTGGTGCGGCACACCTTTCGCGCCGATAGCTCAGTTGGTCAGAGCACTGCGTTTACACCGCAGGTGTCGGGAGTTCGAGTCTCTCTCGGCGCACCGAATACACAGACGACTCAGACCGTCTGCCTCCGGATACGCCGATTCAGCCTGGAAGATTACTATTTGGGCTTCCGTATTGGCGGTCGACCATTGGACACCTCCAGGCGGTCCGCTATGCTTCAGGCATGCGTGCAGTGGAAACATTGGTGATATGTCTGGGCGTCGCCGCTGCGTTGTTCGGCGTCGTCATGTTCACCATCAGTCAGGTCAGTGAGAGCGGAATGGCTATGCCGGTCAGTGGTCTGCTGACCTATCTTGTAGCCGGACTGCTGCTCGCCCTGGTGGGCTGGATCATCCAGGTTCTGACCGATGTGCAGCGGAAAGCTCGCCAGTCCTGACGAGCTGCAGGCCCCCGGCACGTTGTGAACTTTCTGCAATGTGAGCGGAGACCGCCGATATCGATATGAGGTGCGCGTCGCTCAACCACGCACCTGTATCCACCCCCCGGCGCATGACAGCTGCTGGATCAGCAGCAGCGCGTAGGCTGATGAGTAGTCGCACACATGACATGGAGGGGGCCATGACCACGCATCGATTGGACTCACCGCTGGGCAGCGAAACTGCCATCGCCGGGATCGAGTACCAGATCAGAAACTCCCGCTCGGCGTTCCGTGCGCTGAAGCCGGAGGGTTTTGGAGAGGCAGAGACATGGGGTGTTCTGCAGCCCGAGCCCATCAACGCTCACGATCAGCACGCCATCTGCGTCATGGTCATGGGGCGGAAGATCGGCTATGTGCCCGCGGCTGAGGCGCCGCACTTCAGCCCGGCGCTGCAGCGTCTCCAGCAGACCGGCCAGTACGTGGAAGTTCCGGTGCGGCTGCGTGGCCGGGACCGTGGGGATGAGGGACTGCATGTCACCGGCACCGTCTACCTCCCGGATCCCCACGAGCTTCAGGAGCTCCTCGGCCCTGCCCACCTGAGCCAGCAGGCGCCGGCACACTACCGGCCGCCTGCGCCATACCCGGCTGACTGGAGGCCTCCGAAATCGCATGCGGCGGCGATCCTGCTCTCGCTGTTCCTGGGGACCTTAGGCATTGACCGCTTCTACCTCGGCCATGCGGGAGTGGGCATCGCCAAACTGCTCTTCTCCTGGATGACATTCGGCGTCTGGCAGCTGATCGATTGCGTGCTGATCATCGCCAAAGGCACTGAGGGCCTGAAGCGCATCAATTGGCACTAGGTCCTCCGGCGGCGGAGTGCGCACCGGCCGCCCACTCCGAAGCCGGCATCGGGTAAGTTCGACCTGGATAGAAACAGACAATCTGAAAGGGAGGGCACCCGTGGAGACCTCAGTACTGGGACGCACCGGACGGCAGGTGACCCGCATCGGACTGGGAACCTGGCAGCTGGGCGGAGATTGGGGAAGCGTCACTGAAGCCGAGGCTCTCGAAGTGCTCGACGCCGCCGCCGAGGCCGGCGTCACCTTCTTCGACACAGCCGACGTCTACGGAGACGGCCGCAGCGAGAAGATCATCGGACAGTGGCTGGCCAGCAATCCAGGATGGAACGGCACCGTGGCCACCAAGATGATCCGACGGGCCCCGGAGCCTTCGCTGGCCCACGCCACCGCCGAGAACTTCCGCGCATGGACCCAGCGGTCTCGCGAAAACCTTGGGGTCGAGACTCTCGATCTGGTGCAGCTGCACTGCCCCACCGATGACGTCTACGACGACGACGCCGTCTTCGATGCACTGGATGAACTGCTGGCCGAGGGAGCGATCGCCTCCTACGGCGTCAGTGTGGAGACCTGTGACCAGGCCCTGCGCGCGATCGCCCGGCCCGGCACAGCCACTGTGCAGATCATCCTCAACGCGTTCCGGCAGAAGCCGCTGGAGCAGGTGCTCCCTGCCGCCCAGCAGGCCGGTGTGGGGATCATCGCCCGGGTCCCGCTGGCCAGCGGCCTCCTCTCGGGACGCTACGGAGCCGATACCGAGTTCCCCGCCGATGACCACCGGAACTTCAATCGCCGCGGAGAGGCCTTCGACGTCGGCGAGACCTTCTCCGGCGTCGACTACGCCACCGGCGTGCAGGCTGCCGCCAAGTTCTCCCGCCTAGCGGCCCAGGCTGGTGTGGAGCCCGCCCAGGCGGCGCTGGCCTGGGTGCTGCAGCAGCCCGGAGTCTCCACCGTGATCCCTGGGGCCCGGAACCCGCAGCAGGCGCGCAGCAACGCCGCCGCAGCCGAGGTGGAGCTCCCCGAGCAGTTCATCTCCGCGGTCAGAGAGCTCTACGATGCCTCCATCCGCCCCGAGGTGCACCACCGCTGGTGACCACCTGCTGCTCGGGGCCGCGTCCAGCCCCGAGCAGCGGCTGCCTCAGGGCAGGGTCAGTGTGCCGGTGAAGTGCCGGCGGTTCTTCCGCGGGTTCCATCCGGTGAAGCGCCAGGCGGAGTCGTCCTGCCGCTCGGCCGCGAAAGCGACTGACGCCGGCAGCGTGATCGGAGCTTCGAACTCGATGCTCCAGCGGTGACCAGCCTGCTCCGGCTCGCGGCCCTCCAGCATTCGGGCAGCCGAGTACATTCCGTGCACAATCGTGGTGCGCTGTCCCAGCGCCTTGGCGGTCAGCGATGAGAGATGGATCGGGTTGAAGTCTCCGGAGACCGCCGCGTACTCCCGGCCTGCATCGGCGCCCAATGTCCACCGGCCTGTCGGCCGCGGCGGGGTGAATTCTCCGCGGCCGGTGCGGGAGCCGGCCTCCTTCGGTGATCCAGCGATATAGGAACCCCGACCCAGGTAGGTGGAGACTCCCCGCCAGAGTGGGGCGGCATCGGGGCTCTGCGGATCCTCATCCGCCGCATAGACCTCTACGGTGATGTCCACCTGGGTGCCACGCCTGTGGGGCCGGAAGTTCTCCGCCCCGACGAGGATCTGCAGCGGCTGACCGGCGGTGATCGGCCGGCGGTGCTCCACCGTATTGGACAGGTGGACCATGCCCAGCAGCGGCAGGGGGAACTCCTCCGCGCTCATCAGCGCCATCTGGACGGGAAAACCCGCGATATGCACCAGGACTGAGGGCAGTGAGGTGCGGTGCACGCCGTCGAAGGGTTCTCCGTTGAAGAGGCGGCGGTACTTCTCTGCCTGGGCTTCGGTGATGCCCGGGTGCTGGGCCAGCACAGGCTCGACCTCCAGGGTCCTCAGCGAACCGGTGGAGCTCAGCCGGGAGGTCACCGCATCCACAGCAGCGCGCCGGTAGATGCTGGACAGGGCGGGCAGCTCGATCTTCCGCGCCATGCTCAGGCTCCAATCAGGTTCTGGCCGCAGACCCGCAGAGTCAGCCCCGAGGTTCCGGCCGCCGCCGGCGAGGTCAGGTAGGCCACGGTCTCTGCCACGTCCTCCGGACGGCCGCCCTGGTTCAGTGAGTTCAGGCGGCGAGCCACCTCCCGGGTGGCCATCGGCATTTTGGCGGTCATCTCCGTCTCGATGAAGCCGGGGGCCACCGCGTTGATGGTCCCGTGCCGGGCCTCCAGCTGGGCAGAGGCCGCCGAGACCATCCCGATCACCCCGGCCTTGGAGGCCGCGTAGTTGGTTTGACCCCGGTTGCCGGCGATTCCGGAGGTCGACGCCAGGGAGACGATCCGCGGTCCGACGCTGTCCTCGGTGCGGTTGAACAGCTCCGAGGACAGGAAGGCCCGGTTCATGCGCAGCTGGGACTCAATATTGACCGCGATGACCGAGTCCCAGCGGGAGGCGTCCATATTGGCCAGCAGCTTATCCCGGGTGATGCCGGCATTGTGCACCACAATGTCCAGCCGACCGTAGTGCTGCTGGGCATGCTCAAGGATCCGCTCCCCGGCATCCTCAGCGGTGATGTCCAGCTGCAGGGCGGTGCCGCCGACCTGGTTGGCCACTGCCGCCAGCTGCTCTCCGGCGGCGGGCACGTCCACCAGGATCACGCGGGCGCCGTCGCGGTGGAGCACCTTGGCGATCGCGGCTCCGATTCCGCGGGCGGCGCCGGTGACCACAGCCACCTGATTCTGCAGCGGAGCGCTCCAGTCCTCGGGCAGCGCGCCGTTGACGCTGCTGACGGTGAGGAACTGCCCGGAGACGAACGCCGAGCGGCCCGAGAGCAGGAAGCGCAGTCCGCCGGCGACCGAGGGGGCTGCCACATCCAGGTCCTCGCTGAGGACAAGGCCGTTGGCGGTGCCGCCGGCGCGCATCTCATGGGCGGTGGACCGGGTCAGTCCCTCCACGCCCTTGCGGGCGGCACGAATCGCCGGGTCCTCGGTGCCGGTCGGGTCGCGGAAGACAGTGATCACCCGGGCCGAGGGCAGCAGCTGTTTCAGCAGTCCCCCCAGGGCCAGGACGGTGTCGCTGAGATCAGCCGGGGTGCTGATGGTGTCGAAGACTGCCACCACGGCGGCCAGCTTCTCCTTCGGGCCCACATGGCGTCGCACGTCCAACCCCCAGCTGACCAGCTGGGCGGCCAGGGTGTCAGAGGCCTCGCCGTCTCCGACCACAACCACCGGGCCCTCCACCAGAGGCGCGTTCGGTCGGTAGCGGCGCAGCTTGGCAGGCTGCGGCAGTCCCAGCGCCTTGGTCACGCGCCGGCCCAGGCCGGTGTTGGCGAATTCGGTGTAGGTGTCCTGCGCCATAGAGTCTGGTCTCACCGTCCTTCGATGATTGCTGTGATGCCCTGCCCTCCGGCCGCGCACACGGAGATGAAGCCCAGCTTGCCGGGCTTGCCGTGCAGCAGCTTGGCCAGGGTGCCCACAATGCGCCCGCCGGTGGCGGCGAAGGGGTGGCCGGCGGCCAGCGAGGATCCGGTCACGTTCAGCCGGGAGCGGTCGATGCTGCCCAGGGGCTGGTCCAGGCCCAGCTTCTCGCGGCAGAACTCCTCGGACTCCCATGCACGCATCTGGGCGAGCACAGTGGAGGCGAAGGCCTCGTGGATCTCGAAGTACTCGAAGTCCTCAAAGCGCAGGTTGTTGCGCTTGAGCATCCGAGCCGCGGCATAGGCCGGAGCCATTAGCAGCCCCTCGGCGCCGTCGACGAAGTCCACTGCGGCCTCTTCGTAGTCGACGAAGTTCGCCAGCTTGGGCAGGTCCTGCGCATCGGCCCACTCCTCGGAACCCAGCAGCACCGTGGCAGCGCCGTCAGTCAGGGCGGTGGAGTTCGCCGCCGTCATCGTCGCCTCATCCCCCAGGTTCCGGCCGAAGACCGGTGAGAGCTTGGCCAGCTTCTCCACCGTGGAGTCCGCACGCATGTTGTTGTCCCGGTTCACTCCCTTGAACGGGGTCACCAGATCGTCGAAGAAGCCGTCGTCGTAGGCCTTGGCCAGGTTCTGGTGAGAGGCAGCGGCCAGCTCGTCCTGCTCCTGGCGGGTGATGCCCCACTGGTGCGCGGTCACGGCCATATGCTCGCCCATGGACAGTCCGGTCCGCGGCTCATTGGTGCCCGGGGCCTGCGGCGCCAGATGTCCGGGCCGGATCTTGGCCAAGGCCTTCATCCGCTGGCCCAGGGTCTTGGCCCGGTTGGCCTCCATGAGGACCCCGCGCAGCTCATCGGTGACCACAATCGGTGCGTCGGAGATGGAGTCCACGCCTCCGCCGATCGCCGAGTCGATCTGGCCGAGCTTGATCTTGTTGGCCAGCGAGCCGATGGCCTCCATGCCGGTGGCGCAGGCCATCTGCACATCGTAGGCCGGCGTCTTGGGGTCCAGCGGAGTGCCCAGCAGGGACTCGCGGACCAGGTTGAAGTTCTTGGAGTGCTTCAGCACCGCGCCGCCGGCGACTGCGCCGAGCTGCTGTCCCTGCAGCCCGAAGCGAGCCACCAGCCCATTGAGCGCAGAGGTCAGCATGTCCTGGTTGGACGCCTCGGCGTAGGCGCCGTGCGCGCGGGCAAAGGGAATACGGTTAGCGCCGATGATGACGGCGTCGCGAATGTCGACCATGGTGTGAACCTCCGATGTGGCTTTATTACTCACCAGTATCTTAGACTACTTGTGTCGGGTATCACGAACCCTGCTTCTTCTCTCTTCTTCGTTCAGGAGGTCCCGCATGACCACACCCCGCACCGACACCGGGGAGATTCCCGTCAGCGCCGTCAGTCCCCAGGAGGTGGAACGTCTGCTGCTGGGCGCCTGGGCGGAGACCCGGCGCACCGCCCGCGGCGTGCTGAAGGACCCGCAGTTCCACAAAGTGGAGGGCATGAGCACTGCCGATCACCGGGAGCGGACGCTCAAGCAGCTCCACGCGCTGGTGGAGCAGGGCGCCGTGCACCGGGCCTTCCCCAAGGAGTTCGGCGGCCAGGACGCCCACGGGGCCAATATCGCCGCATTCGAAGAGCTGGTCACCGCGGACCCGTCTCTGCAGATCAAGGCGGGCGTCCAGTGGGGCCTGTTCGGCGCTGCGGTGATGCATCTGGGCTCCCGCGAGCATCAGGCGCGGTGGCTGCCCGGGATCATGTCCCTGGAGGTGCCCGGCGCCTACGCGATGACCGAGATCGGCCACGGCTCCGATGTGGCCTCCATCGGCACCACGGCCATCTACGACCCGGAGACCGAAGAGTTCGTGCTGCACACTCCCTTCGAGGCGGCCACCAAGCGCTTCCTGGGCAATGCGGCCCTGCACGCCAAGGCGGCGGTGGTCTTCGCGCAGCTGATCACCCGGGGGGTCAACCACGGGGTGCACTGCTTCTACGTGGATGTCCGCGACGACGAGGGCCGGGCTCTGCCGGGCATCACCATTGAGGACGACGGGCACAAGGGCGGCCTCAACGGAGTGGACAACGGGCGCTTCCGGTTCAACCAGGTGCGGGTGCCGCGGACTCACCTGCTCAACCGCTACGGCGACGTCGCCGCCGACGGCACCTACACATCCTCCATCGAATCTCCGGGCCGCCGGTTCTTCACCATGCTGGGAACCCTCGTCCAGGGGCGAGTCTCACTGACCGGTTCGGCCGTGGCCGCCTCCAAGCTGGCCCTGATCGGAGCGATCACCTACGGCAACCAGCGCCGCCAGTTCCACACCGCCTCCCCCACCGAGGAGCAGGTGCTGATGGACTATCAGGTGCACCAGCGCCGGCTGATCCCCCGGCTAGCCAAGACCTTCGCCGCCGCCTTCGCCCACGAAAAGCTGCTGGCCAAGCTCGACGACGTCTTCTCCGGCCGGGACGACTCCGATGAGAACCGTCAGGAGCTGGAGACCCTGGCAGCCGCGATCAAGCCGGTGGCCACCTGGCACGCATTGGACACCCTGCAGGAGGCGCGCGAGGCATGCGGCGGGGCCGGCTTCATCGCCGAGAACCGGTTCACCTCGCTGCGGGCGGACCTGGATGTCTACGTCACCTTCGAGGGCGACAACAATGTGCTGCTGCAGCTGGTGGCCAAGCGGCTGCTGGCCGACTACGCCGCGGAGTTCAAGAATGCCGACGTCGGGGCTCTGGCCAGCTATGTGGCCAATCAGGCGTCGGATCGGGTGATGCACCGGTTCGGACTGCGGCGGGCGCTGCAGGAGTTCCGGGACACCGGCGACGAGCGGCGCAGCGCCAACTGGTTCAAGCAGCCGGAGGTCCAGCGCCAGCTGCTGGCCGGCCGGGTCCGGCAGATGGTGGTCGACGTCGCCTCCGAGCTGCGCAGCACGGCGAAGCTGCCGATGCAGAAGCAGGCTGAGGTCTTCAACGAGCACCAGTACGAGATCGTCAATGCAGCCAAGGCCCACGCTGATCTGCTGATGTGGGAATCCTTCACCGATGCGCTGGAGAGGGTGGAGCATGAGCCCACCAAGCAGGTGCTCACCTGGCTGCGCGATATCTACGCGCTGACCACGATTGAGGAGACCCTGGACTGGTATCTCGGCAACGGTCGGATCTCCTCGCAGCGAGCCCGGACCCTCTCCCCCTACATCAACCGGCTTCTGGCCCGGGTGCGTCCCCACGCCCAGGACTTGGTCGACGGCTTCGGCTATGAGCCCGATCATGTCCGGATGGAGGTGGCCTCCGGGGCCGAGCAGGCCCGGCAGGAGGAAGCCCTGGAGTACTACCGCACACTGCGGGCCTCCTCAGAGGCGCCGGTGGATGAGAAGACGCTGCTGGACAAGAAGCGGGCTGCCGAGCGCGCCGCTCGGGCCCGCTGAGCACAGGCGTCCACACGTCCCCACCTCTAAAGCGTGTGCAATGGGCCCAAACTCAGGCCGGAATCACCTGAGTTTGGGCCCATATGACACGTAACGCGGAGGTCGAGCGGGGGCTCAGCTGCTGGCGCGCTGCTGGGCGTGCAGCGACCGCAGCAGGTGATCCTGCTCCTCCAGCAGAATCCGCCGCAGCGCAGCCGGGGCCTGCTGATGCCCCTGCAGCCACTGGGCGGCCGCCCGGGCCGCCGTGTGGTCCTCCGGGCTCTGACCGCTCCCCAGCTGCTGCGCGCCGGGGAAGAGACCACGCACCACCCGTGTCGCCTGGCCCTGTGTCATCTGCTCCCAGACTCCGGTCAGGGCCGCGAAGTAGTCCTCCAGGTATCCGGAGGTCAGACCCTGCGGGTCGGCGTTGAAGCCGTCCACCGTCGCGGTGAGGTGGTCATTTGAGAGCTCCTCGCCGGCCTCATCGCGTCCGGTGAGCGCCTGTTCGAATGCCCGGCGCTTCACCTCCGGGTCAGGGCGCGCCGCGGCGGCCAGCCGGTGTGCGATCTTGCCGCGGGCAGTGGTGCGGGAGGCCAGTTCTGCATCCAGCTGGTCCATCTCCACCCTGCCGTGGGCCGCCAGCGCCTGCATGAATGCCCAGCGAAGTTCCTCATCGACGTCCAGTCCCTCGATACCGTACTCCTCGGCACGGCCGTCCAGCAGCCCGGCGAGCAGGTCCAGCTGGTCCGGGCACCTGCGCGAGAGTGCTGCCAGCGTGCGGGCGGCGGCCCGCTGAATATCGGTCAGCGCCTCTGCGGTGAATCCCGTCTGCGCCGACCGCTCCGGCCCGGTTCCGAGGAATTCTGCCAGCCGGGCGGCCAGCCGCGCGGTGAGAGCATCCTGCTCCTCGGCGGGGCAGAACCTTTCGGCCGCGGCGTCGGCCTGGCGCAGCAGTGTGGAGGCCACCGAGACTTCCGGGATCTGCAGGCCCAGGTGCATCACGGCCTCCACGAAGCGGGCTGCGGGCAGCTCAGCGTCCCGGACCATGGACCACAGGGCAGCCCACACCGTGGCGCGTGCCAGGGGGTCCCCCACCGGGTGGGTCAGGGCTGCGGCCACTGATTCGGGATCCAGGCTGAGCTTGGCGTAGGTGAGGTCGTCGTCGTTGGGCAGGATCAGCCGGGGCACATCATCCTGCGGCAGCTGCAGTCCCGGCACTTCGGTCAGTCCATCCGGCGCCTGCGGGTCCAGCTCCACATCCGCACTCTGGGCGCGGGTGAGCACCCCGGTCCCGTCGGCGGTGTAGAGCCCCACACGGATCACATGCGGGCGGGCCACCTCGGCGCCGGTGGCCGGGTCGGTGCCGCTCTGGCGGATGCTCACCACTCCGGTGGGGCTGATCTCAGCGGCCAGCACCGGGATCCCGGAGGTCTGCAGCCAGGCTTCGGCCCAGGCGTGCATATCTTTGCCGGTGACCTCCTGCAGCACGGTGAGGAAGTCCTCCAGGCTCGCGTTGCCGAAGGCGTGGCGGGCGAAGTAGCGCTGGGCGGCAGTGCGGAAGGCGTCTTGGCCCGCATAGGCTGCCAGCTGCTTCAGCACGCTGGCCCCCTTGGCGTATGTGATGCCGTCGAAGTTCTGGTCGGCGGCCTCCAGGTCGGTGATATCGGCGACGATCGGATGGGTGGTGGGCAGCTGGTCCTGCACGTATGCCCAGCCCTTGCGCGAATTGGCAAAGGAGATCCAGCCGGTGGTGAATTCGGTGGCCGCATCCACTGCGTAGGCGCCCATATAGTCGGCGAAGGACTCCTTCAGCCACAGATCGTCCCACCAGCCCATGGTGACCAGGTCCCCGAACCACATATGGGCCATCTCATGCAGGATGGTGTTCGCGCGGGTCTCGTGCTGGGCCTCGGTGGCGGCGGTGTCGAACACGTACTTCTCGGTGAAGGTGACCAGGCCCGGGTTCTCCATGGCGCCGAGGTTGTACTCGGGGACGAAGACCTGGTCGTACTTCCCAGGTGCGGCGGCCTCCGGTCCGCGCCCCCAAGGGTAGGGGTAGGCGAATTCCCGGTGGAAGAAGTCCAGTCCCTGGCGGGTGATGGTCAGAATCTCCCCTGCATCCAGGTGTTCGGCCAATGAGGCGCGGCACAGCACCGCCAGCTCGATCTCGAAGCTCTCCCCGCCCGGGGCTGAGCCGCTCCAGGTGTCCTCCACCACCGTGTAGGGTCCGGCCAGCAGCGCGGTGATGTAGGAGCTCATCAGCTCGGTCTCTGCGAAGGTGACCCTCACCAGTCCGACGCCGTCGAGCCCGGCGGCCTCACCCGGGACGTCCTCCCGGGCGGTCTCCCGGCCGTTGGAGCGCAGCTGCCAGGACTCCGGTCCGGTGAGGCTGAAGCGGAAGCGGGCCTTCATATCCGGCTGGTCGAACACCGGGAAGACCCTGCGGCAGTCGGCCGGCTCGTACTGGGTGTAGAGGTAGACCTGGCCGTCGCTGGGGTCCACAAACCGGTGGAGCCCCTCTCCGGAGCGGCTGAACCGGGAGGTGGATCGGACGTGCACCACATTGGATCCCGGCGTGAGTCCGGTGAGCCGGATCCGCGCGTCTCCGGCGTGCTCCTCGACGCTGCGGGCCTGGCCATTGATGCTCAGCTCCTCCACAGAGGCTCCCAGGTAGTCCAGGAAGGCGACCTCGTCGGCCCGCCCGGCGTCGTCCTCGTTGAGGGTCAGCTCCACCTGCGTGCTCACCGGGTAGGTCTCAGCCCCCTGGGCCGCTGCCCCGGAGAGGTCGACGTGCACCTGATAGGAGGTCACGGAGATGGCCGAGGACCGCGCTGCGGCTTCCTCGCGGGTCAGATTGGTCTCATGGGCACGGGGAAACGGGGCATGATCAGCAGTGTGTTCGGCAGTGTCAGGCATGGTGCTATTCAAGCAGATGGAATACTGAGGTCATGGCAGACCTGTTCGCCGGGTATCCGCAGGCTATGCAGCACTCGTCGGCATATGACGAGATGTTCACCCCTGACGGCGCCTTGAGGGCCGACTACGCCCAGGTCGATCAGGTTCTGCAGTCTCTGTCGCTGACTGATGTGCAGGCCCGGGCTGAGACGATGGCCCGCACCTTCTTGGACCGCGGGGTGACCTTCGACTTCGCCGGTGATGAGCGGGCCTGGCCGCTGGATATTGTGCCCCGCATCCTGGCCGGGGCACAGTGGGATCACATCTCGGCCGGCGTCGCGCAGCGGGTCGCCGCCCTGGAGGCTTTCCTCCACGACGTCTACGGCCGGATGGAGATTGTGCGCGACGGGGTGCTGCCGCGGTCGCTGATCACCTCCAGTGCGCATTTCCACCGTCAGGTTCACGGCTTCGAGGCGCCCCGCGGGGTGCGGATCCACGTCTCCGGAATCGATCTGGTCCGCGACGACGCCGGCACATTCCGGGTGCTGGAGGACAATGTGCGGGTGCCCTCTGGGGTGTCCTATGTGCTGGAGAATCGGCGGGCGATCGCCAAGGGTCTGCCTGAGGCGTTCACCGGCTCGCAGATCCGCTCGGTGGAGGAGTATCCGCGCAGGCTGCTCTCTGCGCTGCGGCGCACTGCGCCCGAGGGCGTCGATGACCCGACCGTGGTGGTGCTCACCCCGGGGGTCTACAACTCGGCGTATTTCGAGCACACGCTGCTGGCGGGGATGATGGGCGTGGAGCTGGTGGAGGGCCGTGACCTGATCTGCCGCGGCGACCGGGTCTATATGCGCACCACCGAGGGTGAGCAGCGGGTGGATGTGATCTATAAGCGGCTCGACGACGAGTTCCTGGACCCCCTGCAGTTCCGGGCCGACTCCATGCTGGGTGTGCCCGGGGTGGTCAATGCCGCCAGGGCCGGACAGGTGACCATCGCCAATGCCGTGGGCAACGGGGTCGCCGATGACAAGCTGATCTACACCTACGTGCCGGAGATCATCCGCTACTACTTGGGTGAGGATCCCATCATCCCCAATGTGGACACCTACCGCCTCCAAGAGCCTGAGGCCCGCGAAGAGGTGATGGACAGGCTGGATGAGCTGGTGCTCAAACCGGTTGACGGCTCCGGAGGCAAGGGCTTGGTGATCGGGCCGGCCGCCACCGGGGAGGAGCTGCGTGCACTGCGGAAGAAGGTGCTGGCAGACCCTCGGGGCTGGATCGCCCAGCCGGTGCTGCAGCTGTCCACTGTGCCAACTCTGGCCGAGTCCTCCTTCGCTCCCCGGCACGTGGACCTGCGGCCGTTCGCCATCAACGACGGCGAGCAGGTCTGGGTGCTGCCGGGCGGGCTGACCCGCGTGGCGCTGCAGGAAGGTTCCTTGGTGGTCAACTCCTCCCAGGGCGGCGGCTCCAAGGACACTTGGGTTGTGGACCAGCCGGGCGGGTCCGATCGGCAGGCCTCGGCCGCGGTGCCCTGGAGCACCCGACGGCGTCGGCGTGCACAGCGGGTCTGGCCCAGCGCGGTGCATGCGGCGCCCCCGGCTGCCGCCGCTCATGACGAGCAGCAGCAGCAGGCCGCACCGGTCCAGCGCTCCCGCCCCGGACTGGAGGAGAGAGAAGGTGAGCGCCGGTGCTGAGTCGGATTGCGGAATCGCTGTTCTGGATAGGCCGGTACGTAGAGCGCGCCGATGGGACGGCACGGATTCTGGACGTGCATCTGGAGCGGCTGAACCAGCTGCCGTCTGAGGAGCAGCGCACCGTCTCGGCCAACCTGCTGGCGGTGATGGGTGCGGCGGAGGAATCCGACGATGCAGCTGGCCCGGGGCTGCCTCAGCTGCTGAGCCGGTTGGCCTTCGATCCTGCCCGGCCCAATTCGATCTGTGGGTCTCTGGCAGCGGCTCGGGAGAACGCCCGCCGCGCCCGGGAGACCGTCCCGGCCCCGGTGTGGGAGTCGCTGAACACCACGTGGAACTCGGTGACGACCCACCGTCAGGATGTGGTGGGCACCTACCGGTTCTGCACCTGGGTGATGGAGCGCACCGCAACGGTGCAGGGCTTGGCCGACTCCACGATGAGCCGTGACGACTCGTGGCAGTTCCTCACCCTGGGGCGGCACCTGGAACAGGCGGATATGACCGCCCGGATGCTGGCCACCAGCGATGAGGAGGCGTTCCGACTCTCCTGGGCGAATCTGCTGCGCTGCGCCGGCGCCTACGAGTCCTTTCTGCGCAGCCGGCGCGCGGCCTTCGGGGACCACTATGCGATGGAGTTCCTGCTGCTTGACCGGCTCTTCCCGCGCTCGGTGGTCTCCGCGCTGCGCCAGGT
Organism: Nesterenkonia sp.; assembly: GCF_029265375.1. Lineage (GTDB taxonomy): Bacteria > Actinomycetota > Actinomycetes > Actinomycetales > Micrococcaceae > Nesterenkonia. The sequence continues at coordinate 63,717 of NZ_JAJUJJ010000005.1, forward strand.
CGAGGCCGCTCTGGTGGCCTTGGACCCCGAGTACACCCGCAGCGGGACGATGGACCAGTCCCGGCGGATCATCGGTCAGGCCCGCACCTTCTTGGAGTTTCACCACACAGATGACCTGGTCGGTGAGCTGGAGGAGCATCTGGAGCGGGTCCAGGCCGCCTGCGCCGCCGCATCCGATGCCATCACGGCCAAGTACTTCTCGCATGCGGCCGGTCAGGCATGGATCGGAGAGCAGGTATGACCCGACTGGCCGTGGATCACATCACTCGCTACCGCTACAGCAGCCCGGTGGCTGTCTCCTACAACGAGGCGCGCATGACCCCGCAGACCGATGCCCAGCAGGTGGTGCTGGAGACGGAGTTGGACATCTCGCCGGCCCCGGCCACGCTGAGCACCTACCGGGACTACTGGGGCACGAAGGTGCAGACCTTCGACCTGCACACCAGCCATGACCAGCTGACGGTCCGCGCCTCAGCTCTGGTGGAGGTTCACCGCAGCGAGAAGCAGCATCCGCCTGAGGAGCTGCTGGACTGGGAGGAGCTGAGCTCGGCCGAGCTCTTCGAGGAGTTCAGCGACTATCTCCCCCAGTCCGGTCTCACTGAGCCTGGCGAGGAGCTGCGGGACGCCGCGCAGCGGCTTGCATCCGGCCGGCGGCCCCATGAGGCGGCTGGAGAGCTTTTCGCCTGGCTTCGCGGGCAGATGGAGTACCAGCCGGGGACTACGGGGGTGCACTCCAGCGCGGAGGCGTCCTTCGCTGCGCGCAAGGGGGTGTGCCAGGACCTCTCGCATGTGGCCATCGGGGCGCTGCGCAGCCTGGGTGTGCCGGCCAGGTATGTGTCCGGCTATATCCATCCCGATCCGGAGGCGCCGGTGGGCCAGCCGGTGGCCGGCCAGTCCCACGCCTGGCTGGAGTGGTGGGACGGACGCTGGCACAGCTGGGATCCGACCAATCACACACCGGCGGGTGATCACCACATTCTCATCGGTCGCGGCCGGGACTATGCGGATGTGACTCCGTTCAAGGGCATTCTCTCCGGCGGCGGTGCTGACTCCGCGCTGGAGGTTGAGGTCTCCATCACTCGCCACGGGTGAGCTGGGCCTGGGCCGTGCCCCGGCGGTGAGTCTGCTCAGGCGCCTGCGGAGAGGTCTTCTGCCAGTCGCCTCTCCCGGCGCTTGTCGTTGAGCAGGCACAGGCCCACTGCCAGGGCGAACAGCAGCGTCAGAGGGGCCATGATGAAGAACATAGTGATCGCTTCACCGCCGGGGGCAGCCATGGCGGAGATGATGGCGATGACCAGCACCACCACCCTCCACGCGGAGAGGATGTCTCGCCCGGAGACCAGTCCGAGCATATTGATCCCGACCAGTACCACCGGCAGGATCATCGCGATCCCGCAGGCCAGGAAGAGGTGGAGCACGAAGGTGAAGTAGATGTCTGGGGCGATGATGTTGGAGGTGCCCTCCGGGTTCAGGCCGAAGAAGAACTGGATGGCTTGCGGCAGAATCCAGTAGGCCAGCAGAATTCCAGCGACGAACAGCGGCACTGAGGCAGCGATGAACGCCGCTGCATAGCGCTTCTCCGTCTTCTTCAGCCCCGGCATGATGAACGCCCACAGCTGGTAGAGCCACACCGGTGAGGAGATGACCAGTCCCGCGAACAGGGAGATGCGGATCAGCAGGTCCAGCGGCTGGCCGACGGCGTTGAACGCGATCTGAGTCAGCCGTGCGTCCTCACCCTCCCCGTAGGCGTGGACCGGGTCCGCCAGCAGGGCGAACATCCAGTCGTAGAGGAAGAAGCCGGCTACCGCTCCGGCGGCCACGCCCAGGGCTGCGATGATCAGCCGGCGGCGCAGTTCGCGCAGGTGCTCCCGCAGGCTCATGCGTCCCTCGGGATCGCGGTGTCGCCGGCGGCGCTTCTTCCTGCCGCTGTGGGATGCGGGCTGGTCGCGTTCGGCCAGGGTCATCGGGCCTAGAAGCGGTCTTTGTGCTCGCGCGCCTTATCGGTCTCGGCGGCGGGGTCCACGACCCGGCCCTCTACGGCCCGGCGCTGCGTGGCCTCGCCGTCCTCAGGCTCGTCCTCGCGCATCGTCTTCACCTCAGACTTAAAGATGCGCATGGACTCGCCCATGGATTTGGCGAGCTTGGGCAGCTTCGGCGCACCGAAGAGCAGCAGAATGATGGCCAGGATGATCAGCCACTGCCAACCTTGAAGTCCCATACCGGTTGTCCTTTCCTCTCCGGGTCAGTCTAGTGGACGAGCCTGGACGCTCCGCGTCTGGAGCGTGTTCGTCCGTGCACGGCGGCCGGCTCAGTCGCCGGACAGCTCCTGCTCGGCCCGGCGCCGGACCTTCTGCCGCAGCTCCTCGGGCCGGATCAGTTCGATATCTCCGCCTGTCTCCAGGCAGGTGCGCACTGCTGCCTCTGCCGAGCGGAAGTGGGTGCGGATGAACACCGATCCGTCGGCCTTCTCACGGCGCTGCGCCTCGGGCGCGTAGCGTTCGGCCTCGGCGGCGGCGAAGGGCGCGAAGCGCAGCACCACCCCGGAGAGCGAGTCCGGGGAGCGGTCCACCTGCGGCAGGGCGGGCTGCTGGTCCAGCAGCGCCCGCGCCTCATCGCTTCGCGGGTCCTCGGGCTGCGGGTGCAGTGAGCTGATCCGGTCCATCCGGAAGAGCCGTTCGCCGGCGGCCTTGCGGCACCAGGCGCGCAGGTAGGTGTAGGGGCCGTCGTAGAGCAGCTGCACCGGCTCTACGGTGCGCCGGCTGGAGGTGCCGTCGGCGTCGGTGTAGTCCAGCTGCACCGCGCAGCCGTCTTTGACGGCTCGCCGCGCCTGTGCCGCGTGGTCAGGGCCGGCAGGCGGCTGCAGGCTCAGCGATTCCGCGGCTGAGGCGATGGATTCGGGCACAATACTGAGCACTTTGGCCTTCAGGCTGCGGGCCGCCTGGGCCAGGGGATCCTGCTGGTCCGCCTCTGCGATCATCAGGCTCAGGGCGATCAGCAGGCTCAGCGCCCCGGGCTTGGTCAGCGAGACTGGTCGGTGCAGCGCCTCGGCCGAGGCGCCTCCGGGGATGCTGAGCGTGACTGGGTCATCGGCCCCCAGGTACTCCTCGACGAAGCTCTTCCGGTCCAGGGGAACCTCAGGGTCCACTGTGACGTAGCGGCTCATCCCCACATTGGGGCCGGACTGCTCGAGGCTGAGCAGGTCACGTTGGAGCTGCTCAGCGGTGATCCCGTACCGGTTCAGCAGCTCGCTGGGCCTCGCGCCGCCGGTGGCCAGCAGGTAGGCGGCCATATTGATCACCCGGTCGGTCTTCAGCGCGATGGTGTCCCGCCGGGTCTCGGCTGTCACCGGCCTCAGCCGGCCAGGATCCGGCGCCGGGCGGCTGTGGACCTCCACCACTGAGGCCAGCGCGTCCCGCCGCTGCTGGCCGGGAGTGAGGCCGTTGAGAATCGTCTCCGCGTCCACCTGGTCCGGCTGGCAGGCCGCTGCGCGCCGGGCCTCCTCGGCACTCAGCGCGGACCGGCCCAGCGGTTGGATGGGACCGTGCATGCGGTCGAGCCGGAAGATCCGCTGCGCCTTGCGGTCCAGGTCTTCGGCGATCAGGTACCAGTGGCCGCGGGCGCCGAGGGCCAGCGGCACCACACGACGCTTCTCCGGCTGGAACCGGCCGCGGGCGGTGTAGCTGAAAGACACCGGCGCGCCCATTCCCAGCATGCCGATCTCCAGCAGGTGGTCCAGTTCGGCCTCGGTTCCCAGCGAGGCGTGGGCGGTGCTGCGGGCCGGTCCCTCGCCAGGCTCGGCTCCCTGCGGGGCCAGCGCCCACAGGGCATGCTGCAGGCCTCGGATGCTGTCGGATGCGAACTGCAGCTGTGCCGCGTCCAGGGCCAGCCGCTCCTGGTCGGTGAGCTGCAGATCCGGCAGCCCGTACTCATCGGCCGGGATCCGGTAGCGGTGCTCGCCGGTGACGTCCTCCGACTCCAGCAGCGGGATTCCGGCTGCGCGCAGGTACTGCTTGTCATCGCTGAAGCGCCGTTCGAGGGCGGCCAGCTCACGCTCGCGCTGCTCCTCGTCGAGGAACTGCGCTTCGCGGAACCGCCCGGCGTAGCCGTCCACCCGCGTGTAGATCTCTTCTTTGGTCAAGCCGGCGGGGCTGTGGTCCAGCACAGTCTGGTGCAGAGTCAGGCACCTGACCAGCATGGGATCGGCCTGGACACTGGCCTGCGCGCTGCCGGCCATTCAGCCCACCTTCTGCACCTTCATCAGGTCCACCACGAAGATCAGCGTCTCGTTCGGGCCGATGGCGCCGCCAGCCCCGGATTCGCCGTAGGCGAGGTGGGGCGGGATCTCCAGACGGCGGCGGGCGCCCTCCTTCATGCCGATCAGCCCCTGGTCCCAGCCTTGGATGACCTGTCCGATGCCGGCGGTGAACTCCAGCGGCTTGCCGCGGCTCCAGGAGGCGTCGAACTCCTCTCCGGTGGACCATGAGACGCCCACGTAGTGGCAGGCGATCTGGTCACCGGGGGCCACCTCCGGGCCCGATCCTGGGATCAGCTCCTCGATCACCAGCTCCTCCGGCGGGGTCTCCCCGGGGAAGTCGACCTCTGGGCGGGTGCGGTCATAGCTGCGCTGTCCGAAGCTCACTGGTCAGTCTCCTCGGCCTCCTCGGCCTCGTCGGCCGGCGACTCGTCCTCGGTCTCGCCGCTGTCTGCGCCCTGGTTCTCGCCGCCCTGCTGCTCCATCTGCTCCATGAGCTCTTCGAGCTCCTCTTCGGAGATGTCCTCGGGCATCGGCTGCTGGGCAGGCTCGGGTTCGGGCAGGTCCTCGGCGCTGATGGCCTTGACAATGTCGACCACGAAGATCAGCGCACCGCCGGGGCGGCCCTCGGCGGTCATACCGTCCTCCTCAGCCGGACCGTAGGCGGAGTCCTCGGGAAGCACCAGCAGCAGACGGTCGCCCACGTGATGGCCTGCGATCCCTTCGGTCCAGCCCTCGATCACGCCGCCGTCCAGGGAAAAGCTCAGCGGCTCACCGGGCTCACCCTCTTCGTCCCAGGAGCTGTCGAACTCCTCACCGTCTTCCCAGCGCCAGCCGCTGTACTGAACAAAGAGGTAATCGTCATCGGCGATCTCCTCGCCCGATCCCTCTACGAGCACCTCGGTGCTGACCTCGCTGGGGGGCTCGGCCTCGCCGTCGTGGTCCACCAGCTGCGGCTCCTGGCCGACCTCATTCTCCACCTGGGGCAGCTCACCGGACTGCTCCTGGGTCTCCCCATCGGCGTATGCCGGATACTGGTCGGTCAGCTCCATCACAGTCAGCTGCGCCTCGTGGGTGCCGTCCTCGGCAGCTGGGTAGTAGACCGCCAGCTCGGATCCGATGGTGACTCCCTCTGCGGTGAGCACCTCATAGTAGAACTCGTCGAGCGGCTGGCCGGTCTGTTGGAACGTGGGCATCCACACCATGGCGGGCAGCGTTTCGGTGAAGTTCTGCTGCAGCACGGTGCCGTCCTCAGGGTCGGCCATGGCCATGCGGAACTCCAGGATGCTGTCCTGGCTGATCTCCTCGCCGTCGCCGCCGCTCAGCAGGCGGGAGGATCCCTCCTGAGCATCCACCGGAGAGTGCAGGATCACCTCCGGTTCGCCGTCGTCGCGGATATGCAGCTCGACGTCGTCGAGGGCTTCGGAGTCTCCGAGGTTTCCTTCATCAGTGCCGCCGCAGGCGGTGAGCAGCAGCAGGGCGGCGGCGGGGGCGGCGAGTCTTGTAGTGCGCATCAGGTGAACTGTACTAGGTTGCGGACAGATTTTCAGATCAGCGGAGGTTCCGGAGGCTGTGCCGGGCCGGTGAGCCGGTACCGGTCTGTCAGCGCCAGGGAGACGGCCCGGCCGCAGCGTTCGGCCCGGCTGCGTTCCTGCAGCTGGGTGCCCGGCTGGGCGAGTTTGGCCAGCAGATCATCGACCCGCTGGTCGGCGGCGGCGAAGGGGTCCTTGACCATGACAGCTTCCAGGGGACGGTCGGTGAGCTTGTGGTGGACCCAGTCCACGGTCACCTCAGCACCGTAGGCCCGCGCGGTGGAGAGGAACTTTCCGCGCACTGCAGCACGGGTCGGCGGCGGGGTGACCATGGCCTGCTGGATCTGCTCCTCGCTGATCAGCTCGCTGGCCATTCCCCGCCGGACCAGCAGGTGGAAGAGTCCGCGCTGGGGGTGGACGTCGTGGTAGGCGTAGTCGATCTGCTCCAGGCGGGGGTGGTCCCAGTCCAGGCCGCGGGAGGCGGCGACGTCGTCGAGCAGCTTCTTCTTGATCGCCCAGTCGATGTCCTTCTCAATCAGGTGGTGCTCGCCGGTGGCCACCGCTTCCACCGCGCGTTCCCAGAGCTCCAGGATGGCTGGGACCTGCTCGTGATGAGACCCGTGCTCGCCGACGAACCGCTGCGCCCGGCGCAGCAGGCCGCGCTGGATCTCCACTGCTGTGGTCTCCTCCCCGCTGCGCAGCCGAAGCGGCGCAGCACCGGTGAGGTCGTGACTGACCGCGCGGATGGCGGCGATGGGATTGGCCAGCTCATAGTCGCCGATCGGAACGCCGGCCTCGATCATGCGCAGCACCAGATCAGTGGCCCCGTATCGCAGCAGCGAGGTGGTGGTGGACATATTGGAGTCCCCCACGATCACGTGCAGTCTGCGGTGCGCGGCCGCGTCGGCGTGCGGCTCGTCGCGGGTATTGATGATCGGCCGGGACCGGGTGGTGGCGCTGGAGATCCCTTCCCACATGTGGTCGGCCCGCTGGGAGAAGGCGAAGTGGGCCGGTCGCTGCTCATCGGCGGACACCACCCGGCCGGCCCCGGCGATGATCTGGCGGGTCACCAGGAAGGGCAGCAGAATCCCGGAGAGTCTGCGGAAATGGGTGGTGCGCGGGATCAGGTAGTTCTCGTGGCTGCCGTAGGAGTTGCCGGCGGAGTCCACGTTGTTCTTCAGCACATAGACCTGGCCGGTGAATCCGTCCTCATGCAGACGCTGCTCGGTCCAGACCGCCAGGTCGTGCATGATGCGTTCTCCGGCACGGTCGCTGGCGATCAGGTCGGTCAGCTGGTCGCATTCGGCCGTGGCGTATTCCGGGTGGGAGCCGACGTCCAGGTAGAGCCGGGACCCGTTGGGGATGAAGATATTGGAGCTTCGGCCGAACTCCACCACCGGGCGGAACAGGTAGCGGGCCAGTTCGTCCGGCGGAAGCCCGCGCCCCGAGGTGGGCCGGTGAGTGATGCCGAACTCCGTCTCAACACCGTAGACGCGACGGTCCACGCCTTACTGGCCGCCCTTCTGGACGAAGCCCTTGACGAATTCCTCCGCATTGGCCTCCAGCACGGTGTCGATCTCACCCAGCAGGCTGTCCAGCTCCTCTGCGCGCTGCTGGGACTGCGGGTTCGCCTGCGTCTGGCCGGCCTCGGCGGCGGCGTCCTGCTCCTCCCCGCCGGGACGGTGCGGCTGCTTCTGCGGCTGCGCTGCCATGGTCCTCTCCTCACCGGTTGGATCTAGTCATAGTAGGGCATTGCTCTGCCGGGTTATTCCCGGTCTCCGAGCAGCTGGCGCAGCTGCTGGATCAGGGCGGCAGCGTCGGGAGCGGAGGTCAGGATGTGCTCGACCTCCACCCGGGTGCCGGCCTGGGGATCGGGCAGCTGCAGCCGCACCGGCGGGGAGGCCTCACAGGGGCGCAGCAGAATCTGGTCCCAGGAGGCGCCGGCGACGGCGTCGCTGTGCTCGGTGACCAGGCGGCCGCGCAGCCAGGCGCGGGTCTCCTCCGGCGGGTGGGAGGCCGCCCAGGTGATCTGCTCGTCGGTGAAGAGCCGGCGCATCCGTCCGGCCCGGGCCAGCCGGTAGTAGAGTCCCTTCTCCTCGCGCAGGTCGTGGTACTGCAGGTCGAGCAGTCCCAGGCGCGGTGAGTCCCAGTCCAGCCCGTCGCGGCGCCGGTAGGACTCGATCAGCTGAAGCTTGGCCACCCAGTCCACCCGGTCGGCAGCCCGGGCGGGGTCCTCGGTCAGATCGGACAGCACCTCTTCCCAGGCCTCCAGCACTTCGGCGGTCTCAGTGTCCGGCACGGCGTGCGGGAGCCCGGGGGTGGAGACCTCTGCGGCGTGGGAGACTGCGGCCCGCAGGTAGAGGCGCTGGATCTCCAGGGCGGTCATCGGGCCGCGGTCGGTTCCCACTGTGGTGGTCAGTGTCGGGTCGTGGGAGATGTCCTTCAACGCCTGCACCGGGTCGGTCAGCCGCAGCTGCGGGACCCGCCCGGCTTCGATGAGGTCCAGCACCAGGGCGGTGGTGCCCACCCGCAGCCAGGCGGAGTATTCGCTCATATTGGCGTCGCCTATGATCACGTGCAGCCGCCGCCAGGTGTCGTAGTGGGCGTGGGGCTCGTCGCGGGTGTTGATGATGGGCCGGCGCACCGTTGTCTCCAAGCCGACCTCCTCTTCGAAGAAGTCGGCGCGCTGGGAGATCTGGTACCCGGGGGTCTGGGCGCGCTGGCCGATGCCCAGCCGGCCGGCGCCGCAGATGATCTGCCGGGTGGTGAAGAACGGCAGCAGTCCGGCCACCAGGTCGTCGAAGCTCACGCTGCGCGGAACCAGGTAGTTCTCATGCGCGCCGTAGGAGACCGACTTGTTGTCGGTGTTGTTCTTGTACAGCAGCACCTCGGGGGATCCGGGTTCGCTGGCCAGCCGGCGGGCCGCGGCACGGGCGACGACGTCGCCGGCGACGTCGTAGAGCACCGCTCTTTTGGCTCCGACGGTCTCCGGGGCGGAGTACTCAGGGTGGGCGTGGTCCACGTAGAAGCGTGCCCCGTTGCCCAGCACCAGGTTCATCAGCAGCTGCGGCTGGTCCTGCTGGAGTTGGAAGAAGTCGCCGCGCCAGTGTGCTGAACCGGGCGCGTGGAACTCTGCACGCTCGGCGGTGTCGGCAGGACTGGGGTCCCCGCCGGAGATATTGCCCAGGGCGTCGCGCACCGCCCCGGAGCCGCCTTCCTGCTCGGCGGCGTAGCTGAGCGCTTCGGCGGAGTCGGTGAGCTGACTGGGGTGGGCGGCCGAGCGGGGCAGCACCCAGCCGCGGGCGTCCACCAGCGGGGATTCGGACTGGTAGTCCCATTCGGTGCCGGCCACCGCTCCCCCGTTCTCCGTGACGTGGGCCGCGTAGGCGTTGACCAGCTCGATGGACAGCGCCACGTGGCTGGCGCGCGGGTTGGCGGGGGCGTGGATCCCGTATTCGGTCTCCATGCCGATGATCCGACGCACGCTCATTGCAGCCCGAGTCCTGCCGCCATTGCCCGCTGCTCAGCCATCTCTGCGACGACCGCCTCCTCCAGATGACCGGTGGTCAGGCCCTTGGCGCTGGGGTCCTCTCCGCTGGCCAGGAACTCCTTGATGGCTGCCTTCTTGGCACGGTCCACAATATTGCTCAGCACCGCTCCGGACATGAAGCCGGCCTGGTCCGGGTAGAGCTGGGCGACCACGGTGTCGATCAGCGCATCGCGGGCCGCATCGTATCCGCCGTGGTCCTCCACCAGGCTGCTGCGCAGCGGCAGTCTGCCGCCCAGGTGGATGCGCAGGATCTCCCGGGCGCCCTGGGCCGAAGGCCGCTGCACCCGGATCTTCACGTCCAGCCGGCCCGGGCGCAGAATGGCCGGGTCGATCATATCCTCACGGTTGGAGGCTCCGATGACGATCACGTTGTCCAGTGATTCCACCCCGTCGATCTCGGCCAGCAGCTGCGGGACGATGGTGGTCTCCACATCGGAGGACACACCGGTGCCGCGGGTGCGGAACAGGGCCTCCATCTCGTCGAAGAACACCACCACGGGCCGGCCTTCCGAGGCGCGTTCGCGGGCGCGGGAGAAGATCACCCGGATATGCCGCTCCGTCTCCCCGACGTATTTGTTCAGCAGCTCCGGGCCTTTGATGTTCAGGAAGCTGGCCCGGCGCATGCTTTCCAGCGAGGAGCCGCCGTCGCGGGCCAGCACTTGACCGGCCAGCGAGTTGGCCACTGCTTTGGCGATCATTGTCTTGCCGCATCCGGGGGGGCCGTAGAGCAGGATGCCCTTGGGCGCCTGAAGACCGTGCTCCCGGTAGAGTCCCGCGTGCAGGAAGGGCAGTTCGACGGCGTCGCGGATCTGTTCGATCTGCTCAGCCAGCCCGCCGATGTCGCTGTAGGTGACATCCGGGGTCTCTTCCAGCACCACGTCCTCGACCTCGGACAGCGGCACCACTTCGGTCGCGGTTCCGGTGCGCAGGTCCACCACCACGGCATCGCCGATGCGCACTCCCGGCTGCTTGTCCTGGCCGTCCAGGGGGGCTAGCGCTGACGGTGCCAGGCGCACCACGCGCTCCTCCTCGCCGCGGGCGATGATCACCAGCCGCTGGTCGTCCAGGATCTCCTTGACCCGCGCGATCTCCCCGGTGCCCTCCGGCGCGGCCACGGCGACGATGGTGTAGTTCTCATTGAGCAGCACTTCGCTTCCGGCGGTGAGCTCCTCGGGCTTGAGCAGCGGGGAGACGGCGACCCGCATTTTGCGGCCGGAGTGCAGCACATCGCATCCGGGCTGGGTGGCGGCCTCGATCTCCCTGCCTTCGGTGCGGGGCCTCCCGGGCCGGTAGGCCAGCACGGTCGCGTAGGTGAACGGCGGCTGTCCGTCGGCCTCCAGGGCCTCCTTCAGCTGCTCGATCTGCCCGCGGGTGGCCTTCAGCAGACCCTGCATCCGCTCATTATTGCGTCCGGCGGTCTGCAGCTGGGTCTCTAAGTCGCGGGCTCGCTGGCGCAGGTTGTCGATCTGCCGGTGTGCCCGCTCCAGTTTGGTCTCCAGCTGGTCGGTGAGCTGGTCTGTCTGCTCACTCATTCTGGCACCTCCTTGGCCGCCTCGGCGATCTTCTCCGCATGGCCCGCGGCTTTGCGGGCCTTCTTCTTCGATACCACCCGAGCCTTGAGGCTTGCTTCATCCCATGGGGGATCCTCGGCCTCACCCTGCCATGCGGTGCCGGACCAGGCGGCAGTGTCCTCTGCAGAGGGTTCGGAGACCTTCTCGCGCTTCTTCAGCTGCAGGGGCCGCTGGTCGCCGGCCAAGCGCCGGGCGGAGAGCAGGAATCCGGTGTGGGCCACCATCCGGTGATCGGGCCGCACCGCCAAGCCGTCCAGATGCCAGGTGCGCAGCATGGTCTCGTGGGCCTCCGGCTCGGTGAAGCCCCCGCTGGCGCGCAGTGCCTCCGCCAGGCGGGACAGCTGGGTGACGGTGGCCACGTAGCTGACCCACACTCCCCCGGGCGCCAGGATGGTGCGCACCATCTCCAGGCAGTCCCAGGGGGCCAGCATGTCCAGCACCACTCGGTCCACGCTGCCCGGAGCCTCCACTTCCAGGGGCTTCTGGGCGGCGTCTCCGAGGTGGATCTCCCAGCCCGGATGGGGCTCGCCGAAGAATCCCTCCACATTTCCGCGGGCGATGCGGGCGAACTCCTCACGCAGCTCGTAGGAGTGCAGGGTTCCAGCATCGCCTACGGCGCGCAGCAGGGAGATGGACAGGGCCCCGGATCCGACCCCAGCCTCCACCACGTGGGCGCCGGGAAAGACGTCGGCCACCTGCACAATCTGGGCCGAGTCCTTCGGGTAGACCACAGTGGCCCCGCGCGGCATGGAGAGCACATAGTCGTTCAGCAGCGGCCGCAGCACCTGGTACTCGTAGCCGGCGTCGTTGGCCACCACGATCCCTTCGGTGCGTCCGATGATGGAGTCGTGGCGCAGCACCCCTTGGTGGGTGTGCCATTCCCCGCCGGCGGCCAGGGTGATGGTGGACTTCCGGCCCTTGTAGTCGGTCAGCTGCACACGCTGTCCAGGCTGCAGCGGACCGGTGCGCATATGTGCGCCCACGGGGCGCCCCGGGCTGCCGGTCATGCGCCGACCGCTGCAGTGTCGGCGGCAGGAACAGGCCGGTGCAGCAGTTCGGCGAGGTCCTCGGAGGTGACGCCCTCCAGCGTCTCCAGCAGGTGCCATTTCCCGGTCTCAGGCAGCTGGGAGTAGTGCGGCACGGCAAGGGTGACCATCCCGGAGGCGGCTGCCGCGGCGGTGCCGGGGACCGAGTCCTCGATGGCGATGCACTGAGCGCGGCGCAGCGGCTCTCCTGTGCGCTGCTGGTGGTCGGAGGCCATCGTGTCGAATGCCAGGTGGTAGGCCTCAGGGTCGGGCTTGCCGGCGGTGACCATGTCTCCGGAGACGATGAATTCGAGGCGGCCCTCCGGCAGGGCTGCGACGATCGCCTCGGCCAGCGGCTTGTAACTCATGGTCACCAGGGCGCAACGCACATCGGCCTGGTGAAGGTCCTCCAGCAGCTGCCGGGCGCCGGGCCGCCATGGGATCTGCTCGGCGCATCTGGCAGCAACGTCGGCGGTGAGGTGATCGATGATCTCTGTGGTGCCCATGGTGACCCCGGCCCGCTGCAGCACCGCCGCGGAGTACTCCAGAGCCTGGCCGACCAGCAGGTGGGCCTGCTCGTCGCTCCATGTGCCGCCGTGGGCGGCGACAAGATCGTGCTCGGAGGCGATCCAGTAGGGCTCGGTGTCCACCAGGGTGCCGTCCATATCCCAGAAGACGGCCTGCAAATCTGACATGCCCACCATCGTACGCTTCCGATGCATCGGCTCTGGGGCTAGTGTGAGAAACGTGACCGACCCGAATCAGCAGCCCGCATCTGAGGATCCGGACGCCCCCGCGGAGAGCATCGACAGGGCGGATCTGCTGGCCGCTCACCTGCAGCGGCTGGCGTCCGAGGCGGGAGCCGGCAGCGATCGGCCCACTGTCATGGTGCTGGCCTTTGAGGGCTGGAACGACGCCGGCGGCGCCGCCTCAGCCGCAGTGCGCAGTGTGGCGCAGGCGCTGGATGCCGAGCTGGTGGAGAAGCTGACCGATGAGGAGTACTACGACTTCCAGTTCTCCCGTCCCAAGGTGGTCCGAACCGCCGGGCACCGGGAGATCATCTGGCCCTCCACCACGATCCTGCGCGCCAGCCCCGCCTCCGGGGCCTTCGACGTGCTGTTCGTCCACGGCGTCGAGCCCAGCTTCCGGTGGCAGGCCTACACCGCTGATCTGCTGACAAAGGCGGCGGAGTATGCGGTGGACGCGGTAGTCCTGCTGGGGGCGCTGCTGGCTGATGTGCCGCATACCCGGCCGATTCCTGCCTCCTACTCCAGTGAGGACGAGCAGCTGCGTGAGCTGCTGGATATTGACGAGCCCACCTACGAGGGTCCGGTGGGGATTGTGGGGGTGATGGCCCATACCGCGCATCAGGCCGGCATTCCTGCAATTTCCCTGTGGGCTGCGGTGCCGCACTATGTGGGGCAGGCGCCCTCGCCGAAGGCGCAGCTGGCGCTGATGCGCAAGCTGGAGGAGCTGCTGGGCCTTACCCTGGAGGCCCAGCAGACCGAGGAGATCGCGGAGGATGCCGCGGCCTGGGAACGCGGCGTCGATGAGCTCGCCGAAGAGGACTCGGAGATCGGCGAGTACGTCAAGCGTCTGGAGGAGGCCACGGACACCACGAACCTGCCCGAGGCTTCCGGCGAGGCGATCGCCGAGGAGTTCGAACGCTACCTGCGGCGGCGCAAACCCCCGGAGAGCTGATCGGCATGAATCCGTCGCTCACGGTCCCCGATCCGCGTCAGGAGGCCCGGGCGCTGCTGGAGCAGATGCCTTGCCCTGTGTATTGGCTCGAGGACCTCCCGGGGTGGCATTTGAGCAGCTACTTCGAGGTCAGCTCCAGTGTCCGGTCGGACAGTGTTATGGGAATGACTGTGAAGCTCTTCTGCACCGAGGTCGAGGTGGCCTCCGAGCCTCATGAACCGGCGGGTAAGACCGGGTGGCTGCATGAGTGGCTGCGCCTCAACGAGTCGCCTCTGCTGTGGAGCGCTGTGCACACCCACTGGCTCGAATCGACATCAGATGGCAGCGGCGCGGCAGCGATGCTGGGGGACCACGTCAGGAATGTCGCGCGTAATTCGAGGCGTCCTGCGGCTGAACCACGCGCTGCCACGGATATCTTGACCCCCGGCGCCATCGAGATCGACTCGCGCCCCCGCCCCTGCTGGTGGCTGGACGAGAACTCACCGTTCGCAGGCTGCATCTCCCAGCTCGACGACTCCGTCTATGTGTCAGCGGTCGTGCGCCGGGAGCTCCTGCCTCCGGAGTACTCACTGGCTCTGGGCACGGTTGATTCGTCGAAGTTGCTCCAGAGCTAGCAGACTCCTCCTAGTCAGTGCTGGAAGGACTCCCGTCGGCCAGGTCGATGCCCAGCAGCGCCAGAACCACGTCGCGCACCCGCGCCCGGCTGGTCTGAGCTGCCAGATGACCTTCGGCCCACATGTCCAGCTGGTCCAGGGCCGCCGGAGCGTTGAGGTCCAGAGCCAGAATCGACATCAGTGCGTACTGCAGCTCGTCAGGCTCCTCGGCAGATTCGCCCGGGTTCTGCTCCGGGGCACGCTGCAGGGCCTGCTTCCAGCGCTGGAGGCGCCCTGAGGCCAGAGCCAGATCGGCGTCGGTGTAGCTCCAGTCGGTGCGCCAGTGGTGGCTCAGCAGCAGGGTGCGCACAGCCTGCGGGTCCTCGCCGCGAGCCCGAAGCTGGGAGACCAGCACCAGGTTGCCTTTGGACTTGGACATCTTCTCGCCGTCGAGCCCCACCATGCCGGTGTGCATATAGCGCTCAGCCAGCGCGACGCCGTCAGCGGCTGTGGCGTGGGCTGCCGAGAACTCATGGTGCGGGAAGCGCAGATCGCTGCCGCCACCCTGCACGGTGAAGGGTGCCGGCAGATGTCGGCGCGCGATCACCGAGCATTCAATGTGCCAGCCGGGCCGGCCGCGGCCCAGGGCGCCTCCGTCCCATTCGGGCTCACCCTCCCGCCGCGCTCGCCACAGCAGCGGATCCAGACGGTCGCGCTTGCCGGGCCGCTGCGGGTCTCCCCCGCGCTCGCCGAAGAGCGAATCCATGGTGGGACGGTCATAGCCGCCCACGCTGCCGAGCCTCCAGTCAGTGCGGCTCTCCGCTTCTGCGATGTCGAAGTAGTAGTCATCGCCGTCGGCGTCCTCGGCCGGGACCCGGTAGGCGATCCCGAGCTCGGCCAGGCGCTCCACGTCCTCAACGATCGCCGGAATCATCTCCACGGCCCCCAGGTAGGAGTTCGGCGGGATCACCGAGAGCGCAGCCATATCCTGACGGAACAGTTCGGTCTGCTCCTCGGCCAGTTCACGCCAGTCTGCGCCGGTGGCCTCGGCACGCTCCAACAGCGGGTCGTCGATATCGGTGACGTTCTGCACATAGTTGACCTGCACTCCGCAGGCCAGCCAGTAGCGCACCAGCAGATCGAACTGCACATAGGTGTTGGCATGCCCCAGGTGGGTGGCGTCATAGGGAGTGATCCCGCAGACATAGAGGGAGGCTGCCCCCTGGCGGGAGTGGGTCGGCAGCGTGGTGGAGTGCGGAGTGTCGAAAAGCTCGAGGCTTTCGGCGAGCCGGGGCAGGCTGGGCACTTGGGGGGCGCTCCACGATTTCACACAGTTGATCCTCTCACAGGGGGCGAGTCCGCCGGGGAGACAACTCGCCTCAGGCGTTGATAATTCCGAAGCCCAGGCAGATGTAGACGAACAGTCCCAGGATGATCCGGTAGTTCACGAACAGTGTGTAGGAGTGGGTGGAGACGTATTTGAGGAACCAGCCGATGATCACGTAGGCCACCACGAAGCCTACGCCGGTGGCCAGCATGGTCTGGGCGAAGGTGTAGGGTCCCTGCGGCTCGTCGAAGGAGCCGATGAGTTTGTAGAACCCGGAGCCGAAGACCGCAGGAATCGCCAGCAGGAAGGAGTAGCGGGCCGCGGCTTCGCGGGTGTAACCCATCAGCAGACCGGCAGTGATGGTGCCGCCGGAGCGCGAGACGCCGGGGATCAGGGCCAGCGACTGGGCGAGACCGAAGAGGATGCCGTCGCGCACGCTGAGCTCCTCCAGGGGTTTGCGCTGCTTGCCGTAGTGGTCGGCCACTGCCAGCAGGAACCCGAAGACCACCAGCATGGTGGCAGTCAGCCAGAGTGTGCGGAAGACAGTGTCGATGTAGTCCTCCAGCAGCAGGCCCAGCACCACGATCGGGATTGTGCCCACGATGATCATCCAGCCCATCCGGGCATCGGGATCGCTGTGCGGAAGACGTCCGGCCACGGCGGCGAACCAGGCCCGCAGGATCCGCAGGATGTCCCTCCAGAAGTAGACCACCACGGCAGCTTCGGTCCCCAATTGGCTGATCGCGGTGAACGCCGATCCGGGATCTGCAGCTCCGGGGAGGAACTCTCCGACGATGCGCAGGTGCGCTGAGCTGGAGATGGGGAGGAACTCGGTCAGACCCTGGACCAGACCAAGGATGATGGCTTCTATCCACTGCACGGGTGAAGCCTAATGCACCTGCGCGGACCTCATCCGGCGGGCGCGCGGGGTCTGCCGCGGCTCAGTCGTCTTCGAGCTCGTCGTCGAGGTCCTCGTCGTCGTCGAGCACATCGTCGACGTCGTCGGCCTCCTCATCATAGAGATCCAGCGGCGTGACCTCGCCGGTGGCTGCGAACAGCGCGTCCTCGTAGGCTTCAAAGGCATCAGCCACACCGTAGAAGGCGGTCTCCACCGCGGGATCGTTCTCGCCGCGGCGGTTCACAGCGGCGGAGAGGTGCTCCTCCAGAGCGTTGGTGAGTGCGCTCAGGGCGATGCGAGGATCGATGTTCATAGCCTCACAGTATCAATGCTTGATCGGCGAGGTAAGACCCAATTCCGCGTCGCGTCCCTGCGCGGTTGACCGATGTCCTACAGTGGTCTCCATGTTGGCCACTGACCGCTATGTCACCGAGACCGACGACGGCCGCGGCTGGGAGTATATGGTGCTGACGTGCCAGCCCCGTGAGTCGCTGGCGGAGGTGCGACGCCGGGTGATAGACCACGCTGAGTACGGCCGCTGGGAGCTGCGCCGCTCCGCGCTCTACACCGGAGGAGTGCGCAAGTATTGGCTGCGGCGGCGAATTATGCGGGTAGTCCGCACCGCATAGCCCACAGTGACCTGGCCGGCAGGGCGTTGCCCGGTGTCCTGCCCGGCGGCGCTGTTCTGACCGGTGTCCTACTGGGCGGTGAGGAACCGGTGCAGCACCCGCACACCGAACTGCAGCGCGTCCACCGGTACTCGTTCATCGACTCCGTGGAACATGCCGGTGAAGTCCAAGTCTGCCGGCAGTCTCAGCGGCGCGAATCCGTAGCCGGTGACCCCCAGCTTGGCCAGGTGCTTATTGTCGGTGCCGCCGCCGAGCATATAGGGCAGCACTGTGGCCTCGGGATCCTCAGCGCGCAGGGAGTCGATCATCTGCTCCACCAGGGTGCCGGAGAAGGGGACCTCCAGGGCGATGCCCTCATTGAGCAGCTCGAAGCGGACCTTCTCCCCGGCCAGCTCCATCAGAGTCGCCGCCACCTTGGCGTCCTGCTCCGGCAGGGTGCGGGCGTCGACGAGCGCCTCTGCCTGGCCGGGGACCACATTGTGCTTGTACCCGGCGGTCAGCAGCGTGGGGTTGGAGGTGTTGCGCAGGGTCGCGGCGATGAACCGGGCGGTGGGTCCGGTGGCCTCCAGCAGCTCGCTGGGGTCCTCCGGGTCGAAGGGAATGCCGGTGAGCTCGGAGAGCTGCTCGAACAGCGCCCGGGTGGTCTTGGTGTACTCGATGGGCCATTCGTGGCTGCCGATGGCGGCGACGGCTTCGGCCAGGTGGACCACGGGGTTGTCATCGTGGACAGCCGAGCCGTGTCCGGCGGTGCCCTCGGCAATCATCTTGGTCCAGTGGATGCCCTTCTCTCCGGTCTGGATGAGATAGGCGCGGTGGCCGGCGATATCGGCGGAGAACCCGCCGACCTCGCTGATGGCTTCAGTGGCGCCGTCGAAGACCTCAGGGTGGGTATCTGTGAGCCAGCGTGCCCCGTAGGCGCCGTTGTCCTCCTCATCGGCGAAGAAGGCGAAGATGATGTCCCGCTGCGGCTGATGGCCCTCTCGCGACATCTGCAGCAGGCTGGCCAGGATCATGGCGTCCATGTCCTTCATGTCCACTGCGCCGCGGCCCCAGATCAGGCCGTCGATCAGTTCCGCGCCGAACGGGTCCACCTGCCAGTCCTCCGCCTGGGCGGGCACCACATCCAGGTGACCGTGGACCACCAGGGCTCCGGCCTCCGGATCGGTGCCGCGCATTCGTGCGACCACATTGGTCCGCCCGGCCTCACGCTCGAAGAACTGCGGCTCCAGGCCGGCCTGGCGCATGATCTCTGCGCAGTACTCGGCCGCTTCGCGCTCTCCCTTGGACTTCCCCTCACCCCAGTTGGTGGTGTCAATGCGGATGAGGTCGCGGCAGAAGTCCACCACGTCCTGTTCGGCCTGTGCTGAAGGATTG
Organism: Nesterenkonia sp.; assembly: GCF_029265375.1. GTDB lineage: Bacteria > Actinomycetota > Actinomycetes > Actinomycetales > Micrococcaceae > Nesterenkonia. The sequence goes on from NZ_JAJUJJ010000005.1 coordinate 82,169, forward strand.
GTTGCTGCCATGGATTCCACATTACCTGCGCACTCGCCGCAGGCCCGGCAGCGTTGCCCTCGTGAGCCGCACTCCGCCCAGCGCCGGCCCCCGGGCGCCCACATCGCGCGCCCATCCTCTGGCGTTACGTGCTGGAAAGTGCTGAACTCGGCTCTTCAGGACCGGGGTTTGGGCCCATCCGGCACGTAACGTACGCTGAGCAGCCCGGGAGCCCTGGTCGCCGGTGACGAGAGGCCGTCCGCTCAGCCTTCCCGGCCCCGGACGGCATCTGTATTGTGGCTGTATGCGTGAGCCAGGTCGCCAAGGATCGGAAGCGCCCATCACATGGAGCGGGCTCACGGGTTGAGCGGTTATGGTCAGTGCATGATTATCAGGACGATCTTGCTGCGGGTGGGCCGGGCGCTGTTCCGGCGGTGGTGTCGAGGCGGCAGGGGGCGTCAGCAGGCTCCACCGAGGTGACCCCTGCTCCCCCGGGCGCGCTGACGCCACATCAGATTCAGAGTCGCAGCGGCGCGAGCGAGCCGACACGCACCTGGGAACGACAAAACCCGGCCTGAGTCAGGATTGCTCCTGATCAGACCGGGTTCCGATACTGTGCGCGGAGCGGGACTTGAACCCGCACCCTCATTAATAGAGGACTAGCACCTCAAGCTAGCGCGTCTACCTATTCCGCCACCCGCGCAGGGGGTCTGCTGCCACGCTGAGAGCCTCATTGTGGAGCCAAGAGAGCTTAGCACGACAGCAGCCGGGCGGCCCAAATGCAGGCCGCTGAGGGAGTCTTACTTCTTGCCGCCGAAGCCCTTGAAGCGCTGGTTGAAGCGCTCCACACGGCCGGCGGAGTCCATGATCCGCTGCTTGCCGGTGTAGAAGGGGTGCGAAGCGGCGGAGATCTCGACGTCGATCACCGGGTAGGTGTTGCCGTCCTCCCACTCCATGGTCTTCTCCGAAGTGACGGTGGAGCGGGTGAGAACCTTCTCGCCGGAGGAGAGGTCGTTGAAGATCACCGGCTGGTAGGTCGGGTGAATATCTGACTTCATAGGTGTGGTGTCCTTTTCGTGCGCCGCTGGATTTTGCCAGAAGCTGGGGTTTCTCAGACAGAGCACATCACGGCAAATGCCTGATGGCCAACACTCCATGCTACCGCACCCGCCCGAATCCCCCCAATTCGCCCGGCGCAGAGGGGCGCCCCCTACAATTGGGCGCGCGCCAAACGGCTCATCCGACCATTCAACTGGCTGAAAGTGCATACAGAACTATGAGTACTCCCCCGAACGATCCGGACTCCCCGGACCAGACTGAGGACGCCTCAGGAGCAGCGGTGACTGCCAAGAGCAAACCGCACGGCCCCTTCCAACGGTTCCTCGACGTCATCGAGTTCGCCGGAAACAAGCTCCCCCATCCGGCCACGCTTTTCGCGCTGCTGGCGCTGCTGGTGGTCGTGCTCTCCTGGATCTTCTCTCAGCTGGGCCTCAGCGTGGAGGACCCCCTGGAGGGCGAGCAGGTGGAGGTCTTCAACCTGCTCTCTGCTGAGGGTGTGGAGTGGATGTTCACCTCCATGGTGGACAACTTCATCGGCTTCGCTCCGCTGGGCGTGGTGCTGGCCACCATGATCGGCATCGGTATGGCCGAGCAGTCCGGGCTGATCGGCACTGCGCTGCGCAGCTTCATCCTCGCCATCCCCCGGACCCTGGTCACCTTCGCCATCGTGTTCGCCGGCATCATGTCTTCGGTGGCCTCCGACGCCGGCTACGTGGTGCTGCCACCGCTGGCAGCGATCCTGTTCGTCTCCTTGGGCCGGCACCCCTTGGCCGGCATCGCAGCGGCCTTCGCCGGTGTCTCGGCAGGGTTCAGCGCGAACCTGCTGCTCTCGGGCACCGATGTGCTGCTGGGTGAGCTGACCATCGAGGCGGCCGCCACAGTGGACCCGGGATACGCCGACCAGATGAACCTGGCCATGAACTACTGGTTCATCATCGTCTCCACCTTCGTGCTGGCTATCGTCGGCACCCTGGTCAGCCAGTTCCTCGTCGAGCCCCGCCTGGGCGAGTGGAAGGGTGAGGGTGTGCTCAAGGGCGAAGACCGCGACTCCCTGAAGATCACCTCGCTGGAGAAGAAGGGCCTGATCGCCGCAGGCATCTCGCTGGTGGTCACCGTGGGTCTGCTTCTGCTGCTGATCGTTCCGGAGAATGCCGTGCTGCGCGGCGAGGACGGGGCGATCGTTCAGTCACCGTTTATGAGCTCGCTGGTGGTGGTCATCATCATCGCCTTCTTCATCCCCGGCCTGGTGTACGGGATCGTCACCAAGGTGGTCCGTAATGACACCGATGTGGTCAACCAGCTCTCCCAGACTCTGGCCGGTATGGCGATGTTCCTGGTGCTGGCTTTCACCGCCGGGCAGTTCATCGCCTACTTCAACCAGTCCAATCTGGGCCTGATCGTTTCGGTGATCGGAGCGGAGGCGCTGGACTCCATCAACCTCACCGGCCTTCCGCTGGTTCTGGTGTTCATGGCGTTCGTCGCGATTGTGAACCTCTTTGTCGGATCGGCCTCGGCCAAGTGGGCGATGCTGGCTCCGGTAATGGTCCCGATCATGATGCATCTGGGCATCTCTCCGGAGTTCACCCAGGCCGCGTACCGCGTCTCCGACTCGGCCACCAATATCCTCAGCCCGCTGATGACCTACTTTGCGCTGATCATCGCGGTGGCCCAGCGCTACGACAAGCGACTGGGCATCGGCTCGCTGGTCTCAGTCATGCTGCCCTACTCGCTGGCGTTCATGGGCGTGTGGACGCTGATGACACTTGGGTGGATGTGGCTGGATGTGCCGCTGGGACCGAACGCGCCGATCTACTACGAGGCGCCCTAGCAGAATCAGCCGTCCGGCTCAGCCCACCACGAGGTTGCGCAGCACCACCACCAAGGCCACCAGGCCCAGCAGGATGATGATGCTGCGCAGCACCACCGGGCTGAGCCGGCGGCCGACCCAGGCTCCGATCAGGCCCCCGGCGGTGGAGCCGACGGCGATCAGGGCCACCACGCCCCAGAGAATGACCCGCTCGTCCGGGTCGCGCATGAGGTAGTCGACCAGCACGTAGCTGATCGCCGCGGTGAGGTTCACAAACGCCACCAGCAGGTTCTTCACACCATTGGCCTGCTGGATGGTGGCCGCCAGCAGCACCCCCAGGACGCCCATCAGTAGAATTCCCTGGGCGGCCACGAAGTAGCCGCCGTAGATTCCCGCCAGGAACACCAGAAGAATCAGCGGCCAGCCCACCGAGTCAGCCGCCTTGCGCGCAACACTCTCCGGATCCTCCCCCGGCTGGGGCGTCTCCGGATCAGGATCTGCAGTGCGCTCGGCGGCACGGCGCCGCACCCAGCGAGCCAAGCGGGGTTGGGCGATGACCATGCCTAGGGAGATCAGGATCAGCACCGGGGCAACCCGCGCAAAGACTTCCTCAGGCAGGGTGATCAGCAGCGTCGCACCGATGACCCCACCGGCGAAGGAGGCCGGCACCAGCTTGGCCAGCACCGGTCTGACCTGCGCGATCTCCCGACGGTAGCCCCAGGCGCCGGTGAAGTTGCCGGCAATCAGCCCCATCGCATTGGACACTGTTGCCGACACCGGGGGCACTCCCATGGCCACCAGCACGGGGAAGGTCACCAGGGTTCCCGAGCCCACCACCGTGTTGATGGCTCCGGCCCATACCGCCGCCAGCAGAATCAGCGCCAGTCCACCGAGGCCCAGCCCGTGCAGCTCAACGCCGAGCAGCGCCTCCATCAGCGCTTCATAAAGGCCGAGTAGCGGCCGTCACGCTCCACCAGCTGAAGCGGCATGTCAAAGGTGGCGCTGAGGCTCTCCGAGGTCAGGGTCTGACCGATCGGCCCTGCCGCCACTGCTTCCCCGTCGCGCATCAGCAGCACATGGGTGAAGCCCGGGGGAATCTCCTCCAGGTGGTGCGTCACCAGAATCGTGGCCGGGGCCTCCGCGCTGCCGATCAGCTCAGAGGTGCGCTCCACCAGGGACTCCCGGCCGGCCAGATCCAGTCCGGCGCCCGGCTCGTCCAGCAGCAGCAGCTCCGGGTCAGTCATCAGGGCCCGGGCGATCTGCACCCGCTTGCGCTCCCCTTCGCTGAGCGAGGCGAAGGGACGGTCGAAGACGGTACCGACCCCCCAGTCGTTGAGCAGCTGGAAGGCCCGCCGCTCATCCAGACGCTCATACTCCTCCCGCCAGCGGCCGGTCACTCCGTAGGCGGCGGTGACCACCACGTTCAGCGCGGTCTCATGGCCCGGCAGCGAGTTCGCCACAGCATTGGAGCACAGGCCTACCCGCGGCCGCAGCTCAAAGACGTCCACCTGCCCGAGGGTCTCCTCCAGCACCTGGGCCTTTCCCGTGGTGGGGAACAGCCGGCCGGCGGCGATCTGCAGCAGTGTGGTCTTCCCCGCCCCGTTGGGCCCCAGAATCACCCAGCGCTGGTCTTCGAACACTTCGAAGCTGATGTTGTTGAGAAGGTGCTTGCGGCCCCGGCGGACCGTCACGCCGTCGAGGTTCAGGACTGGACTCATGGTCAACACACTATCTAACGAGCCGCGGCCGCAGGCCACGCGGCACAGCCTCATCGCGATAGTGTGGACAGGCTATGACTCATCCTCTCCCGGGCACCATCGCCATGCTCTGCGCCGATCACTTGGACGCTGCTCTGATCCGTTCCCTGACGGCGGAGTTCTCCCGGCGCGGCACGGTGCATCATGCGGAGGCGGCCGGGTTCACTACCTACGCCGGGGAGGTCCGCGCAGTGCGCTGGGCGCTGCAGATGGCGGATTCCGACGACGACTACGGCACCCAGCTGATCGACTCGCTGCTGGAGGACGCCGCGGATCGACTGGACAGCTCACCAGTGACCTCCACGGTTCTGCCGGCCCAGCTGCGGCCGCGCAGCACTTCCGAGCCGATGATGCTGGTGATGGACGTGGACTCCACCCTGATCGACCAGGAGGTCATCGACCTGCTGGCCGCCCGCGCGGGCCGCGGCACTGAGGTCGCCGAGATCACCGAGCGCGCCATGGCGGGCGAGCTCGACTTCACCGCCTCCCTGCACGCCCGGGTCCGTGCGCTGTCCGGGCTCCGCGAGCAGGTGCTCGAAGACACCCGCCGAGACCTCTCCCCCACCGCCGGAGCGGCGCAGCTCATCGCTGCCTTCCGCTCGGCCGGACACCCGGTGTGCGCCGTCTCCGGCGGGTTCATCCAGATCCTGCAGCCCCTGGCCGAGCAGCTGGGCCTGACCGCTGCCGCAGCCAATGAGCTGGAGCTAGCCGGCGGGAAGCTGACCGGCCAGGTCACCGGAGAGGTGGTGGACCGGTCCCGCAAGCGGCGGCTGATGCTCCAGTGGGCCGAAGAGTTCGGCGTGGATGCTCACAATGTGGTCGCAGTGGGCGATGGCGCCAATGATCTGGATATGGTGACATCAGCAGGTGTGGGCGCCGCGTTCTGCGCGAAGCCGGCACTGGCAGAGCAGGCCGACCTGGTCATCAGGCACCGGAACCTGGCGCTGATCGCCTTCGCCCTGGGGCTGCCGCAGGCCAGCAACGCCCCACAGGCTCCTGCAGCGATCCGGTGACCCAAGACGTGCGTCCGCTCCGCCGGTAGGCTGGAGTGAGATGCGGCACAAGGGCGTGCCTCCACCAACCCCGTAGGACCGATCAACTGCTTGGAGGACACTGACAGTGACCGAGACCGCCCGCAACGACTCCGCCGTCTTCACAGACTTGGACCGCCGCGCCGTCGACACCCTGCGGGTGCTCGCCGCAGATGCGGTGGAGAAGGTCGGATCCGGCCATCCCGGCACCGCCATGTCCCTGGCGCCTGCTGCCTACCTGCTGTTCCAGAAGGTGATGCGCCACGATCCGTCCGATCCGCGCTGGATCGGGCGGGACCGCTTCATCCTCTCCCCCGGCCACACCAGTCTCACCCTCTACCTGCAGCTGTTCTTCTCCGGCTACGGCCTGGAGCTGGAGGATATCCAGGCGCTGCGCACCTGGGACTCGAAGACCCCCGGTCACCCGGAGTACGGCCACACCGACGGCGTGGAGATCACCACCGGGCCGCTGGGCCAGGGCCTGGCCTCGGCTGTGGGCTTCGCCTACGGTCAGCGCCGGCTGCGCGGAATGCTGGATCCGGAGGCCGCCCCCGGCGAGTCCCCCTTCGACCACACTGTGTGGGTCATCGCCTCCGACGGCGACCTGCAGGAGGGCGTCACCTCCGAAGCCTCCTCGCTGGCCGGCCACCAGGAGCTGGGCAACCTCAACGTGATCTGGGACGACAATAAGATCTCCATTGAGGACGACACAGACATCGCCTTCACCGAGGACGTGCTCGCCCGGTATCAGGCCTACGGCTGGCATGTGCAGCGCGTGGACTGGCTGAAGACCGGCGACTACGTCGAGGACGTCGAGGAGCTGCAGCGGGCACTGGCCGAAGCCAAGACGGAGACTTCCAAACCGTCTCTGATCGCGCTGCGCACCATCATCGGGTGGCCGGCCCCGAAGAAGCAGAACACCGGCGGGATCCACGGCTCCAAACTCGGCGAGGAGGAGCTGGCCGCGGTCAAAGAGGCCCTGGGGTTCGATCCGGAGCGGCACTTCCACCTCGACCAGGAGGTGCTTGCCCATGCCCGCCAGGTGGCCGACCGGGGAGCCGAGGCCCGCGCAGAGTGGGAGAAGTCCTATCAGGCCTGGCGGTCCAGCAACGACGACGCCGCCGCGCTGTTCGACCGGCTGCAGGCCGGCGAGCTGCCCGCTGACTGGGAGCAGGCGCTGCCGGAGTTCCCTGCCGGGGAGGCCGTGGCCACACGCGCAGCCTCGGGGAAGGTGCTCAACGCCATCGCCCCGGTGCTGCCGGAGCTGTGGGGCGGTTCGGCAGACCTTGCCGGCTCCAACAACACGCTCATCTCGTCGGAACCCAGCTTTGTGCCGGAGGACCGCTCCACCGGCAAGTTCACCGGCAACCCCTATGGGCGGAACCTGCACTTCGGCGTGCGTGAGCACGCTGCGGCCGCCATCACCAACGGTGTGCAGCTCTCCGTTCCGCTGCGGACCTACAGCGGCACGTTCCTGATCTTCTCCGACTACCAGCGTCCGGCCGTGCGGCTGGCCGCCCTGATGGGCATCGGATCGATCTTCGTATGGACCCACGACTCCATCGGCCTCGGCGAGGACGGGCCCACCCACCAGCCGGTGGAGCAGCTGGCCAGCCTCCGCGCCATCCCTGGGCTGGACGTGGTGCGCCCTGCCGACGCCAATGAGGTCGCCGTTGCCTGGCGCGAGGTGCTGAAGAACCGCAGCCGTCCTGCCGGCATCGCGCTGACCCGTCAGGGTGTGCCGACCTTCGCCCGCGGCGCAGGTGAGGCCACCGCCGCGGAGTTCGCCTCGGTGGAGGGAGTGTCCCGCGGGGCTTATGTGCTCGCCGAAGCCGTCCGTGACGGCGAGGTGGTCACCCCGGACGTGATTCTCATCGGCACCGGTTCGGAGGTCTCCCTGGCTGTGGAGGCCCGCGAGTCCCTGGCCGCCAAGGGCATCGCGGCGCGCGTGGTCTCCGCGCCGTGCCTGGAGTGGTTCGAGCAGCAGGACCAGTCCTACCGCGAGTCCGTGCTTCCCCCGGCCGTTCGGGCGCGGGTGGCCGTGGAGGCGGCGCATCCGATGACCTGGTACCGCTATGTGGGTGATGCCGGGCGAATCGTCGGCCTGGACCACTTCGGGGCCTCCGCCGACTACAAGACCCTCTACGAACAGTTCGGCCTGACCGCCGAAGCCGTAGCCCAGGCCGCCGAGGAGTCCCTCGGCGCAGCCGGCTGAGACGATCCCAAGGAGCATCATGACTGCTGAGCGCACTGCAACCACCGGAAACCCCAACACCAAGGCCCTCTCAGACGTCGGTGTGTCCATCTGGCTGGACGATCTCTCCCGCGAACGGCTGAACTCCGGCAGCCTGGCCTCGCTGATCGAAACCCACCACGTAGTGGGTGTCACCACCAATCCCACGATCTTCGAGTCGGCGGTGGGCTCCGGGGACGCCTATGAGCAGCAGCTGGCTGAGCTGGCCTCCCGCGGGGCCGACGCCGAGCAGGCCGTCTTCGAGATCACCACTTCCGATGTGCGGGAGGCCTGCGACGTCTTCGCCGGGGTCTACGCCGCCACCGACGGAGTGGACGGCCGAGTCTCGATCGAGGTGGACCCCCGCCTGGCCCGGGACGCCGATGCCACCATCGCCGAGGCCAAGCGGCTCCACGAGGCGGTGGACCGTGAGAATGTGATGATCAAGATCCCTGCCACGGTGGAGGGAATCGAGGCCATTGCCGCCGTGCTGGCTGAGGGCATCAGCGTCAACGTGACCCTGGTGTTCTCCTTGGAGCGCTACCGCGCGGTGATCAACGCGTTCATGCTCGGGCTGGAGAAGGCCCACTCCAACGGTCGGGACATCTCCAAGATCCACTCGGTGGCCAGCTTCTTCGTCTCCCGGGTGGACACCGAGGTGGACAAGCGCCTGGAGCTGGCCGCCGAAGAGGGCAAGCCCGGCACCGAGAAGCTGAAGTCCAAGGCGGCGATCGCCAATGCCCGGCTGGCCCACCAGATCGCCTCGGAGTCCTTCAGCTCCGAGCGCTGGCTGCTGCTGGCTGAGCGCGGCGGCCACCCCCAGCGGCTGCTGCTGGCCTCCACCGGCACCAAGGATCCCAGCCTCTCCGACACGCTCTACGTCACCGAGCTGGCCGCCCCCGGGGTGGTCAACACTATGCCGGAGAAGACGCTGAATGCCTTGGCCGACCACGGCGAGATCGACGGCGACACCATGACTGACACCTACGTGGAGTCCAACCGGGTGCTCGACGGCATCTCGGCAGCCGGAATCAGCTACCGCGACGTGGTCGACACCCTGGAGCGCGAAGGCCTTCAGAAGTTCGAGACCTCCTGGGAGGGGCTGCTGAGCACCGTTGATGAGGGTCTGAAGCGCAACAGCTGAATACTGCCGGCAGAAACTGCTGACCACTGAAGGGAATCCACCCATGAGCTCGCTGTCACTGTCACTGCTGGGCGCGGCCCGCGAAGCTGCCGACACCCATGTGCCCGGTCTGCTGGACCATGAGTTCGCCTCGCGGCTGGCCTCCAAGGACCGGACCCTCTGGGGCGCCGCGGCAGAGGATGAGGCCTCCAAGCGGCTGGGCTGGGTCTCACCGTTCGCCGCATCCCGGGAGCTCGTCCCCCGGATCACCGCCCTGCGCCAGGAGCTGGCATCAGAGGGTGTGGACCGGGTGGTGCTCGCCGGGATGGGCGGGTCCTCCCTGGCGCCTGAGGTCATCTGCGCCACCGCGGGTGTAGACCTGGTGGTGCTGGACTCCACTGACCCGCACCAGGTCCGGTCCGCGCTGGCAGAGCTGGAGCGCACAGTGCTGGTGGTCGCCTCCAAGTCCGGCTCCACAGTGGAGACCGATTCCCAGCGCCGGATTGTGCAGCAGGCCTTCGCCGCCGCCGGCATCGACGCGGCCGCCCGCACTGTGGTGGTCACCGATCCCGGCTCCCCCCTGGCCGAGCAGTCCCAGCAGGACGGGGTGCGGGCCCTGTTCGAGGCCGACCCCTCGGTCGGCGGGCGCTACTCGGCACTGACCGCCTTCGGACTGGTGCCCTCGGGCCTGGCCGGAGCCGATATTGAGGCTCTGCTGGATGAGGCCGAGGATGCCGCAGAGATCCTCTTCACCGACGACGCCGCCAATCCCGGGCTGCAGCTGGGCTCCGCCGTGGGAGGCACCTCGCCGCTGCGGGACAAGCTGGTGATCGTCGACGCCGGCTCACCACTGGTGGGCCTGGGCGCCTGGATCGAGCAGCTCATCGCTGAATCCACCGGCAAAGCGGGAACCGGAGTGCTGCCGGTCATTGTGGCCGACGGCGAGCCGGAGCTGACCTGGGACGCCGACGACCTCCTGGTGGTGGAGATCATCGATGCTGAGGCCGAGGACGGCTCCTCAGTGGACGACGACCCGGAGGAGACCGTGGTCAGCCCGCATGTGGTGCGCACCGGCGGGAGCCTGGGCGCACAGTTCATGCTCTGGGAGACCGCCACCGCCGTGGCAGGCTCCCTGCTGGGCATCAATCCCTTCGATCAGCCCGATGTGGAGTCCGCCAAGGCCGCTGCCCGCAGCCTGCTGGACTCCCCTGCCCCGGAGTCCGCGGAGCCGGTGACCGACGCAGCCGTGGAGATCCGCACCTGGGGCGATGCCTCCCTACAGGGGGAAGCCGATGTGCCCGCCGTCCTTCGGGCGCTGCTTCAGCGGCTGCCGGAGACCGGCTATCTGGCAGTGATGGCGTATCTGGACCGGCTGGGCGAGTCGCAGCTGGAGGAGATCCGCCCGCAGCTGGCGGCCGCGGCGAACCGCCCGGTCACCTTCGGATGGGGGCCGCGCTTCCTGCACTCCACCGGGCAGTTCCACAAGGGCGGGCCCGCCGTCGGAGTCTTCCTGCAGATCACTGCCGAGACCGACGAGGACCTTGAGGTGCCCGAGCGGCCCTTCACACTCGGCCGGCTGATCTCCGCCCAGGCCGCCGGAGACGCCCAGGTGCTGGCCGAGCACGGCCGTCCTGTGGTGCAGCTGCATCTGCGTGACCGGCGCGCCGGTCTGCAGCAGGTGCTCGACGCGGTGGGGCAGCTGAGCGCATGAGTTCTGCAGCGCATCACGGAGATCCGCTGGCCTCCGCCCTGCGCGGGGTGCCGAAGGAGACCGGCAATGGAGCGAACCGTCCTGCCGGTCCCTGCGCCATGGTGATGTTCGGAGTCACCGGCGATTTGGCGAGAAAGAAGCTGCTGCCGGCGCTCTACGATTTGGCGAACCGCCAGCTTCTGCCGGAGGGCTTCTCCCTGGTGGGCTTCGGGCGCCGTCCCTGGAGCCATGAGGACTTCGCCGATGAGGTGCGCGACCATATCCAGGCCGGTGCGCGCACCGAATTCGACGAGAACACCTGGCAGCAGCTGGCCTCCGGGCTGCGCTTCGTCTCAGCGCAGGGGTTCGAGGACGATGCCGCCTACCGGCAGCTCGGGGAGATCCTCACCGAGCTGCGCACCCAGCGCGGCACCGGGGGCAACCACGCCTTCTACCTCTCAATTCCGCCCAACTCTTTCGAGATCGTCTGCCAGAAGCTCTCCGCCCATGGTCTGGCCCGCCGCTCAGAGTCTGCCCATGATTCCTGGTCCCGGGTGATCATTGAGAAGCCCTTCGGCCACGATGAGGCCAGCGCGCACGAGCTCAATCAGGTGGTGGAGTCGGTCTTCGCCTCCCACGAGGTGTTCCGGATCGATCATTATCTGGGCAAGGAGACGGTGCAGAACCTGCTGGCGCTGCGGTTCGCCAACCGGCTGTTCGAGCCGCTGTGGAATAACCAGCACGTCGACCATGTCCAGATCACCATGGCCGAGGACATCGGCATCGGTGGGCGGGCCAGCTACTACGACGGCGTCGGAGCGGCCCGGGACGTGATCCAGAACCACCTGCTCCAGCTGCTGGCGCTGACTGCTATGGAGGAGCCGATCAACTTCGACGCCGATCATCTGCGGCGGGAGAAGGAGAAGGTTCTCGAAGCCGTGCTGGTTCCCGAGGACATCACCGCCGCCAGCGCACGCGGCCAGTACACCTCCGGGACCCAGAACGGCGAGAAGGTGGTTGGCTTCCTGGAGGAGGAGGGATTCGACCCGCACTCCACCACGGAGACATTCGCGGCCCTGAAGCTGGGGATCCACACTCGCCGCTGGGCGGGTGTGCCGTTCTACCTGCGCAGCGGCAAACGGCTGGGCAAGCGGGTGACTGAGATCGCCGTGATGTTCACCCGAGCCCCCAATCTGCTGTTCACTGAGGCCGATGAGGCTCAGTTCGGCCAGAATGCGCTGATCATCCGCATTCAGCCCAATGAGGGAGCTACACTGCGGTTGGCCTCCAAGGTTCCGGGCACCCAGATGGACATCCGCGATGTCGACATGGACTTCAGCTACGGCCGCTCCTTCGCAGAGGAGTCTCCGGAGGCCTATGAGCGGCTGATCCTCGATGTGCTTCTCGGCGAGCCGCCGCTGTTCCCGCGGCACCGCGAGGTGGAGCTCTCCTGGCAAATCCTGGATCCCTTCGTCAAGCACTGGGAGGCCCTGGGGACCCAGCCGGACCCGTATGCGCCCGGTTCGTGGGGGCCGGAGGCTGCCCACGAGCTGCTGGAGCGGGACGGACGCAGCTGGCGGGTCCCCTAACCCGGCGCCCGCGCCGGAGACGGCGGGCACCCAGGAGGTGTCCATGGGGTATGGAGCAGGCCGGGCTAGCGTGTGCCGGGCAGTCTGCGGATAAGACGTCGACGAAAGGTGGGGCTATGACGGGCCTTCAGATCAACTCTGCGGCAGCCCAGCCGCAGATCGAGGTGTTTGACAACGCCGATGCCGTGGCCGAAGGGATTGCGGTCAAGCTGCTGGGTGTCCTCCAGGAGACCGTGCGCGAAGAGGGCCTGGCCCATGTGTCGCTGACCGGCGGGGGTGCCGGGATCCGCACGCTGAAGGCGGCTGCGGCTCTGGTGGCCGCCGACGGCGTTCCCACGCCCGACTGGACGCGGGTGCACTTCTGGTGGGGCGATGAGCGCCTGCTGCCCGAGGACGACCCCGAGCGCAATGAGACCCAGGCCCGCCAAGCGCTGCTGGACCTGCTGGTGGCCGAGCACGGCCTCCCGGAGGACAATATTCATCCGATGCCCTGCTCGGAGGAGGCCGCCCATCCGGAGGCTGGGGCCCAGATGTACGCCCAGCAGCTGGAGGCTCATTCGCCCGCCGGGGGCGTCGACGGACTGGCGATGCCACGCTTCGCTGTGATGCTGCTGGGCGTAGGACCCGACGGCCATATCAACAGTCTGTTCCCGGGCAAGAAGTCTCTGCGCGTGACCGGACAGGCCACCACCGGTGAGTCTGATGCCCCGCCGCAGCTGGGCCCGCCGCTGCGGGTGACGCTGACTTTCAGCGCGGTGCACACCGCGCGGCGCGTGTGGACCGGGGTGACCGGGGCTGATAAGGCCCAGGCGGCCGCGGAGGCGCTCTCAGCGGACCCGGATGTGGATCGCGTGCCGGCCGCCAATGCCCGCGGTGCCCAGGAGACCATCTGGCACCTGGACAGGGACGCCGCAGCGGCTCTGTGAGCGGCAGCGCCTCTGTGAGCGCCTAGGGGTTTACCAGCCGGCGTTGACCTGAACCAGCAGCGCCAGGCCCACGATGATCAGGCCCCAGAGGATCCCCAGGGTGATGGTCAGCCGGGTCAGGTTCCGCTCGGCCACGCCGGAGGAGCCCAGGGAGCTGGTCACACCGCCGCCGAACATGTCTGACATGCCGCCGCCGCGGCCCTTGTGCAGCAGGATGAGCATGATCAGCAGCAGGCTGATCACCAGCAGCAGGACCTGGAGTCCGATAGTCAGGGCAGTCACTGCGACCTTTCTGTCTTCAGGAGCACGGAACGAAGCGGCTTACAGGATACAGGCTCCCCGCCGTGCGGGGCATTTCCCGTCTGCGGGTCCCAAGCCTCAGGCGGTGATGTGCTTCTCGAACTGGGCGATCTTGGCGAACTCTTCGGCATCCAGTGAGGCTCCACCCACCAGGGCGCCGTCGACGTCGGCTCCCTGCAGGATCTGGGCGACATTGCCGGACTTCACCGAGCCGCCGTAGAGGATGCGCACCGAATCGGCGAAGTCCTGGCCGTGCAGCTCGGCGAGTTTGGCGCGGATGGCCGCACTCATCTCCTGGGCGTCCTCGGCACCGGCGACCTTCCCGGTCCCGATCGCCCAGACCGGTTCATAGGCGATGACCAGTTCCGCCAGCTGCTCGGCGGTGAATCCCTCGACGGCGGCCTGCACCTGCGCCAGGGTGTGGCTGATGTGATCGCCCGCCTCGCGGACCTCCAGCCCCTCCCCCACGCAGAGCACCGGGGCCAGACCATGGCGCAGCGCAGCCTCCAGCTTGGAGCGCACCATCGCGTCGTCCTCGCGGTGGATCTCGCGGCGCTCCGAGTGGCCCACCAGTACCTGGGTGCAGCCGAGTTTGGCGAGGAAGGCGCCGGAGATATCACCGGTGTAGGCGCCGGAGTCCTGCGGCGAGAGGTCCTGGGCGCCGTAGTCGAGTGAGAGCTTGTCCCCGGCCACCAGAGTCTGGACCCCCCGCAGGTCGGTGAACGGCGGGAAGACGGAGACCTGTACGCGCTGGTAGTCGTGGCCGGCGTCGTCCAGGGTCCAGGCGAGTTTCTGGACCAGGGCGATGGCCTGCATATGGTCCATGTTCATCTTCCAGTTCCCGGCGATCAGGGGCCGGCGCACGAACTGTCCGTCCTTCTGTGCAGTCATCGCGTCCTTACTCTCGGTAGTGGCAGGTGGTGGGCTCAGGCGTTGAGCGCTTCCAGGCCGGGGAGGCTCTTGCCCTCCAGGTACTCCAGGCTCGCGCCTCCTCCGGTGGAGATGTGGCCGAAGGCTCTTTCGTCGAAGCCCAGGGTTCGCACTGCGGCCGCGGAGTCGCCTCCGCCGACCACGGTGAAGCCCGGGGAGTCCGCCAATGCTTGGGCCACCGACGCGGTGCCGGAGGCGAAGGCTTCCATCTCGAAGACTCCCATGGGGCCGTTCCAGAACACGGTGTTGGAGCCGCTGATCTCCGCGGCGAAGGCCTCTCCGGTCTGCGGGCCGATGTCCAGGCCCAGCGCCTGGTCCCCGTACGCGCCGGATTCCAGCTGATCGATGCCCAGCACCTCATACTCGGCATCGGCGGCGAAGTGGGAGGCCATGACGATATCGGTGGGCAGCACCAGCCGGCAGCCCTGCTGCTCTGCGGTGCGGATGAACCCGGTCACGGTCTCCAGCTTGTCCTCTTCCACCAGCGACTTCCCGATCCCGTATCCCATCGCCTTGGCGAAGGTGAAGACCATGCCGCCGCCGATCAGCAGGGCATCAGCCTTGGGGATCAGGTTCTCGATCACTGCGAGCTTGTCGGAGACCTTGGAGCCTCCCAGCACCACGGTGTAGGGCCGCTGCGGGGATTCGGTGAGCCGCTTGAGCACCTGCAGCTCGTCGGCCACCAGGTCCCCCTGGTAGGCCGGAAGCCGCGAGGCGATGTCATAGACCGAGGCGTGCCGGCGGTGGACCGCACCGAAGGCGTCATTGACGTAGGCGCCCTTCGGGCCGACCAGCTCAGCAAGCTCCGCGGCCAGCTGACTACGCTCGGCCTCATCCTTGGAAGTCTCGCGGGGGTCGAAGCGGACGTTCTCCAGCAGCAGGATCTCCCCGTCTGAGAGCTCAGAAGCTGCTGTGCGGGCGCTGGGCCCCACCAGGTCCTCGGCGCGCCGGATGGTCACCTGGGTCAGCTCAGCCATCCGGGCGGCCACCGGTGCTAGGGAGTACTGCGGATCCGGGGTGCCCTTCGGGCGGCCCAGATGCGCGGTGACCACCACCCGCGCGCCGGCGGCGGCGAGCTTCTCCAGCACCGGCAGGGATGCTCGGATGCGTCCGTCATCGGTGACCGACCGGCCTGAGGCGCCCTCGGAGAGGGGGACGTTGAGGTCGGAGCGGACCAGTACGGTCCGGCCGGAGACGCCGTCGGAGAGCAGGGTGTTGAGCGTAGCTGCGGTCATGGTGCCAGGTTATCAATCGGCGGCCGGCGGCGCCGGCGGAGACTCCGGCTCCGGGGGCCTCAGCGGGGCGGCGCTCACAGGGTGCGGCCGATGTAGTCGACCATCTCCACCAGACGCGAGGAGTAGCCGTACTCATTGTCATACCAGGCGAAGACCTTCACCGTATTGCCGATCACCTTGGTCAGCGGTGCGTCGAAGATGGAGGCGTGCTTGTCCCCGGCGATGTCGCTGGAGACGATAGGGTCCTCGTTGTAGGAGAGCACTCCGGCCAGGCTGCCCTCGGACGCGCGCCGGAATGCGGCGTTGACGTCTTCGACGGTGACGCCTTCGGCGGCGACTGTGACGGTCAGGTCCGTTCCGGAACCGGTGATGGTGGGCACCCGGACTGCGAAGCCGTCCAGCCGGCCGTCGACCTCGGGGATCACGGCACCGATGGCGGCCGCGGCGCCGGTGGAGGTGGGCACCATATTCACCCCTGCAGCACGGGCGCGGCGGGCGTCCTTGTGCGGGGCGTCGTGCAGCCGCTGGTCTCCGGTGTAGGCGTGGATGGTGGTCATCAGGCCTTCGACGATCCCGAACTCCTCGTGCAGCACCTTCACCAGCGGCGCCAGGCAGTTGGTGGTGCAGGAGGCGTTGGAGATCACGGTGTGCTTCTCGGCGTCGTAGGTCTCCTCATTGATGCCCAGCACAAAGGTGGCGTCGGCGCCCTTGGCCGGGGCGGAGACCACCACCTTCTTCGCGCCGGCGGACAGGTGCTTGCCGGCGGAGGCCTTATCGGTGAAGAACCCGGTGGCCTCAATGACGATGTCGACTCCGAGCTCGCCCCACGGCAGCTTCTCCGGGTCCTTCTCAGACAGCAGCCGGATCCGCCGGTCGCCGGCGATCAGGTGATCCCCCTCGAGGCGCACCTCGGCAGGGTAGCGTCCCATGACGGAGTCGTATTTGGTCAGATTCACCAGGGCGGACGGATCGGTCAGGTCATTGATCGCCACCAGTTCCAAGTCCTGGCCCTGGTCTTCGAGCACGCGCAGGACGTTGCGTCCGATTCGTCCGAATCCGTTGATTGCGATCTTGGTCGCCATGTTGTGGGGTCTTCCTTCCGTGTCCGGTGGGGCTGAATGTGCCCAGAATGCGAGTTGGGGACCGGCAGGCTGAAGATGCTTCAGCGCCGCCGACCCCCAACAACGTCGTTGTTCTCAGGTTGATCTGCAGAACGTGTTCAGTTTTCGTAAGCTATTCTCTCACAGCTGTCCCGCTCGGTGTGACGCGGGACATCCTCCGCACCGCGGTGCGCGTCAGCGGCAGCTCACGGAGTGATCAGCGCCTTGGCGCCGCTGCGGGCGGCGGCGAAGCGGGCTGCGACGTCCTCCCAGTTGACGATGTTCCAGAAGGCCTTCACGTAGTCGGGCTTGACGTTCTGGTAGTCCAGGTAGAAGGCGTGCTCCCACATGTCCAGCATCAGCAGCGGCGTGGTGGCCACCGGAATGCCGTTCTGCTGGTCGTAGAACTGCTCGATCACCAGGTTTCCGCCGATGGGCTCGTAGGCTAGGATGGCCCAGCCGGAGCCCTGGATGGTCAGGGCGGCCTGGGTGAACTGCTCCTGGAACTTCTCGAAGGAGCCGAAGTACTCGTCGATGGCGGCTGCCAGCTCGCCCTCGGGGCGCTCCTGGCCGTTGGGGGTCAGGTTCTTCCAGAAGATGGAGTGGTTGGTGTGTCCGCCCAGGTTGAACTGCAGGTCCTTGAGCAGCTTCGGGGTCGTGGCGTAGTCGCCCTTCTCCCTGGCCTCGGCCAGCTTCTCCAGAGCAGTGTTGGCGCCGCCCACATAGGTGTTGTGGTGCTTGGAGTGGTGCAGCTCCATGATGCGGCCGGAGATGTGCGGCTCCAGGGCGCCATAGTCGTAGTCAAGCTCAGGAAGGGTGTACTCAGCCATGCGTTCCTCCTTATGACGGTTGGTCGAGGTCACAGCCTCGCTGGTCACAATCCTATGCACCGCCGCCGCTCCTCTGTAAGGGGGTTGAGCAGTGTGACGCGGCGATTTCACCCAGGGATGAAGACCAGGCGTCAGTCTCCCAGCATGTCGTCGGTGACATTGGCTTCAGTGCCGCGGATGCCCTGCTCCTCCGCCCGTTTGTCCGCCATCGCCAGCAGGCGGCGGATCCGCCCGGCGATGGCGTCCTTGGTCATCGGCGGTTCGGCCAGCCGGCCCAGCTCGTCCAGCGAGGCCTGCTTATGCTGCAGCCGCAGCCGACCGGCGTATTCGAGGTGTTCGGGCACATCGGAGCCGAGGATCTGCAGGGCTCGTTCCACGCGGGCGCCGGCGGCCACGGCGGCCTGGGCGGAGCGGCGAAGATTGGCGTCGTCGAAATTGGCCAGCCGGTTGGCCGATGCTCGGTGCTCCCTGCGCTGGCGCCGCTCCTCCCAGACTTTGAGGGTCTGGTGGGCGCCCATCCGGGTGAGCAGCTGGGCGATGGAATCGGCATCGCGGATCACCACCCGGTCAGCGTTGCGCACCTCGCGAGCCTTGGCGACCAGGCCGAGGCGCCGGGCGGATCCCACCAGGGCGAGGGCGGCCTCCGGGCCGGGGCAGGTCACCTCCAGGGAGCAGGAGCGGCCGGGCTCGGTGAGCGAGCCGTGCGCCAGGAACGCGCCCCGCCAGGCGGCGACCGCGTCGTCGATGGAACCGTTGACGATGACGGCGGGAAGTCCCCGCACCGGGCGGCCGCGCGCATCAAGCAGTCCGGTCTGCCGAGCCAGGGCGTCTCCCTCGCGCACTACACGCACCACATAGCGGGAGCCGCGCTTGAGCCCGTTGCCGGAGACCACGATGACCTCGCACTGGTGGCCGTAGATCTCCCCCAGGGCGGCACGCAGCCGTCGCGCTGTGGCCGCGTGGTCCAGCTCGGCCTCGATCACGATGCGCCGGGAGATGACGTGCAGTCCGCCGGCGAAGCGCAGCATGGCGGAGACTTCTGCCTTCCGCTCCGAGGTCGTGGTGACCTCCACGGTGGAGAGTTCGTCCTTGACCGATTCGGTCAGCGCCATAGGTATCGAGTCCTCGCAAGTGTTTCGTCATCGTCGGGGCCGGTTGAGCGACGGCCATAGTACTGGAGTTTCTTGGACGTCAGGGAAAGCCCCCGTCCGCAGCGCCGACGGGCGCCCGCTCAGCCATGGAAGACCTCGTTGAATGCGATGGCCAGCCGCAGCGGATCATGCACTGCGGGAGTGTCCTGCCGCCGCACCCGGGCATAGGTGATCTCTGCCCCCAGCCGCTGGGCGGCATCGGCGAATGCGCTGCGGTCCTCGTCCCGGACGCTGCCCGGGTCGGCGATCACGGCGTCGATGTGCATTTTCGGCGCGTAGTGTGCGATGACGTTCAGGTGGTCGGCCGGGCTCATGCCGCGGGTCTCGGCGAGATCCGAGGTGAGGTTCATCACCACGCAGCGTTTGGCCTCGGTCTCATAGAGGGCGGTGCGCATGTCATCCAGCAGCAGGTGGGGCAGCACGGAGGTGTACCAGGAGCCGGGTCCGAAGACGATCCAGTCGGAGAGCTCAATGGCGGTGACCGCCTCCTGGCACGCCTCGGCGTCGGCGGGATGGATCTGGACATCGGTCAGGCGCCCCAGCGTGCCGGCACGGGCGAGCTCCGCCTGGGATGAGATGCGCACCGGCTGCTCGCCGGGGTCATCAGGCTGAACCAGGCCGGACATGGTCAGCGGGGTTCGCGACATCGGCAGCACCTGGCCCCGGGCTCCCAGCAGCGCACCGGCCCAGCGCAGGCCGTCCACCGGGTCGCCGAGCAGCTCCCAGAGCGCCACGATCAGCAGGTTTCCCATGGCGTGGTTGTCCAGGCTGCCGCAGACCCCCTCCTTGGAGCTGAACCGGTGCTGCATCACATCGGCCCAGGTTCTGCCCCAGTCGGTGTCATCGCACAGGGCTGTCAGCGCCATGCGCAGATCCCCGGGAGGCAGCACGTCCATGTCGCGGCGCAGCCGTCCGGAGGAGCCGCCGTCGTCGGCGACCGTGCAGATGGCGGTGAGGTGTTCGGCGGCGATGACGCGCAGCGCCGAGAGCGTGGCCTTCAGCCCGTGGCCGCCGCCGAGGGCGGAGACCCGGAACGAGGATCCGGAGTGCGGGACCCGCAGGTTCTGGGCGGTGGTGGTGACCATGGGAATCGGTCCGGTGGGCCGCTGCGCTGGGACAGAGGGAGACATGACGGCGGTCCTGTCGGCTATTCGCGTCCGAGGTCGCGGTGGACGACGTTGACGGTGACATTGGGCAGCTGGTCCAGCCGGCGGGCCAGCTCCTCGCTGATGGCCACCGATCGGTGCTTGCCGCCGGTGCATCCGACCGCCAGGGTCGCATAGTGCTTGTTCTCCCGGCGGTAGCCTTCCAGCACCGGCATCAGCGCCTCCACGTACCGGTCCACGAAGTCCTCGGCCCCCTTGTTCACCAGCACATACTCGCTGACCTTCTCGTCCAGGCCGGTCAGCGGGCGCAGCTCGGGCACCCAGTGGGGGTTGGGGATGAAGCGCACGTCGGCCAGAAAGTTGGCGTCGGCGGGCACCCCGTATTTGAAGCCGAAGCTCATCACGTTCAGCCGCAGCGTGATGGGGCCGTCGTCGTTGAAGAGCTCGTTGATGGAGTTGGCCAGCCCGTGGACGTTCAGGTCCGTGGTGTCCAGGACGATATCGGCCTCATCCTTCACCGGGGCCAGCAGCTCCCGCTCGGCCTGAATGCCGTCGAGGATTCGGCCTGAGCCCTGCAGCGGGTGCGGGCGGCGGCCCTGTTCGAAGCGCCGCACCAGCAGCTCATCGGAGGCCTCCAGGAAGAGCACCCGGTAGGTGATGTCGGCGGCACGGATCTGGGCGAGCCCCTCCTGCATGGAGGAGTAGAGCCCCCGGCTGCGCGCGTCCAGCACCACGGCGAGCCTCTCCACCGATCCCGGATGGCGGGCGACCAGGTCCATCATGGTGGAGATGAGCTCGGGGGGAAGGCCCTCCACCACGTACCAGCCCATGTCCTCCAGGGCGTGGGAGGCGGTGGTGCGCCCCGCCCCGGACATGCCGGTGATGATCAGCAGCTCGTTCTCGGGCGGCTTGACCGGTGTCAGTTCCGTGCTCATAGTTGAAGACTCTACCCGGTGGGATCTGCGCCGTCAGCCGCCTGCTCGGGCGGCTGGGAGTCGCTGTTCGCGGCTTCGCCGTGCAGATGGTCCAGGATGCGCTGGGCAGTCTGAAGTCCGATGCCGGGCACCTCCGCGACCTGCTCGGCGGTGGCTCTCTTCAGCTGCGCCACTGAGCCGAAATGGGCGACGACGGAGGCCCGCCGCTGCGGTCCCAGGCCGGGCACCTCGTCCAGTGCGGAGGCTGTCATCCGCTTCGACCGAGCGGAGCGGTGGTACTGGATGGCGAAGCGGTGCGCCTCATCGCGGATGCGCTGGAGCATATAGAGCGCCTCCGAGCTGCGCGGCAGCACCAGCGGGAAGGGGTCCTCAGGCAGCCACACCTCCTCCAGCCGTTTGGCCAGGCCCACCACGGGCATGTCCTGAAGTCCCAGCTCGTCGAGTGCCTCTCGGGCGGCGTTGACCTGCGGCTGGCCGCCGTCGACCACCACCAGGCTGGGCGGGTAGGCGAAGCGTGGAGAGTCGCGGTCGGTGAGCGTGGACTCGCGGACCTGGCTGTCGGTTTCGGCGGTGGCGGGCTGGGCAGCCGGCTCCTGCCGCGCGAGCTCCTCCTGCTCCTGGCGCTGCTGCTCCAGGTAGCGGGCGAAGCGGCGGCTGAT
Source organism: Nesterenkonia sp. (assembly GCF_029265375.1). Classification (GTDB taxonomy): domain Bacteria; phylum Actinomycetota; class Actinomycetes; order Actinomycetales; family Micrococcaceae; genus Nesterenkonia. The sequence goes on from NZ_JAJUJJ010000005.1 coordinate 103,609, forward strand.
GACGTCCCGCATGGCGGCGGTGTCATCCCGGGCCGCCTCGCCGCGCACGGAGAACCGCCGGTAGTCCTTCTTCTTGGGCAGCCCGTCCTCCATGACCACCATGGATCCGACCACGCTGGTTCCGGAGGTGTGGGAGATGTCGAAGCATTCGATGCGCATCAGCGGCTCGCTGAGGCCCAGGGCCTCCTGCAGTTCGCGCAGCGCCGCCGATCGGGTGGTGATATCGCTGGAGCGGCGCGCTTTGTGCAGCGACAGCGCCTGCTCGGCGTTCTCCCGCACGGTGCCCAGCAGGGCAGCTTTGTCTCCGCGCTGCGGCACCCGCAGGCTCACTTTGGCTCCGCGGCGTCCGCTCAGCCAGGCGGTGAGCTCCTCGTGGTTCTCCGGCAGGGCCGGCACCAGGACCTCCCGGGGGATGCGCTCGGTGTCCGGCATCGCCCCGTAGATCTGCAGCAGAAGCTGCTCGACCATGCCGGCGTCGTCGATCTCCTCCACCTTCTCCGAGATCCAGCCGCGCTGACCGCGGATGCGTCCCTGGCGCACGTGAAAGACCTGGGCGCTGGCCTCCAGCTCATCGGAGGCGAAGGCGAAGATATCGGCTTCGGTGTCCTCGGCGAGGACGACGGCGTTGCGCTCGAACACCCGGCGCAGGGCCTCCAGGTCGTCGCGGTGGCGCGCGGCGTCCTCGAACCGCAGCTCGTCCACCGCCTGCTTCATCTGCTCCTCGATGCGCCGCATATGAGGCCCGTGCCGGCCGGCCATGACCTCGACGAACTCTTCGGCCAGGCGCCGGTGGTCCTCCACCGAGATATTGCCCACGCAGGGGGCAGAGCATTTGTCGATATAGCCGAGCAGGCAGGGCCTGCCGGAGGCGGCCGCCCGCTTATAGACTCCCGCCGAGCATGACCGCACCGGGAAGACGCGCAGCATAGTGTCCACGGTCTCGCGGATCGCTTTGGCGGGATGGAAGGGGCCGAAGTACTTCACCCCGGGCTTCTTGTCCCCGCGCATGACCTGCACCCGCGGCACCTTCTCGTTCATGGTGACTGCAAGGTAGGGGTAGGACTTGTCGTCCCGGTACATGATGTTGAACCGGGGCGTGTGCTGCTTGATCCAGGTGTACTCCAGCTGGATGGCTTCCAGCTCGGAGCCCACAACGGTCCACTCGACGTCGGCGGCTGCGTGCACCATGGCGTAGGTCTTGGGGTGCAGCTGGTGGACGGAGGTGAAGTAGGAGTTCAGCCGGGATCGCAGGTTCTTCGCCTTGCCGACGTAGATCACCCGGCCGTGCGGGTCGATGAACCGGTAGACCCCGGGCCGGGTCGGGATCTCCCCGGGGGCCGGGCGGTAGGAGGCTGGATCAGCCATCGGCTCCCTCAGTCAGGCTGGGGTCGGTGGGCCGGGAGTTGTAGGTCTCCACCCGCTCCTGCCCGGAGAGCCCTGCGATGGCGTCCATGATCTGGGCGGTGGCGTCGCGGCGCACCGGAAGGGGGTGCCGCTCCCCCAGGTGTTCGAACTGCAGCGGGGCCCCGACGTGCATCTCAAAGCTGGCCGGCCGGATCGTGTTCTTGTCCGGCGGCTGCAGCCGCTGGGTGCCGCGCAGCCCGACGGGGATCACCGGCGCCCCGGTGGCCAGGGCCAGCCAGCCGACGCCGTTCTTCCCCCGGTACAGCCGGCCGTCCCGGCTGCGGGTGCCCTCCGGGTAGATGCCCACGCCGTGGCCGGCGCGGATGATGCTGGTCAGCCCGAACAGCGCCTCGACGGCGCCGGACTGCTTGTCCCGGTCCACCGGCACCGAGCCGAAGGATTCGAAGAAGAAGCGCATGCCGCGTCCGCGGACTCCGGGCTGGGTGAAGTACTCGGCTTTGGCGAAGAAGCTCACCGGCCGCGGGAAGATCCCCTGGATGAGCACGGAGTCCAGAAAGCTGAGGTGGTTGCTGGCCACAATGAACCCGCCGCTGGTCGGGACATTCTCGAGCCCGGTGATGGTGGGGCGGCAGAGCATGCGCACCAGCCGCCCGCCGGCGATCCGGACGCACTCCTGGCCCCGGGTGCGGCCTTCGACCGCGGCGGTGGAGTCGGGGGTTCCGGATGCGCTGGTCACGTGGGGGAGTTTAGCAACGCGTGAAGGAACCGGCCGGTGTGGGATCCGCTCTCCCGATGCTCTGCGGCGACCTGCTCGGGGGTTCCCTCGGCGATGATGCGCCCGCCTCCGGAGCCGCCCTCCGGGCCGAGGTCCAGGATCCAGTCGGCGGACTTGATGACATCGAGGTTGTGCTCAATGGTCACCACCGTGTTGCCCTTGTCCACCAAGCCCTGCAGCACGCCCAGCAGCTTGCGGATATCCTCAAAGTGCAGGCCGGTGGTCGGCTCGTCCAGCACATAGATGGACCGTCCGTTGGAGCGCTTCTGCAGCTCGGAGGCCAGCTTCACCCGCTGCGCCTCTCCCCCGGAGAGCGTGGTCGCTGACTGACCCAGCCGCACATAGCCCAGCCCGACGTCGACCAGGGTGTTCAGGTGCCGGGCGATGGGGGCGAATGCGGCGAAGAACTCCGCGGCCTCCTCGATCGGCATGTCCAGGACTTCAGCGATGTTCTTGCCCTTGTAGAGGATCTCCAGGGTCTCGCGGTTGTAGCGGGCTCCCTGGCACACCTCGCAGGGGACGTAGACATCGGGCAGGAAGTTCATCTCGATCTTCAGCGTGCCGTCGCCGGTGCAGGCTTCGCAGCGTCCGCCTTTGATGTTGAAGCTGAACCGGCCGGGCTGGTAGCCGCGGGCCTTGGCCTCATTGGTGGAGGCGAAGAGCTTGCGGATGTGGTCGAAGACCCCGGTATAGGTGGCCGGGTTCGAGCGCGGAGTGCGCCCGATGGGGCTCTGGTCCACCTGGATGATCTTGTCCAGGTGCTCCTCCACCCCGTCGATGCGGCGGTGGCGCCCCGGCACCTGACGCGCATTGTTCAGCCGGTTGGCCAGGGCCTTGGAGAGGATCTCATTGATCAGGGTGGACTTCCCGGAACCGGAGACTCCGGTCACCGCCAGGAATACGCCCAGCGGGATGTCCACGCTGACGTTGTCCAGGTTGTTCTCCTGGGCTTCGACGACCCGCAGGCAGCGCTGCGGGTCCACAGGGCGGCGCTGCGCGGGCACGGCGATGCTCCGCCGGCCGGCCAGATAGTCACCGGTGATGGAGGATTCGTTGGCGCGCAGGCCCTCCACCGAGCCGGAATGCACGATCGAGCCTCCGCGCTCCCCTGCCCCGGGACCGATGTCCACGACCCAGTCGGCCTCGGCGATGGTGTCCTCATCGTGTTCGACCACGATGAGCGTATTCCCCAGATCCCGCAGGCGGGTCAGGGTCTGGATCAGCCGTGTGTTGTCCCGCTGGTGCAGCCCGATGCTGGGCTCATCGAGCACGTAGAGGACTCCGACCAGCCCAGAGCCGATCTGGGTGGCCAGGCGGATGCGCTGGGCCTCCCCGCCGGAGAGGGTGCCGGCGGCGCGCTCCAGCGTGAGGTAGTTCAGCCCGACGTCGAGCAGGAACTGCAGGCGGGCGTGGATCTCTTTGAGCACCTGGTCGGCGATCTTCGCATCGCGGGCTGACAGCTGCAGGGAGTGGAAGAACTCCGCGCAGTCCTCCAGGGAGAGCCGCGCGACCTCGGCGATCGACTTTCCGTTGACCAGCACGGAGAGCACGGCGGGGTTCAGCCGCTGCCCGTCGCAGGCCGGGCAGGGGATCTGCCGCATGTACTGCTCGTAGCGGTCCCGGGCGTTGTCCGACTCCACCTCTGCGTGCTTGCGCTCAATATAGGACAGCACACCCTCGAAACCGCTGGTGTAGCGCCGTTCGCGGCCCCAGCGGTTGCGGTAGGAGACCTTGACCTTGAAGTTGCGTCCGTGCAGCAGCGCCTTGCGCACCTTGGCCGGAAGCTTCTGCCAGGGGGTGTCCAGATCGAAGTCCAGCTCGTCGCCCAGCCCTGCCATCAGGCGCAGCCAGTACTTCTTCGTCTCGGTGCCGGCAGACCAGGGCGCGATCGCGCCCTGGTTCAGGGTCAGCGTGTCGTCGGGGACCACCAGCTCGGGGTCCACCTCCAGCCGGGACCCGATGCCGGAGCACACGTCGCAGGCGCCGAAGGGAGAGTTGAAGCTGAAGGTGCGCGGCTCGATCTCATCGATCGGCAGCGGATGCTCGTTCGGGCAGGCCAGGTTCTCCGAGAAGGTGCGGTGCTTCGGTCCGGTGAGCCCCTCGGGCACGCGGCTGGGATCGGCGGGCCGGCCGTCCTCGTCCAGGTCCACCAGGTCGATCACCACGCGCCCGTCGGCCTGCTTCAGCGCGGTCTCGATGGAGTCGGTGAGCCGTTGGCGCATACCCTCACGGATGACCAGCCGGTCGATGACCACGTCGATGGTGTGCTTGTACTGCTTCTCCAGTGCGGGCGGATCATTGAGCTGGATGAGCTCGCCGTCCACCAGCGCGCGGGAGAACCCGGCGCCGGCCAGCTCCCGGAAGAGGTCCTTGAACTCGCCTTTGCGTTCGCGCACCACCGGCGCCAGCACCTGGAACCGAGTCTTCTCCGGGAAGGACATCACTTGGTCCACGATCTGCTGCGGAGTCTGCCGGTCGATCTTCTCCCCGCACTCCGGGCAGTGCGGCACCCCGATGCGCGCCCAGAGCAGACGCAGATAGTCGTGGATCTCGGTGACGGTGCCGACGGTGGACCGCGGATTGCGGGAGGTGGACTTCTGGTCGATGGAGACTGCCGGGGAGAGTCCCTCGATGAAGTCGATGTCCGGCTTGTCCACCCGCCCCAGGAACTGCCGGGCGTATGCGGACAGCGACTCCACATAGCGGCGCTGACCTTCGGCGAAGATAGTGTCGAAGGCCAGCGAGGACTTCCCTGACCCGGAGAGGCCGGTGAAGACGATGAACGCGCTGCGTGGAAGCTCCACGGCTACGTTCTTCAGATTGTGCTCGCGGGCCCCCTGCACCACGATCCGGTCCGCCTCGGCGCGCACACCGGAGGGAGCTCCGTTGCTCGAGGGGCTCCCGGCAGTCCCGGCACGGTAATAGTCGTCCACGGACTCGATCACAGGGGCAGTCGGCTCAGGCACGCGCACAAGTCTAAGGCCCACAGTGGGATCGAACAAGTGTTCGATTTCACACTGCAGGTCCGCGTCCGCCCGCGCCTGTACGGAGGAGGGGTGAGGCGGCCGGTGGCCGTCGCCCTGCACAGCAGCGGGTCCTCACGCATACACTGGAGCGCATGGCCCCGGAAAGCTCCTTGATCTACGACCTGCCCGCTGTGACCGTTCGGCGCATCTCCGTCAGTGAGATGAGCAACAACGTCTACCTGCTCACCGCCAAGAAGTCGGGGGTCCAGGTGCTCATCGACGCCGCCGACGAACCGGAGTCCATCACGGCGATGATCGACGTAGCCAGCGGTGACACTCCGTGCTCCCCCGGCCTGCGGGCTGTGCTGACCACTCATCAGCACTGGGATCATATTCGGGCGCTTCCGCAGCTGGCGGAGACCCCCGGAGTGGAGCTGGCCGCCGGCGAGTTCGACGCCGAGGCCATCGAGAAGGACAAGGGCGTGCGGATCACGCGGCGGCTGCAGCACGGTGAGACGGTGCAGTACGACGGGATCGCGCTGGATGTGATCCACCTGCGCGGCCACACCCCCGGCTCGGTGGCCTTCGTCTACCCGGTGGAGGACGGACCCACGCATATCTTCACCGGGGACTCCCTGTTTCCCGGCGGCGTGGGGAAGACCTGGAGCGCGGAGGACTTCACGCAGCTGATCGACGACGTCTCCTCCCGCATCTTCGATGCGTACGACGACGACACGATCATTCACCCCGGCCACGGAGCACCCACCACTCTCGGCGAAGAGCGCAGCAAGCTTCCCGAGTGGCGCGAGCGCGGCTGGTGAGCCCGGAGGCGATGACCACCGTTGCCCCGCGTCTGGAGGTCCCCGGATCCTGGGCCGCGTCCGCGCCGGAGGACCTGATAGAGGTCTTCACCGAGTGGACGGCCGCCCGCGGCATCCAGCTCTATCCCGCCCAGCAGGACGCGGTGATGGAGCTGGCCGCCGGCAATCACGTGATTATGGCTACCCCCACAGGGTCCGGGAAGTCCCTGGTGGCACTGGCTGCTCATTTCTTCGCCCTGGCCCGTGGTGAGCGCAGCGTCTACACCGCACCGATCAAGGCCCTGGTCAGCGAAAAGTTCTTCTCCCTGGTGGAGGTCTTCGGGCCCGAGAAGGTCGGGATGGTCACCGGCGACTCGGCGGTCAACGCCTCGGCCCCCATCATCTGCTGCACCGCAGAGATCCTGGCCAATGAGGCGCTGCGCGAAGGTCCGGAGGCCGACGTCGGGCCGGTGGTGATGGACGAGTTTCACTTCTACGCCGAACCGGAGCGCGGCTGGGCCTGGCAGGTGCCGCTGATTGAGCTGGCCCCCACCGGGGGCGGTGTCAGCTCGGCGCAGTTCCTGCTGATGTCGGCCACTCTGGGCGATACCAGCCGGTTCGAGAAGCGCCTGGCCGAGCGCACCGGCCGCGACGTCGTCGTCGTCTCCTCCGCCCAGCGGCCCGTGCCGCTGAGCTACGAGTACTCCACCGTCCCGCTGGTGGAGAAGCTGGAGCAGCTGGCCGCCTCCGGTCTGGCGCCGGTGTATGTGGTGCACTTCTCCCAGCGGGAGGCTGCCGAGCGGGCCGCAGGGCTGATGAGTCTGAACCTGCTGTCCAAGGCCGAGCGTGAGCAGCTGGCCCAGCGTCTGAAGACCTTCCGGTTCGCCAAGGGCTACGGTCAGACGCTGAAGCGGCTGCTGGCCTCCGGCGTCGGGGTCCATCACGCCGGAATGCTGCCGAAGTACCGCAGGCTGGTGGAGCAGCTGGCCCAGGACGGGCTGCTGAAGGTGGTCTCCGGCACTGACACTCTGGGGGTGGGCATCAATGTGCCCATCCGCACCGTCCTGCTGACCGGACTGTCCAAATATGACGGCACCCGGGTGCGTCAGCTCAACGCACGGGAGTTCCATCAGATTGCCGGACGGGCCGGGCGCGCCGGGTTCGACACTGAGGGCGCAGTGGTGGTGCAGGCCCCTGAGCACGTCATTGAGAATGAGGCGGCCGCGCGGAAACTGGCTGCCAAGCATGCCGGCGATGAGGCGAAGCTGGCGCAGGCGATGAAGTCTTCGCCGAAGAAGAAGCCCCCGGAGGGATTCGTCTCCTGGAGCGAGAAGACCTACCAGCGTCTGGTGGAGGCCTCCCCGGAGCCGATGCTCTCCCGGATGCGCGTCACCTACGCCATGGTGCTGCAGCTGCTGCACCGGCCGGAGGACCCGATTCTGGCGATGCGGCGGCTGATCACCTCCTCGGACGAGTCGCCGACGCGGCAGGCTCAGCTGCAGCGCCGGGCCCTGGAGATCCTGCGGGAGCTGCTGGCCGCCGGAGTGCTGGAGCGACTCGAGGAGCCGGATGAAGACGGCCGGAGCGTGGATCTGACCCTGGACCTGCAGGACGACTTCGCCCTGAACCAGCCCCTGGCGCCCTTCGCGGTGGCCGCTCTGGAACTTCTGGACCCCGACTCGGAGACCTACGCGCTGGATGTGCTCAGCGTGGTGGAGGCCATCCTGGAGACCCCGTATCAGGTCACCGGCGCGCAGGTGAAGAAGCTGAAGTCGGAGCGGCTGGCCGAGCTGAAGGCCGAGGGCGTGGACTACACCGAGCGGATGCGGATTCTGGACGAGCTCACCCATCCTCAGCCGCTGGGTGAGCTGCTCGAGCAGCAGTTCGAGGTCTACCGGTCCTCCGCACCGTGGGTGGGCGACTTCGAGCTGCAGCCCAAATCGGTGGTGCGGGACATGGTGGAGCGGGCCTTCACGTTCGTGGACGCAGTGAACTTCTACGGCCTGGCGCGCAGCGAGGGCGTGCTGCTGCGCTACCTCACCGACGCCTACCGGACCCTGCGCCAGACGGTGCCGCACAGCCGGCGGAATGAGGAGCTGGAGGACCTCATCGAGTGGCTGGGTGAGGTGATCCGCCAGACTGACTCTTCCCTGCTGGAGGAGTGGGAGCGGCTGGCCGCGGCCGAGGATCCGCAGAAGCTGGCGGAGCTGGAGGCCCGCAGCGATCCGGCAGGCTCGGCCCCGCCGGCGGGGTTCACCTCCAATGAGCGGGCCTTCACCGTGGTGGTGCGCAATGCGATGTTCCGCCGGGCCGAACTGTTCGCCCAGGAGAAGGAGGAGCAGCTGGCCGCACTGGAGACCGCCCACTCCCCCAGCTCGGAATGGGCTGAGCCTGAGCGCTGGGGCGAGGCGATGGATGAGTTCTTCGACGAGTACGACGACGCCTACACAGACGCGAAGGCCCGCAGCGCGCAGCTGTTCCGGCTGGACCGCTCGCCGGCGGGACGGGACGGGTTCTGGCACGCGGTGCAGGTGCTCGACGACGACCAGGGCAACCACGACGTCGGCATCCACGCCTGGGTGGACCTTGCCGCCTCGGATGAAGCCGAGGCGGCGGTGCTGACCGTCTACCACGTAGGAGAGCTGAAGCTGTAGGTCCCCGGCCGACCGGACGGGGGCGGCCGGGCTGCGCTCAGCTGCGCACCAGTTCCAGCGCACGCTGAGCCACATCAGCCTCCCGTTCGCTCAGCGTCTGAACCAGCCGGTCCACATGGGCGACCCGCGCAGCCCATTCGGGGCCGCGCTGCTGCCTGCGCGGCAGCGACTCCAGCAGCTGCGCCTCGCGCCACGCGGTGACCAGCGCGGCCTCATAGAGCCGCTGGTCCGCTTCCGCGGCGTCGCCGAGGCTGCCGCGTTCGCCGCCGAGCACTGCCACCATGTCAATCCGGGAAAGATCCAGCCCCATCGCCAATCCGTTGAGCCGGTCCCGCACAGCAGCCAGCTGGCGCCGGGCAGACCGCGCACCGGTCCACTGCCCGATGGCCTGCACGGCGGCCACCAGGACCAGCAGCACCGTCTGGGAGCCGGTCCATCCTGCTACGGCAACCGCCCAGAACAGCGCTTCGGGGCTCACAGCCGCCGCCTCCTGGTGGTTGTACTCCATGGTCCGGCCCAACTCGGTGAGGTCGTAGGCAAGCAGGCTGCCCAGCGGTATGCTCGGACTCTCATCGTCCACATTGCGCACCACCGGCTCAGTGGCGAGGAAGTAGTATTCGCCCAGTCGGCTGTCCAGACCGGCACTGATCTCTCCGGTCAGCGGCAGTCCGACTGCATAGCCGCCGTCGTCGAGAAGCCACACCGGCAGAATGGCCTGGCCCAGCTGAATCTCGCCGGTGACGGAGTTGATGACCTCCGGGTACTCCGCAGCGACCTCCTGCCGAATCTGCTGATAGGCGTCCAGCAGATCCCAGTAGTCGATCATGATGCCGTTCTCACGCTCGAGGTCCTGCCGGTAGTCGATGTAGTCCTCGATGGGCAGCAGCACCACCGTCAGTTCCAGACGGTCGGGCAGCAGCGCGACGTCGTCCCGCTCGGCGGCCCGCTCCATGCGCTCCCGCACATAGTCCAGGGTGACGGTCTCCTGATTGCTGGGGTGATCCTCCAAGGTGGGCGGGAAGGCGTAGTCCGGGATCTGCCCAGGATCCCCGAAGACCCTCAGCTCGGCCAGCGGCTGGTCACCGGTGAGGGTCCGTCCGAAGACTGTGGTGTGCTGGCCCTGCGCCGAGGCTGCCCAGCCGGCGATCAGTCCCACCAGGATGGGGAGAAGGATGATCCCGGCACCGACTGCCCCGGCGTGCCGGAGGGTGAACCAGCGGTTCCAGACTTTGCTGAGGCTGCGGCGGTTGCTGGGGTCCTCGTCCGTGGTCTGCTGAGCTGCGGCGCGCTGCAGCAGCTCCAGCATCCGTTCGGCGCAGTACTCGGCCGATCGGTCCCCCGGCCGCCCTAGGCCCAGCGATGCGCGCAGCTCAGCCTGGGTGTCTGAGGCGCCGGCAGTCACCGCGCGGAGGCGGGTCCGCATCCGCTGCTCCACCGCCTGATGCAGCTGATCAGTATTGTCGATGCGCCGCTGAAGGGAGTCGCCCAGCCGGCGCAGCGTGCCGCCTATGCGCTTCTCAGCCGCCCGCCAGCGCCGCAGAAGGTCCGCTTGGGCGGCGACTCGCTCTGGGCCCGGCTCCGCCCCGAGGCCTTCGACTCCTTCCTGCACCAGTGCCAGCAGCCGGGTCCGCTGTCCCTCCAGCCGGTCGCAGGCCTGCTCGTCGAGCAGCTCGCGGTGGCGAAGGATCTCCTCCACCGCTTGGACGAGCGGAAGCGCCAACTGCCCCAGCACGGTTCCGGAGTCGGCGAACCCCACCTGCACCGATGCGGCGTGCATCAGCGCGTCAGCCCGCCGTCGCAGCGCCTCGACCCGCTCTTCGAATCTCTCCAGACCGACAGGTTCCAGCGTGCCGTCCCTGGGGGTGCGTACCGGCGCGTCGGGGTCGATGAGTTCTCGGTGCAGCACCTGCTCCTGCCGCGCCAGGCTCAGGCTCTCAGCTCTGACTGCTTCCCACTGCTGCTTCAGCCGGCTGCTGGCCCGGCCGGCCTCCGCGCCGCGATCGGATGGTGCGGCCTGCAGCTGCGACTCCGCGATGAGGAACTCGACCTCCAGTGTGTCCAGCTCCAGCACAGTGCGGGCCAGCTGCAGCCGCGCCCGGGCGAAGCGGCGGCGTCTGCGGCGCTCAGCTGCGAGGCCTGCGATCCACAGCAGCGTGAGCAGCACGGCGGTCAGCAGCGGGATCGCTGCCATGGCGCCCCAGAAGACGGGCGAGCGGATGCCGGAGCCGTCGAAGGCCACCATGGCCGCGGTCTGCCCTGCCCCGACGACGGCGCTCGGCCCGTGCCCCATCGTCCGGTTGTTGATGAAGACCTCGCGGATGGTGCTGGCGGCCTGGTGGTGCGGCATCCAGTCGTCGAGCTGCGCCAGATGGGCTACGGAGACCCGCCTGGCATCGGGGAGCACAATATCCTCGTCCTGGGGGTCGTGCCCCACGGAGAGCATCACGTCCACCCCGTCGGGCAGCTGCCCGTTCTGGTACTCGTCCCACTCGAGCTCCCGCTCCACGACCATCATGGTGAACGGTTCCCGGCTCAGCGCCCGGCCCTGTGCCGCGGCCTCGACCGACTCCTGAGTGATGCCGTAGGGCAGCCCGTCCTCCACCACGAAGCTGATGGGGTGCTCCGGTTCGCTGGTGACCTGACGGTGCCCGTACTGGCCGATCAGCACCGAGAGGCCGGCCAGCAGCAGGGCCACCACCGGAACCCACCGGTGGTAACGACGAAACAGAGTTGTCAGGGGTGAGCCGCGCTCAGTCACTCGGACAGCTTATCCGGCTCCTGCCGCGGCCGTGAGAGTCTTGGACTATGACGACGCATACCCGCCTGCTGCTGGACGGTACCCGGATCCTTGACCATCGCGTCCACGTCCCCCTGGACTGGAACGATCCGGCCGGAGAGAGCATCTCCGTCTTCGCCCGCGAGTTCATCTCCGCGGAGGCGGCCGCCCGCGGGGAGACGCACGTGGCCGGCCTGCCGTTCCTGCTGTTTCTGCAGGGCGGCCCCGGCGGGAAGGGCAACCGGCCGGCGAAGCTCTCGGGCTGGATGGCGGAGCTCGGCCGAGATTTCCGCATCATTATGCTGGATCAGCGCGGCACTGGACTCTCTGCGCCGCAGAACCGGCAGACTCTGGCCGCCCGGGGCGGCCCCGCCGACCAAGCCCAGCATCTGCGGCGCTTCCGGGCCGATTCGATCATCCGCGATGCCGAGGCGCTGCGCGAGCAGCTGGGCATCAGTTCCTGGACCGTGTTCGGGCAGAGCTACGGCGGGTTCTGCACGCTGAGCTACCTCTCCTTCGCCCCCCAGCGGCTGGACCGCGCCCTGATCACCGGCGGCCTGGGGCCGCTGACCGGCAGCGCCGACCGGGTCTACGAGCACACGTATCCGCGGATGGCTGCGCGCAATGCGGAGTACTTCGCCCGCTTCCCGGAGGACCGGCAGCGGCTGGATCAGATCATCGACCACCTGCGCCGCCACCAGGTCTCTCTGCCGGACGGTTCACCGCTGACCGTGGCACGCCTGCAGCTGCTGGGCCTGGCCATGGGCGGCAATACCAAGGTCGATTCGCTGCACTATCTGCTGGAGGAGGCGTTCGTCGGCGGCACGCTCAGCGACACGTTCCTCACCGAGGTTCAGCAGCGCATCTCCTTCGCCACCCACCCGCTGTATGCGGTGATGCACGAATCCATCTACGGCCAGCCGGCGGAGATCACCGGCGGCACCGGGGCCACCGGCTGGGCCGCTGAGCGGGTGCGGGCACAGTTCGGCGAGTTCTCACCTGAGGCGGAGCAGCCGCTGCTGCTGGGCGAGATGATTCTGCGCGAGCATGTGCGGCTGGATCCGGCGCTGCAGCCGCTGTATGCCACAGCTGAGGAGCTCGCCGCTGTCGAAGATTGGCCGGCGCTCTACGACCTGGATCAGCTCAGCCGCAATACCGTGCCCACCGCGGCGGCGGTCTACACCGATGACGTGTTCGTCTCCCGTGAGCTCTCGCTGGAGACTGCCGAGCGGGTGGCGGGCCTCTCCGTCTTCGAGACCGACCAATTCCACCATGACGGGATCCACGACGACGGCGCCGCGATCCTGCGCGAGCTGCTGCGCCGCACCGAGTCCTGAGCGTTCGGGACGGCCGATCCGCTACTCGGCCGCCTTGATGGCGCGCAACTCCTTCTTCAGATCCGCCAGCTCATCACGCAGCCGGGCTGCCAGTTCGAAGTTCAGCTCCTCGGCGGCCCGGTGCATCTGCTGGGTCAGCTGCTCGATGAGATCAGCCGTATCTGCCGCCGGCGTCTGCGCGGCCAGCGATTCCTCGGCCGGCTCGCCGTCGGCTGCCGAGCCGTCGTCGCCCTTCTGGAACTGGGTGAGTCCGCGGTGGCCCTTGCCGTACTGGAAGCCGGTGGCCAGCCCGCCCATCCCCTGCAGCAGGTCGGCGGTGTCTGCGTCTTCGCGAGCCAGCTGGTCGGTGATATCGGCGATCCGCTTCACCAGCGGGGTCGGGTCGATGCCGTGCTCCTCGTTGTAGGCCAGCTGCTTGGCGCGGCGCCGGTTGGTCTCATCGATGGCGCGCTGCATGGAGTCGGTGATGCGGTCGGCGTACATGTGGACCTGGCCGCGCACATTGCGGGCCGCGCGCCCGATGGTCTGGATCAGTGAGGTGGTTGAGCGCAGGAAGCCTTCCTTGTCCGCGTCCAGGATCGCCACTAGGGAGACTTCCGGCAGGTCCAGGCCCTCACGGAGCAGGTTGATGCCGACCACCACTTCGAAGGTGCCCTTGCGCAGCTCGCGCAGGATCTCGATGCGTTTGAGGGTGTCGACGTCGCTGTGCAGATACTCAACCTTGACCCCGTGCTCCAGCAGGTACTCGGTGAGGTCTTCGGCCATGCGCTTGGTCAGCGTGGTGACCAGCACCCGCTCCCCCACCTCGCTGCGGCTGCGGATCTCGCCGAGCAGATCATCGATCTGCCCCTGGGTGGGTTTGACCACGATCTCCGGGTCCACCAGCCCGGTGGGCCGGATGATCTGCTCCACCACGCCGTCGGACTGGCTGAGCTCGTAGTCGCCGGGGGTCGCGGAGAGGTAGACGGTCTGGCCGATGCGTTCGAGGAACTCGTCCCATTTCAGGGGGCGGTTGTCCATGGCGCTGGGCAGCCGGAAGCCATGCTCCACCAGGGTGCGTTTGCGCGACATATCGCCTTCGTACATGCCGCCGATCTGCGGGATGGTCACATGCGACTCGTCGACGATCAGCAGGAAGTCGTCCGGGAAGTAGTCCAGCAGGCAGTGCGGGGCCGAGCCGGGGGCGCGTCCGTCGATGTGCCGGGAGTAGTTCTCGATGCCGTTGCAGAAGCCCATCTGCTGCATCATCTCCAGGTCATAGGTGGTGCGCATGCGCAGCCGCTGGGCCTCCAGCAGCTTGTTCTGCGACTCCAGCTCGGCCAGCCGCTCGCGCAGCTCATCCTCGATCCCGGTGATGGCTTTGGCCATCCGGTCATCGCCGGCCACATAGTGGCTGGCGGGGAAGATGTACATCTCCTCCTCTTCGCGCACCACCGTCCCGGTGAGCGGATGCAGAGTGTGGATGGCTTCGATCTCATCGCCGAAGAACTCGATGCGCACCGCGAGCTCCTCATACATCGGGATGATCTCCACGGTGTCCCCGCGCACCCGGAAGGTGCCGCGGTGGAAGTCGGTGTCATTGCGCACATACTGCATGGCCACGAATCGGCGCAGCAGCTCATCCCGGTCCACGGTCTCACCCCGGCGCACCGGCACCATCTGGGCGATGTACTCCTCCGGGGTTCCCAGGCCGTAGATGCAGGAGACGGTGGCGACCACCACCACGTCACGCCTGGTCAGCAGCGCATTGGTGGCCGAGTGGCGGAGACGTTCGACCTCCTCGTTGATGGAGGAGTCTTTCTCGATGAAGGTGTCGGTCTGCGGCACATAGGCCTCAGGCTGGTAGTAGTCGTAGTAGGAGACGAAGTACTCCACCGCGTTGTGCGGCAGCAGCTCGCGGAACTCATTGGCCAGCTGGGCGGCCAGCGTCTTGTTCTGCACCATCACCAGAGTGGGGCGCTGCACCTTTTCGATCAGCCAGGCGGCGGTGGCGGACTTCCCGGTGCCCGTGGCGCCCATGAGCACCACGTCCTTCTCCCCGCCTTCGATCCGCTCGGCCAGCTCCTCAATGGCCTTGGGCTGGTCGCCGGAGGGCTGATAGGGGCTGACCACTTTGAAGGGCGCCACGGTCCGCGAGATTTTCGGCGCAAGCGACATACGACTGCTCCCTTCCGTGGTCACCGGGTCCGGCTCCCAGCCTACTCGGGGGTGCGGACACGCTGGGCGAGGTTCACCATCAGCTCATCGACCTGGGCGTAGAGCTGCTCCAGAGTGCCTGAGTTGTCCAGGACGACGTCGGCTGCCGCGGCCCGCTGCTCATCGCTGGCCTGGGCACGGATCCGCGCCAGGGCTTCGTCCCGGCTCATTCCGCGCTGGTTCACCATGCGCCGGATCCGCTCCTCCGCCGGAGCGTGGACCACCACCACGAGGTCGAACCGGTCCTGCTGCCCGGATTCGACCAGCAGCGGGATGTCCTCCACCACGATGCTTCCGGCCGCAGCCGCGTCCCGCTGCCGGGCGGCCTCGGCGCGCACCCGCGGGTGCACGATGCTGTTGAGCAGTTCGCGGGCGTCGTCGTCGTCAAAGACCCGTCGGCCCAGGGCGGCCCGGTCCAGGGCGCCGTCCTCGGCCAGAACATCAGGTCCGAAGGCCTCTACGATCGCCTCCAGCCCCGGGCTCCCTGGTTCCACCACCTGCCGGGCGATCAGATCGGCGTCGATGATCACTGCTCCGTGTTCGGCCATGCGCTGGGAGACCGCGGACTTGCCGGAGGCGATCCCGCCGGTGAGGCCCACACTGACTGCGTCACTCATACCTGCAGATCCTACGCAGTGGTGCCCGCCGGGCGGGCACGCCGGGCGGGCACCACAGTCCGCATCTGCTTCAGCAGCCGGGGCGGGTCAGTTCCGCGGGGGCACGTCGGGGTCGGCCGGGTCCACCACGGGCTGCTCGCCGGTGCGGATCCGGTATTCGGTGACCACCTCGGGCTGTTCGACGTGCTCCACCTCCGGAGCGTTCTCCGGCTGGGTGCCCTCGGCGAAGTCGGGAGCGACCACCGCGTTGGCCAGCGTGTCGTCGTTCTCCTCCATGCGGCGCTTGTACTCCTCCTCGGGCAGGGTCTGCAGCCAGCGCCGGGTCCGCAGGAAACCGACCTCGCCGGCGTCCTCGCGCATGGCCCGGGAGAGGTTGTACATCACGAAGTAGCCGAGGATGAAGAACGGCAGGCCGAACATCAGTGCCACATTCTGCAGGGCCTCCAGCCCGCCCTCGCCGGTGGCGGTGAGCAGGACTGCTGCGATGGCTCCGATGGCGATGGTCCAGAAGGCTCGCTGGTGCAGCGGCGCTTTGCCCTCGAAGCCGTTGCACATGTCATCGAGCACCAGGGCGCAGGAGTCCATGGAGGTGATGAAGAAGATGCCCACCAGCATGATCGCGATGGACGAGGTGAGCGTGGCCAGCGGGAACTCAGCCAGGAAGGTGAACAGGGCCGTCTCCACACCGGCCTCGATCACCGAGTCCACCAGGCCGCCGTCGCCGTTGAGCTCAATATCGAACACGCCGGTGCCCCAGACGCCGAACCAGATGATGGTGAACACGGTCGGCAGCCCCAGCACGCCGGAGACAAACTGACGCACCGTGCGGCCACGGGAGATACGAGCGATGAAGATGCCCACGAAGGGCGCCCAAGCGATGGTCCAGGCCCAGTAGAAGATGGTCCAGGACTCCTGCCAGCCGCTGTCGGCCAAAGTGTCGTTCCACCAGGCGATCTCCGGCAGCATGTGCAGGTAGACGCCGGTCCACTCAAACATTCCGCGCAGCAGGTAGACGGTCGGGCCGGTGATCACGATGAACACCAGCAGGGCGACCGCAGTCCAGATGTTGAAGTTGGACAGCCGCTTAATGCCGCGTTCCACACCCAACACCGCTGAGACGGTGGCCACCAGTGTCACCACCCCAATGATCACCAGGAAGGCCCAGGCGGCGTCTGAGAGTCCGAAGAGTTGGGCCAGTCCGGCGTGGATCTGCATCGTGCCCAAGCCGATGGAGACCGCCACGCCGAAGATAGTTCCCACAATGGCGAAGACATCGATGGCCTTGCCGATGGGGCCGTGGATGCGGTCCCCGAGGATGGGCTGGAAGATCGAGGAGACGCGCGGGGGAAGCTTGCGCTTGTAGATGAAGTAGGCGAACGCCAGGCCGGGCAGGGTGAAGATGGTCCAGGTGTGCAGTCCGAAGTGGAACAGGGTGAAGCCCATCGCTTCGGAGGCGGCATCGCTGGTGCCGCCGACGACGGCGTCGGCCATCACGCCCTCGATGGAGGACACCAGGTCGCTGTCCCCGGCGGCC
>NZ_JAJUJJ010000016.1 GCF_029265375.1 Nesterenkonia sp.
AGGTGCGTCTGGGCGGACGCGAGGTCAGAGCCGCCTACGCCGACGGTAGCTGGGTGGAGGTGGAGCTGGCAGACGGCTACGGCTGGGTCCAGGGCCACATGCTCGAGGGAGCGGTGGACCCCGAGGGAAACCCGATCAATTTAACATACTGCGCGGCATTCTGAACTAGGGAATGCCGAACACAATATAGAAGGATTGATCATATATGTTGGACGGCCTGCTGAACCCCGTTCTGGAGCTCGTCGGCGGACTGCTGGACACCGTTGTGGGTGTCCTGGGCGGTCTGGGCTTCTGAGTCCAGAACCCACGCTGACGCGTCTGTGAATATATACGGGCGCGCAGGCCGTTCTCTGGTGCATGTCGGTCCTCCGGCGGCCCAGAGGACGGCCTCTCTTGTTTCTCAGGGCGCCGGGTAAGCTGACGCCATGCCTGCTTCACGCCGTTCCGACGTTCCCGGCTTCCAAGTGATGAGTGTGCTGACTCGGATCGATCAGCTGCGCGCAGCTGGGCGGGACATCGTCTCCCTGACCGCCGGAGAGCCGGGCTCCGGGGCGCCGCCGGCGGTCAATGCCGCTGCGGCCGAGGTTCACTCCGCCGGCACTGTGCTGAACTATTCGCCGGCCTTCGGCATTATGCCGTTGCGCCGAGCTATCGCCGAGCACTATCAGCGCTGGTACGGCTGCACGGTGGAACCCGAGCGGGTGGCGGTGACCACCGGCTCCTCGGGTGCGTTCGTGCTGAGCTTCCTGGCCGCCTTCGACGTCGGAGACCGAGTGGCCCTGGCTCGTCCGGGCTATCCGGCCTACCGCAATATCCTCTCCAGCCTCGGCGCAGAGGTGGTGGACCTCGACTGCGGTCCGGAGGTGCGCTTCCAGCCCACGGTCGAGCACCTGGATGCCGAAGCGGCCTCCCGGGGACCGCTGAAAGGACTGGTGATCGCCTCACCGGCGAACCCCACCGGCACCATGGTGGACCGCGACCAGCTGAGCGCCCTGGCACAGTGGTGCGCTGAGAATGACGTCCAGCTGATCAGCGATGAGATCTATCACGGCATCACCTTCACCCACCCCGGCGTCAGTGCACTGGAAGTCAGCGATTCCGCAGTGGTCATCTCCTCCTTCTCCAAATACTGGGGCATGCCCGGATGGAGGCTGGGCTGGACGGTGCTGCCCGAAGACCTGGTGGACCCGGTCTCCCGGCTGGCCGGCAATGTGGCGCTGTGCCCGCCGCACGGTTCGCAGATCGCTGCGGTGCAAGCCTTCACCCCGGAATCACTGGCCTTCGCCGAGGCCCAGCTGCCCCACTACGCCGAGGCTCGTCAGCTGGTGCTGGACTCACTGGAGACCCTCGGCTGGGGCGAGGCTGCCCCCGCCGACGGCGCCTTCTACGTCTACGCGCACATGGGGGAGCACCTGCAGCGGTTCAGCGATGCCGGCACCTACTGCACCGCCCTGCTGGAGGAAGCTGGCGTGGCGCTGGTGCCTGGGACAGACTTCGATCCGGTCAACGGCCACCACTGGGTGCGCCTGAGCCTGGCGCCCGGGCCTCAGGCCGTGGCCGAAGGGATTCGCCGGATCCTTCAGTTCCACGGCGGCTGAGGCAGCCCCGGCCGGCCGGTGCGCATCACCGCCGTCCTCGCGCCCTCCGGCGCCCAGCCGCCCACCAGATCCCCAGCAGCGCAGCCGCGTAGATCAGGCCTCCCAGTGCGACGACCACTGCGAAACCATCGCGGCCGCCGAGGATCCACGGCACCTGCGCCGCCAGCAGCGTGACCACGGCGCAGGCCAGAAGCCCCGTCCGCCACCGGCCGGTTGGGTGCCAGTCGACGTCGTCGTCATCGTCCTCATCCTTGGTGGCCCCTCTCCGCTCTGCGGCGCGCTGGACCCACACCACAATGCTGAGCCACAGCATGCTCACCAGCACGCCGACGGCGGCACCGAGAACCGCCAGCAGCGCCATGACTCGGCGCAGATCCTCCCCGACCACCTCGACGTGCAGGTGAAAATCGACCAGCGGCACCCCGTAGTAGACGCGGTAGACCAGCGCCGCCACAGTGAGGGCCAGCAGCACGCTGAAGAACAGGCTGCGGCCGAGAGTCTGAGTCAACGGGGCTCGCGCCAGGAGAGCGTAGCTGTTCACGCCGCGGCGAGAGGCGTACCACAGGCTTGCGCAGCCCGGTATCACCGGAACAAGCACCAGAGCGGCGGCAGCGGTGATCTGGCCCAGTACTGCGCACACCAGCGCCCCAACCCAGCAGGCCAGCACGGTGCACTGCATCCCGAAGGCCTCGGCCTCCATGGACACCGCGCGCTCGCGCTCATCGGCCTGCTCCACTCCGGAGAGCAGCAGCCGCTCTGCGGCATGGTCCATTGACCCAGGTCTCTGGCTCATTCTCTGCCTCCCTGTTCCTGCTGACTGCCGAAGAGGTCCTCCACCGTTGAGCCCAGCGCCCGGGCGATCCGCAGCGCCAGGAACACCGAGGGCGCATAGTCCCCGCGCTCCAGGGCCACCACCGTCTGACGGCTGACCCCGACCTCCTGGGCCAGTTCCGCCTGGGTGAGCTTCTGGGCTTTTCGCAGGGCGCGAACCGGGTGTGTTGCGTCCTGTCGCGGTTCGCCTCCCATACCTCAATGACAACTCAACTTGACACTCAATGTCAAGGAAAATTGACATTTGCGGAGTTTTCTGGAGGTTCCGTCCCCGCTGGGTGGGGCGCCGCTGTGAGTCAGCTGCCACGGCTGGAGAGAAGCTGAGCTGCCCGTTGTGCTCGGAGTGCTACGGTGCCCGTCCGCCCACTAGAAGGAGGTGCTGGGCATGCACAACACCACCCAGAAGACACTGGTGACCACCGCCGCAATGGCCGCGATGCTGTTCGGACTGGCAGCCTGCGACAACGCAGCAGAGAACCCGGAGGACGGCGCCACCGGCGAAGCCGCAGCCCCGGAGTCCCCAGGGGCCGCCGGTGAGCAGGGCGGCGAGGAGGGCCAGCCTGAGGAGGGCGGTCAGCCCGGTGAGATGCCCTCGCCTGACCTGGAGGATGTGCCCGAGGTTGTTGCCGAGGTCAACGGTGAGGAGATCCCGGGCGATGACTTCCGCCAGGCCTATGAGTCCCAGTACACGCAGATGGCCATGCAGGCCCAGATGACCGGTGAAGAGGTCGATGAGGAGGGTCTGCAGGACCAGACAGTGGAGAACCTCGTCAACCTGGAGCTGCTGGCGCAGGACGCTGAGGCCAGCGGCTATGAGGCCACTGAGGAGGACGTGGACGCCGAGCTGGAGAACGTCGCCGAGCAGAACGGCATCGAATCGGTCGATGAGCTGCTCAGCGTGGCCGAGGAGCAGGGCACCAGCGAGGAGCAGCTGCGCGCCGACGTCGAGCAGCAGGTGCTGATCAACCAGGTCATCGACGACCTCGACGTGGCCGAGCCCACCGAGGAGGAGATCGAAGAGGCCTACGAGGAGGTCGCCGCCCAGCAGCCCCCGGCTGAGGGTGAGGACGGCGAGGACGCCGAGACGCCGTCGCTGGAGGAGCTCCGCCCGCAGATCGAGGAGCAGCTGGCGGCTGAGAAGGAGAATGAGGCTGCTATGGCCCATGTGGAGGAGCTGCGCGAGTCGGCCGAGATCGAGGTCCACATCTGAGGCCCCGACGAACCCAGTAAAAATACTGAAAACTCCCAGGTCAGAAGGGGGTTGTACCCCCTGGGAGGCAGCACTAGCGTGACAGGTGCCTTGCAGAGCACCAGGCGTCCCGGGAGCTGAAGCTCTGGCCGTGTGGGTGGCCCGCCGAATACGGCGAGCCGCCCACGCCCTGGCTGGAAGATTCCCTGCGCGGACTTCCGCGCGCCGACTCCCAGGAGGACCTATGCTTCTGCACCGCCAGACCCTGCAGCACCGCGCCACCCCGGAGAAGCCGGATGCGGTCTACGCCCGGAAGCTCCAAGAGCTCATCGGAGGCCAGTACGGCGAGATCACGGTGGCCATGCAGTACAGCTTCCAGGCCTGGAACGCCCATATTCCCGGCAAGTACAAGGACCTGCTGTTCAGCACCGCAGCCGAGGAATTCGGCCATGTGGAGATGTTGGCGACCATGGTGGCCCAGCTGCTGGAGAAAGCCCCTCAGGGCATTACCGAGGAAGCCGTCCAGGATGATCCCACCGTCGCCGCAGTGGTTGGGGGCACCGATGTGCAGGAGGCTATCGCCGCCGGTGCCGGCGCCCGCCCCACCGACAGCAACGGCAATCCGTGGCAGGCTGGCTATGTCACCGCCAGTGGGAACCTGCTGGCTGACTTCACCGCGAATGTCAATGCCGAGATGCAGGGCCGGATCCAAGTGGCTCGTCTCTACCACATGACCGATGACGCCGGTGTCCGGGAGCTGCTGGCCTTCCTGCTGGCCCGCGACACCCATCACCAGAACCAGTGGCTTGCTGCTGCCCGCGAGCTGCAGGCCTCGGGAGCGGAGGAGCTGCCGGTGCCCAGCAACTTCCCGCAGAGCAAGGAGCACCAGGAGTACTCCTACCAAGCCATCAACTTCTCCGACGGCGAGCATATGGCTGACGGTCCGTGGGCCTCCGGTCCGGCACCGGACGGCATCGGTGAATTCACCTATATCCCGACTCCGCCCGAGTCCGCCCGAGGGCGTGCCGATGCCGCCTCCCACCCGGCCCGATGCCGCTTCTACGGGACCACCGATGTCCCCAATGTGGTGGAGAAGACGGCCGGCGCCGTGCAGGACCGGCTCCACCGCGAATAGCCCGGCCCTGCCACCCGGCAGCCGCGGTCCGGCCTCCAGGGCCAGGGACCGCGGCTGCTGCATGGTGCCGCACAGACGGCCCGGGGCAGGGCGGATCCGCGCGGCCAGATCCCCGTGGGGAAGTCTGGGCGGGCGGTGCGTTGTTGTGATGACCGAACGCGTCCATGAGAAGCTTCCGGGAGCGGGCGCAGCCTGGATCACCCTGATGGTCAGCGTCGCGGACACAATCGGCAACGAAGGAGCATCCTGCCCATGAGCAACGGAATCCACGTCGGATCAGTGGACGATATCGAAGAGGGCGAGGCCGAGATGGTTTCGGCCGAGGTCACCGGGATCGGCCGCGACATCGCCGTGTTCCACGCCGAGGACGGAAACTTCTACGCCCTGGACGATGAGTGCACTCACGAGACTGCCTCGCTGTCCGAAGGCTGGGTGGAGGGCACCGAGGTGGAATGCCCTGTGCACTCGGCACGGTTCTGCCTCAAGTCCGGAGAGGCCCTGTGCATGCCGGCCACCATCAATGCCCGCACGCACCGGATCGAAGTCATCGACGATGAGATCTACCTGCATCCGGACACCTCCGGGACCGCAGCCTGAGGGCGCCCGGAGCTTCAAGGACAAGCGCCGTGGGCCTGGAGAGCATCGTCATCATCGGAGGCGGACCGGGCGGCTTCACCACTGCTGAGCAGCTGCGCCGCCGCGGCTTCGACGGGTCGCTGACCGTGGTGGATCCCGAGGGTCTGCCCTATGACCGTCCGCCTCTGAGCAAGGACTACCTCACCGGCGCGAAGCATGCTGAGGCTCTGCTGTTCCAGCAGGCGCAGTGGTACCAGGACCACCAGATCGAGGTCATCGCTGACCGTGCGGTGAGTCTTCACCCGCAGACGGGGGCAGTTGAGCTCGCCTCCGGCCAGCAGCTGCCGGCAGACCGCGCCGTGCTGGCCACCGGCGGAAGACCGCGTCGTCTTCCCATCCCAGGAGGAGATGCTGAGTGCGTGCAGACCCTGCGGACCAGGCAGGATGCCGACAGCCTCCGCGGCTCGGTGCGCCCCGGCAGCCGGGCGGCCATCATCGGGGCCGGTCTCATCGGAGCAGAGACAGCATCCTCGCTCCGCACCCTGGACGCAGAGGTGGTGCTCATCGACACGGTGGACCCTCCACTGGTTCCAGCAGTGGGAGCTGAGCTGGCTCGGCAGCTGCACGATATGCACGCCCAGCACGGCGTGCAGACCATTACCGGCAGCTGCCGAGAGATAGGCCCCGGGCAGACGGAGCACACCATAGTGCTCCAGGACGGCACCGAAGTCCACGCCGATGTGGTGCTCGTCGGCGTGGGCATCACCGCCGTGACCGAACTCGCCGAGGCCGCCGGGGCCGAAGTGGCTGACGGCGTCATAGTGGACGAGCGCCAACGCAGCAGCATCGGCTGGCTCTACGCGGTCGGTGACGCCGCACGCACACGATCTGCAGACGGAACGCTCGAACGCCGGGCGGAGCACTGGGAGCATGCGGTCCAGTCCGGCACCATCGCGGCGGCCGCGCTGCTGGGCCAGGATCCTCCGCCGTCTACCGCCCCGTGGTTCTGGACCGACCGGTACGGGGTGCATGTGGAAGCCGTCGGTGACATGGCTGCCGAGGGCAGCACGGTGCTGCGCGAGCAGGACGGACAGATTCGCGCCGCTTTCCGGCTGGCGGGCGACGGCACCATGCTCGGTGCGGCCGCAGTCGACGCGGGTCTGACGGTAAGGGCGGCCCGCCGGATCATCGACCGCAGGATCGTGGTGGACCCGGTTCAGCTGGCAGATCCGGATGTGCCGCTGAAGAAGCTCATGAAGACCTCCTCACCGACCGGCTCGCCCAACCGGTAATCGGCAGCGGGGGCGGCCGCGACGTCGCCGCTCCAGGAGCAGGTGCCGGGAGCAGGCCCGCTCAGCCGCATCTCAGCGCCGTCGTCGTCCCGGGGTCAGCAGCCGGTCCAGGCCCCAGAGCAGGCAGGCCAGCAGCACATAGCCGGCCAGAATCGAGACGATGTACACCCCGGTGCCGGAGTACCCCATCCCCGGGACATCCAGAATCACGTACGGATACCAGTCCAGCCCCGGGCCGCGCAGCAGCGTCACTGCCAGCCAGACCAGCGGCAGGACTACCGATCCGGCGACCACGGAACCGGTGATGCGGCCCCGCGGCCCGAAAGCCAGCCACACCACAGGGACCACTACGGGCAGCAGCTGGTGCATCACGGTGTCGTTGAACAGCCGCACACCGGTGAGCACAGCGTCGTCGCGCAGCAGAAGGTTGAACACCACCCCGGTGATCACCATCTGCGCCACCGCCGCCAGGCGCAGCGCGTGGAAGACTGCGGAGCGAATCTGCGGACGCACCGCCAGCACAGCCGAGGTCAGCAGCACCAGCACCGCAGAGGTGAAGGTGAAATAGGCCGGCTGGTTGAGCACATGCTCCCAGCCGGCCGAGAAGCCTCCGGAGAAGCCCGCACCGTCCGGCAGCTCGGTGTCCACGGTCCAGCCCAGATACAGGGAGCTGGCCACCCCGGCGGCAGCGATCCCCGCCACTGCCGAGTGGGCGGACCGCGCCGCCGTCGTCATCTCCCACGCCCGAGGTGCTGCAGTCTGACTCACTCTGGGATTATCTCTCATCCTGCCCAAGCGGGTTCACCGGATATTCACCCGGAAGCGGGCCTGCAGACTTTCCCCATACTTGATGTTCGACGGCACTGCGCGGCAAGCGATGGAGTTTTATGCCTCCGTCTTCGGCGGAGAGCTGGACGTGCTCACCTACGCCGAGGGGATGGGTGAGGAGGGCGAGCTTAAGGACCGCCTCATGCACAGCTCGCTCTATCTGGAGCGTGGAGCCCACGTGATGGCTGCCGACACGTTCCCGGGTCAGTCGGCCAGCCTGGGCACCGTCGCGCTCAGCACGGCTGAGGAGGACTCGTGTGAGGAGAATGCGCGTATCGCCTCCTGGTGGGAGAAGCTTGCGCCCGAGTCCCGCATCACGGTGCCCCTGGACGCCGCACCCTGGGATCCCAACAGCCGCTACGGGCAGCTCACTGACCCCTACGGCGTGGAGTGGATGTTCATGGTCGGCCCCACCGAGCAGGGCTGAGAGTCTACGCGCGAGGCACTGAGACTATTGCGCAGGGACTCCATGATTCGCGCCTGGGGATGATCCCGGACGCTACCTCGGGTCGACCTTCCGGCGGGGCCGTGCTCGCATCAGCAGCAGCGGAGTGAACACGACGCCGACGGCCACCTGGATATAGCTGAACCAGTACCAGAACCCGTCTTCTGCGGAGAGGAAAGTCAGCCCCGCCGCGGATATGCTCAGACGGCGGCACGCACGACGCCGTCGCGCTGGAGCTACTTCAGATGCTTCTTCGCCAGCTCGGCAGCCAGCCCGGTGTAGCCGGCAGGAGTGAGATTCTTCAGCCGCTCGGCGGCCTCGGCGGAGAGGCCCAGGGACTCTACGAACTCCTGCAGCTTCTGTGCGTCCACCCGGCGCCCGCGGGTCAGCTCCTTGAGCCGCTCATAGGGGTTCTCCATCCCTTCGACCCCGGCGATCGCCTCGGCGCGCATCACCGTCTGGATCGCCTCGCCGAGCACCTCCCAATTGGCGTCCAGATCAGCCGCAATCACATCCTGCGCCACATCCAGCTGCCCCAGCCCCTTAGCCACATTGGTCAGCGCCAGCACCGAATGCCCCAGCGCGGTGCCGATATTGCGCTGCCCCGAGGAGTCGGTCAGATCGCGCTGCCAGCGTGACTCCACCAGGGTGGAGCCCAGGGCGTCCAGCAGCGCATTGGAGATCTCCAGATTCGCCTCCGCGTTCTCAAAGCGGATCGGGTTGACCTTATGCGGCATGGTGGAGGAGCCGGTGGCGCCGGCCACCGGGATCTGCCGGAAGAACCCGATGCTGATGTAGCTCCACACATCCACGCACAGCCCGTGGAGGACGCGGTTGAACCGGGCGATGTCCGCATAGAGCTCCGCCTGGAAATCGTGGGACTCGATCTGGGTGGTCAGCGGATTGAACGTCAGCCCCAGGCCCTCCACAAAGCTCTGCGCAATGGCCGGCCAATCCGCCCGCGGAGCGGCAGCCAGGTGGGCCGCGTACGTCCCGGTGGCCCCATTGATCTTCCCCAGGTACTCCTGGGACTCGATGCGCCGCAGCTGCCGGTTCAGCCGGTGGACGAAGACCGCCATCTCCTTGCCCAAGGTGGTGGGAGTCGCCGGCTGGCCGTGGGTGCGCGACAGCATCGGCACCTCCGCCGCCTGCTCAGCCAGCTCGCTGAGCCGGCCCACCGCCTGACGCGCAGCCGGCAGCCAGACCTGCTGCACGGCGTCGCGGATTCCCACCGCGTAACTGAGATTGTTGATGTCCTCGCTGGTGCAGGCGAAGTGCACCAGCGGCTTCAGCTCGCCCAACCCCATAGGCTCCAGACGGCGGGCGATGAAGTACTCCACCGCTTTGACGTCGTGAACCGTCTGCGCCTCAATCTCGGCCAGCTCGGCGATCTGCTCTGCACCGAAGTCGGTGACGATCCCCCGCAGCTGCTGCACCTGCTCGGCGCTCAGCTGCGGCAGTCCGGGCAGCACCTGACGCTGACACAGGTGGATGAACCACTCCACCTCCACATAGATCCGGTTGCGGTTCAGAGCCGCCTCAGAGAGGTGATCCACCAGCGGAGCAGCCGCAGAGCGGTATCTCCCGTCCAACGGGCCCAGCGCAATCGCCGGCTCAGCATCAGCAAGGCGGACACGATTCTGTTCGGAGGTCACAGCGGAGGTCATGGGCCTCATTGTGTCACGCACCCGCACGCCGCGGTTTTCCCCACCACCGAGGCGACGGCGACGACGCACCGCAGCACTCCCCAACCTCCTGCATCGGCGCTCGGACCGGCCCGGGGCCGGCTTACCGTGCTGGCTGACAGGGCTGCACCGCACGAGTTTCACCGGGAGGGGCGCAGATGTTCATCACCACCGCCGCGCTGCAGTTGGAGGACGCCGCGGCTGCCTACCGCAGCGCCGCCACCACGCTGAAAACCGCGACCCAGCACACCGATGACTACCTGACGCACCTGCACGACGCCGAAGAGGTGCAGTGGCACTCCGACGCCGCTGAAGCATTCCGCCTGCTGCTGTCCGCCCTCCGGGAGCCCGGCGGCTTCCTGAGCTCGGAGACCGAGGCGCTGGCGGCTGAGGCCGATCTGATCGCCGCAGAACTCACCAGCTATGCCGCCACAGCGCGCCAGCTCAGCCAGATCGTGGATCTGCTCTCCGCAGTCGACCTCCCCGCGCTGATGTGGGACTTGGGCGCCGACCAGGTCGCCGGGCTGCGCAGCGCGGCCGCCGACGCCGTCACCGACGCCGACGAGTTTCTGCGCTTCGTCCACGACAACGGAGGAATCCCGGGACTGCTGCTCGAGGCGGCGGCTCGATTGTGGTGAGGAGGCATCTGAGATGGCTATCGCGCCGATGCCAGGAGGCCCAGTGGTTCTGGGGCCCGAGTCACCGCTGGCACCGGAGATATGGCAGACCCTACCGGCGCGCCGCCCAGGGCTCGCGGTGCGCACCTCCGGGGGACCCACCAGCATCAACCTGTTCTGGGAATCCTTGATGAACGCCCAGTCCCACGTCGGCGCGGCGGCACAGTCCCTGAACTCGCTCGTCGAGGCGCTGGGTGACGCGGCTGCAACAGCCAGCCCGGGCATCGGGCACGTGCACTGGCGGGTGCCCGGGTTCCAGCTGCGCCTGGCCGCGGTCCAAGCGGCAACGGCCGGGCTGGAGGAGCTGATGCAGCGGGCGGTCACCGGGGTGAAGACCAGTCACGACGCCTACCGCGACGCTGAGACTGTGGTGCGCCGCCTCTTCGAGCTGCTCGTCCGCCTCAACGAAGACGAGCTCGTCCTGGAGCATGCGCTGCTGCCCCAGGGGGATAAGTCCTACGTCTACGACTGGATCGCGACCACCGGCGTTCTGCTCGGTGGGGTCGGTGTTGATGTGCTGCTGATGCGGTATCCGGCGATCGGGGCGATCGCCGGGACGCTGATGGCCGTGGAGCGCAACGCCGGGCTCAGCCCCGCGCTGATGGGACGCTACGAGCAGGTCCTGGACCGGGAGCCGACCGCAGAGTTCACCCACACCGCAGACGGAAGTCTCAGCGGCCACCTGCGGCACATGATGGATGTCAGCGAGTCCGGGGACATCGCCGTCTCCCATATCCGCAGGCCGGGGGAGGAGGATGTCTATGCCCTCTACCTCCCCGGATTCGACTTCGAAGGCGCCGGCATGAGTCACGGCCGCAGCCCGATGAGCCTGATCGACGCCTACACCCACGGATCCGAGCACATGATCAGCGCCGTGGAGCAGGCCCTCGAGCAGGCAGGAGTCCCGGAGGGAGCCACAGTGCTGCCCATCGGCCACAGCCTTGGGGGCAGTCACGTGATCAATATGCTGGGCAGCCGGAGGCTCACTGAGCGTTACCGCTTCCCGGCCGCGGCCACCATCGGCAGCCCGGGCCGCAATACGCGCGTGAACTCCGATGCCGCCATCACGCATCTGCAGGACGGGCGGGACCCGGTGCCGCACCTCTTCGGCCAGCGGCACCAGGAGTCGGCCACCCGGCTGAATGTGGTCTATGACGTGCAGAACCCGCACACCGAGGTGGAGACTCCTGCAGGGAGCGCCCACACCCTGGAGCACAACGTGGAGGCCATCGCCGAGGTGGAGGAGCACCAGCTGGACTGGTTCGACGACGACGAACTGGAACACCTCGATGCGCTCCGGCGGCACTTGGACGGTCAGGTCACCACCACCGTCTACCGCACCCAGTGGCAGCCGATGGATACCCCGGAGCATCTGTTCCCCTGGGAGGCTGAAAGTCTGGAGGATCTTGAGTACATGCGGGAGGCCATCCGTGAGGGGATGGAGGAGGCCAAGCAGATGCCGCGCCGCTCCTCTCGGCACGATCCCTCCACCAGCACACCGCCGACTGTGCCGTGGGAGGTCGCTGAGCAGAACCCCGCCCGGATGACCGGCCAGCAGCCGCGCTAGGTCCGGGCCGGGGAGACTAGGTGCGGCTCGGGGAGAGGAGGAACCGGTTGAGCACTGCCGAGATGATGGCCACCACGATCGCTCCCAGGACCGCATCGAAGAAGAAGCTCTCCACCACGAAGGTGACCGGAGTCCACGAGGTCAGCCAGCCGGTCAGCAGCAGCATCAGAGCGTTGATCACCACGGCGAACAGCCCCAGTGTCAGACACGTGATCGGCAGCGAGAGCACCTGCACGATCGGCTTGATGGTCACGTTGACCAGCCCGAATACTGCGCCGACGAACAGGTAGGCCAGCAGCACTGCTCCGAGGTCGTCGCTGACGCCGTCGATATAGATTCCGGGCACCAGCAGAGCGGCTGCGCCGAGGGCCAGTGCATTGAGAGTGATCGCCAGTAGGATTCTCACATAACCCATCGTCTCACGGGCCTGCGCCCGAACCCAGTGAGGAAGCTATGACAGACCCAATTATCACTCCGCGCGCCGCCGTGGCTGCGCTGCCCTCCTACGCCGCCGGCAAGCCGCCGTCCCCCGCCGACGGACTGACGCCCTATAAGCTGTCCTCCAATGAGAACCCCTTGGGTCCGGTGCCGGCGGCAGCGGAGGCTGCTGCCGCGGTGACCACTCTGCACCGCTACCCCAACCCCGCCGGGGAAGCCCTGCGCGCCGCCCTCGCTGACCACCTGGACGTCCCGTACGAAGACATCGTCACCGGCACCGGAAGCCTGGGAGCCCTGACCCAGATCATCCAGGCCTTCGCCGGAACCTCGGCCGACGGCAGCGCAGACGAAGTGATCTACCCGTGGCGGTCCTTTGAGGCCTACCCGATCGTGGTGCGCGTCGCAGGTGCCAAGGACGTCCAGATCCCGGTGGGGCCCGACGGCCGGCACGACCTGCAGGCGATGGCAGCGGCAATCACCGAGCGCACCAAGGTCATCCTGATGTGCACCCCCAACAACCCGACCGGACCGGCTCTGACCCATACCGAGGTCACGCAGTTCCTCCGCGCGGTCCCGCCCCACGTGGTGGTCGTCATCGATGAGGCCTACCAGGAGTTCGTCCGCAGCGAGGATCCGGTGGACACCCTCTCCCTCTACAGCAGTCACCCCAATGTGGCGGTCCTGCGCACCTTCTCCAAGGCCCACGGACTGGCCGCGCTGCGAGTGGGCTACTCGATCGCCCAACAGTCGATCACCGAGCATCTGCGCAAGACGGCCGTGCCCTTCGGCGTCAGCACAGTCGGCGAGGCGGCAGCGATCGCCTCCCTGAAGCACCACGACGAGGTCGACCGCCGGGTCGCTCAGATTGTGGAGGAACGACAAAGAGTCGCCGAAGGCCTCGCCGATGCAGGATGGCAGATTCCAGAGACCCAGGCGAACTTCGTCTGGCTGCCGCTGGGGGAACAGGCAGTCGACTTTGCCCATGCCGCAGGCGTCCAGGCCCTTGCGGTGCGGGCATTCGCCGGTGAAGGAGTGCGGGTCACCATCGGCGAGCCGGAGGCCAACGACCGTTTCCTCCAGTTGTGCAGAACCTACAGCGGACGCCCCTGAACCCGGCTGACACAATGAGGCCCATGGGAGACGTGGTGCAGCTGCTCACCGAGAACGGCGAGCTCAGAGAAGACGAGGTCTACAGCCGATACGTCGAAGAGCTCGACGACGCCGCACTGCGCGATCTCTACCGGCATATGGCCCTCGAACGCCGGGTCGACGCCGAGGCCACCAGCCTGCAGCGCCAAGGGCAGCTGGCGCTGTGGGCACCCGCCCTGGGCCAGGAGGCCGCTCAGGTGGGCACTATCGCTGCACTGAAGCCCACCGACCGGGTCTTCCCCACCTACCGGGAGCACGCCATGGCCCTCTACCGCGGCATCAGCCCTGAGGAGCTGATGGCCACCTTCCGCGCCGCCCGGCACACCGGATGGGACCCCCACACCTACCACTTCAACAATTACGCAGTGGTGCTGGCCTCCCAGACCCTGCACGCAGCAGGCTGGGCCATGGGGATCGTCCAGGACCAGCGCACCGGCACCCTGGACCCGGACCAACCAGCCGACGAGATTGTGCTGGCATGCCTGGGCGACGGCGCCTCCAGCCAAGGCGATGCGCACGAATCCATGGTCTTCGCCAGCTCGTATCAGCTGCCCCTGCTGTACTTCATCCAGAACAACCACTGGGCGATCTCGGTGCCCAGCAGCACCCAGTCCCCGGCGCCGCTGGTGCGTCGGGCCTACGGCTACGGCTTCACCGGCGTGCAGGTGGACGGCAATGACGTGCTGGCCAGCTACGCCGTGGCCCGCCATTGCGCCGAGCAGATCCGGGAAGGCTCCGGGCCGCAGCTGATCGAGTCGATCACCTACCGTCTCGGCGCTCACACCACGGCTGATGACCCCACCAAATACCGCAGCGCCGAGGAGGTGGAGGTCTGGCGGGCCAAAGACCCGATCGCCCGCTGCCGCAGCTGGCTCCAGGCCGAGCAGAAGGCCGATGAGACCTTCTTCGAAGAGACTGACGCCGAAGCCGACGAGCTCGCCGCTGAACTGCGCCGCGCAGTGCTTGAGATGGAGCCGATCGACCTGGAGCGGGTCTTCGACACTGTCTACGCAGAGCCCCACCGGCAGGTGGAGGTGGAGAAGGCCTGGCTGAAGGACTACGAAGCCGGCTTCGCCGAGGAGGAGGGCCGATGACCTCACAGGATTCGCCGGCAGAGGCACAGCCCACCACTAGCACTCTCCCGCTGGCCAAAGCCATCAATGCGGCTCTGCGGGACGCCTTAGCGGCCGATGCGAAGACCCTGCTCATCGGTGAGGACATCGGCAAGCTGGGGGGCGTCTTCCGCGTCACCGATGGCCTGCAGGCCCAGTTCGGCGAAGACCGCGTCATCGACTCGCCGCTGGCCGAATCCGGGATCATCGGCACCTGCATCGGCATGGCCATGCGCGGCTACCGTCCGGTGGCCGAGATCCAGTTCGACGGCTTCGTCTTCCCCGCCTTCAACCAGATCACCACCCAGCTGGCCAAGATCCACAACCGCGCCGACGGCGCCGTCAGCGTCCCAGTGACCATCCGGCTGCCCTACGGCGGCCACATCGGCTCGATCGAGCACCACTCCGAATCGCCCGAGGCCTACTTCGCCCACACCGCAGGGCTGCGCATCATCGCCCCCTCCAGCCCGCAGGACGCTTACTGGATGACGCGGCAGGCCATCGCCTGCGACGACCCGATCATCATCCTCGAACCCAAGCGCCGGTACTGGCTCAAAGGAGAGGTCTCCACCGCCGACCCGGCCCCGGATGCCTTCACCGCGCAGGTGCTGCGCAGCGGCACCGACGCGACCCTGGCCACCTACGGCCCGCTGGTACCGGTCGCGCTGGCCGCCGCAGAGGTCGCCGCCGGCCAAGGACGCAGCGTCGAAGTCGTCGACGTGAGATCCATCAGCCCGCTGGACGACGAGACCATCGCCCGCTCGGCGGCCAAGACTCAGCGGCTCGTCGTCGCGCATGAGGCCCCCACCTTCGGCGGATTCGGCGCCGAGATCGCCGCCCGGGTCAGTGAGCGCGCCCACCACCGGCTGGCCGCCCCCGTGCTGCGCGTCGGCGGATTCCACATGCCTTATCCGCCCACTGCGCAGGAGCACCGATACCTCCCGGACATCGACCGGATGCTCGAAGCGCTTGAACGAAGCTTCGCCTACCCCAGCGCCACCGCCTAAGGAGGCATACCCATGAGCCAGACCTTCACGCTCCCCGACGTCGGCGAAGGACTCACCGAAGCGGAGATCGTCTCTTGGCGTGTGCAGGTCGGAGACACGGTGGCGGTCAATGACATCGTCTGCGAGATCGAGACCGCCAAGTCGCTGGTGGAGCTGCCGATCCCCTTCGCCGGTACAGTGGACGAGCTGGTCGCCGCTGAGGGGGACACCGTCGAAGTGGGCCAGCCGCTGATCCGGATCCGGGACGCCGCAGGAGCCGACGACGACGCCGGAGACGACGCCGGAGGAGCCGACGGCGCAGCCCGCGCCGCTGCAGAGGACGAATCCGCCACACGGGATTCAGGCGCACAGGACTCAGAGGCGCAGGACGCAGCCGCGCAGGACTCAGCCGCACCGGGCGCAGCCACCCAGGACCCAGCCGCACCGGGGGCAGCCACCCAGGGGGCAGCCGCACAGCCCGCCGCTGAGACCAGCGAGCGGCCCGCCGCAGATTCGCCCATCGTAGAGGACTCTGACCAGCAGGCCCTGGTGGGCTCCGGGCCCAAGGCGGATGCGGCCAAGCACCGGCCGCGCCTGCGTCCCACCGAGCTGGACCTGGTCGAGGTCTCCGACCTGGATCCGCCGACGCCGGCCGCTCCGGCGGCGGGACTGCAGGCCGGCGATATAGCCGAGATGGTCGCCAAGGCCTCACCCCCGGTGCGGGCTCTGGCCAAACGGCTCGGAGTGGCCGTCTGGGACCTGGTGGGCTCGGGCCGCAACGGCCAGATCACCCGAGCAGACGTGGAGCGCCAAGCCCAGCAGCGCAGCGGACAGGGCAAGGCCGGCCGCAGCCGTGCTGCCGGCGCCGCGGCGCCAGGCCCGCACGGTGGGCTGCCGAGCCAGACCGGACTGCTCTACGACGGCCCCCGCGAGGAGAAGGTCCAGGTCCGCGGAGTCCGCAAGGCCACCGCGCTCAACGTCTCCGCCTCCGCCTCCACCGTTCCGCATGTCTCAGTGTTCAAAGAGATCGACGTCAGCCGCACTATGGACCTGCGCCGGCGCCTTCGCGACCAGCCTGAGTACCAGGACGTGAGCGTCTCGCCGCTTCTGTTCGCCGCCAAGGCGATCATCTGGGCCGTCCGGCGGCACCCGCAGGTCAACGCCTCCTGGCATGAGACCCACTACACGCTGCGCAACTACGTCAACCTGGGAATCGCCGCGGCCACCCCGCGCGGACTGGTGGTGCCGGTGATCCACGAGGCCCACACCTACAGCACCCTCGGACTCGCCGCAGCCATCACCGAGCTGACCAGCGACGCCCGCGAAGGGCGCACCACTCCGGCCGAGATGCAGGGCGGGACCATCTCCATCACCAATATCGGACCGCTCGGCCTGGACCTCGGCACACCCATCCTGCCTCCGGGCCAGGCGGCGATCGTGGTGCTGGGCGCTGTGCGCACCAAGCCGTGGGTGGTCGAGGGTCAGGTGGTGCCGCGGCAGGTGATGACCGTCGGCGGCTCCTTCGACCACCGGCTCATCGACGGCGACCTGGCCGGCGCATTCATCAGCGACGTCGCAGCCGTTCTGGAAGAGCCCGGGCTGCTGCTGGACTGAACCCTGGGGCTTTCGGACTGATCACCGTGGCGACCGGGTCCCAGCTCAGTCCCGGCGGATCTCGGTGAGCCTCAGCGGAGTCTCATCGGCCAGCCCCCAGTGCGCGGCCAACGGGGTATCGCCGACCATGACCTCCGCCGCAGTGGTGCCGGTGGCCGCACGCGCAGTGGCCTCAATCTGCATGGCCACCCGCCACGCTTCGCAGGAGTCCCGTGCCACCGGCACGTCGCTGAGCGCAACGGTCACGGTCTCGCCGGAGACCTCCACCGATTCCACCTGCACCTCACTGGAGAGCCCCAACGGATTGCCGAAGGCGGGCCTGCCGATCCCCGAGGAGTCCAGGCTCAGCAGGTACTCCAATGCGGAGCGGGCCGGATCGTCAGTGACCGTGGGCACGGTCTGGACCACCGAGACCGTGTTCCCGCAGCCGAAGCTGTCGCTGCGGGCAACCTCCGTCTGATGGGGACGGGGCGCGTTCTGCTGCCCCGGGTATCCCGGCCCGGACTGCGGCTCCACAATGCGGCCGTCCTCCCCGATCGGGGCGATCTCATTGTGCCCGGCTGGGCTGATCAGCCCGATGGGCAGCGCCACGGTCTCGTCGTCGTCGAACTCCGGCTCCGGAATCGGATCCTGATTCTGCTGCTCCTGGCCGTCCTGGCCCGCGTCTTCCTGCGGTGCAGAGGAATCCGGAGAGCAGGCTGAGGTCAGCAGCGCAGCACACAGCGCCGCAGCACCGGCTGCCCGCCAAGCCCGGGGGGTCCACATCATTGCTTCAGGATACGAGCCGGCGATCAGCAGCCGCCAATCGGCCCTCACCGCGGTCATGCGGCTGCGGTGCGCAGCCTCTCCGGTAGGCTGAGATTATGCCTATCCGGAACCGTCGCGCCGCCGCGCTGCCCGCCAAACTTTCCCGGTCCTGGCTGCTGATCAACGCGGCCAAGGAGCAGGACTACGCGCCGGGGCTGGCCAGCGAGGCGGACTCGGTGATCTTCGACCTGGAAGCCTCGGTCCCGGATGAGAAGAAGGCGCAGGCGCGGGAGTCGGTGATGCAGGCTCTCAACGGAGGCATGACCGCCTGGGTGCGGATCAGCCCCACCCACAGCGAGCACTGGGAACATGACGTGGCGGTCCTGGCCTCCGCCGACGGTCTGCGCGGGGTGATGCTGGCAGAGACGGAGCGTGCCGACCAGGTCACCTACACTGCCATGCGGCTGCGGGCCGGCACGCCGGTGATCGCGCTGATCGAATCCGCCCTGGGCGTGGAGAACGCCACCCAGATCGCCTCCGCCCCAGGAACGTTCCGGCTGGCATTCGGCACCAATGACTTCCGCAAGGACGTCGGCGTCTCCTCCGACCCCATGGCGCTGGCCTATGCCCGCTCCCGCCTGGTCATCGCCTCACGGGTTGGCGGGCTGCCCGGTGCCATCGACGGGCCCACCGAGGCCGATGCGGACGAGCGCACCATCGCCGAGGCCTGCCGGGTCACCGCGGAGATGGGCATGACCGGCAAACTCTCCCTCAACCGAGCCCAGGTGGAGCTGGTCAACCAGGGACTGAGCCCCTCGGAGGACGAGGTCGCCTGGGCGCGTGAGCTCATCGAAGCCCACGAACGCGGAGCATCCATAGGCGACGGCTCCTATCTGCCGCGGCTGGCGCGTGCTCAGAAGATCGCCTCCCTGGCGGACTCCTACGGCCTGTGGAACGCCTGATGTAGCCTGTGTCTCACGGTCGGCGTCGATGTGAGGAGGCTTGGATGGGCAGGGAGACCTATACCGGAGATGTGGCCTTTGAGGTGCGGGGACACCTTGGCCTGATCACATTGAACAGGCCCAAGGCGCTGAATTCCCTGACCCAGCTGATGTGCGAGTCCATCACCATCCAGCTGCAGGACTGGGCCCAGGACGACGACGTCGCCCAGGTGCTCATCCGCGGGGCGGGGGACCGGGGCCTGTGCGCCGGTGGGGATGTGGCCAGCATCTACCGTGACATGGTGGAGCTGCAGGACCACGACGGCGGCCCGCTGCTGCCAGACGGTACGCCGGCCTACCGCGCCGCGTTCCCCGGGGAAGAGTTCTTTGCGCTGGAGTACGCGATGAACCTGACCATCGCGGAATACCCCAAGCCGTTCATCGCCCTGATGGATGGTGTGGTCCTCGGCGGCGGGGTGGGTGTGTCTGCCCACGGCTCCCACCGCATCGTCACCGAACGCAGCCGCATCGGCATGCCGGAGACCACTATCGGTTTCTCCCCGGATGTGGGCGGCAGCTATCTGCTCTCCCGGGCGCCGGGCGCGCTGGGGGTCCATGTGGGCATCACCGGAATGCATGTCGGTGCCGCCGACGCGATCCACCTGGGCCTGGCCGACGCCTTCATCAGCTCCGAACAGCTGGAGGACCTCACCCAAGAGCTCACCCACCAGCGCGTGGACCAGGTGCTGGCCCAGCGTGCTGCAGACCCCGGCCCTGCTGCATTGGCGGAGGCGGACTGGATTGACCAGGCCTATGGGCACCAGGACGTGGAGGATGTGGTCGCCCAGCTGCAGCAGCTCGGCGAGAATGTGCCCGAGGCCGCTGAGACCGCGGAGCTTCTGCAGACGAAATCACCCACTATGGTCAAGGTCGCCTTCCGGGCGATCCGTGCCGCCGCGGAGCTGACGCTGGAGGGTGCACTGAGCCAGGAGTACACGATCGCGGTGCATGCTCTTCGCTCCCACGACTTCCGGGAGGGCATTCGTGCCCAGATCATTGAGAAGGACCGCAGCCCGCGCTGGCGCCCGGCGTCGCTGGAGGAGGTCGACGATGACCTGGTCTCCCACTACTTCACCCCAGTGCCGGGCAAGCTGCTGAACCTGCGGTGATCATCCCGGCGCAGGACGCACAGGAGGGACCAGCTGTGGCAGAGACTCACGACCCCGGAAAGAAGGTGGCCACCAGCTACCAGCAGGCGGTGGCTGAGAAGATTCCGCTGCGTGAGGCGGACGGGACGCTGAGCTATCCGTCCGCCGCCGGCAGTCCGCGGCCGGATGTCCGCCTGGACCCTCTGCACCGGGGTCTGCGTCTGCTCAGCGCAGCAGTGCCTGTGGGGGTGAGCCTCTATGCGGGGGCACGCCTGCCGGCGACGCCGGAGCAGATCCCGGTGCACTTTGGGTTTGACGGCTCGGTGTCCCGGTACGGCTCCCCATGGGAGGGTCTGGGTGCGCTGCTCCTGCTGACCCTGCTGGCCGTAGGGCTGGCAGTGCTCAGCCGCTATCCGCACCGCTTCAATTATCCGTTCCTCCTCACCGAGCACAACGTGCAGCGCCAGTACCGCAATGCCGCCCAGATGATGGTCTGGCTCGCTCTGAGCACGGCTGTGATCTCGGTGGGAACGGCGAACGTCTGGTTCGGCATCTCGGGACTGCATATCCTCTGGCTGGGAGTCGTCATGATGGTGGGTACCACCGCGGTGTTCGTCCTGCGGATGGTGCGGATGAAGTAGCTGCGGGGCCCGGGACTATCGGGGGACCCCGGGTCCCTGTATATGATCTGTGAAGAAGCTGTGTGCCCAGATCGGGTGCGCAGAGGCCGGAGCCGCTGCGGGAGGATGCATGGAGACCACGCCGGGCTCTGCCTCGCTGCGCATCTCCTCCCCAGTGCTGATCCTTGCGGGCCCTTCACCGGCCACGAATGAGCTGACCCAGCGGCTGCGCAGCATGGATGTCAAGGTCCTGCAGGCTCCCAGTGCGGCGGCCGCCCGTGAGCTGGCAGAGGAGGAGTCGCCCCGTCTGCTGGTCTGCGACGCCCGTCTGGCGCGGCGGATACCGGAGCTGGACGCGGCCCTGGAGGCCATTCGCAACACCGACGATCAGGTGGCCGTGCTGGCGTGGTTCGACGCCGACACCCCGGATGAGGACATTTTAGGAGTCTGCCGGCCCATCGATGATCATATGGCCGGCAGCATCGCGGTGGATGAGTCGCTGCGCAGGCTGCATTTCCTCAGCGGCAGGCTGCCGGAGCGACGGGAGGGTGAGCGTCTGGTGGTCGGTGACCTAGAGCTGGACACCACCAGCCGGACCGTGACCCGAGCGGGTGTGGACATTGATCTCTCCGACACTGAGTTCCGCCTTCTGCGGCTGCTGATGCGGCATGCGCGCACAGTGCTGCCGAAGTCGCAGATTCTTCAGGAGGTCTGGGAGTACGAGTTCGCCGGCCAGGCCAATATTGTCGAGCTCTACATCAGCTATGTGCGCAAGAAGATCGAAGCGGACTGGCCGCGGATGATCCACACAGTTCGCGGAGCAGGCTATGTGCTGCGCCCGGCCGCGGCGGACCACGCCGCGCAGCAGGAGCAGGACGGAGAGTCCTCCGACGGCGGCGAGGGTCAGGAGTAGAGCGGCTCAGCGGTCCCGCCGGAGCATCAGCATGCTCGCCCGGTGGGTCAGCAGCACCGCCAGAAGGCCCATCGCCGCGGCCCCGAAGGCAAGCACTCCGGCCCATAGAGCGCGTCCGTCCCCCGTCTGCGCCAGCTCACCAGGGTCTGCGGCGGCATCGTCCCGCTCGGCGGCGTTCGGCTCGTCGTCCTCCTCAGGCTCCGAACTGACCTCGGAGGGGCCACTGGCGTCTGAGCCGGGCCCGATCTCATTCCACGGGCTGCCCGGCACCGGGAGCGGGGACAGGCCCTCCTGCTCAGATCCGCCATGCGGCGTGCCCGGAACGCTGGGGCCCTCCGGCGCAACGGTGGTCGGCTCACCGGCCGGCGGAGAGGTGGGGAACTCCGTGACGCCCTGCCCGTCGGTGGGGTCCTGCTTACCGGTGGGATCGGGTGGGGTCGTGGCACTCGGCTGGTCGGTGGGGTCCGGCTCGGTGGGCGTGGGTACGGGGGTGGGCGACGGCGATTCGGTGCCGTAAACGGTGAAGATCACCTGAGCTTCCGCCTCCTCGCCCTCTGGCGGAGTGGCGACAACGGTGAACGTGTCCTGCGGGGTGCCATAGGCCTCCGCGGGAGCGGTGTAGGTCAGCTGATTGCCGGAGAGCTCAACGCTTCCGCCGATCTGCGACTGGCTGTTGCCCAGACCCAGCGTGGCCTCTTCCGTGGTGTAGCAGGTCAGGGTGACGGTCTCACCCGGATCCACGCCGGCGCGCCCGTCGCTGTCGCAGGTGACTGCAAGCGCACCGGTGGTCTCGCCTGCGTCGTCATAGTCGTCCTCGTCAGCATCCTCCCCATCGGTCTCGCCGGGGGTGGGCGAGGGCGACTCACCGGTGGGGTCTCCCTCACCCGGAGTATCCGGCGGGGTGCTGGTGGGATCCTCCGGGCTGGGCTCAGTTGTGCCGTTATCCGGCGTGGGCTCAGTGGTGGCCTGGGAGTCCAGGGTGTTGTTCGGATCCGGGTCCGCGGTCTCCTGCGAGTCAGTGGGGGAGGGGCCGGTCGGGTCCGGGTCCAGCGTGGACGCGTAGGTCGCGGAGGCAGCGCTGATCGTCAGTCCTACCGCCAGTGCCAGGGCAGCACAGGACCGCAGAGTTCGCTCGCCCGCTGCAGAGACCACTGGGACAGTCTAGGCCATGGGTGCAAGCCGCTCCGCAGGCGCGGCGGGGCGGCCTGCACCCGGTCGCGGACCGGCGCTCAGGCCAGGCGCTCCGGCGGGGACTTGGTCAGCGCAGGGTCGTTCTGGGCCAGGTGCCCGACGACCTCGTCGATCGCCGTCATCGTGTCCTGGTCCAGAGTGACGCCGGCCGCGGCCACATTGGAGGCGATCTGCTCGGGACGTGAGGCGCCCACCAGTGCAGAGGCCACATTGGAGTTCTGCAGCACCCAGGCGATGGCCAGTTGAGCGGGGGTCAGCCCGTGGTCCGAGGCGATCGGGACCAGCTTCTGCACCGCTTCGAGAATCTCTTCGGTCAGGTACTTCTCAATGAACTGGGCTCCGCCGTCCTTGTCCGCGGCCCGCGAGCCCTCCGGCCACGGCTGGCCCGGCAGGTACTTGCCGGTCAGCACGCCCTGGGCGATCGGGGACCAGACGATCTGACTGATGCCCAGCTCCTCAGAGGCCGGAATCACCTCCGGCTCGATCACCCGCCACAGCATGTTGTACTGCGGCTGGTTGGAGATCAGCTGGATCCCCAGCTCCTGGGCCAGTGCGTGGCCGGCGCGCAGCTGCTCGGCAGTCCACTCGGAGACTCCGATGTAGAGCGCCTTGCCGGAGCGGACCACGTCGGCGAAGGCCTGCATGGTCTCTTCCAGCGGCGTCTCATAGTCATAGCGGTGGGCCTGGTAGAGGTCCACATAGTCGGTGCCCAGACGCTTGAGGGAGCCGTTGATGGACTCCATGATGTGCTTGCGGCTCAGGCCGGTGTCATTGTGGCCCTTGGGGCCGGTGGGGAAGTAGACCTTGGTGAAGATCTCCAGGGACTCTCGCCGCTGCCCGGCCAGCGCGTCGCCGAGCACCTGCTCGGCCACTGTGTTGGCGTAGACGTCGGCGGTGTCGAAAGTGGTGATGCCCGCCTCCAGGGCCGCGTGCACGCAGGAGGTGGCGACGTCGTTCTCAATCTGGGAACCGTGGGTCAGCCAGTTGCCGTAGGTGATGGAAGAGATCTTCAGCCCGCTGTTGCCGAGGTACCTGAACTCCACGTTCGCTCGCTTCCCGTCTTATCCGTCTGGTTCTCTGTGCCGGGTAAGACCCGATCCTGCAGTATCCACCCTATCGCTGGTAAGGCTGTCCGAACAGATGCGCGCAGGTGTGCGGAAAATCCGGGCAGGAATGCCTCTCCTTCGTAGTCAGGGCGCGGTCGCCGGCGCTACAGTGGGCGGTGCACCCACCGGTCCCAGACGGTGCTGACACATCAGGAGTGATGACCTATGGCAAAACTCACCGGAGAGTTGGAGCAGGCATTCAATCAACAGGTCACCTTGGAGCTGGAGGCCTCGATGGTCTATCGGCAGCTGGGTATTGAGATGGACGTGCTGGACCTTCCCGGCATCGCTTCGTGGTTCCGCGCCCAGGCGGATGAGGAAGTGGTGCACGCCAATAAGTTCATCGACCACATGACCGACCGTGGGGCCCACCCGCGGATCCAGGCGATTGAGGCCGTCACCGCCTCAGCCGGGTCGGTGCTGGAGGCGTTCCAGGCTTCCCTGGCGCATGAGGAGAAGGTCTCCGAAGCGATCCGCGGGCTCTACCGGCTGGCTCAGAAGCAGGGTGATATTGACGCCCTGCCGCTGCTGAACTGGTTCATCGATGAGCAGTTGGAGGAGGAGGCGATGGTCTCAGAGCTCATCGGCAAGGTCAGGCTGATCGACGACGACGGCCCGGGGCTGCTGCGTCTGGACGAGGAGCTGGGAGCCCGGGAGTCCCACGGCACGGAGGCAGACGCCGAGTAGCCGGCCGGAGACGATGTGGCAGGTTACTGGTCGGTCACTTAGCATGGCGATATGCATGTGATCTTCCGCACCCTGCTGATTCTGCTCAAGGCACGACGCCGCCCCCGGGTTTCGCTGTGGGATTCCACTGAGATCACGCTGCGGGCTCAGCTGACCGATGTTGATGTCCTGATGCACATCAACAATGGTCAGTACTTCTCCCTGTTTGATCTGGGCCGCTACGACCTGATGGCGCGTTCCGGCTTCTGGGCCGCGACGCGGCGGCGCGGCTGGCACCCGGTGGTGCAGGCAGAGCAGGTCACCTTCCGCAAATCGGTGAATTTCTTCACCAAGTTTCAGATCTGGACCAAGCTCATCGGGGTCGACGACCGCTGCTTCTACATCGAGCACAGGGTGGTGGTCGACGGCGAGATCTATGCCCGCGCCCACGTGGCAGGCCGGCTCATCGGGCCCGAGGGTCCGGTGCCGATCCAGGACATTCTGGACCTGGCGGCTGAGATCGGACAGCCTGCCCCGGAGAATTTCCAGGTCAGCGAGGAGCTGAAGCAGTGGCGGTCCGAGTTCGCCCTGCCGGCAGCCCGGCGTCCGGCCCCGCACACCGGGTTCTGAGCCTCCCAGGCGCGTCTCTGCGCGCGAGGTGTCTACTACTCTGGAGCGAGGGGGCCCTGTCCCGCCCAGGGCCCTGACACCGAGCAAAGATGCGAGCGATGACCCAGCCTTCAGATATCGAGATTGCCAACGCAGCCACCCTCCGGCCGATCACCGAGGTCGCAGCCGACCTCGGACTCCATTCCGGAGAGTACGCCCTCTACGGCGAACACATGGCCAAGATCGATCCCCAGGTCCTCACCGACCGGCCCCGCGGCGGGAAAGTGGTCCTGATGACCGGAATAAGCCCCACCCCTGCCGGAGAGGGGAA
Organism: Nesterenkonia sp.; assembly: GCF_029265375.1. Lineage (GTDB taxonomy): Bacteria > Actinomycetota > Actinomycetes > Actinomycetales > Micrococcaceae > Nesterenkonia. Next base: position 25,395 of record NZ_JAJUJJ010000016.1, read on the forward strand.
GTCTTCGATGACCGTGGGGCTGGTCGACGGGCTCAACCGCACCGGCACCAAGGCGGTGGCCGCCCTCCGCGAGCCCTCGCTGGGGCCGGTTTTCGGCATGAAGGGCGGCGCGACCGGGGGCGGGTATGCCCAGATCGTGCCCATGGACGAGATCAACCTGCACTTCACCGGCGACTTCCACGCCATCACCGCGGCCAACAACCTGCTCTGCGCAGTGATCGACAATCACATCCACCAGGGCAACCAGCTGGGGATCGATCCGCGCCGGATCCATTTCAAACGTGTCCTGGATATCAATGACCGTGCACTCCGCGGCGTCGTCGTCGGCCTCGGCGGCCCCGGCCAGGGGATGCCCCGCGAGGACGGCTTCACCATCACCGTAGCCAGCGAAGTCATGGCCGTACTGTGCCTGGCTACCAGCCTGCGCGACCTGAAGGAGCGACTGGCCCGGATCACTGTGGCCCACACCTTCGAGCGCACCCCGGTGACCGCCGGAGACCTGGGCATGGCCGACCCCATGGCGATTCTGCTCAGACGGGCCATCCAGCCCAACCTGGTCCAGACTCTGGAGGGCAATCCGGCGCTGATCCACGGCGGACCCTTCGCCAATATCGCCCATGGGTGCAGCTCCGTGCTGGCAACCCAGTCCGCCCAGCGCCTGGCCGACGTCGTGGTCACCGAAGCCGGCTTCGGCGCAGACCTGGGCGCCGAGAAGTTCCTGGACATCAAAGCCCGCTGGGCTGACTGCTATCCCAGCGCAGTGGTCATCGTCGCCACGGTGCGGGCCCTGAAGCTGCACGGCGGGGTGGCCCTGGACAACCTGGGGGAGGAGAACGTGGAGGCGCTGCGCGCCGGGCTGGCCAACCTGCAGCGGCACATCGACAATCTGCGCAGCGTCGGGGCCCAGCCGGTGGTGGCGATCAACGCTTTCGACCGGGACACCCCCGCCGAAACCCAGGCTCTGCAGCAGTGGTGCACCGACTACGGACTGCGTTCTGCTGTGGTCACCGCCTGGTCCGAAGGCGGCGCCGGTGCCGAGGCTCTGGCGCAGCAGGTTCAACAAGCGCTGGCCGAGGACCAGCAGATCGGCTCCTTCTACGAGGACCAGCTCACCCTGGAGGAGAAGATCCGGCTGTTGGTGACCTCCGTCTACGGCGGTGCTGGGGTCGAGTTCGCTCCCGCTGCCCGGCGTCGACTGCGCGAGTACGCCGAGGAGGGCTGGGACCGGTTCCCGGTCTGCATGGCGAAGACTCAGTACTCCTTTTCCGACGACCCTGCCAAGGTGGGTGCACCTGAGGGCTTCACCGTCACAGTCCGTGACCTGGATGTCCGCACCGGAGCCGGCTTCGTCGTCGTGCTCACCGGAAGCATCATGACCATGCCCGGGCTGCCGAAGAAGCCTGCAGCCATGGGCATGAGAATTTCCGACGACGGAGTGATCAGCGGACTGTCCTGAGCCTGCGAAGCGGTGCTGCCCTAGGCAGGGGTCTTTGCGGTGGCGCCGTCCTGGTGGACCAGACGGTCCAGCGCCTCCCGCATATGGGACTCCACTGCCTCGACCAGCTCGTCGGCGTCGGCGGCGGCGATAGCCTCAGCAATCCGGTGGTGCTCCTGCACCTGATCCTCCGGGTCCTGGTAGGTGCCCTGCAGGGCGGTCAGGCACATGCGGGTCTCCACCATCAGGGTCTGGTGCATCCGCTGCAGCCGGGGGCTTCCGCTGCCTGCCACCAGTGCTGTGTGGAATGCCAGGTCCGCATCGGAGAGGGCGGCCAAGTCGCCGCTGTCTGCCGCGGCCTGCATCTGCTGGTGCGACTCCCACAGCGGGGCGAGGGCTTCCGGGTCGTTCCGCGCGATCATCAGCCGGCCCGCGGCAGCCTCGATGGCGATGCGCGCCACATAGAGATCCCGTATGCCGGCGTCGTCGAGCTCCTTGACGAACAGTCCCCGGTGCGGTTCGGCGCGGACCAGTCCCTCCTGGACCAGCCGCTGCATGGCCTCACGCAGCGGTCCGCGGCTCACCCCGAACTGCTCCGCCAGGGCGGCCTCGGACAGCTGGGTTCCCGGCCCCAGCGAGCCGTACATGATCCCTTCGCGCAGCTGGCGGGTGATCAGCTCGGCGGTGGATTCGCGGTTGACCCGCTGGAACGGCTGAGGGGCGGACATCTGACTCTCCCATAGGCGGAATGTTGACAAGGGGCGATTATACGGTCGCAGGCCCGGAGCGCTGCACCGGCCCCAGCAGCCTTCCCAGGCCGGGAATCTGCGGCAGGTCATGACCTGCCAGGCGCATCCCCTCCCAGACGGTGACCTGATTGGCGGTGAGCACCGGCTTGCCCACCGCCTCCTCCAGCTGCTCCACCCGCTGCAGCGAATGCATAGCAGTGTCCGGCACCAGCACCGCCTCTGCCTCGGGGGAGTCGGCGCTGCGCACCATCTGCACCATCTGGGCCAGACCGAGGTGACCCACCTCCCCAGCGGTGAAGATCCCATGGGAGGTGAAACCGGTGACCTCGATCCCAGCCTCGGCCAGAAAGGAGCGGAAGTGCTCGGCCAGCTCCGCCGGGTAGGAGGCCGCCACCGCCACCCGCCCGATCCCCAGAGTGCCGAGAGCGCGCACGAAAGCCAGCGACGTGGAGGAGGCCGGCAGCCCGGTCTCGATTGTCAGCCGGCGCGCCTGCTCCTGCGCCCCCTGCCACCCGAAGACGAAGCTGCCGGAGGTGCAGGCCCACATGAGGGCGTCAGGAGAATGCTCGGCCAGCAGGCGGGTGCAGGCCTCGCTCAACCGCCGGTGCGCCCCGGTTTCCCGCAGGGCCTCCGGGGTATGCTCATCGATCCCGATGGTGGAGATCACCACCGGCAGGCGCACCGGCACCGGCGCCGGGCGTGCCGCCAGGACCGCTTCGAGTCCGGGGTAGTCGTCCTCGGCGGCGTGGCCGGGATAGATGATCCCCACCGTGGAGGCCTGCTCACTCATACCGTGCGCACCTCTTGCAGTTGGCCGGTGTCAGAACGGGGCCCGGCACCCGGTCCCACCGGGACGGCGGACCGCAGGGCATCTCCCGGGCCGTAATAGTCGAATCCCAGCTGCCGCAGGGCCGCCCACACAGTGGCCTGGTTCGCAGAGATCACCGGCTTGCCCAGGTCCTGCTCCAGCTGGTCCAGGATCTCGTAGCTGGGCAGATTCGTGCAGGCCAGCAACACGGCCTCAGCCTCGGCATGATCCGCCCGGCAGGCCAGTTCACAGGTGGTCTGCCAAGGCACTGTCCAGATCCGACCGCTGAGCCCCAGGTGTACGGTATGGACCACCTCCACCCCGGCCTCGGCGAAGAACCGGGCAAACAGTGCCCCGACAGCCTGGTCATAGGGAGTGGCGGCGGCCACCCGATCCGCGCCCAGGGCCCGGACGGCGTCCAGCAGAGCCCCGGATGTGGTCACCGCAGCCGGTTCGGCAGCGGAGGTGCTCTGCCGCGGCTCAGCTGCCGCCGATGCCGCATCGACGGCGAACGCCGCCCTGGCGGCCGCTTCGCGGCCCGCTGTGCGAATGGCCTCGGCCAGCCGGCGCTCTCCGGCCAGACCGCGGACGAAGCTGCCGGAGGTGCAGCCATAGATATAGCCGGCTGGGTCCGTGGCGGAGACCGCACGCACCGCCTCGGTGATCAGCTCCGGCTGTGAAATCTCACGGGCCTGCTCCACGGTGACCGCCAGCGGCTCGAAGCGGGTGCGGGTAAATAGCAGGTCCAGCTGCTCGAACCCGTAGCCGTCCTGGCTGAAGCGCCGCAGCTCGCGGTCCAAGGCCATGTCATAGGGCACTACAGCCCCGACCGGGATGGCCAGCGGCGAGCGGTCTGAGGCCTGGTTCGGCGGCAGAGTGCGGGTGGGAACAGGTGCCATGGGAGACCCCCTGAAGACGGCATCGAGGAGCCCTGCAGGATTGTTGACAATCTGCAGAGCGTCTCCATAGTGTAAACCACATGTCAGAATCCCGGCCGGTGATATGCGTCCTCTGCCCCAGCGATCCCGACGCAGCCCTTCCCAGGCCCCCCGGCATCGAGTCGCTCCAGCCGCAGGCAGAGATCCGCTTCACCACCGCCGAAAACCTCGGTGAGGACATCGCCGGTGCGGACGCACTGTTCCTATGGGACTTCTTCTCCGGGGCGCTGGAGCGGGCCTGGCCCCAGGCGGACCGGCTGCGCTGGATCCACGTGGCCGCCGCCGGTGTGGACAGCCTGCTCTTCGACCAGCTGCGCGCCTCCGATGTAGTGGTCACCAACGCTCAGGGCATATTCGACCGACCGATCGCTGAGTGGGTGCTCGGCGCGGTGTTGGCAGAGACCAAGGACTTCGCCGGGAACTACCGGCTGGCCCGCACCAAAACCTGGCACCACCGCGAGACCAAGCGGGCCCAGGGGGCACAGGCCATTGTCATCGGCACCGGCGCCATCGGCCGCGAGATCGCCCGGCTGCTGAAGGCGGTGGGCATCTCAGTCACCGGAGCCGGACGCACCGCCCGGGAGGGGGACGAGGACTTCGGCACCGTCGTCGCCTCCGAGCGACTCCCGGAGCATGTCGGCGACTTCGACATCATCGTCAACGCCGCTCCGCTGACACCCGCCACCCGGAACCTCATCGGCCCGGCCACCCTGGCGGCCGTCAAACCCGGCGCGCACTTCATCAACATCGGCCGCGGCGCCTCAGTGGACGAACCGGCACTGATCGCCGCACTGCAGGAGGGGCCGCTGGGCTTCGCGTCCCTCGACGTCTTCGCCGAGGAGCCGCTGCCGGCCGACTCTCCGCTGTGGGAGCTGGACAACGTCATGATCGCTGCCCATATGTCCGGCGACGTCCACGGCTGGCGGCACTCGCTGGCTGAGCTGTTCCTGGACAACGCCCGGCGCTGGCTGGACGGGGCGGAGCTGGTCAATGTGGTGGATAAGGAAAAGGGCTATGTCCCGGGGAAGGGGAGCCGACCATGACCGATCTCGCGGACCTGACCGCCGCTGAGCTGCTGGCCGGATACGACTCAGGGGAGTTCACTCCGGTGGACGCCGTCGAAGCGGTGCTGCAGCGGATCGAAGAGCGCGACGGCGAGCTCAACGCCTTCGTGCTGGTGGACCCCGAGTCCGCCCGAGCCCAGGCGGAGGCATCAGCGCGCCGCTGGGCCCAGGGCCAGACCCTCGGGCCCGGAGACGGAGTGCCGGCCTCCATCAAAGACATCTTCCTCACCAAGGGCTGGCCCACCCTGCGCGGCTCGAAACTCATCGACGAGGCCGGGCCCTGGGACACCGACGCTCCCTGTGTGGCGCGGCTGCGTGAGGCCGGCGCGGTGCTGGTGGGCAAGACGGCAACACCTGAGTTCGCCTGGAAAGGAGTCACCGACTGCCTGCGCTCCGGCGAAACCTCCAACCCATGGAACCCCACCACACATGCTGGCGGGTCGTCCGGCGGCTCGGCCGCAGCGGTCGGAGCCGGGATGGGCCCGTGGTCGGTGGGCACCGACGGCGGCGGATCGGTCCGCATCCCGGCGTCCTTCACCGGCACCGTGGCGATCAAAGCCACCTACGGCACCGTCCCGATGTACCCGTCGTCGCCCTTCGGCACGCTGGCCCACGCGGGACCGATGACCCGCACCGTGGAGGACACCGCCCTGCTGCTGGACATCATCTCCGGCTTCGACTCCCGGGACTGGTCTGCGCTGCCCACCCCGGCCGGCTCCTTCACCGCCGGGCTGGATGATGGGATCGAGGGGCTGCGCATCGCCTATTCTCCAACCCTCGGGTTCGGGAAGAACGACCCGGAGGTCCAGCGGCTGGTGGACCAGGCCGTCACCGTCCTGGAGGAGGCAGGCGCCGTCGTCGAGCAGGTCGATCCGCAGATCACCGATCCCGTAGAGCCCTTCCACGTGCTGTGGTTCACCGGAGCGGCCAAGGTCCTGGAGGTCTTCGGGGAGGAGGCCCTGGGCCAGGTGGACCCCGGGCTTCGCGAAGGTATTGAGAAGTACCGCGACGCCTCCGCGCTGGACTACCTGACCGCCACCGCAGTGCGCATGGACATGGGAGTGACCATGGGCGCCTTCCACGAGACCTATGACCTGCTGGTGACCCCCACGATGCCGATCACGGCCTTCGACTGCACCCGGCAGGCCCCCGAAGGATGGCCCTCTCAGGAGTGGACCTCTTGGACGCCCTACACCTACCCGTTCAATATGACCCAGCAGCCGGCCGCCTCGGTGCCCTGCGGTGTGGCGGACAACGGCCTGCCGGTGGGGATCCAGTTTGTGGCTGCCCGCACCCGGGACCGTCTGGTGCTGCGGGCCGCACGAGCCTATGAGAAGGCCTCGGGCGAGAAGTTCAGCCGGCCGGTGCAGCCGCAGAACGTTCAGCCGGAGAGGTGAGGATGGCCCGCTACATCCGCATCACGCTGACCCGGCGCGGCGTCAGCTGCCTGGCCAGAATGCTCGACGAGGCCGCGCCGCGCACCTGCGCCGCCGTCTGGGATGCGCTGCCGCAGTCCGGGCAGGTCTACCACGGCAAGTACGCCCGCAATGAGATCTACAACCTGGTGCCTGCCTTCGCCGCCGAAGAACCGGGAAAGGAGAACACCACCGTCACCCCGATCCCGGGGGACGTGTGCTATTTCGCCTTCGACTCCGACGATCTGGGCAATCCGGCCTACGGCTACGACGCCGCGGCCGACGTCCGGGCCGAGGAGCCGTCCCAGCGCAAAGCCATTGTGGACCTGGCTGTGTTCTACGGCCGCAATAACCTGCTGATCAACGGTGATCAGGGCTGGGTCCCCGGCAATGTGTTCGCCACCATCACCGAAGGTCTCGACGAGCTGGCCCAGGCCTGCCAGTCCATCTGGATGGACGGCGCCCGCGGCGAGGTTCTTGAGTTCACCCGCGCCTGATCCGCCCAGTGCCGCCCCCGCCTCACCCGGCCAGCCCCAACCCCCGCCTGACCCGTTCAGCGTGTCGGATGGGCCCAAACTCGGCCGCATACGGCCTCCATTTGGGACTTTCCCGCACGTGATGGCCCGCTGGTGCGCCGACGGGTGCCGCTAGGGTGAAGCTGTGATCTCTCTGGCACTGGGCATCATCCTCCTCGCGCTCTACCGCCTCTACCGAGGGTGAGATCGGCGGATGCTGCGCAACGGGGTGCTGCTGGTGGTCGGCGTGGTGCTGACGGCCGCCGGCGTCATCGACCTGGCCTGGGCGCTGATGGCCCAGCTGCCGGGACTCTCACCCCTGGCTGCCTATACGACCCCGTGGGCACTGCTGGTTGTGGTCAGCGCGGTCCTGGTGCCGCTGGGGTTTCTGGCCCTGGTGCTCTTCCTGCTGATCAACGGGGCTGCCATGCTGCGCAGGGAGGGCCGCAGCCTGGGAAACATGCTCTCGCTGCTGGCCGGGCTGGGTCTGCTGGGCGCCCCGGTGCTCGTGGTGTGGCTGCTGGCCTCCGACTCCGCGGCCGCGGTGGTGCTGGCCGTGCTGATCGTCTTCGTCACCGGGTACCTCTCGGTCAGCTTCCTAGTGATCCTCATCTACGCCTGGGTCTACGGCCGCGCCATCGCCAAGGTCCGCCCGGCAGTGATCATGATCTGCGGAGCCCAGGTCATCGACGGTCGCGTGCCTCCGCTGCTGCGCTCGCGGCTGGACCGGGCGGTCCGTCTCTACCGCGGCACCGTGGCAGAGGGGCACCCTGCCCCGCTGATGATTCCCTCCGGCGGCCAGGGGCCGGATGAGACCAGGCCGGAGGGGGATGCCATGGGGGAGTACCTCCGCAGCCAGGGGATCCCCGCCGAGCACATCGCCGTGGAGGACCGGGCCACCACCACAGAGGAGAACCTTCGCCTGTCCGCGGCAATCCAGCGCGACGCCGGCAGGCAGGGGCCGATGGTCGCGGTCACCAGCAGCTACCACGCCCTGCGCACCGCTCTGCTGGCGCGGAGGCTGGGGCTCGACGTCGACGCAGTGGGCGCCAAGACGGCGTTCTACTACATGCCGAGCGCCTTTCTGCGGGAGTTCGCGGCCGTGATGCTGGGCCACCGAGTCCTCCACGTGCTGCTCTTCACCCCGTTTCTGCTCCTGGCGGCTGCGGTGTTCCTCATGTGGCTGCTGTGGGACGGGTGAATCAGCTCCCGACGCCGCCTCCGGCAGCCCGACTCTGCCCTGCAGGATCTGGTTAGGCTGGAGTGCGGCACAGGGAGTCGACGCAGAAGAGGCATGATGGGCAGGATCTGGAACAACCGGCGAGCGTTCGAACGATGTCCAGGCTCACCGAATGGCCCATGGTCGGCGTCGCCCTGGTGTTCCTGGTCGTCTACGCCTATGTGGTCATCGGGAACCTGCGGGAATCTCAGGTCCACTGGCCGTTCTGGGTGATGCAGGTGGTCTGGGTGCTCTTCGCGGTGGACTATGTGGTTTCGCTGGTTCCCCACACCCGGCGGTGGTTCATCACGCATCTGCACGAATTGGCCATCGTGCTGCTGCCGGCGCTGCGGCCGCTGCGCCTGGTCACTGTGCTCTCGGTGCTGCAGCGCTCGGCCGGTGCCGCACTGCGCGGGAAGGTGGTGCTGTATGTGGCCTTCACCTCCGCACTGCTGGTGCTCATGGCCGCCCTGGCCATTCTGGATGCAGAGCAGAACCACCCGGAGGCCAATATCTCCAGCTTCGGCGACGCCGCATGGTGGGCGGTGGTGACGATCACCACCGTGGGGTACGGGGACCACTACCCGGTCACCGATCTGGGCCGCTGGATCGCGGTCGCCCTGATGATCTCCGGACTGGGGCTGCTGGGCACTGTGACCGCCACACTGGCCAGCTGGTTCGTGGAGAAGGTGGAAGAGACCGCCGCTAACTCAGCGGGCAAGGCGGAGAGCCGCGGCCGGCAGCAGAGCGACCAGCGCTGAGCCGGGGCGCACGGATTCGCGGGGGCATCGGAGGAGTCTCGACGGCGGATTGCAGGCGGCGGCATTCAGCGAGTACTATAGATCCTTGTCTGCTTGGCTGTGCTGTGCCTTTTCACGGGGTGCGGCGCCGGAAAACAGCTCAAGCGCCGTCAAACTTTGCACCGTCCACGCGGTTCCCGCGTGTCCGTAGGCAACTTCGGTTGGATCTCACCCAGCCTGGTCGTCCTCGTACCGGTGCCAGTGAAACGGCTCGCTTCGGCGAGCCCTCAACAGCATCTACGTACTGAAACTCAAGAGGAGTGATCATGGCAGCACGTTGCCAGGTGACGGGAGTGGGGCCGCAGTTCGGCAACCAGATCTCCCACTCGCACCGCCGCACCAAGCGCCGGTTCGACCCGAATATCCAGAAGAAGACCTACTGGGTCCCCTCTCTGGGCCGCAAAGTGACCCTGAACCTGTCGGCGAAGGGCATCAAGACCATCGACGTGCGCGGCATCGACGCGGTCGTCGCCGATCTGCTGAAGCGTGGTGAGAAGCTCTAATGGCCAAGGACAAGGACGTACGTCCCATCATCAAGCTGAAGTCGACGGCCGGCACCGGGTTCACCTATGTGACCCGCAAGAACCGCCGCAACAACCCTGACCGCATCGTGCTGAAGAAGTACGACCCGGTCGTCCGCAAGCACGTCGACTTCCGAGAGGAGCGCTGATCATGGCCAAGAAGTCCAAGATCGCAAAGAACGAGCAGCGCAAGGTCATCGTTGAGCGCTACGCCGAGAAGCGCGCTCAGCTGAAGAAGACCCTGGTGGACCCCAACGCCTCTGACGAGGAGCGCGAGGCCGCCCGCGTGGGCCTGCAGAAGCTGCCCCGCGATGCCTCCCCGGTGCGCGTGCGCAACCGCGACAGCATCGACGGCCGTCCCCGCGGCACCTTCCAGAAGTTCGGCATCTCCCGCATCCGGTTCCGCGATATGGCCCACCGCGGCGAGCTGCCCGGCATCACCAAGTCTTCCTGGTAAAGCCGCAGGAGCAGCCCCGGCTGCCCCACTGAATCGCTGAGAAGGGGGCGGGACCATCCACCGATGGCCCGCCCCCTTTCGCATGCCCACAGGCATCATCCCTCCACTGGTCCGGCCGCCCCTGCTAGCGTGGCCGCATGACCCCCGCACTGCGCCTGAGAGGCTTGAGCAGACGCTTCGGAAAGACCATCGCCGTCGACCAGCTGGACCTGGAGGTCCCCCGAGGATCCTTCTACGGATTCGTCGGCCCGAACGGGGCCGGTAAGACCACCACACTGTCGATGGCCACCGGCTTGCTGCGCCCAGACGCCGGCACTGCTGAGGTGGCCGGAATCGACGTGTGGCGCAGCCCCACCGAGGCCAAGCGCCGTATGGGTGTGCTGGCCGACTCAGTGATGCTGTTCAATAAGCTCACCGGCGAGCAGCTGGTCACCTACTCCGGACTGCTGCGCGGCATGAGCCGGGATACCGTGGCTCCGCGGTGCGCAGACCTGCTGCGGGTGCTCGGACTTCAGGAGGCATCCGGAACTCTGGTGCAGGACTATTCGGCGGGCATGACCAAGAAGGTCGCGCTGGCCTCCGCCATGATTCATGCCCCCGAACTGCTGGTGCTGGACGAGCCCTTCGAGGCCGTGGACCCGGTCTCCGCCCGGACCATCCGCGGCCTGCTGGAGTCCTATGTGGCCAGCGGCGGCACTGTGATCCTCTCCTCCCACGTGATGGATATGGTGCAGCGGATGTGCACCCATGTGGGCATCATCGCCCACGGCCGGCTGTTGGCGTCCGGAACCCTGGACCAGGTGCGCGGCGACACCGACCTGGAAAGCCGCTTCGTGGAGCTGGTGGGCCTCGACGGCGGAGACCAGGAGCTGTCATGGCTGCGACTCTGATCCGGCTGAAGCTCACCCTGCTGGGTGCCACCTACCGGCGCTCCGGCTGGGCGCTGGCCGGGACCATCATCGCCGGGCTCTACGGCCTCGGTATTCTCGCGATGGCAGTCGCCTTCCAGGCATCCGAAGGCGGCAGCGCCTCCGCACCGCAGGAGCTGCTGGTTCCCAGCGCCATGCTCTCTGCCGGTATCACCATCGCCTGGCTGGCGGTGCCGCTGCTGATGACCGGCGGCGACTCGCTGATGGATCCGCGGCAGCTGGTCACCTACGGACTGCCGCGCCGCGACCTGGTGATCGGACTGTCCGCATCCCGGATGATCTCAGTGGGCGCGGTGCTCACCCTGATCTGGCTGCTGGGCCAGACGCTGCTGTGGAGGTCCTATCCCGGCGCAGCGGCGCTGGCCCTGGTCACCGCTCCGCTGCTGCTGCTCGCGGTGACCGTGGCGTCGCAGGCAGTGACGACGGCGGCTTCGGCGTGGCTGTCCGGAAGGCGATGGCGGGACCTGCTGGCCGTGATCGGCCTGGGCCTGGCGATGCTGGCCTACCCGATCATCACCTCGGTGACTGAGGCCTTCGAGTCGCTGGGCGATGCCCTCCCGGAGCTGGCGCAGGTGCTCGCACTTACGCCCCTGGCGGCCGGGATCGCCCTGCCCTATGACGCAGCCACCGGCCAGTGGGGCATGCTGGTGGTGCGGCTGCTGATCGTCGCCGCGACCCTGGCGGCGGCTCTGCTGCTGATGCGCGCGGCGCTGATCTCCCTGACCGAACGCCCGCGCGCCCAGTCGGGCGGGTCCTCCCGCCGCAAGGGCGTGGGTCTCTTCGCTCTCTTCCCGGCCCGGCCTTGGGCGGCGGTGGCCGCCCGGTGCCTGACCTACTGGATGCGGGACCCCCGGTACGGCGGGTCGCTGGTTGTGCTGCCGGCTTTGACCGTGCTAGCTCTGTTCCTGTGGTGGCAGTCTGAGCTGACGTGGCCGCTGTATGCGCTGGGGCCGTTCATCGCCTGGGTGCTGGGCTACTCCATCTCCGCAGACGTCTCCTACGATCACACCGCATTCGCTCTGCACGTCACCACGGGGGTGACTGGGATCGCTGACCGGGCCGGCCGCACCGCGGCGCTGCTGAGCTTCGCGGTGCCGCTGACACTTCTGGCCTCCGCGGTGCCGATGCTCATCCTGGGCCGGGCAGACCATCTGCTGGTGGTGACCAGTCTGAGCCTGGGCATGCTGCTGAGCAGCTGCGGACTGTCTGCAGTGATCTCCGCGAAACTCATCTACCCCACTCCGCGGCCCGGAGACTCTCCGTTCAAGCAGCCCGAGGGCGTCGGGGGGCGGATGATGATCATCCAGCTGGGTGCCATGCTGGCCACGGCGCTGCTGATGCTGCCAGACCTGGTGCTGCTGATTCTGTGGGCCGTCGCCGGCACCGGATGGTCGCTGGTGCTGCTGGTGAGCGCCACCCTGCTCAAGGGCGCGGCCCTGGTCGCGGCGGGCATTCTGATCGGCGGCACACTCTACGAGCGCACGGCCCCGGAGCTGTTCCAGCGGGTGGCCGCGCACTGAGCTGGCCGGGGCCCGGGAACACCTACGCTGAGAGGCGAAAACCGCCCACAACGGGCGAAAACACGCCAGAAACCGGGGTTTGGGTGCCCCAGATGAGCCGACTGCGTGGTAAGTTGCCATTCTGAAAGCCCGGAAATCCCGCCGATCCGCGGAATGACGCGGAAGTCGGGGGTGACGGGAACCGAAGAGAACAGTCCAGGAGGACAACAATATGGCACTGAACCGCAGCGAGCTCGTGGCCGCCGTCGCAGAGAAGTCCGGCAACTCCCAGGCCGCCGTCAACGGCGTGCTCGACGCCGTCTTCGAGGTGTTCACCGAGCAGGTTTCCAAGGGCGAGAAGGTCTCCATCCCCGGCTGGCTCTCCGTGGAGCGCACTGAGCGCGCCGCCCGCACCGGCCGCAACCCGCAGACCGGCGAGACCATCCAGATCCCCGCCGGCTACTCCGTGAAGCTCTCCGCTGGCTCCAAGCTGAAGGCTGCCGCCACCGGCAAGTGAGCCGACGCCGCACCGGCTGAGCCTGACGCTCGCCGGCTGCGCGACCTCCAGACGACCCCTCCGCCGCTCTCAGCGCGGAGGGGTCGTCTGCTGTGTTCTACGGGGCGTAGAATTCCTATATGCCACACTCTGCTCTGCTCACCGTGCTGGCAGCTCCGCAGCTGCAGACCGAGACTCCCACCTGGGCCCCCATTCTGTTCGCCGTCGGGGCTTTCGGCGTCGTGGTGGTGGTGCTGATCATGGTGCGCCGGAAGCTCAAGCAGTCCGAAGGCTTCCACACGCCCCCGACCTCCGGCTCATCCGGGCATCAGGACAACGTCCCGCCCGAGGCCGACGATCCGGATCCCCGTGACGACGACCCGCGCTGAGCAGCGGCTCCCCGCGGCACCGCTTCCGCTGACAGCCGCGGCCCTGTGCATCGGCCTGATCGCCCTGGCAGCGGCCGGTGTGATCACCGGACTGGGCGAGGCGACACAGATCACCGACCCAGGCCCCCTCACCCGGTGGGGGCTGCCGACGGCCCGGTACGTCCACCACCTGGCCATGGCCACCGCGATCGCCGCGGCGGTGCTGGCCGCAGCCGTGGTGCCGCCCTGGGCCGGCCATCGCCGGCGCGGCAGCGAGCAGAACCGCCGCGAGCATCCCCTCTACACCGGTCTGCTGCGGATCGCAGCGGCCGCCTCTATTGTGTGGACGGTCGCCGCACTGGCGGTGCTGGTGCTGACCTTCTCCGCGCTCTCCGGGCTCCCGCTCTCCGGGGCGGCTGACTTCTCCGCAGGACTGGTCGACTTCATCACAGCCATCGATGCGGGGCGGGCCTGGCTGGCCGTGGTGCTGATCGCGGGAGGATTCGCCACCTTCATCCTGGCCGTGCGCAGCCCGGCCGCGGTCGGCTTCACCGCAGTGCTGGGACTGTGCGCCATTGTGCCGCTGGCCCTGGTGGGACACTCCTCCTCCGGTGATGATCACATCGCGGCGGTCAATTCACTCGGCCTGCACCTTCTCGGTGTGGTGCTGTGGGTCGGCGGCCTGGTCACCCTGGCGCTGCTGGCGCCGCGGATCTCACTGGCCGCACAGAACCTGGACCCCGCTGACCAGGGCGGAGCCGAGATCCTGGGGACTGTGATGCGCCGCTACTCGCTTCTGGCGGGCCTGGCACTGGTGACAGTCGGCGCATCAGGTGTGGTCAACGCGGCCCTGCGGGTCGAGACCTTCGGCCAGCTGCTGGACACCGCCTACGGTCAGATGCTGGTGCTGAAGGCCGGCGCCGCCGTCATGCTGGCCGGCATCGGATGGATGCACCGCAGCTGGCTGATACCTCGCCTGGCCGGCGGACCCGCTGCCGGCTCTCAGTCCGCAGCGAGCGCCCCCCGGCTGCTGTGGCAGCTGATCCTGGTGGAGATCGCGCTGATGTCGGCGGTGATCGGCGTCAGCACAGTGCTGGGTCGCACACCCCCGCCGGTGCCCGAAGAGCTGCCCCCGGATGCCACCCCAGCGCGGATCCTCACCGGATATGACCTGCCTCCGGAGCCGACGATGGGGACGTTCTTCACCCTGTGGCGCATCGACTGGCTGTGGTGCGCCGTCGTCGTGTTCCTGGCTGTCTGGTACCTGCAGGCGATGCTGCGCCTGCGCCGCCGTGGAGACCACTGGCCGGTGATGCGGGCGGCCTCCTGGCTGACCGGGCTGGCCATCTTCTTCTGGATCACCTCCGGAGGCCCGGCGGTCTACGGCATGGTGACCTTCTCCGGACACATGATCCAGCACATGACACTCACCATGGTCGCTCCGATCTTCCTGGTGATGGGCTCCCCGGTGACTCTGGCCATGCGCTCGTTGCCCTCCCGAACAGACGGCAGCCGGGGCGCCCGGGAGTGGATCCTCTGGCTGGTGCACTCCAAGTGGTCCAGGTTCATCACCCACCCGCTGGTGGCCGCGGTCAACTTCGCCGGCTCCCTGGTGGTGTTCTACTACACCCCGATCTTCGGCTGGGCGCTTCAGTACCACCTGGGCCACGTCTTCATGACCGTCCACTTCCTGCTCACCGGCTACATCTTCGCCCTGGTGCTCATCGGCCGGGATCCGCTGCCGCAGCGTCCGCCGCACTTCCTGCGGCTGATCCTCCTGCTGGCCACGATGGTGTTCCACGCCTTCCTGGCCGTGGTGATCTCCGGCTCCGAGACCCTCATCCAGCCGGACTGGTTCGGCAATATGGGCCACGGATGGTTCCCCGCTATCGAGGACCAGCAGCGCGGCGGCGAACTGATGTGGGGCCTGGGCGAGATCCCCGCCGTGCTGATGGGCGTCATCGCGGCCATCCAGTGGTCCACCGACGACAAGCGGGAGACCCGGCGTTCGGACCGCGAGGCCGACCGCACCGGCGACGCCGACCTGGAGGAGTACAACCGCATGTTCGAACAGCTGGCCCAGCGCAGCCCGCACCGCTAGCAGCAGCCCGGCGGCACCGGCCGCCGCAGAACAGCCACCAAGGAGCACAGCCCAAGGAACAGAAACCAGCCGGCGCTGGTTGACCCACCGTATGGGACCGGCGCTGCAGCCGCCCTCACCCCGGCCCCCGGATGCGACGTCGCAAAGGAGCAGGACCCGATGACAGAGACCCTCAGGCGCTCGGCGCGTGTGCGCGCCTCCGAGCTGCTCGGCCGCGGCTGGCTGAACACCGGCGGCAAGGACGTCACCCTGGAAGACCTCCGCGGCAAGATCGTCATCCTCGACTTCTGGACCTTCTGCTGCATCAACTGCCTCCATGTGCTCGACGAGCTGCGGCCCCTGGAGGAGAAGCACTCCGATGTGCTGGTCACCGTCGGAGTGCATTCGCCGAAGTTCGAGCACGAGGCCGACCCGGAGGCTCTGGCTGCGGCCGTGGAGCGCTACGAGATCGCCCACCCGGTGCTCGACGACCCGGAGCTGATCACCTGGCAGGCCTACTCGGCCCGCGCCTGGCCCACCCTGGTGGTCATCGACCCGGAGGGCTACATCGCCGCATCCCTGGCGGGGGAGGGGCATGTGGCCGGTCTGAGTTCGCTGGTGGAGGAGCTGATCGCCGAGCACGAGGCGAAGGGCACCCTGCACCGCGGCGACGGCCTCTATGTGCCCCCGGAGCCGGTCTCCACCACGCTGCGCTTCCCCGGCAAGGCGGTGCCGGTCACCCGGCCCCTGGGCGGGGACGACGACGCCGCCGGACGCTTCCTGGTCGCCGACACCGGCCACCACCGGATTGTGGAGCTGGCTGAGGACCTGGCCACGGTGACCCGCAGCTGGGGATCCGGGCAGAAGGGCTATGCCGACGGCGGACCGGAGACCGCCCAGTTCACCGAGCCTCAGGGGCTCGCCCTGCTGCCCGAGGAGCTGGCCGAGCAGGTCGGCTACGACGTCGTCGTCGCTGATACGGTCAACCACCGGCTGCGCGGCATCGACGCCGCCACCGGAGAAGTGACCACACTGGCCGGCAACGGCGTGCAGCGGCTGCTGGACGCCGAGCGCACCCGCAGCACCGCGGTGACCGGCTCACTGGGCACCGACCCGCTGAACGTCTCGCTGTCCTCCCCCTGGGACGTGCTCTACAGCCAGCGGCTGGGCCTGGTGCTGATCGCCATGGCCGGCACCCACCAGATCTTCAGCTTCGACCCCCGCACCGGAGAGCTGGCGGTCTTCGCCGGCACCGGCCTCGAAGGGCTCACCGACGGCCCCCCTGACCAGGCCTGGTACGCTCAGACCTCCGGTCTGGCCGAAAGCGCGGACGGAGATATCTGGATCGCCGATTCGGAGACCTCCGCGCTGCGCGTGCTGCGCACCTCCCGCAACCCGGAAGAGCCGGTGACCGAGACGCTCATCGGGACCGGACTGTTCGACTTCGGATTCCGCGACGGCGACCCCGCCCAGGCCAGACTTCAGCACCCGCTGGGGGTGACTGCCCTGCCGGACGGCTCGGTGCTGGTGGCTGATACCTACAACGGGGCGATCCGCCGCTGGCAGGCAGAGCACACTGCGGCTGACGGCACCACCGTGCCCGCCGGAGTCTCCACAGTGGCGCGCGGGCTGAAGGAACCCTCCGACGTGCTGCTGGACGCCGACGGCTCCACCCTGCTGGTGGTGGAGACCAACGCCCACCAGCTGGTGCGCATCGCGGTGCCGGAGGAGTACCTCACTGTGGACGAGGGAGCCTCCCAGACCCAGCGGCCGGCCACCGAGGTCGCACCCGGGGAGTTCACCCTGCAGGTGGAGTTCACCGCCCCCACCGGCCAGAAGCTCGACGACCGCTGGGGCGACCCCACCCAGCTGCAGGTCTCGGCCACACCCCCGGAGCTGCTCGCCGATGGCGCGGGCACCTCCACGGGATTGCACCGGCGGCTGCACCTGAACCCGGAGCTCACAGAGGGCGTTCTGCACATCACCGCCCGGGCCGCAGCCTGCGACGGCGCGCCGGGGGAGGAGATCCCCATGCACGCGGCATGCCACCTCTACCAGCAGGACTGGGGCATCCCGGTGACCCTGAGTCCCGCAGGCGAGGCATCCCTGACCCTGGACCTGCGTGGGGTGAAGTGAGCCTCAGCAGGGGCGTGACGGCCGCGGATTCGGTAGGCTCGTGACCAGACGCATCAGTCCTGGCGAAAGGCGGAAGACCCTATGACCACCATGGTCGTTGTGGCCAGCAAGCATGGCTCGACTGCAGAGATCGGCGAACGTATCGCCTCCACTCTGCACGCCCGCGGCGTCAAAGCCTACGTCAAGGACGTCGGGGAGGCCGGACGCTGGCTCTACGAGACGGACAATGTCATTGTGGGCATGCCGGTCTACCGGCAGAAGCTGCTGGGCGAGGGCACGCTGTTCCTGGAGGCCAACCGCACCGAGCTGGCCGGCAAGCCGCTCTTCCTCTTCGCCGTCGGCGGGGCGGAGAAGCTGGAGAAGAAGCTGCTCGATGAGCTCGCCCGCTTCCCGCACCGCGAGGTCGCCTACTTCCGCGGCGCCGTCGACCAGGAGAAGCTCAGCTTCTTCGAGAAGCTGCAGCTCACTGTGGCCCAGGCTCCCAAGGACGCAGACTTCCGGGACTGGCCCGCCATCGAGGACTGGGCCCATAGCCTGCTCTCCTACGGCGTCAGCTGAGTGTGACCAGGGCCCGCTCCAGCCCGGAGAGGAGCCGCTGCACATCCTCCGCGCTGGTATAGGGGGCCACTCCCAGCCGCAGGGCGCCGTCGTCGTCGATCCCCAGCCGCTGGAAGGCCTCATAGGCGTAGAAGGACCCCGCCGGGGCGTGCACACCGTCCTCATACAGCAGCGCTGACACCTCGGCCGCGCGCCGCCCCGGGAAGCTCAGCAGCAGCGTCGGCGTCCGGTCCGCGGCACGGGAATGGACGACGACGTCGTCACCGAACCGGCTGCGGCAGGAGGCAAGAATCTCCTCCGCCAGCTGGTGCTCATGACCACCGACGAGCTTGTGGGCCCTGTGCAGCCGCTCTCTGCGGGTCAGATCCGCCTCGGCGTCGCCGCCCAGCCCGGCCAGGAAGTCCACCGCCGCTGCGGCGCCGGCCATCACCTCATAGGGCAGAGTGCCGTACTCGAACCGTTCGGGCACCTCATTGGTGGAGGGCAGCAGTTTGTCCGGGACGATGCTCTCCAGCAGCTGCGGGTCTGCGGCCAGCACCGCGCAGTGCGGGCCCAGGAACTTATACGGCGAGCAGACGAAGAAGTCGGCGCCGAGGGCGGCGAGATCAACCAGCCGGTGGGCGGCGAAATGCACCCCGTCCACATACACCAGGGCCCCTGCGCGGTGGGCGGCCTCGGCCGCAGCGCGGACATCGGGCACTGTGCCGATCAGGTTTGACGCCGCGGTCAGCGCCACCAGGCGGGTGCGGGGACCCAGCACCGATTCCAGCTGCTCAGCGTCCAGTTCGCCGGTCTCAGGATCAAAGTCCACCCAGCGGACGTGCGTGCCGGTGCGCTCGGCGGCCTGCACCCACGGGCGGATATTGGAGTCGTGATCCAGCCGGGTGACCACCACCTCATCGCCGGGGCCCCAGCTGCGGCCGAGATGGCGGGAGAAGTCATAGGTCAGCTGAGTGGCGCTGCGGCCATAGACGATGCCGGCCGGATCGGCACCCAGGAAGTCCGCGTAGGCAGCTCGGAACGCTGCCACTGCCTGCTCCGCATTGCGTTCGGAGAGCGATCGGGTGCCCCGGTTGGACAGCGGTGCGGTGAGTGTCCGAGCAATGGCCTCAGCGACGTGCCGCGGGGTCTGGGTTCCGCCGGGAGAGTCGAAGAAGGCGATCTGCGAGTCCAGGGCGGGGAAGTGGGAGCGCAGCTGGTTCACGTCGAATCCGGTCATCGTGGCGGAGCCTCTCACTAGGGTGTTCTTCCAGCGAGCCTACCGGCTGCCGGCGGATCGGGGACATACTGGTGCCATGCCTGAGCTTCCCGAGGTTCACGCTCTGGCCGAGGAGCTGACCCGCCGGATGGCCGGCGGCAGGCTCCTGCGCCTGGAGCTGGCCTCCTTCACCGCACTGAAGACCTTCGACCCGCCTGTCGCCGCGCGGGAGGGGGCCCAGCTGCGGCAGGTGGGCCGGCACGGCAAGCACCTGGACTTCCGCTTCGCGCCACGGGAATAGGCGGGAGACTCGGCCGGCCCGCACTTGCATCTGGTGGTCCACCTGGCGCGGGCGGGGTGGATCCGGTGGCGCGCCCCGGCGGCCGGACAAACCCAGCAGCGCCGCAGCCGTCCGGGCAAGGGGCCGCTGGCAGCTCGGCTGATCCTGCAGGAGGGAAGCAGCGCAGACATCACCGAAGCCGGCACGAAGAAGAACCTTGCCCTGTGGTTGGTGCGTGACCCCCAGCAGGTCCCTCGGTAGCGTCCCTGGGTCCGGACCCGCTGGACGAGAACTTCACCGCCGAGGACCTGAGCCGGATCCTTCGGCAGGCCGGACGCGCACAGATCAAAGGCGTGCTGCGCAATCAGTCCCTGCTGGCCGGCATCGGCAATGCGTATTCGGATGAGATCCTGCACGCCGCACGGATCTCGCCTTATCAGGCCGCCGAGCGCACGGACGCGCAGGCCCTGCTGGCTGCTATTCAGGACACCCTGTAGGAGACCATCGCCCGAACCTCCGGTGCTGCCGCCTCCGAGCTGAAGGCCGAGAAGAAGTCCGGGCTGCGCGTCCACGGCCGCGCCGGCCAGCCCTGCCCCGCCTGCGGAGACGTGATCCGCGAGGTGGTCTTCGCCGACAGAAGCATGCAGTACTGCCCCGCGTGCCAGACCGGAGGCAAGATACTGGCCGACCGAGGGCTCTCCCGGCTCCTCAAGTAGGGACACCGGACCCTACCCGGACCCGCCGCCGGCAGCGGCGCACAGAAGACGGCGGCCGCCCAGCGGACCGTGCCGCCGCATATAGACTCAGGAGGGTGCGCACTGCTGAGGACCCGATCACCTGGAACCCCAACCGGATCGCCGTGGCCGGCTCCAGCGGCGCGGGAAAGACCACACTGTGCACCCAGCTGGCCGAACTGACCGGATTCCCCCGGGTGGAGATCGACAGCCTCTACTGGGGTGCTGGGTGGGCCCCGCGGGAGAGCTTCACCGACGACGTCGACCGCTTCACCTCCCAGCCGCGCTGGGTCATGGAGTGGCAGTACCGGACCGTGCGTCCGCTCATCGCTCAGCGGGCCGACACTCTGCTGTGGCTGGACTACTCCACGCCGGTGAAGATGCAGCGCCTGATCCGCCGCACCGTGAGCCGCCGGCTCGGGCGGAGACAGATATGGAACGGAAACATTGAGCCGCCGCTGTGGACGATCCTCACCCGCAAGGAGCACATCATCCGCTGGGGCTGGGCCACCCGAAACGCCCTGAAACCCGTGGTGCCCACACTGGAGGAGCGCTTCGGCGGTCTGACGGTCGTGCGCCTGGCCAGCCCCGCTGAAGCACGACGTTGGCTCAGCGCACTCGAGCGCGCCCTGTCAGAGTGAGCATCTGACACGGCTGCACCGGTGGCACAGCGCCGAAAACAGACTGGGTCCGGAAGCCGCTCACTGCTCCCGGGTGGCGATCTCAGCCTCGGTGAGAGCGCCGAAGCGGCTGGGAATCACCGAGCTCCAGGCCTGCTTGAGCTCATCCAGGCCGATGCCGAAGCTGCCGCCGGGGAAGTCGCCGGTCACCTCAAGGCCCCCAGATTCGGCATCCACCACGCCGATGCGCAGGGCGGGGAAGCCGCGGGCTGTGGTCATATCGGTGAACCGCAGCTCCTCAGAGCGCGGCAGCGCGACGACGGCCCGAGCCTGCGATTCGCTGAACAGCGCGGTGAAGGGGTCCAGGCCATCGCGCTCGCAGAGCTCCTGAACACTGACGCGCGCCCCCACACCGAAGCGCAGGCTCATCTCCGCCAGGGCTGCAGCCAGTCCGCCCTCGGAGAGATCGTGGGCGGCATCGATCATCCCGTCCCGGGACGCGTTGATGAGGATCTCGCCCAGGGTCTTTTCAGCGGCCAGGTCCACCCGCGGCGGGGTCCCGCCCAGATGCCCGCGCAGCCGCGCGAACTCTGAGCCGTCCAGCTCATCGGCGGTGGTGCCCAGCAGGTAGATCGCCTGCCCGTCGGCCCAGCGCTGGTAGCCGGAGGGCGTGCGGCGGGAGACGTCATCGAACCGGCCCATCACTCCCACCACCGGGGTGGGGTGGATAGCCCGCCCGGCGGTCTGGTTGTACAGGGAGACATTTCCGCCGGTGACCGGTACGCCCAGCTCCATGCACGCATCGGAGAGGCCGCGCACGGCTTCGGCGAACTGCCACATGATCTCCGGGTCCTCCGGGGAGCCGAAGTTCAAACAGTCTGAGACCGCCATCGGCACCGCGCCAGAGGTGGCCACATTCCGGTAGGCCTCCGCCAGGGCCAGCTGGGCCCCGGCATAGGGATCCAGATAGGCGTACCGGCCGTTGCAGTCGGTGGCCAGAGCCACGCCCAGGCCGGTCTCCTCGTCCACGCGGATCACCCCGGCGTCGTCGGGCTGGCTCAGCGCGGTGTTGCCGCCGACGAACCTGTCGTACTGGTCGGTGATCCAGGAGACATCGGCCATATTCGGCGAGGTCATCAGCTCCACCACAGCCTCACCCAGCTCCTCGGCAGTGGCCGGCAGATTCTGCCCAGCCCCTGAGGAGCGGAACCTGTCGGCCTGCAGCTCATCCTGCCATGCCGGGCGACGGTACGGCCGCTCATAGACAGGGCCGTCGTGGGCCACAGTGCGCGGGTCGACGTCGACGATGGTCTCGCCGTCCCATTCGATGATCAGCCGGCCGGTATCGGTGACCTCGCCGAGCCAGGAGTACTCCACGCCCCATTTGCCCATCACGGCCTCGAAGGCCTCCACGTTCTCCGGGGTGACCACTGCCATCATCCGCTCCTGGGACTCTGACATGAGGATCTCCCCGGGGGTCAGCGTGGGGTCTCGCAGCAGCACATTGGTCAGCTCCACATGCATGCCGCCCTCACCGTTGGAGGCCAGCTCACTGGTGGCGCAGCTGATGCCGGCAGCGCCCAGGTCCTGGATGCCCTCGACCAACTCCTTGCCGAACAGCTCCAGGCAGCATTCGATGAGCACCTTCTCAGCGAACGGATCGCCGACCTGAACCGCCGGGCGTTTGGAGGGCTTGGCGTCGTCGAAGGACTCGGAGGCCAGCACAGAGGCGCCCCCGATGCCGTCGCCGCCGGTGCGCGCACCGAAGAGCACCACCTTGTTCCCCACGCCGGAGGCATTGGCCAGCCGCAGATCCTGATGCCGCATGACTCCCACGGCCAGGGCGTTGACCAGCGGATTGTCCTGATAGACGGAGTCGAAGACCACCTCACCGCCGATATTGGGCAGGCCCAGGGAGTTGCCGTAGCCGCCGATGCCGGAGACCACCCCGGGCAGCACGCGTTTGGTGTCCGGGTGGTCGATATCGCCGAAGCGCAGCGGGTCCATCACCGCCACCGGCCGGGCGCCCATGGAGATGATGTCGCGCACGATGCCGCCGATGCCGGTGGCCGCGCCCTGATAGGGCTCCACATAGGAGGGGTGGTTGTGGGACTCGATCTTGAACGTCACCGCCCAGCCGTCACCCAGATCGGTGACCCCGGCGTTCTCGCCGATGCCGACCATAAGGTCCTTAGTCATCTGGTCGGTGACCTTCTCGCCGAACTGGCGCAGATGCACCTTGGAGGACTTATAGCTGCAGTGCTCAGACCACATCACCGAGTACATCGCCAGCTCCGCGGCGGTGGGCCGGCGGCCCAGGATCTCCACGATCCGGTGGTACTCGTCCTCCTTCAGGCCCAGCTCGGCCCAGGGCAGCTCAGTCTCCGGGGTGGTTGCCGCGTTCTCCACGGTGTCGATGTTGAATTCGCTCACGGTCACTTGCCTCCTGCCAGGGAGCCCACCACGGAGGTGAAGATGGTCAGTCCGTCGGTTCCGCTGCGCATCCCGGTGGCGTCATCGGGACCGTAGCCGGCCTCCACGGCGTGCTCGGGGTGCGGCATCAGGCCCACCACGTTGCCGCGCGGGTTGGTCACCCCTGCGATGTGATTCCGGGAGCCGTTGGGGTTCTCGCCCACATAGCGGAAGACCACCCGCCCCTCGGCCTCGATCTGCTCCAGCTCTGCGGCGGAGACCACGTACTGGCCGTCCTGGTTCTTCATCGGCACCGCGATCAGCTCATCCTGGGTGAACTGCGCGGTCCAGGGGGTGGCGGTGTTCTCCACCCGAAGCACCTGATCCTTGCAGATGAACTTCAGGTGGTCATTCTTGATCATGGAGCCCGGCAGCAGATGCGCCTCGGTGAGGATCTGGAAGCCGTTGCAGATGCCCAGCACCGGCAGCGGGGACTCGGCCTGCTGGGCGGAGGCCTCGGACACAATGGTGGTCATCACCGGGGCGAAGCGTGCAATGGCGCCGGCGCGCAGGTAGTCGCCGTAGCTGAACCCCCCGGGCAGAATGACGGCGTCGACGCCGTGCAGAGACTGATCCGCGTGCCACAGCGGCACCGCCGTGCCGCCGGCCAGTCGCACCGCCCGAGCGGCGTCGCGGTCATCGAGAGTTCCGGGGAAGGTCACCACACCGATGCGTGCCCCGTCCAAGCGGGCTTCAGCGGGGGAGGGGAAGTCGCCGATCAGGGGAGTGTCCGCAGCTGTCATGGGTTCAGGCGGCGTCCTGCTCAACGGAGACTGACACGACGTCCTCGATCACCGGGTTCGACAGCATCTCCTCGGCGGCGCGGCGGGCAGAAGCCAGCACCTCTTCGGTGACCTCGCCGTCCACGCTGAGCTCGAACCGCTTCCCCTGCCGGACCCCGGAGAACCCGGTGAACCCCAGGTGGGGGAGCGCATTGGCGATGGCTTTGCCCTGCGGGTCGAGGATCTCAGGCTTCGGCATGACCTCGACGACGATCGTTGGCACGTGTGACTCCTGGGGTCAGAACAGTTCGGAACGCCTCACAATCCTACCGCCACGGGAGCACCGGGGCATGCTGGGGCTTTGACGCCGCCGCGGATCCCTGCTCCTCTGGACCGCCCGCGGACCTGACTGCTGCCGGTGACGGCGGTGCAGATGGCAGGATGGGAATGACGACGCCTGTGCCGACTGCATCCACCAGGAGTGAGACGATGACCCAGCCGCATACCGTCCCCGAGCGGACGCTTCTCGATGGCACCACCCTCCCGGAGCTGGGATTGGGCACCTATAACCTGCGCGGGACCGCCGGTGCCGAGGCGGTGGCCGCGGCGATCCGGTCCGGCTACCGGCTGCTGGACACCGCCTACAACTATGAGAACGAAGGGGCCGTCGGTGCCGGCATCGCCGCCTCCGGGGTGGACCGCGACCAGCTGCGCGTGACCTCCAAGCTTCCCGGTCGCTACCACCGCTACGACCAGGCCGTCGAGGCCGTGCAGGAGTCGCTGTACCGGGCCGGGGTGGACTGCTTCGACCTGTATCTGATCCATTGGCCCAACCCGAAGCAGGGCCTCTACACCGAGGCCTGGCAGGCGCTGATCGACCTGCAGGAGGCAGGGCTGCTGCGCTCGATCGGGGTGAGCAACTTCCTGCCCGAGCACCTGGACCGGCTCCACCGGGAGACCGGGGTGATGCCGAGTGTGAACCAGATCGAGATCCATCCGTGGTTCCCCCAGGAGGACCAGCTCTCCGCCCACGCAGAACTCGGCATCGCAGTCCAGGCGTGGAGCCCGGTGGGCAGAAACTCCCAGCTGCAGCAGGAGCCGGTCATCCGCGGAATCGCCGAAGAGCTCGGCCGCAGCCCCGTGCAGACCATCCTGCGGTGGCATATCCAGCGCGGCACCATCCCGCTGCCGAAGTCTGCCGACCCCGCCCGCCAGCGGGAGAACCTTGCGGTCTATGACTTCGAGCTCAGTGAAGACCAGATGGAGCGCATCACCGGGTTGGGGCGACCGGACGGTCGGCTGGCCGGTCAGGACCCCGCCGTCTATGAGGAGTTCTGACCGGCTTTCGCCGCTGAATCAATCTGCGGAGGCTGAACTGAGACGCTGGTAGCCGTAGAGGTCCTGCATCGTCTCGTTGAACTGCAGGTGGGTGCCGTCGGGCTGCATAATGCGCAGCGAGCGGCCGTAGGCCTCGTCGATCACGGTGGCCTCCACCCCGCGGGCTTCCAGCTGCCGGCACAGCTCGGCCACGTCCCCGGTCTCCCCGAAGACCTGCACCACCGGTTGGCCCGGTGCCTCATGGTCCACGGTGCGTATCGCGCCCTCATGGAAGGCAAAGACGCCGTGCCCCACCAGGTCTGTCCATCCACCGTTGTCGCTGGCGATGCGGGGCGTGAGCCCGTACTGCGCCAGCGTCTCGGCGCCGGGCCGCACCGTCTCCGCCGGGCAGTAGAGCAGCGCGCCGATGTTGAGCACCGCCGGGTCGAAGTCCGCTGCACCGGCACTGGTCATGGCTGGACCGATATGCACCCGGCCCTGGGGCAGATCCACCGCCAGGCTGGGACCGTTCCGGTGAAGAAGCCGCACCTGCTGGCAGCTGACCCCGGCGGCTTGAAGCGCATCGGCGTGAGCCTGCACATCGGACACCATGAACTCCACCAGCTGCACGCCCTCCAGGGCATCTCCGGGTTCCATCTCTGCCAGCATCAGTTGACCGGAGCCGGCGGCGAGCACTGTGGCCATCGGGTGGTCAGCCTCCGTGCTGCGCAGCCCCAGGCTGAGGTAGAACTCCCGCCACCGGCGGTATTCGGAGGTGAAGTGCAGGGGCATCACCGTCAGTGTCTGGCGCTGGGCGCTCATTCCTTGTCCTCCTTCGATTCCAGGTAGTCGGTGAGGATCCGCTCCACGAAGGCCGAGAGCGAGACTCCTTCGTCGATGCAGCGGTGCTTGACCGCGCGCACCAGATCCGGGGGCAGATACACGTTGAACTGTGTCTTCTTCTCTGGCATGCCTGCATGCTAGCAAACTATGATGCTCTCATCCGGGGCTGACTCCCTGTGACCCTGACCACAGCAGCGCCTCTGCGGGAACAGGGCGCGCCCGCCGCGTGTTGCCCCAGTGGTAGTTCAAATTTGAACGACAGTTTTCCTGCGCTGGAAAGGACGCTGCACGATGACGAACCCGCTGACCATCGGGATCCTGGGAGCAGGCCGCGTCGGCACCGCCGTGGGCCGTCAGGCGATCCGGGCCGGGCACCAGGTGAGGATCGCCACCGCCAAGCCCTCCGAGGAGATTCGCCTGCTCGCCGAGGTCATCGTGCCTGGCGCTTCGGCTGTGGACAGCTCGCAGCTGCGCGGCAGCGACCTGATCGTCATCGCCGTCCCGCTGCACAAGTACCGCAGCATCGACACCGGCGCGCTGGCCGGCCACGTGGTGATCGACACCATGAACTACTGGGCCCCGGTGGACGGGGTGATGGAGGAGTTCGAGGCCGGTCGCGGCACCAGCGAGGTGATTGCTGACTTCCTCGGCGATGTCCGGCTGGTCAAGACGCTGAACCACATCGGCTACGGGGAGCTGGAAGTCGAGGCCCAGCCCGCCGGGACCCCCTCCCGCCGCGCCCTGGCGATAGCCGGAGATGACGACGACGCCCGCGCTCTGGTCTCCGAGTTCATCGATTCACTGGGATTCGACCCGGTCGACGCCGGACCGCTCAGCGCCGGACGCGCCTTCCAGAATGGCACTGAGATCTTCTCCGGCAGGCACACCAGCGAAGAGATGACCCGGCTGGTGGAGCAGAGCCGCCAGCTGGCGAGCACCGGAGCGTGAAACGCTCAGCGCAGCGACTCCAGCGCCTCCAGGGCTGAGAGGATCTCGCCGCGCAGCTGCTGAGCCTGCTCAGCGAACTCCTTCTGCGCACGGGCGTAGGCGGCCCGCCCGGCCGGCTCCTCGATGCGCACCGGCTCATAGCCCCACTCGCGCAGATCATAGGGGGAGGCCCGCATATCCAGCTCGCGGATGCTGCGCGCCAGGTCGAAGCACCGCAGCAGCAGGTCGCTGGGAAGGGCCGGCATGAGCTTGCCGGCCCATTTGTACAGATCCATGTTTGCGTGCAGGCAGCCCGGCTGCTCCAGGTCCACCTGAGTCTCCCGGGTGGGCTGCAGCCGGTTCAGCGGCGCAGCCGACGGGGTGTAGAACCGGAAGGCGTCGAAGTGCGTGCACTGGATCCGCAGGGACTCCACCACTTCATCGGTCCCCTCGGCCCCCAGCCGCAGCGGGACCTGCTCATGACGCTGCCCGTGCAGCCGGGACCGGTACACCATCGCCCACTCATGCAGCCCGAAGCAGCCCAGCTGGGCAGGCCGGGCCGCAGTGGATTCCAGCAGCCGCCGGATGTATCCGATGGTCGTGCCGCGCTCGGCGCAGAAGCGCGGGACATCCACCACCGCGCCACCGGCGGCGGTGCCGTCGTCGACCACGGTGTAGAACTTCCACCCGGGACGCTCCGAGTCCCCCGCGCCCTCCAGCACCACTCCGGCGCCGGGGTGCCAGCGGGCCAGCTGCCCGGGCTTGAGCGAATAGTAGGTGAACAGGAAATCCTCCACCGGGTGGGAGACCCCTGTCCGGCGCCGGGCCAGGAACGCCTCGGTGCGCAGCTGGACCGCCGCTCGGTGGTCGGCCGCGCGGCTGCGGTGCTCGGCGGCAGGGAGAATCCGCACGCCGGAGGGGAGCGGAGCCCGAGCTGCGGCGGCGACGGTGGGGGCAGGGCTGCGATCGGTCATCGGCCGCCCAGGATACCGTCCCGACAGTAGGGGAACGTCCAGCCAGGGCGCTGACCCTGTAAATAACCTGGGGCTCTGCGGTACACTCCGTGACTGTAACCTCGCACCTGAAAACTGAGGGGCGGCGGAACCCCAGCTGGGATTCCGCCGCCCCTCAGTCGTTGCAGGCAACGCCGCGTCTGCGCTCAGCGCCCGGTGCCGGCGTAGACCTTCGCCTCCTCATCAGAGTCCAGGCCGAAGGCGGTGTGGATGGCCTGCACAGCCTTGTCCATCACCTCCACATCGGTGATCACAGAGACGCGGATCTCTGAGGTGGAGATCAGCTCAATATTGATCCCCGCCTCACTGAGGGCGCTGAAGAACCGCGCCGAGACGCCGGGGTGATTGCGCATGCCGCCGCCGATGAGGGAGACCTTGCCCACCTGCGGCACGAAGTCCAGGCTCTCGAAACCGATCTCATCCTGGTGCTCAGTCAGAATGCGCTGCGCCTTGTCGCCGTCGGCACCGGGGAGGGTGAAGCTGATATTGGTCTTCTTCGTCTCCGCGGAGATGTCCTGAACGATCATGTCGATGTTGATCCCAGCCTCGGCGATGGGGTTGAACACCGCAGCCGCCTTGCCGGGCGCATCCGGCACACCCCGGATGGTCAGCTTGCCTTCCGAGGATTCGTGGGCCAGGCCAGAGATGATGGGCTGTTCCAAGGGTTCGCCTTCCTTGATGGTGACTGTGTCGGTCTCGTCGGGGATGACCCAGGTGCCTTCCTTATCGGAGAAGCTGGAGCGCACGTGCAGCTTCACGCCGAACCGGCGAGCGTACTCCACGCTGCGCAGGTGCAGCACCTTGGTGCCTGCTGCGGCCATCTCCAGCATGTCCTCGCTGGAGATCTCATCAATCTTGCGGGCGGACTTAACCACGCGCGGGTCGGCGGTGAACACGCCGTCGACGTCGGTGTAGATCTCGCAGACTTCGGCGTCCAGCGCGGCGGCCAGGGCCACCGCGGTGGTGTCGGACCCGCCGCGGCCCATGGTGGTGATGTCCTTGGACTCCCGGCTCATACCCTGGAAGCCCGCCACAATACCCACATAACCGGCGTCGACCGCCTCCTGCACCCGCTGCGGGGAGACTTCGATGATCCGGGCCCGTCCGTGCAGGGCGTCGGTGATCATTCCTGCCTGGGACCCGGTGAAGGACTGGGCGGTCTCGCCCAGCTCGTGGATCGCCATGGCCAGCAGCGCCATGGACATGCGCTCGCCGGAGGAGAGCAGGATGTCCATCTCACGCA
Organism: Nesterenkonia sp.; assembly: GCF_029265375.1. Classification (GTDB taxonomy): domain Bacteria; phylum Actinomycetota; class Actinomycetes; order Actinomycetales; family Micrococcaceae; genus Nesterenkonia. Next base: position 54,751 of record NZ_JAJUJJ010000016.1, read on the forward strand.
GCGGAGGGGCCGAGGAGATATCGGCGGCCAGGTCCAGCAGATCGTCGGTGGTGTCTCCCATAGCGGAGACCACCACCACCACCTGGTGGCCGGCTCGCTTGGTATCGACGATCCGGCGCGCCACGCGCTTGATGGATTCGGCGTCCTGCACTGAGGAACCGCCGTACTTCTGAACGATGATGCTCATGGGTGTGGTTACTCACTCCTGATGAGTGCATTGGGGTCGGGTGTTCGGGCACCAGTCTATGGCGCACGCCTGTCCCTGGGCAGGGCGCCGGGACCAGGCGGCAGACTGGTGCGCAGGTGGATCTCTCAGCTCTCTCCGAGAACTGCAGAGAGAAACTTCTGGGTCCGCTCGTGCTCGGGGTTGGTGAAGATCTTCTCCGGGTGTCCTTCCTCGACCACGCGGCCGCCGTCGAACATCATCACCTTGTGGCTGACGTCGCGGGCGAAGGCCATCTCATGGGTGACGATCAGCATGGTCACATTGGTGGTGTCGGCCACCTGGCGCAGGATGTTGAGCACATCGCCGACCACCTCCGGGTCCAGCGCGGAGGTGACCTCATCCAGCAGCAGGATCTCCGGATCCATCGCCAGGGCGCGGGCGATGGCGACTCGCTGCTGCTGGCCGCCCGAGAGGCTGGTGGGGTGCGCCTCGGCCTTGTCCGGCAGGCCCACCTGCTCCAGCAGCGAATGCGCTTTGGCCACAGCGTCCTTCTTGGACTGGCCCAGCACGTGGATGGGCGCTTCGATGATGTTCTCCAGCACCGTCATATTCGGGAACAGGTTGAACTGCTGGAAGACCATGCCGATGCGGGTGCGCAGCTTTTTCTGCTGCTTCTTGGGCACCGGCACGCGCTTGCCGTCTCGCTGCTGGTGGGTCAGCGGCTCGCCGTCGATGTAGATGTAGCCGCCGGTGAGCTCCTCCAGGGTCATCACCAGGCGCAGGATCGTGGTCTTGCCGGAGCCGGAGGGCCCGATCAGGGTGACGCGCTCCCCGCGGCGCACGGAGAAGTTCAGGTCTTTCAGCACCACGTTGTCGCCGAAGCGCTTCTCCACGTCGACAAACTCGATGACCGGCGGCTCGGCGGACGACGCCGGGGCCGGCTCAGCAACTGCGGCGGGGGCGGGGTCAGTGGGCGTAGGCAAGTCGCTTCTCCAATCGGTTGATGAGAACAGCGGTGGGGTAGCTGGCGGCCAGGAAGATCAGCCCGGCGATGGTCACGGCCTCGTTGTAGCGGAACGTGGTGCCGCCGATCTCACCGACGGCGAGGGTGACCATCTCGGTGACTCCGATGGCGTAGAGGAACGGGGTGTCCTTGAACATGGAGATGGCGTAGTTGCCCAACGAGGGGATGGTGGAGCGCAGCGCCTGGGGGATGACGACTCTGCGCCAGGTGCGCACCGCGTTCATGGACAGCGCTGTGGTGGCCTCCCACTGCCCCTTGGGCACTGACTCGATGCCGGCTCGGTAGACCTCGGACATATAGGTGGCGTAGTGGACGCCGAAGACGATGATGCCGATGGTCAGCGCGTCCAGCCACAGGAACGCCCAGAACAGCAGGATCAGCTGCACCACGATGGGCGTCATACGGATGAAGTTGGCCACCCAGCGCACCAACCAGGCCAGCGGCCGGGGCAGCACCATGATCAGAATGGCGATGACCAGTCCCAGCACGGCGGCGATGAGTGTTCCCACCACGGTGACCAGCAGGGTGAACTGGACGAATGCGGTGAGCATATCCGGCAGGATCTCCCAGGCGAATGCCCAGTCCCACCACGGTCCGGTGGTCGGCTGGTCGGCGGGAACATCGGCCTCTTGGGCCAGCAGGTTGTGGTGCGTCATCGAGCACCTCCGCCGGTGGTCTGGGAAGCATCGGTCTCGCCACGCGCCTGGGAGCCCTTCTCGGTGCTCAGGGTCGCTGTCGACGACGACGCGGCGTCGGGCGCGATGGCTGGGGGATCAGGGGAGAGGATCTCCTTCAGGGACGGGCCTCGTCCCAGCTTGTGCTTGGCGCGGGCTTCCAAAGCTTGCATGAAGATGGTCAGGATCAGTGCGAGGACGAAGTAGGTCACCAGGCCCACCAGGGCGTGGGAGAACCAGATATCTGTGGGCCGGCGCAGGTTGTTCAGCTCGAATGTGAAGTCATTGACGCCGGGCAGGATGTAGACGATGGCGCTTCCCTTGAGCAGGTGGACCCACAGGTTGGCCAGGGAGGGCAGCATCAGCGCCCAGGCCTGCGGGAAGATGATCCGGCGCATCTTGTGCGGCCAGGACATCGACAGCGCCGTGGTGGCCTCCCACTGTCCCTGAGACACGGTGGTCAGCGACGCCCTGACGGCTTCGGCGCCGTAGGCCCCGTAGTTGATGCCCAGCGCCACGACTCCGATGAGGAAGGTGTTGCGGACCAGGCCCTCGCCGGGAAGATCTGGATTCGCCATCCAGAACAGCGGCAGCACGTAGACCATCCAGAACAGCAGGACCAGCAGTGAGATGCCGCGGAAGAACTCGATGAGCACGCGCGCCGGTCCGCGCAGCCACAGGCTGGGAGCCCCAGCCATGAGACCCAGGGCGACGGCGACGACGAAAGCGAGCGCTCCGCCCAGCAGGGTGAGCTGAATGGTGGTCAGAAGGCCGTCGATGAGTCGGTCGGAGAAATCGGACAGCGCCTGGAGATGCTGCCGCTGCTCCTCGAGCCAGTCCATGTGCGAGTGGTTCCCCTCAGGTGGTTGTGCAGTGGCACCGACTCGGCGGTCAGCCCCGGGCGGCGGGGCTGACCGCCGTGGTCAGCAGGATGCGCCTATCAGTCGAGGTACTGCTCGTTGAGCTCTTCGACATTGCCTTCGCAGAGCTCAGCGGCGGTCAGCTCGGCCGGGGGAACCTCATCCTCGGTGAAGCCGAACTCGCTGATGATCTCCAGCATTTCGCCGGACTCCTTCAGCTCAGCCAGATGCTCGTTGTACTCGTTGAGCAGGTCCTCATCGGAGAAGCGGAAGACGGTGGATCCGGCAGAGACCTCGTGGCTGAACGGATCGGTGACCTCGTAGCCCTCGATATCGCCGGCCATCGCGTTCAGCGAGATCGCCGTCAGCGCGAACACGTCTGCCCGGCCGCCGGTGACGAAGTCGACCCCGTCCTCGGCGGTCTCCACGCCTTCGGTCTCAATGCCGAGCGCCTCGGTGTAGCCGGCCTCGACGCCGGCGGTGAGGGTGACCACGTCCAGGCCCTCGGACTCCTGGACCTCAGCGACGTCCTCGAAGTCCTCAAGACCATGGGGGTTGCCCTCCTCCACCAGGAACGCCGTGGTGTACATGATCTCCGGCTCGGAGAAGGCTGCCTGCTCGCAGCGCTCCGGAGTGATGGACATGCCGGCGGAGACCACATCCCACTGGCCGGCGTTCAGACCGGGGATGAGCGTGTCCCAGCTGGTGAGCTCGGCCTCGACCTCATAGCCCATCCGTTCGCCGAGAATCTCTTCTGCCAGTGCCAGGGCCGCGCCGGTGGGCTCTCCGTCCTCGAGCCAGGAGTACGGCTCCTCGCCGGCGATGGCGACGGTGACTGAGTCGCCTTCGACGGTCACGTCCGGAGTTTCGCCGTTGCCTTCGGCTCCTTCGGCGGTCTCGGCGCCGCCGTCGGCCTCTTCAGTCTCGGTGTCCTCGCCGTTTCCGCCGCAGGCGGTCAGGGCCAGCAGGGCGGCGGTGGTGAATCCACCGGCGCGCAGTGCGGAAGTCTTGAAACTCATGTTCGACCTCGGTTCCTCATACGTCGTGTGTGCGAGTCGGATGGCCTGCGTCCGCAGGTTGCTGACAACCCTACGGCCACACGGCGGCAATATCCAGGGTTACGTTAGCCAGCAACAAGGGTTTTACAAACTGCGATCCTCTGTGCGCACCACGAAATGCCAGGGTCCGGCGAATGAGGGAAATATTTCAGAAATTATCTCGCAGGGGCCGCATCTGCCTGCTCATCGCGGCAGAGGCGAACAGCTATTCCGTGAGAAAAACTGGCACCCTAGTGCAGATCACATCTCAATAAACATTTGCGCGGCGCCTGCTCACCGCGCTCATCCCACCGAGGTGCGGCCTTCGAATGCCCTGCCCAGAGTGACGTCATCGGCGTACTCCAGGTCTCCGCCCACCGGCAGTCCGGAGGCCAGCCGGGTGATCCGGATGCCTAGGGAGCTGAGCATGCGCACCAGGTAGGTCGCCGTCGCCTCGCCCTCCAGGTTCGGGTCGGTGGCGATGATGACCTCCTGGATCTCGTCGTCGGAGAGCCTGTTCAGCAGCTGGCGGATGTGCAGCTGGTCCGGGCCGATTCCGGCGATGGGGTTAATCGCACCGCCCAGCACGTGGTAGCGGCCGCGGAAGCTGCGAGTGCGCTCGATGGCCATCACGTCCTTGGACTCCTCCACCACGCAGATCACCGAGCCTTCGCGGCGGGTGTCCTGGCAGATCCGGCACAGCGACTCCTCGGAGACGTTGAAGCACACCTCGCAGAACTGCACCTTGTCCTTGACTGTGCGGATCGCCTCAGCCAGTCGCGCCATGTCCTCAGCATCAGCCTCCAGGATGTGGAATGCCACTCGCTGGGCGGACTTGGGCCCGATGCCCGGCAGCCGGCCGAGCTCGTCGATCAGGTTCTGGATTGCGCCTTCATACACAGTCAGCCAGTCTACGGCTCCTGCATGCACACTCAGCCAGTCCACTGCTCAGCGGCGCCGCCGCCTCCGTGCCGCGGCCGGTGGACCGCTCTGTCTAGACTCATTGAGACAGTGAGCTCGGTCACTCCGGGCTGAGGGAGGAGAGGCGAATGGATGCAGATCTCATTGTGGTCGGCGCCGGCCTGGCCGGACTGACCGCCGCGGCGGAAGCAGCTGACGCGGGACGCTCGGTGCTGCTGGTGGACCAGGAGGGGGAGCAGTCCCTGGGCGGACAGGCGCACTGGAGCCTGGGCGGGCTGTTCATGGTGGACACCCCTGAGCAGCGCCGCATGCGGGTGCGGGACTCCGTGGAGCTGGCCTGGCAGGACTGGCTGGGCAGCGCCCAGTTCGACCGTGAGGAGGACCGCTGGCCTCGTGCCTGGGCGGAGGCCTATGTGCATTTCGCCGCCGGAGAGAAGCGCGCCTGGCTGCACCAGATGGGCCACCGCATCTTCCCGGTGGTCGGCTGGGCCGAACGCGGCGACGGCCGGGCAGAGGGGCACGGCAATGCGGTGCCGAGGTTCCACATCACCTGGGGCACCGGCCCGGGTGTGGTGGAGCCCTTCCTGAACCGGGTGCGCGAGCACGCCGACGCCGGGCGGATTCGGTTCGCCTTCCGCCACCGGGTGGACGGGCTGGTGGTGGAGCAGGGTCGCTGCACAGGAGTCCATGGTGCGCTGCTGGAATCCACTGAGGCTGAGCGGGGCCGCCCCACCAGCCGCGAACAGATCGGCGAGTTTCAGCTGAGTTCGCAGGCGGTGATCGTCTGCAGCGGTGGCATCGGCGGCAATCACGATCTCATTCGGCGCGTCTGGCCGGACCGTCTGGGCACACCGCCGGAGCAGATGGTCTCCGGAGTTCCGGACCACGTCGACGGCCGGATGCTGGCCATCGCGGAGCAGGCCGGGGCGCATCTGATCAACCCGGACCGCATGTGGCACTACACCGAGGGTCTGCGCAACTGGGATCCCATCTGGCCGCTGCACGGCATCCGCATCCTGCCCGGACCGTCCTCGCTGTGGCTCGACGCCGCCGGCAACCGGCTTCCGGCCCCCTGCTACCCGGGGTTCGACACGCTCGGGACACTGAAGCATCTGCGCACCACCGGCTGGGACTACTCCTGGTTCGTGCTGACCCAGAAGATCATCGAAAAGGAGTTCGCGCTCTCCGGATCGGAGCAGAATCCCGATCTGACCGGCCGGGACATCCGGCAGGTGCTCTCCCGGGTGCGCAAGGGCGCTCCCGGGCCGGTGGAGGCCTTCAAGCAGCACGGTGACGACTTTGTAGTGGCCGATTCGCTGGATGAGCTGGTCGCCGGGATGAACCGGATCGCCGACGACGCCGCCCCCGAGCTGACCGAGGAGAAGCTGCGCACGGTCATCGAGCAGCGGGACCGGGCCCTGGAGAACCCCTACACCAAGGACGCGCAGATCACCGCAGTCCACGGAGCCCGGAAGTATCTGGGGGACAAGCTGGTGCGCGTGGCCCGGCCGCACCGGATCCTGGATCCCGCTGCGGGGCCGCTGATCGCAGTGCGGCTGCACATTCTCTCCCGCAAAACCCTCGGCGGATTGGAGACGGACCTGCAGGGCCGCTGCCTGCGCTCCGACGGCGAACCGTTTCCCGGGCTGTATGCCGCCGGGGAGGTCAGCGGCTTCGGCGGAGGCGGCATGATGGGCTACAACGCCCTGGAGGGCACCTTCTTGGGAGGCTGCCTGTTCTCCGGGCGCACTGCCGGACGGGCAGCAGCTGCCCAGGCCGGCTGAGCACCTGCGGGGGCCTCAGCGGCCGACGGCGTCCGGGCCGCTGAGCGGTTCAGCGAGGATCGTCGTCGAGCCGCTGCTCCTCCAGCAGCACGCCGTCCAGAATCCGTTCGATGGCGCGGCGGCCGAAGACTCCGGTGCCTTCGAGGTCGACGTCGTCATCGCTGGGAATGTCTTCCTCCGGGGCTTCTGCCCAGTCCGGCGGGGGAGAGGTGTCATACTCCGCCGGTGCTTGTGCGGCTTGCCAGGTACCGTCGGCCTCCGCGGCAGCTGGAGAGCTTCTGGCTGCCAGCCGCTGCCGGATCTCCGCGGCCCGGCCGTTGGCCTCGGCTGGGCTCTGCCGCTGCTCCGGTGGGGCCTCATGGGCTGCTGGGGCGGCGCTGTCCGATGGAGCGGCACGCCGGGCGAAGGCCGGAATGGGGGGTTTGCCGGTTTCGCCCGCCCGGTGGGATGAGGACGACGACGGCGCAGGCGCGGCGGCTTCCGCGGTCTGCTCCGCAGTCGCGTGCTGGGGACCGGTTGGCGCGGGCGACTGCCAGGCGCCGGCCGGGGCGGGCGTGTCCCACCGGTGTTCGGGCCAGGGGCCGGGGGCTTCGTCCGGGTCCTCCGGCTCGTCAGGGTCCTGCGGCTGCTCGGCAGATTCGGCAGCATTCCACGGCGGCGACGGGTCCGGTCCGTGGGGAGTGGGGGCCTCGGCCGGAGCTGGACTTGCCCCAGTCCGGCCCTCACCTTTTGGGGGCGGTGCCCCCTGGTCCTGCGGGGGTCCGGAGGCCAGCTCGAAGCTGACCTGCATGCCGAGCACCTCCTGCACTGCGTCGCCCAGTGCCTGTTCGCCATTGCGGTTGGCGAACGTGTTGCGGGCGCCTTCGTTGCTGAATGCCAGGGTGAGCCGTTTGCCGTCGAACCCGGCCACGGAGACGTTGCCCTTGACCAGCATCCACAGCATGCGGGAGCGGGACTTCATGGCTTCGACGATGTCCGGCCAGGCGCGCTGCATCATGTCCGTGGAGCCCCCGGCTGCCTGCTGAGCAGCTGCAGCGGGGCTCTCCTGGGCGGGGGGCGCAGGCTCCGGGGCGGCATCGGCGGCTTCTTTCCGCGGCGCCCCAGGTTTTGGGGCTGGCGGCTGGTCGACTGCCTGCGGGTTGTTGGACTCAGTGCCGGGCGGCTCCGGCTGCGGGCCGGGGCTCTGTTGGCCGGCAGGGGACGGGCTCTGCGGCCGAGCAGGTGCGGAGGTCTCCTCCGGCGTCGGGCCCCAGGCACCGGGCACGGCCCAGCCGGCTTCGTCCTTACCGGCTGCCTGCTCCTGGTGCGCGGGGCCGCCGTCTGCGGGGCCGGTCTGCGCGGCCGCGGAGCCTTGCGCCGCGCCCTCAGCTGGCGCGGTGGAAGTCGAGGCCTCGCGGGGAGCTTCCCCCGGAGGAGTGCTTCCAGCGCCTGCGGTGAAGTCCAGCCGGCGCTCTAGCCGCTCCAGCCGTGCTGCGAGGCTGGAGTGGCCGGACTCTGCATGGGGCAGCAGCAGCCGGGCCATCAGCAGCTCCAGGTGCAGCTGGGGAGAGGTGGCGCCCACCATCTCGGTGAGCGCGGTGGCGGTGATATCCGCGGCGCGGGAGAGCTCAGCAGCACCGACCTTGGACGCCTGGGTCTGCATGGTGCGGATCTGATCCTCCGGCACCCCCCGCAGGATCGCCTGCGGCGACTCCGGCACAGATTTCACGATGATCAGATCCCGCAGCCGCTCCAACAGGTCTTCGACGAACCGCCGCGGATCCTGCCCGGACTGGACTACTCGGTCCACTACGGAGAAGGCCTGGGCGCCGTCGAGGTCTGCCACAGCATCGACCACCTGGTCCAGCAGCGCGGCGTGGGTGAAGCCCAGCAGCGCCACAGCGCGGTCATAGTCCAGCCCGGACTCTCCGGCCCCGGCGATCAGTTGGTCCAGAACGGAGAGGGTGTCGCGGACCGAACCGCCGCCGGCCCGCAGCACCAGCTGCAGCACACCGGGTGCCACCTGGACATTCTCCGCCGAGCAGAGCCGCTCCAAATAGTCCAGCAGAGGCTCCGGCGGGACCAGGCGGAAGGGGTAGTGGTGGGTGCGGGAGCGGATGGTCCCGATGACCTTGTCCGGCTCGGTGGTCGCGAAGATGAACTTGATGTGCTCCGGCGGCTCTTCAACGATCTTCAGCAGCGCGTTGAATCCCGCTGCGGTGACCATATGGGCCTCATCGATGATGAAGATCTTGTAGCGGTCGCGCACCGGAGCGAATGTGGCTCGCTCGCGGAGGTCGCGTGCGTCGTCGACGCCTCCGTGGCTGGCGGCGTCGATCTCGATGACGTCAAGGGATCCCGGTCCGCCGGTGGCCAGGTCGCGGCAGGATTCGCACTCGCCGCATGGAGTGCCGGTGGGCCCGTGTGCGCAGTTCAGGCAGCGAGCGAGGATGCGGGCCGAGGTGGTCTTTCCGCATCCGCGCGGCCCGGAGAAGAGATACGCATGAGAGACCGCATCCTTGCCCAGGGCAGTGACCAGCGGGCCGGTGACGTGCTCCTGGCCGATGACGTCGGCAAAGGTGTCAGGCCGGTAGCGGCGGTACAAGGCGGTGCTCACAGTCCAGAACCTTACCCCGCGCGGCGGACAGTCGCATTGGTGCGTTCAGCGATGCGCCCTTGGATGCGGCTGCTGCCCGGAAACACGTAGAGCCACCGGGTGCGCGGCCGCAGCGCGACCGCGGTCACCGAGACCACCAGCCCTGCCGCAGTGCAGGCGATTGTGTGGGTCACCGGATCGGCGCCCAGGGCCACCATGGTCCGGTGGGTGAGCACCGCGGCGGGGAAGTGCAGGATGTAGACCACGATCGAGCTGCGCCCGATCCAGGCCAGGAAGCGCAGCACGGAACCGGTGGGTGTCCGGGAGGCCAGCCACACCGCAACGGCGATGCCGATGACGGAGCCGGGGACGGCGAACAGGGTGCCGGTCCGCAGGTCGCGATGATCGACCCCGGCTGCGGAGATGGCGGCGGCGATCAGCGCCAGTGCGATGACCACAAGACTCGGGGCCTTGACCCAGCGCGGAACCACACGGACACAGGCAGCACCGAGGAAGAAGAACGCGCCGTTGTAGAGCGTGCGGCTGGCGATGGAGAGATTGATCTCACCGAAGTGCCGCAGCAGCAGCATCACCAGGAAGACACCCAGCGCGGCGCCGACCAGCCCGGCGCGATGGTGCACCACGGGTTTGAGCAAGATTCCCAGTGCGTAGCAGAAGATCAGCGCGGTCAGGAACCACAGGTAGTCGCCACCGCTTCGCCAGAAGGCGGGGTGGTCGAACCCTCCGTGGTAGATGAACAGGCCGAACAGCAGGCCCCACAGCACCAGTGGCCATACGATCGCGGCGAACTTTCCCCAGGCGTAGAGCGGCAGCGGCTTCGCCAGTGAGCGCGGCAGCAGCATGCCGGAGAGGAACATCAGCAGCGGCATCCGGAATGGTTCCAGGTACCGATTCACTTCAGCCCACTGCTCCACGCCGTTGCCGTTGAGATAGGGGATATCGGCGCCGTGGAGCACAACCACCAGCAGCACGGCGATCCCACGCAGCATATCCATCCACTGCATGCGGCCAGCTGAGGCGGCCGCGGCAGCGGGTGGCACGGGTGCGGGTGCGGTAGGTGACATCAGGTGAGGGTGAGTGGCTTTCTCGACGGCGTCCGGGCAGGGTGTGGGGACGGTCCCCTCAGCCCGAACCAAACCGAACCCACTGTACCGAATGCCGGCCGAAAGGCTTGTGCTGGCGTTCACGAGGGCCGCCGCGTGAGCCCAGTTCCGTGACCTCCCCGCCTCCTCGGTCCGGCCCCCTGGAGCGGCGGGGGCGTCGGGGTGACAGGTGGGGTGTCGTAGGGGGCTTGTAGCGTGGTGGGTATGGATATCGAACGGGGTGTCCCGCC
>NZ_JAJUJJ010000006.1 GCF_029265375.1 Nesterenkonia sp.
CGTTCATGAACTGCCAGTGCCGACGGAGTCGCCGGTAGGTGGCAGCACGAAGATTGCCGGCCTTCTCGTCGGTGAAGTGACTCTCCGGATGGATCAGAGCCACTGAACCTGTTGATCGAAGGAGGGGAGGCGTCGGCCATGATGTGGGGCATGACTTCATCGCCTTCCCCTCATATCGGCCCCGCCTGGGCATCCGAAATCAAATCTTGGGCCGTGGCTCTGCAGGCTATGCGACTGTCTGAGCAGACCATCGAATTGCGGATATACCACCTCCGTCGTCTCGCCAAGGCTCGGTTGGCTCCAACTCCCTGGGAGGTCCACCGTGCTGACCTCCTCGACTGGACCGGGTCCCATAGCTGGCGGCGGGAGACTGCTAGAGCATTCAGGTCCTCCATCCGTCGCTTCTGGGTGTGGGGCATTGCGGCGGGTCGTACGGAGGACAATATTGCCGACATCATCCCCGAGGTGAAGCCCGAGCAGCCGCAGCCTCGGCCCGCGGTGCCTACCTCTGTGCGAACTGCAGTTCAGCGCGCTGACAACCCTCAGGTGGCGCTGATGATTCGTCTGGCCAATGAATTGGGGATGCGGCGCGCCGAAGTGGCCCAGGTGCATCCGAAGAACGATCTGGTGCGAGATCTCGCCGGATGGTCGCTCATCGTGCATGGCAAAGGGTCGCGGAATCGTGTGCTCCCACTGCCGGATGACCTCGCTGAGATCCTCCGGGCAGCCCCCGACGGGTACCTCTTCCCCGGGCCCAATGGACATCTCTCCCCGCACTGGGTGGGGACTCTGGTGGCCCGGGCGCTGGGAGACGGCACCACCATGCATCAGCTGCGCCATCTCTGCGCCACCGAGATCCACGAGCAGACCCGCGACCTCCGGCTGGTGCAGAACATGCTCGGCCACGCCTCCCTGGCCACCACGCAGCGCTATGTAGCCGTCGACGACTCGAAGGTTCGCGAAGCCATCTCCCTGCGTTCCCGGACGTGGTCCTCCTATGGGGCGCCCGCCCCCGAGTAGCCCGATCGACTCCGGCCGAGGCAGTCGGAAATCTGGGTGAACCCTGCTCACTGTCTGTGCTAATAGCTAGAGTGTCCTGCATGGGGACGCAACTGCCCGACGCCGTCAGGCTGGACGGCGCAGCCGAGGAGAGCACCGAGCTGTGGCCGACCGAGCATTCACGCTCGTTGGTCGAGTCGCTGACCGAATACCTCACCACGACATTCGCGCTGTCCGATTCGCGGGCCGCTACCACCCTCACCGAATTCCTCCAGCACCCCGAGGAGGGCATGTTCCGCGGCCCCTATGTCCGGCTGCGCCTGCCTTTCGTCTCACCGGAAGGTGCCTTGGATGCACAGGGCCGCCCCAAGAGCCTGGACTTCTATCCCTCCCACTATCCGCCTTACGGTCACCAGCTGGCGGCATTCGAACGGCTGACTACCAAACCCGACCCTGAGAGCTCCTCGCCATTCCGCGAGCCGCAGCCGACCCTGGTCACCACCGGAACCGGTTCCGGTAAGACCGAAGCATTCCTGTATCCCATCCTTGACCACGTGCTGAGGGCCCAACAGGCAGGCACAGTCGGAATCAAAGCACTCATTCTCTACCCGATGAACGCGTTGGCCAACGACCAGGCCAATCGCTTGACCGAACTGATCACTCAGGTCCCCGAACTCTCCGGCGTCCGCGCAGCCCTCTACACCGGCCAGGAGAAGCAGGAACGCGCACAGGTCACCGCCGATGGCCTCATCACTGACCGCCGGGCCATCCGCCGCGACCCACCGGACATACTGCTGACCAACTACAAGATGCTCGACCAGCTGCTGCTGCGCGCCGAGGACCAGCTGCTCTGGTCCGCCTCTGCCACCAGCCTGCAGTACCTGGTGCTCGACGAGTTCCACACCTACGACGGCGCCCAAGGCACTGATGTGGCCATGCTGCTGCGCCGCCTCGGCGCAGCCCTTAAATCGCACTGGCCAGAGGACCTCAGCACACATCCCGACGGTCTCAGTGAAGACCACCGCGCCCGGCCGCTGGGACGCATCACGCCGGTGGCCACCTCCGCCACCCTCGGCGGACCACCCAGCGAGGGGGAGACCAGCCCCATGCTGGAGTTCGCCCGCACAGTCTTCGGCATCGAATTCAGCCCCGCCTCGATCGTGCCTGAGACTCGGGTCAGCATCGACCAATGGCTGAATCAGAAACCGCCCAGCCCAGTCCAGCCGCGCGAGGACCTGGATATCGCCGCGCGGGTAGCCTCCGTCAACACGGACCTTGCGGCAGGCGCCCCTCCCAGACAGCTCATCCGCGCCGTGTGGGGCGCACTATTTGACGACACCCCGGTTCCAGAGGAACTCCCGCAGATCCTCGCCGGCCTGAAAGCCCACCGATGGGTCAGGCGCCTGCTGGATCGCGCCCAGCAGGCAGTCCGTCTGCGTCATCTGGCCGAAGAGCTCATCACAGCGCCCTCGGTCACCCCCGAGGCCGGCGAGGAATTCCTCAGCCACGTCCTGGCAGTCCTGTCTCACCTGCGCAAACATCTCGGCCCCGAAACAGTCACCGTCGAAACCCACCTGTGGGTCCGCGAGCTCACGCGGCTCGACTCCGCACTCGCCCATTCGGCCCACTACAGCTGGGCCGACGACGGACCCGTCGCCAGCAATCCGGACGACCCCGAACACGTCAGTCTCCCCGCTATCTACTGCCGGCACTGCGGCGCCCGAGGCTGGGCCACCGTCCTCACCGCCGACGGTGCATTCATCGAACTCAACAGCGCGACAGTGCGGGAAGCCTCTGTGCGCCGCAACCCCCGTTTCCGCGCCATGATGGACGCCGCCTTCGAAGCCGACGAGCTCAATGCCGAAGGACACGACCTCAACGGCGTGGAAGGGCTTCACTACCTGCACACCCGGGAACGGATGTTCCTCGACCAGCCCTTCAAGGCGGGGAACGAGCCGAAGGACGAATATGAGGCCGACTTCTACGACGGCCGGATCATTGCCGTGCGCACCCATGCAGGCCTGACGGCAGACGACCTTTCGGCCAAGCAGGTGTGCCCGGTCTGCAGCACCACCGATGCGATCCGATTTGTCGGCAGCGCAGTGGCCACCCTGCTCACCGTGGCGGTCACAGGGCTCTTCGGCGCGGATCACCTGAACCGTGTGGAGAAGAAGACGCTGATCTTCACCGACTCAGTTCAAGACGCAGCCCACCGAGCCGGCTTCATCCAAGCCCGCTCCCACACCTTCACCCTGCGCACCCTGCTGCGGCGTGGGCTGGCCCACCTGGCTGAGGAGGGCCATGCCGAGCCGTCCTTGGCTGAAACGGTCGACGCCGTCGTCGCACTTGCTGACTCCGAAGGCCCGGCTGGTCGCTTCATGCTGGTACCGCCCGAGCTCACCGACCACCGCTCCTTCCGCGCCTACTGGGATCCAGACGCCTCCCACCAGGCCCGCACCGCCGCCCGGGAAGCGGTGCGCCGGAGGCTGCTCTTCGACGCCTCCCTCGAATTCGGCCTGCAGGCCAGATTCGGCCGGACCCTCGAACTGACCGGTACCGCGGTGGCCGAGGTGTGCGCCCCCGATGGCCAGGAGCTCACGGAGATCGCTGCTGCCGCACTGGCCGCACGTGGCGACCAGTTGGACATAGCGGCTGACCGCGACGCCCAACGGCTCTCCCAGTGGGTCAGGGGAGTGCTGATCCGGATGCGGCTGCAGGGCAGCATCCGCCACCCGTGGCTGGAGGCCTACCAGACCCACGATGGGCGCCGCTGGCACGTCTGGGGCGGCCGCCGCCGCGACCAAGGCATGCCGGCCTTCCCCGTTGGCCGCTCCACGCCCGCTTTTCCGCGCATCGGCCGGCGAGAGAAGCCTCGAGACTCCGAGCTCGACGCTGTGACCACCCGAGAATCCTGGTACTTCTGGTGGACCCGCAGAAGCTTAGGCATCGGGTCGGAGGAAGCAGGCCACGCGGCGCGGCAGCTCTTCGAGCACCTGGCTGAAGCCGGCGTCGTGGTCCCCACCACGACCCAGGACGGAGCCGCGGTGATCTACGGCATCAGCCCGGAGCGGATCACGCTCACCCTCACCGACGACGCCGACCTGGCAGCCAAGCGGCACACCCTGCAGTGTTCGGTCTGCCGCTCACAGACCTACGGCACACTGCGCGTCATCGAAGAGATGGGGCAGGCCCCCTGCCTGAACCAAAAGTGCCTCGGGAGGCTGGAGCCCCCGCCGATGGGTTTCATAGCCGAGAACTATTACCGCGACCACCTCTACTCCGCGGAGAACACCGCACGAGTGATTGCACGTGAGCACACGTCACTGCTGCCCGATGAGACCCGGCTGACCTATGAGGAGAAGTTCCGCGGCGACGTCCTGGACACAGACGCGCCCAACGTCCTGGTGGCCACCCCCACTCTGGAGATGGGCATTGATATCGGCAGCCTCTCCACCGTCATGCTCTCCTCTATGCCCACCTCGGTGGCCAGCTACGTCCAGCGCGTCGGCCGAGCTGGCCGGCTCACCGGCAACTCCCTGGCCTTGGCCTTCGTGCGCGGACGCGGCGAACACCTGCCCAAGCTCAACGACCCCCTAAGCATCATCAACGGTGAGGTCCGGCCCCCCGCCACCTACCTGCGAGCTGACGAAATCCTGCGCCGCCAATTCATCGCGTTCTGCTGCGACCGGCTGGCCCGCAGCGGAACCTCGCGCCAGCCACGAAGCCTCCTGCACGCCCTGAAGGACGTCTCGGAGCAGACATACTTCGGCGATATCACCGCCATGCTGCGCAGCGCGGGAGAACCGATCGTCAGTGAGTTCCTCGACCAGTTCGGCGCCGAGCTCACCGACGACGCAGCCCAGCGGCTCGCCGCATGGGCGCTGCCCTCCGGTGAGGGCGACAGCGGCCTTGAGCTGCGCATCCACACTGCCTCGGCACGGTTCAACCAGGACCTGCTGGAGGAGCAGGGGCACCGTGACCGCCTGGCGCACACCATCATCCCCGCGCTGCGCGACAGGCTCGTTGAGGCAGTGCGCACCGCCGGTACGGGCTCCAAGCAGGTTAAGGAGGCACAACGGGAGGTCAAGAGCGCCGAAGCAGCGCTGAAGCGCAGCGAACGCAAGATCCAGGAGATGAGCACCAAGAACTGGTGGATCGCCGGCCTGGAGCGCTACGGACTGCTGCCCAACTACACGCTCATCGACGACTCGGTCACACTGGACGCCCGAGTCTCCTGGCTGGACGAGGAATCTGGGCAGTGGGAGGCCGAGGCCTTCGAACTGCAGCGCGGATCCGCCACCGCGCTTCGCGAATTCGCCCCCGGATCCACCTTCTACGCCCAAGGCATGGAGCTGAGCATCGATGCCGTCGAGCTGGGCGCCGAGCAGCGTGAAATCGCCCATTGGCAGGTCTGTCCCGACTGCGGATGGATCAACACCGGGCTGACCCCGCAGCCGACCGAGGACGGCAGCCCCCGCTGGCACCTGGCCCCGCAGTGCCCCCGCTGCGGCACCGACGCAGTGCAGGACACCGGGCAGGTGCTCGACGTAGTGGTGCTGACCAAAGTCACCGCAGATGTCCGGCGTGACGAAGCCCAGATCAGCGACCGGGTGGAAGACCGCCGCCAGACCGGCTATGAGATCCTCCCCGCCGCCGACCTGGATCTGGAGGCCGCCAGCCACTCCTGGTTCGCCGCAGAGCTCGCCTTCGGCGCCGATGTGCTGCCTGAGGTCACCCTGCGATGGCTCAACCTGGGTCAGCGCGGCCACCACGCCGTGGGCAGAACCTTGGCCGGCCATGACGTACAGGCCCCGCTGTTCAGGGTCTGCGCCGAATGCGGCACCCTGGACCGGAATGTGCAGGCCAACCGGCCGGAGGACCACCGGTTCTGGTGCAGCCGCCGAAACCACGCCGAAGAGCACTCGCTGCAGATCGCGCTGGCCCGGGAACTGACCACCCAGGGTGTGCTGCTGCACCTGCCGGACAGCCTGGTCGACGACGACTACACCATCCCCACGCTCCAGGCGGCGCTGCTGCTGGGACTCCACGAAGCTTTCGGCGGCACTCCCGCCCACCTGGGTGTGCTCGATGTCCCCGAAACGGCCGCCATGGCCGCCGGAGGGTTCTCAGCCCGCACCCTGCTGCTGCACGACAACGTGCCCGGAGGCACCGGGTACCTTGCCGAATTCGGCAGTCCCGAGCGGGTCCACCAGCTGCTCACAGCCGCCTGGAACCGGGTCAGGCACCACCGCTGCGACGCCGAATCGGAGCACCGGCTAGCCTGCCACCAGTGCCTGCTGCCCCATGCCCAGCCCGGCACCCTGGACCGGGTCTCCCGCTCCGCGGCGGACCGGATCCTCTCCTCACTGCTGAATCCCGCCGCAGCCGAGAACCCTCCGCAGGACTCTCCGGCTGAGGGCGGCCTGCCATGGACAGTCACCCATCAGCGACCCGTCCGCAGCTCCGTGGCCGAATCCCGGCTGGAGCGGCGCTTCCGCGACGCCCTGCGCGAGCGGCTGCGTGCCGTCAATGCCCAAGTCACCGAAGACATCCAATCCGGCTACCTGGTGCTGAACTTCCGGCTCCAAGGCGACCGACGCATGTGGCGACTGATCCCGCAGCCTCACCTGGGCAGCACACGGCCCGACTTCATCCTCCAGGCGCCTGGAGTCCCCAGTCTGGCCATCTATACCGACGGCCGGCAGTATCACGCCACCACCGAGATCAACCGCCTGGCTGACGATGCGCAGAAGCGCCACGAGCTGCGGGTGGACGGCGAACACCTGCCCTGGGGAATCACCTACGACGACGTCGACCTCTTCGCCTCCGGTGAGCAGCCGGGTGAGGACAGCAGACCGCTGAGCTGGCTCAACCAGCGGCTGGTGGAGGGCTATGTCCGCAAAGGTGCCTTGGACGCCAAGCTGCTTCGAGCCGCCCGGTCCTCCGCGATGCACCTGCTCTGGGAGTGGATCCTCGCCCCAGACGCCGAACGCTTCCGCAGTTTTGCCGATCATCTTCTGCTCACCACCCTGGTCGACGCCCAGCCCCCAGGGATGGAAGAGCTGGCGCAGGCTTCCGCAGCGCAGGACTCGGTCCAGGTGCCTCTGGATCTGCTGCGCAGACGGCTGCAGCTCGGCGGCGCCCCCAACGACCGCTGGTGGCACCGGAGCCTGGGTGCCGCCGAGCTGTATGTGGCTGGAAACCCCAAGGCGGCCCGTCAGCTTCGGGTCAGCTTGAGCCTGGATGACTCGGACCAGGCCGTGGCCCGGCCCACCTTCCCGGACGAATGGCGCGAATGGCTGCTGCTGAGCACAGTGCTGGGCTTCCGGGACACCACACACACCGCAATCACCACCCGGAAGGCAGTGCCGAACATCCTGGCCGGCGACGCCTTGGCCCTGCGCTCTGCCCAGCCCCAGGCGGCCGCAGCTGATATCACCCACGGCAGCGAGGAGATCAGCGTCGGCTGGACCAAGCTGGTGGAGGAGGCTCTCTCACCGGAGGAGGAGCAGCTGCTGCGCGCCATGGCTCAGCGTCGGCTGCCCGTCCCGGAGGTGGGGGAGGAGTACGACGGCGGCGTCGTCGTCGACATCGCCTACCCCGACCAGCGGGTAGCCGTGATGATCTCGGACTCCGCAGAGACCCACCTCTTGGAGCAGGCTGGCTGGACCGTGCTGGTCACCACCGACGCCGATGAAATCGCTGAGACCCTGAGGAGCTGAGCATGCCGCTGATCATGATGACCAAAATGGGGGTGGAGAACCTCAACTCCCTGGACGGATCCGTGCGGCCGATGGTGCTGCGCTTCATGGAGAAGCTCGTCGAGGACGACACTCTGCCCGGACTGCGGGTCAAACCGCTGGAGGGTGCGGCCGACCGGCGCGTCCGGACCGCCCGTGTCAACGATGACTACCGAGCAGTGCTCTTCCGCGGGCAGAACCCGGACGGTCAGGCTGTCTACCACTTCGTCGGCGTCTGGCCCCATGACGAGGGCAACCGCCGCGCCGCCGAGCTGGTATTCGACTTCAACGCCCCGCTGGGGGTCGCCGAGATCGACCATGCGCCAGGTTCGGCCTCGGCCCAGGCCAATGAGGCGGAGCTGCAGGCCGCCTACCAGAAGGGGCTGGCCGACGCTGCCCGGCGTGACAACCCGCTGGAGAACTACGGCTGGACCGTCGCCACTCTGAACGCCGAGGCCGGAATCGCCGAGCACTGGGCAGAGGCCGCGCTCGCCGCCCCCACTGAAGAGGTCCTCTACCAGGTGGCCGAGCGCATGCCTGACGTCCAACAGCTGATGCTGCTGGATCTGGCCGCAGGGACTCCGCTGGAGGAGGCCCGTGAGAAATTGGGGCTGCCCGACGCGGAGGAAGTGGAGAAGCTGCGCGGAGCCGACGAAGAGGAGCGGCTGGCAGCCGGAGTGCGCAACGCCCCGTCGTCGTTCTCCTTCCTCGGGGGCACGCCGCAGGAAGTCCAGCGTGCCTTCACCGACCTGACCATGGAGCAGTGGCAGCTCTTCCTCCACCCCGAGCAGCGGCGCTGGGTGGAGCACCGCGGCTCCGGATCCTTCCGACTCACCGGTGGGGCGGGAACCGGCAAGACAGTGGTGCTGCTGCACCGGGCCGCACACCTGCACCGGCAGCGCCCGGATGCGCGAGTGCTGCTGACCACCTACACCCGCACTCTGGAGAATGCGCTCACCCGGCAGCTTCGCCAGCTGGACGGCTCCCTGCGGCACAGCGAGCTCGGCGACCCCGGGCTGGCGATGCTCGGCATCGACCAGGTCGCCCACCAGGTGCTCACCACCGCCGCACCGGAGCACAGGCAGGCCGCCCAGGCTGAGATCTTCGGCCAAGGGCGCAATGAGTTTGCCCAGCGGCTGCAGGATGAGCGAAGCGCCTGGGAGGAGGCGGCAGATGCGGTGCGGCCGGACCTCCCGCCGCAGCTGCGCGGCCACGCATTCCTCGCCCAGGAGTACACCTCAGTAGTGCTGGCCCAACGGCTCACCAGCGTTCAGGAATACGCCCGAGCCTCCCGCACCGGACGCGGAACCCGGTTGGGCCGGAAGGAGCGAATCCAGCTGTGGCGGGTCTTCGAACAGTTCCGCGCTATGAACCTAGCCGCTGACCGAGTCACGTACGCCGAGGTGACCGTACTGGCAGCAGCCGTGCTGGAGTCCCGTGCACGGGCGGGGGAGCGGCACCTGGCCGACCATGTGCTGGTGGACGAGGCCCAGGACTTTCATGCCGGCCACTGGCAGCTGCTGCGGGCACTGGTCGCCCAGGGGCCGGACGATCTGTTCATCGCCGAGGACTCCCACCAGCGGATCTATGGTCAGAAGCTGACACTGAAGCAGTTCGGCATCGAAATCCGGGGGCGCTCCCGGAGGCTGAAGCTCAACTACCGCACCACCGCGCAGAATCTGCGCTACGCCCTGTCCGTGCTGGCCGGGGAGCAGTGGCAGGGGCTGGAGGAGAACCCGGAGGAGCCCGACGAGCTCACCAGCACCGACGGGTACGTCTCCGTCCATTACGGACCGGAACCGCAGATCCTGGCCGCCTCCACGCTTAAGGGCGAGTTCGACCTGGCCGCGGAGAAGCTGCAGTCCTGGCTGGAGGCCGGAACGCAGGCCAGCGAGATAGCGGTGCTGGTGCGTAGCCGGCGCCAGGTCGAAGACGCCGCCTCAGCCCTGGCTGAGCGGGGAGTGCCCGCGCAGGCGATCATTCGCAAGCGGCCCAAGCCCGATGCTGTTCAGATCCGAACCATGCACGCAGCCAAAGGTATGGAGTTCCGCCGGGTGCTGCTGCTGGGAGTCAGTGAGGAGCACCTGCCGGCGGCCTATACTATGGACTCCCTCCCGGAGGCGGAGAAGCGGGACGCCACGCAGCGGGAGCGCTCGCTGCTGTACGTGGCCGCCTCCAGGGCTCGGGACGAGCTCGCCGTGGTCTACAGCGGGACGCCATCGCCGATGCTCAGCCTGCCCGACCAGTAGAACCGCTCCAGCACGGCCCCGACCCTCAGCGGGTCGCGGCCCGGCCCGGCGTCGAGGGCTGCCCGCCCGGGGAAGCGGGGACCTCTGGGACCCCCATTCGCAAGACTCTCCGAAGCCTGGTATTGTTGACTTGATTGTTTCTGTGTGGCAGTAGGACTCGGTCCGGGTTGCGGGGTAATTGCGCAACAAATGCCACCTTTTTGCACGCCTAGGGGAGGATCCGCTCACGCGGCCCGCGGGTGTACAGAAGGATCAGCCGCGGGAGCCTCTACCTGAAGCAGGACTCCCACCACATTACGTATGGAGAACGCATAGTGCCTACTATTCAGCAGCTGGTGCGCAAGGGACGCACCCCCAAAGCCGCGAAGAACGCGACCCCTGCTCTGCAGGGATCCCCGATGCGGCGCGGTGTGTGCACCCGTGTGTACACCACGACCCCTAAGAAGCCGAACTCCGCACTGCGCAAGGTGGCCCGTGTCCGCCTGGGCGGCGGCGTGGAGGTCACCGCCTACATCCCGGGCGAAGGCCACAACCTGCAGGAGCACTCCATCGTGCTGGTGCGCGGCGGCCGTGTGAAGGACCTCCCCGGCGTTCGCTACAAGATCGTCCGCGGCGCCCTCGACACCCAGGGTGTCAAGGGTCGCGGCCAGGCACGCAGCCGCTACGGTGCGAAGAAGGAGAAGAAGTAATGCCTCGTAAGGGACCCGCTCCGAAGCGCCCCCTCGTCCAGGACCCCGTCCACGGCTCGCCGCTGGTCACCCAGCTGATCAACAAGGTGCTGGTGGACGGCAAGAAGTCCACCGCTGAGCGCATCGTCTACGGCGCACTCGACGGCGTGGCCAAGAAGACCAGCGAGAACCCCGTGGAGGTCCTGAAGACCGCCATGGACAATGTTCGCCCCGCTCTGGAGGTCCGCTCCCGCCGCGTCGGCGGCGCCACCTACCAGGTGCCCGTGGAGGTCAAGCCCGGCCGCGCCACCGCGCTGGCGCTGCGCTGGCTGGTCGGCTACGCCAAGGACCGCCGCGAGAAGACGATGACCGAGCGCCTGATGAACGAGATCCTCGACGCCTCCAACGGCCTGGGCGCCGCTGTGAAGCGCCGTGAGGACACCCACAAGATGGCTGAGGCCAACAAGGCCTTCGCCCACTACCGCTGGTAAGCCAAGCCCTGCCGGGGCCTCTACCCAGAAGCAACCACCAACTAAGGGGAAAACACTGTGGCACAACAAGAGGTGCTCACTGACCTGAAGAAGGTCCGCAACATCGGCATCATGGCGCACATCGATGCTGGTAAGACCACCACCACCGAACGCATCCTGTTCTACACCGGTCTGAACCACAAGATCGGTGAAACCCACGACGGTGCATCCACCACCGACTGGATGGAGCAGGAGAAGGAACGCGGCATCACCATCACCTCCGCCGCAGTGACCTGCTTCTGGGAGAACAACCAGATCAACATCATCGACACCCCCGGCCACGTCGACTTCACCGTCGAGGTGGAGCGCTCGCTGCGCGTGCTCGACGGCGCCGTGGCTGTCTTTGACGCCAAGGAGGGTGTGGAGCCGCAGTCGGAGACGGTGTGGCGCCAGGCCGATAAGTACAACGTGCCGCGCATCTGCTTCGTCAACAAGATGGACAAGCTCGGCGCCGACTTCTACTTCACCGTCGACACCATCAAGTCTCGTCTGGGCGCCAAGCCGCTGGTGATGCAGCTGCCCATCGGCGTCGAGAACGACTTCGTCGGCGTCGTCGACCTGCTGCAGATGAAGGCTCTGGTGTGGCCCGGCGACGCCAAGGGTGACGTGACCATGGGTGCGGAGTACGAGACCCGGGACATCCCCGAGGACCTGCAGGCCAAGGCCGAGGAGTACCGCAACGAGCTCATCGAGAACGTCGCCGAGGCCGACGAGGAGCTCATGGAGAAGTACCTCGAGGGCGAAGAGCTGACCCTCGAGGAGCTCAAGGACGGCATCCGCAAGCTGACCGTGGCCGGCGAGGCCTACCCGGTCTTGTGCGGCTCCGCGTTCAAGAACCGCGGTGTGCAGCCGATGCTGGACGCCGTCGTCGACTACCTGCCCTCCCCGGCAGACGTCGAGGCCATGGAGGGCCACGAGATGGGCGACGAGGACAAGGTCCTCACCCGCAAGCCCTCCAAGGACGACCCGTTCTCCGCGCTGGTGTTCAAGATCGCCTCCCACCCGTTCTTCGGTCAGCTGACCTTCATCCGGGTGTACTCGGGCAAGCTGTCCTCGGGCACGCAGATCCTGAACTCCACCAAGAACAAGCGCGAGCGCATCGGCAAGCTGTTCCAGATGCACGCCAACAAGGAGAACCCGGTCGAAGAGGTCCAGGCCGGCCATATCTACGCGGTCATCGGGCTGAAGGACGTCACCACCGGTGACACCCTGTGCGATCCGAGCAACCCGATCGTGCTGGAGTCCATGAGCTTCCCGGAGCCGGTGATCAACGTGGCGATCGAGCCGAAGTCCAAGGGCGACCAGGAGAAGCTGTCCACCGCCATCCAGAAGCTGGTGGCTGAGGACCCGACCTTCACCGTCTCCCTGGACGAGGAGACCGGCCAGACCGTCATCGGCGGTATGGGCGAGCTCCACCTGGACGTCTTCGTGGACCGCATGAAGCGCGAGTTCAAGGTGGAGGCCAACGTCGGCAAGCCGCAGGTCGCCTACCGCGAAACCATCCGCCAGAAGGCCGAGAACGTCGAGTACACCCACAAGAAGCAGACTGGCGGTTCCGGCCAGTTCGCCAAGGTCATCCTGGACTTCGAGCCGCTGGAGACCGACGGTGAGGAGATGTACGAGTTCGTCAACGCCGTCACCGGCGGCCGCATCCCGCGCGAGTACATCCCGTCAGTGGACGCCGGCATCCAGGATGCCATGCAGCTCGGCGTCGTGGCGGGCTACCCGATGGTCGGTGTGAAGGCCACCCTGAAGGACGGTCAGTACCACGACGTCGACTCCTCCGAGATGGCGTTCAAGCTCGCCGGCTCCCAGGCCTTCAAGGAGGGCGTCAAGCGTGCCAAGCCGGTGCTGCTGGAGCCCATGATGGCCGTGGAGGTCCGTACTCCTGAGGAGTACATGGGCGACGTCATCGGTGACCTGAACTCCCGCCGCGGCCACATCCAGTCCATGGAGGACGCCGCAGGGGTCAAGGTGGTCAAGGCCACTGTGCCGCTGTCGGAGATGTTCGGCTACATCGGTGAGCTGCGTTCCCGCACCCAGGGACGCGCCGTGTTCACCATGTCCTTCGACTCCTACGCTGAGGCGCCGAAGGCCGTGGCCGACGAAGTCATCGAGAAGAACCGCGGCGAGTGATCCGGCGCGTCAGCCGGATTTCCCCGCAACCCCCGAAATTAGTAGACTTGCGAGAGTTTCAGCGTGGGACCCCCCCTGCCTGAAGTAAGTCTTACTCAAAACCACGTTCTATAGGAGGAACCAGTGGCCAAGGCAAAGTTCGAGCGGAACAAGCCTCACCTCAACATCGGCACCATCGGTCACGTTGACCATGGCAAGACCACCCTGACCGCCGCCATCTCCAAGGTGCTGGCCGACAAGTACCCGGACCTCAACGAGGCCAAGGACTTCGCCGACGTCGACAACGCTCCCGAGGAGCGCGAGCGCGGCATCACCATCAACGTCTCCCACGTGGAGTACCAGACCGAGAAGCGTCACTACGCCCACGTGGACGCCCCCGGTCACGCTGACTACGTGAAGAACATGATCACCGGTGCCGCCCAGATGGACGGCGCGATCCTGGTGGTCGCCGCCACCGACGGCCCGATGGCTCAGACCCGCGAGCACGTGCTGCTGGCCCGCCAGGTCGGCGTGCCGGCTCTGCTGGTGGCCCTGAACAAGGCTGACATGGTCGAGGACGAGGAGCTGCTGGACCTGGTCGAGATGGAGGTGCGCGAGCTGCTCTCCGACCAGGAGTTCGACGGCGACAACGCACCCGTGATCCGCACCTCCGGCCTGAAGGCCCTGGAGGGCGACGCCGAGTGGGTCAAGACCGTCGAGGACCTCATGGACGCCGTCGACGAGTACATCCCCGAGCCGGAGCGCGACAAGGACAAGCCGTTCCTGATGCCGATCGAGGACGTCTTCACCATCACCGGCCGCGGCACCGTGGTCACCGGTCGCGCCGAGCGCGGCACCCTGGCCATCAACTCCGAGGTCGAGATCATCGGTCTGCGCGACAAGCAGAAGACCACCGTGACCGGTATCGAGATGTTCCACAAGCAGCTCGACGAGGCATGGGCCGGCGAGAACTGCGGCCTGCTGCTGCGCGGTCTGAAGCGTGACGACGTCGAGCGCGGCCAGGTGGTGGCTGCTCCCGGCTCCATCACCCCGCACACCAAGTTCGAGGCCAACGTCTACATTCTGTCCAAGGATGAGGGCGGCCGCCACAACCCCTTCTACACCAACTACCGTCCGCAGTTCTACTTCCGGACCACGGACGTGACCGGTGTGATCGAGCTGCCCGAGGGCACTGAGATGGTGATGCCCGGTGACAACACCGAGATGACCGTCGAGCTCATCCAGCCGATCGCTATGGAGGAGGGCCTCGGCTTCGCCATCCGTGAGGGTGGCCGCACCGTGGGCTCCGGTCGTGTGACCAAGATCCTCGACTGATCTCTTTCAAGTCGCTGATCTGAACTGATCGCAGCGAGACCCCGGCGTCGCCAGACGATGCCGGGGTCTCGCTGTATCTGAGGCAGCCCCGCTCACAGGAGCCCGCTGAATCTCCGGCGGAATCGGTGCGGGCCCACCTCTGCCGGCGGGCCCGCCCGCGTGGGCGGCTGCGCCCCGGGCGCCCTCTCGGCACTGGTCTGCGATCCGATTTGCCACGGGGGTGCGCGCCGTGGCATCATAGACAAGTTGCTCACGGACACCTGTGTCCAGTCGCCGCGCGCAGCGCGGGGGAGAGCAGAAAATCCAAGGACTACCACCCGGAGACTGCGCGGGTGTTGCTGTGCCCAGATGTCTGAGCATCAAAGCGACACGCCCGACCGCGTGGACCGGACGCCAGCAGCGGGAGGAACCCGCTCCTCCGCCCCGAAAGCCGCACAGGCGGCCGAAGGGGAGGCAGAGGATTCTCGCTGCTCGGTCAGGCCATAACTGCAGAAGGTGTTGACAGCTCTTTCTGGGGACACTCCTGCGTCCACCCCCATGGCCTGCCCGAGACGATTGGAATTGCACATCTGACCAGAAAGAGGCTCAACGCCATGGCGGGACAGAAAATCCGCATCCGGCTGAAGTCGTACGACCACGAGGTCATCGACACCTCGGCCCGGAAGATCGTCGACACGGTCACGCGCGCAGGCGCCACGGTGGTCGGCCCCGTGCCGCTGCCGACTGAGAAGAACGTCTACGCCGTGATTCGTTCTCCTCACAAGTACAAGGACTCTCGCGAGCACTTCGAGATGCGCACCCACAAGCGCCTGATCGACATCGTGGACCCGACGCCGAAGGCTGTCGACTCCCTGATGCGTCTCGACCTGCCTGCAGACGTCAACATCGAGATCAAGCTTTAAGAGGGGGTGCTGAGAGAACTATGACCAACATTTCCCGCACTGAACTGCCTGTGAAGGGGCTGCTGGGCACGAAGCTCGGCATGACCCAGGTCTGGGACGAGAACAACAACTTCGTCCCGGTCACCGTCATCCAGGCCGACTCCAACGTCGTGACCCAGGTCCGCACCTCCGAGACCGACGGCTACAACGCTGTCCAGATCGGCTACGGCGCGATCGACCCGCGCAAGGTCACCAAGCCGCTGGCCGGCCACTTCGAGAAGGCCGGTGTGACTCCCCGCCGCCACCTGGTGGAGATCCGCACCGCCGACGCCGCCGACTACGAGGCCGGCCAGGAGCTGAAGGCAGAGACCTTCGAAGCTGGCCAGAAGGTCGACGTCATCGGCAAGACCAAGGGCAAAGGCTACGCCGGTGTGATGAAGCGTCACGGATTCGCCGGCGTCGGCGCCTCCCACGGTCAGCACAAGAACCACCGCAAGCCCGGAGCCATCGGCGGCGCAGCCACCCCCGGCCGCGTCTTCAAGGGCGTGCGGATGGCCGGCCGGATGGGCAACGTCCGCCACACCACGCACAACCTCACCGTCCACGCCGTGGACACCGAGAAGAACCTGCTGCTCATCAAGGGTGCCGTTCCCGGCCCCAAGGGCGGGGTCATCCTGGTCCGCACGGCAGTGAAGGGAGCATGAGAATCATGGCAACCAAGGTTTCCACTGACCTCCCCGCAGAGATCTTCGACGTCGAGACCAACCCGGCGCTGATCCACCAGGTCGTCGTCGCCCAGCAGGCCGCCGCACGGCAGGGGACCCACAAGACCAAGACCCGGTCCGAGCGCTCGGGCACCACTGCCAAGCCCTTCCGCCAGAAGGGCACCGGCCGTGCACGCCAGGGCTCGATGATCGCCCCCCACATGGTCGGCGGCGGCGTGGTCCACGGACCCGCCCCGCGCAGCTACACCAAGCGCACCCCCAAGAAGATGAAGGCCGCCGCCCTGCGCGGAGCCCTCTCCGACCGGGCGCGCAACGGCCGCATCCACGTGGTGGACGCACTGGTCTCCGAGCCCTCCACCAAGGCCGCCAAGGCAGCCCTGGCCTCCATCGGCGGGGTCGACCGCAACTGGCTGGTGGTCATCGACCGCAGCGACGACGCCGCTGCGCTGGCCACCCGCAACCTGCCCAACGTCCACACTCTCTACGCCGACCAGCTGAACACCTACGACGTGCTCGTCTCCGACGACGTCGTGTTCACCCAGGCCGGCTACGAGGCCTTCCTGGCTCACGCCCAGGGTGCGAAGAAGGAGGAGGCCAAGTGAGCGTCCTGACCGAGAAGGATCCCCGCGATGTCATCATCGCGCCGGTGATCTCGGAGAAGTCCTACAACAACATCGACGAGGGCAAGTACACGTTCCTGGTCGACACCCGTTCCACCAAGACTGAGATCAAGTACGCCGTGGAGAAGATCTTCGGCGTCAAGGTCGACAAGGTCAACACCATCAACCGTCCGGGCAAGCGCAAGCGCACCCGCTTCGGCTGGGGCTCCCGCAACGACACCAAGCGGGCAGTCGTCACCCTCAAAGAGGGACATGCAATTGACATCTTCGGAGGATCCGCTGCATAAGGCAGCCGGAACCACTTGATCGAGGAAGAGAAGAATGGCTATCCGTAACCTCAAGCCGACCACACCGGGCCAGCGCGGCTCCTCTGTGGCCGACTTCGCAGAGATCACCCGGGACACCCCGGAGAAGTCCCTGCTGAAGCCGCTGTCCAAGACCGGCGGCCGCAACAGCTCGGGCAAGATCACCACCCGCCACAAGGGCGGCGGACACAAGCGTCAGTACCGTCTGATCGACTTCCGCCGCTCCGACAAGGACGGCGTGCCGGCCAAGGTCGCTCACATCGAGTACGACCCCAACCGGACCGCCCGCATCGCCCTGTTGCACTTCGCCGACGGCACCAAGCGCTACATCCTGGCTCCGGCCAAGCTGAAGCAGGGTGACGCCGTGGAGTCCGGCCCCAACGCCGACATCAAGCCCGGCAACAACCTGCCGCTGCGCAACATCCCGCTGGGCACCGTGGTTCACGCCGTGGAGCTCCGCCCCGGCGGCGGCGCCAAGCTGGGCCGCTCCGCCGGCGCAGGAATCCAGCTGGTCGCCCGTGAGGGCAAGTACGCCCAGCTGCGCCTGCCCTCCGGTGAGGTCCGCAACGTGGACGTGCGCTGCCGCGCCACTGTGGGCCAGGTGGGCAACGCCGAGCAGACCAACATCAGCTGGGGCAAGGCCGGCCGCATGCGCTGGAAGGGCGTTCGCCCGACCGTCCGCGGTGTGGTCATGAACCCCGTGGACCACCCGCACGGCGGTGGTGAGGGCAAGACCTCCGGCGGCCGTCACCCGGTCAACCCCAACGGCAAGCCCGAGGGCCGCACCCGGCGTCCCAACAAGGAAAGCGACAAGCTCATCGTGCGCCGCCGTCGCACGAAGAACAAGCGATAGGAGCCTGGAAACATGCCACGCAGCCTGAAGAAGGGCCCCTTCGTTGATCAGCACCTGTACCTGAAGGTCGCCGCTGAGAACGAAAAGGGCACCAAGAACGTCATCAAGACCTGGTCCCGCCGTTCGATGATCATCCCGGACATGCTCGGCCACACCATCGCCGTGCACGACGGACGCAAGCACATCCCGGTGTTCATCACCGAATCGATGGTCGGGCACAAGCTCGGCGAGTTTGCTCCGACCCGCACTTTCCGCGGCCACGTGAAGGACGACAAGAAGGGCAAGCGCCGCTGAGGCGGCGCTGCCACTTCTGACGAAGACGAGAGAAGGAAAGCAATGGAAGCCAAGGCAATTGCGCGCTACCTGCGTGTGACGCCTATGAAGGCCCGGCGCGTCGTCGACCTTGTCCGCGGCAAGCAGGCCAATGAGGCACTGGCAATTCTGCAGTTCGCCCCCCAGGGCGCCTCGGAGCCGGTGTACAAGGTGGTCGCATCCGCGATGGCCAACGCCCGCCAGCACGCCGACAAGGCCGGAGTCGCCTTCAACGAGGACGACTACTACATCACCGAAGCCCGCGTCGACGAAGGCCCCACCATGAAGCGGTTCCGCCCCCGTGCACAGGGTCGCGCATTCCGCATCAACAAGCGCACCAGCCACGTGACCATCGTGGTCGGCACAGAAGAGAAAGGTGGAGATCAGTAGTGGGACAGAAGATCAACCCCAATGGTTTCCGTCTGGGCATCACCACTGACCACATCACGCACTGGTACGCCGACTCCAACAAGCCGGGTCAGCGCTACAAGGACTTCGTGAAGGAAGATGTTCAGATCCGTGAGCTGCTGGAGAAGAGCGTTGAGCGCGCCGGCATCTCCAAGGTTGAGATCGAGCGCACCCGGGACCGGGTGCGGGTGGACATCCACACCGCCCGTCCGGGCATCGTGATCGGCCGCCGCGGCGCTGAGGCTGACCGCATCCGCGGTGAGCTGGAGAAGCTCACCGGCAAGCAGATTCAGCTGAACATCCTCGAGGTGAAGAACCCCGAGACCGACGCTCAGCTGGTCGCCCAGGGTGTGGCCGAGCAGCTCGCCGCCCGCGTGGCCTTCCGCCGCGCCATGAAGAAGGCCATCTCCTCCGCTATGCGTTCCGGCGCCAAGGGTATCCGTATCCAGTGCTCCGGCCGTCTGGGCGGTGCCGAGATGTCCCGTTCCGAGTTCTACCGCGAAGGCCGTGTGCCGCTGCACACCCTGCGCGCCAACATTGACTTCGGCAAGCACGAGGCCAAGACCACATTCGGCCGCATCGGCGTGAAGGTCTGGGTCTACAAGGGCGACCTCACCGACAAGGAGCTGGCGGCTCAGCAGGCTGCAGCTCCCTCCGGTCGGGGAGGCCGCGGAGGACGCGGCGGTGGAGAGCGCCGTCGCCGTGGTGCCGGCCGTGGCCGCGAGGGCGCACCGGCAGCCGAGGCCGCACCTGCCGCTGAAGGAGGGCAGAACTGATGCTGATGCCTAAGCGAGTCAAGTTCCGCAAGCCGCACAAGCCCAAGCGCGGCGGTATGGCCAAGGGCGGCACCGAGCTGGCCTTCGGCGAGTACGGCATCCAGGCACTGGGCCCGGCGTACGTGACCAACCGTCAGATCGAGTCGGCCCGTATCGCCATGACCCGCCACATCAAGCGCGGCGGCAAGGTCTGGATCAACATCTACCCCGACCACCCGCTCACCAAGAAGCCCGCCGAAGTCCGTATGGGCTCCGGTAAGGGCTCGCCCGAGTGGTGGGTCGCCAACGTCAAGCCCGGACGCGTCATGTTTGAGCTGTCCGGTGTCAGCGAGGATGTCGCCAAGGAGGCGCTCCGGCTGGCAATCCACAAGCTGCCGATGAAGGCACGCGTGATCAGCCGAGAGAGTGGTGAGTGACCATGGCAGTCGGATCCAAGGACCTGACCGTTGACCAGCTCGCAGCCATGGACGACGCGCAGCTGGGCGAGAAGCTCCGCGGCGCGAAGGAAGAGCTGTTCAACCTCCGCTTCCAGTCCGCCACCGGACAGCTGGAGAACTCGGCTCGCCTGAAGGCCGTCAAGCGTGACATCGCCCGCATCTACACCGTGCTGCGCGAGCGTGAGCTCGGCATCCGTGAACCTGTGGGCGCCCCTGCTGAGGCCGATGCAGAAGAGACCGAAGAGGACTGAGCATGAGCGAGACCAAAGAGACCGTCCAGCGCAACAAGGACCACACCTCTGCTGACCGCAACTACCGCAAGAACCTGCGCGGTGTGGTGGTCTCCGACAAGATGGACAAGACCATCGTCGTCGAGGTGGAGGACCGCAAGAAGCACTCCCTGTACGGGAAAGTGATGAAGCGGCACAAGAAGTTCAAGGCCCACGACGAGAACGGAGAAGCCGGCCTCGGGGACACTGTGCTGATCTCCGAGACCCGTCCGCTCTCCGCCACCAAGCGGTGGCGCCTGGTGCGCATCATCGAGAAGGCCAAGTAGGCCCACTCACCGCGCACTGACAGTGCAGCTGTGCCCCGGCTCGTTCAGGCGACCCGGGGCACAGCCGCATCCGGGGCACTGTACCCGCCCCCGGCGGGGCTTCACGTGCGGCAGCATCCAAGCGGTCCGCCGGATTCACGGAGGCGAGCGAATCGCCTGCCCGATTTGCTGCCCAAGGCCCAGACACGTATGATATTGAGTCTGTGCGCCCGTGTGCGTAGGTTTCACAGCCGCCGCGGACAGCGCACGTCCCCCAGCAGCCGCCTCGGCCATCCGATCAGCAGGTGCCTTCCGGGCCGGATCGTATGGGAAAGCGGCGGGGGAGCATCCATTATTCATGAAGTTCCACAAGGCTCACCGGTCGCGGTGAGAACCAGTGCGACGACAGGAGAAACCAAGTGATTCAGCAGGAATCGCGGCTGAAGATCGCCGATAACACCGGTGCCAAGGAGATCCTTGTCATCCGTGTCCTCGGCGGATCCGGACGCCGCTACGCAGGTATCGGCGACACCTTCGTCGCCACCGTCAAGGACGCCATTCCCGGCGGAAACGTCAAGAAGGGCGATGTGGTCAAGGCTGTGGTGGTCCGCAGCCGCAAGAAGACCCGCCGCAACGACGGCTCCTACATCAGCTTCGATGAGAACGCTGCCGTCATCCTCAAGGGTGACACCCCGGAGCCCCGCGGCACCCGTATCTTCGGCCCCGTGGGGCGTGAGCTTCGGGACAAGAAGTTCATGAAGATCGTCTCGCTCGCCCCGGAGGTGCTGTAACCGATGGCAAAGATCAAGAAGGACGACCTCGTCCAGGTCCTCACAGGTAAGGACAAGGGCAAGCGCGGCAAGGTCCTGCAGGTGATCCCCAAGAACGACCGCGTCGTCGTGGAGGGAATCAATCGCGTCAAGAAGCACCTGCGCGCCGGCCAGTTCGGCCAGACCGAGGGCGGCATCGTAGAGTCCGAGGCCCCGATCCACATCTCCAACGTGGCCGTGGTGGACCCGGAGACCGACAAGCCGACCCGTGTGGGCTACCGCTTTGAGGAAGTGGAGTCTGACGGCGAGACCGTGACCAAGAAGGTCCGCTACGCCAAGGCCTCCGGGAAGGAGCTGTCATGACCGAGACCGCCGTGAAGATCACCCCCCGCCTGAAGACCAAGTACCGCGAAGAGATCCGGGCCTCCCTGCAGGAGACCTTCGGCTACTCCAACGTCATGCAGGTCCCCGGCCTGGTGAAGGTCGTGGTCAACATGGGCGTGGGCGAAGCCGCACGCGACTCCAAGCTGATCCAGGGCGCAGTGGAGGACCTGACCGCCATCACCGGTCAGAAGCCGAAGGTCACCCGGGCCAAGAAGTCCATCGCACAGTTCAAGCTGCGCGAAGGCCAGCCCATCGGTGCCCACGCCACCCTGCGCGGAGACCGCATGTGGGAGTTCCTGGACCGTCTGGTCACCCTCGCGCTGCCGCGCATCCGCGACTTCCGCGGCCTGAGCGACAAGCAGTTCGACGGCAACGGCAACTACACCTTCGGGCTCACTGAGCAGGCGGTGTTCCACGAAATCGATCAGGACAAGATCGACCGTCCGCGCGGTATGGACATCACTGTAGTGACCACCGCGACCACCGACGAGGAAGGCCGGGCGCTGCTGCGCGCACTGGGCTTCCCCTTCAAGACCGAACAGTAAGCATCTACGTCGCAGGTCCCCTCACCAAAGGTCCGCAATGGTCCTTCGGAGATCGGAAACCGTGACGAGGAAGGGCACACGCCCCACATGACCATGACTGATCCAGTCGCAGACATGCTGACTCGTCTGCGCAACGCCAACTCGGCATACCATGACCAGGTCTCCATGCCCAGCTCCAAGCTGAAGGTCCGTATCGCCGACATCCTGAAGGCTGAGGGCTACATCACCGACTGGCGCGAGGAAGAGGCCGAGGTCGGCAAGACCCTGGTCATCGACCTGAAGTTCGGCCCGAACCGTGAGCGGTCCATCGCCGGCCTGAAGCGCATCTCCAAGCCCGGTCTCCGGGTCTACGCGAAGTCCAACAACCTCCCGCACGTGCTGGGCGGCCTGGGCATCGCCATCCTGTCCACCTCCTCCGGTCTTCTCACCGACCGGCAGGCTGGCAAGAAGGGCGTCGGCGGGGAAGTCCTCGCCTACGTCTGGTAACCCGGAAGGAGTCTGAGCACTATGTCACGCATCGGTCGTCTTCCGATCACCGTCCCTTCCGGCGTCGAGGTCACCCTCGACGGCCGCGAGATCCGCGTCAAGGGTTCCAAGGGCGAGCTGAGCCGCACCATCGCTGAGGGCATCTCGGTCGAGATTGAGGACGGGACCATCACGGTCACCCGACCCAATGATGAGCGCGAGTACCGCTCCCTGCACGGGCTGACCCGCAGCCTGATCAACAACATGATCATCGGCGTCACCGAGGGCTTCACCAAGAAGCTCGAGATCGTCGGCACCGGCTACCGCGTCCAGGCCAAGGGCAATGACCTCGAGTTCGCACTCGGCTACTCCCACCCGGTCCCGGTGAAGGCCCCCGAGGGCATCACCTTCACCGTGGAGGGCGCCAATAAGCTGGCCGTCTCCGGCATCGACAAGCAGCAGGTCGGCGAGGTCGCTGCCAATATCCGCAAGCTGCGCAAGCCCGACCCGTACAAGGGCAAGGGCGTGCGCTACGAGGGCGAGCAGATTCGCCGCAAGGCCGGAAAGGCAGGTAAGTAAACCATGGCTATCGGTATCAAGGGCAAGTCCAAGTCCGCTGCCCGCAGCCGGCGCCACCTGCGCCTGCGCAAGAAGATCAGCGGAACCGCTGAGCGTCCGCGCCTGGTGGTCAACCGCTCCTCCCGTCACATGGTCGCCCAGGTCGTCAACGACCTCGAGGGCAAGACCATGGTGTCGGCCACCACTATGGAGGCTGACCTGCGCAGCTTCGACGGCGACAAGACCGCCAAGGCCAAGCGCGTCGGTGAGCTGATCGCCGAGCGCGCCAAGGCAGCCGGGATTGAAGCCGTGGTCTTCGACCGCGGTGGCAACAAGTACCACGGTCGTGTGGCCGCCGTCGCCGACGGCGCCCGGGAAGGTGGTCTGAAGCTGTGAGTGAGAACGCTACCAATGAGAAGGACTTCTCTGTGACTGAGTCCACTGAGAACACCAACGCCGAGGCCGCTGCGGCCCAGGGCGCCGGTGAGCAGAAGAACGAGAACCGCGGCGAGCAGCGCTCCCGCTCCGGCGAAGGCCGGGGCCGGGGACGTGGCCGCGGGGAGGGCCGCGGCCGCGGTCGCGACGAGGACAAGGACAAGTTCCTTGAGCGCGTGGTGACCATCAACCGCGTCTCCAAGGTCGTCAAGGGCGGCCGCCGCTTCAGCTTCACCGCGCTGGTCGTCGTCGGCGACGGCGACGGCACCGTCGGTGTGGGCTACGGCAAGGCCAAGGAGGTGCCGGCCGCCATCCAGAAGGGTGTCGAGGAGGCGAAGAAGAACTTCTTCCGCGTCCCGCGCGTCGGCTCCACCATCCCGCACCTGGTCAAGGGCGAGGACGCCGCCGGTGTGGTGCTGCTGCGTCCGGCCTCCGCCGGTACCGGTGTGATCGCCGGCGGTCCGGTCCGTGCGGTCCTGGAGTGCGCAGGCATCCACGACGTGCTGACCAAGTCCATGGGCTCGGTGAACGCCATCAACATTGTTCACGGCACCATCGACGCCCTCAAGCAGCTCGAGGAGCCCGAGTCCGTGGCAGCCCGCCGCGGCAAGGCCCTCGACGAAGTTGCACCGGCCCCGATGGTCCGCACCATGCAGGAGGACCGCGAGGCCCGTGCTCAGAAGGCAGGTGCATGAGACATGGCCACCACTGTTCAGTACAGCACTGCAAAGGATCTCAAGCCTTCGGATGCGAAGCTGGAGATCACCCAGATCAAGTCCACCATCGGCACCAAGCCCAAGCACCGCGACACTGTCCGGTCGCTGGGCCTGAAGCGGATCGGTCACACTGTGGTCCGTGACGCCGACGCCGTCACCGTGGGCATGCTCAACACTGTTAAGCATCTTGTGAAAGTTGAGGAGGCCAAGTGATGGCAGAGAACACTCCTGCCGAGTCCGAGGTCCTGAAGCTTCACGACCTGAAGCCTGCCCCCGGCTCCAAGAAGGCCCGCCAGCGCGTGGGCCGCGGTGAGGCCTCCAAGGGTAAGACTGCAGGCCGCGGAACCAAGGGCACCAAGGCTCGCTACCAGGTGCGTCCCGGCTTCGAAGGCGGGCAGCTGCCGCTGCACATGCGCCTTCCGAAGCTGCGCGGATTCAAGAGCCCCTTCCGTGTGGAGTACTCCCCGGTCAACCTGACCAAGCTGGGAGAGCTCTACCCGCAGGGCGGCGAAGTCACCGCAGAGGACCTGATCGCCAAGGGCGTGGCCCGCAAGGGCAAGCCGGTGAAGGTCCTCGGCTCCGGAGAGATCTCCGTGGCGCTGACGGTGAAGGCTCACGCCTTCTCCGGCTCCGCTGAGGAGAAGATCACCGCAGCCGGCGGCTCCGTGGAGAAACTCCCCCTGAAGAACGCTCCGAAGCCGGAGTGAGCTTCCACCCCTGATGCACTCAGCCCCCGTATCCGGTCGGCTCACCTCCCCCAGCGGAGGCCGGGCCGCGGGCGGGGGCTGAGGCGCATCACCGTCAATTCTTGCCCTGCCTGCCCACACGCTAGGATGGCTGATTGTGTGGTCGGCAGACCCCTAGAGGAGGACGCTTGTTCAGCGCAATAGCCAGGGTGTTTCAGTCACCCGATCTGCGCCGTAAGATCTTGTTCACGCTCGGGATCATCACCATCTACCGGATGGGCGCATTCATTCCTGCCCCCGGCGTGAGCTACGACGGCGTACAGCGCTGCCTGGCGCTGGGCAACGCCGAAGGCGGGCTCTACTCCTTCGTGAACATGTTCTCCGGCGGGGCCATGCTGCAGGTCTCGGTCTTCGCGCTGGGGATCATGCCCTACATCACCGCAGCCATCATCACCCAGCTGCTGCGCGTGGTCATTCCGCGGTTCGAGGCGCTGCAGCGTGAAGGCGCCCAGGGCCAGGCCAAACTCACCCAGTACACCCGCTACCTCACTCTGGCCATCGGGACGCTGAACGCCACGGTGCTGGTCACTATGGCTCGCTCCGGGGCTCTGCTGGGCTGCGGGCCGGGTGAGATCATCCCCGACGACTCCCTGCCGGTGATCCTGCTGATGATCGTGGTCATGGTCTCCGGTGTGGCGCTCATCATGTGGCTGGGCGAGCAGATCACCGAACGCGGCGTGGGCAACGGCATGTCCATCCTGATCTTCGTGGCCATCGCAGCCGGCTTCCCCGGATCCATGTATGAGATCTGGAACGTCCAGGGCTGGCGGGTCTTCACGGTGGTGACGATCATCGGCATCATCCTGGTCGGCGCCATTGTGTTCGTGGAGCAGTCCCAGCGCCGCGTGCCGGTCCAGTACGCCAAGAAGCAGGTCGGCCGCCGCACCGTCGGCGGAACCAGCACCTACATCCCGATCAAGGTGAACATGGCCGGCGTCATCCCGGTGATCTTCTCCTCCTCGGTACTGATGCTTCCCTCAGTGCTCATGCAGTTCAACCAGCCGGCGCCCGGAGAGGAGCCGGCGCCGTGGATGAACTTCATCAGTCGCTACTTCGGCCAGGGCGACCACCCCGTCTACATGGCCATCTTCTTCCTGATGACCGTCGGCTTCACCTACTTCTACGTGTCCATCACGTTCAACCCCAACGAAGTGGCCGAGAACATGCGCAAGTACGGCGGCTTCATCCCCAGCATCCGTGCCGGCAAGGCCACCGAGAGCTACCTGGCCTATGTGATCTCCCGCATCACCTTCCCCGGGGCGCTGTACCTGGGCTTCATCGCCCTGATCCCGCTGATAGCCTTCGTTCTTATCGGCGCTGACCAGAACTTCCCGTTCGGCGGAACAAGTATCCTCATCATGGTCGGGGTCGGGCTGACCACCGTGAAGCAGATCAATGCTCAGCTTGAGCAACACAACTACGAAGGGCTGCTGCGATGACACGTATGCTGATCGTCGGGCCTCAGGGTTCCGGCAAAGGGACCCAGGCCAAGCTGATCTCCGAAAAGCTGGGAATCGTCGCGATCTCCACCGGGGACATCTTCCGCGAGAACATTAAGGGTGAGACCGAGCTGGGCAAAGAGGCCAAGCGCTACGTCGACGCCGGGGATCTGGTTCCTGATTCGCTGACCAACCGA
Organism: Nesterenkonia sp.; assembly: GCF_029265375.1. GTDB lineage: Bacteria > Actinomycetota > Actinomycetes > Actinomycetales > Micrococcaceae > Nesterenkonia. Next base: position 26,744 of record NZ_JAJUJJ010000006.1, read on the forward strand.
CTGGTGGAGGACCGCCTCTCCTGGGAGGACGCCGCCTCCGGCTTCCTGCTCGACGGCTACCCCCGCAACCGCACCCAGGCTGCCAGCCTGGACGAGATGCTCAGCCGCCTCGGAGTGAGCCTGGACGTGGTCCTGGAGCTGACCGCCGACACAGAGGAGCTGACTCAGCGCATCAAGAAGCGCGCCGAGATCGAGGGCCGCGAGGACGACGCCGATGAGAAGATCATCCGCCGCCGTCTGGAGCTGTTCGAGAAGGAGACCCGCCCCATGATTGAGGAGTACGCCTCCCGCGGGCTGGTCAAGCAGGTCAACGGACTCGGCTCTGTAGAGGACGTCAACGCCCGCATTATGGATGCGCTGAACTCCTGAACATGTTCACCCGGGGACGCGTAGAGCTCAAGACCGAGCAGCAGCTGCGGTCGATGGACGCTGCCGGCTCCATCCTCTGCGAGGCGCTGGACCGCACAATCGCCGCAGCCAAGCCGGGCGTCTCCACCGCGCAGCTCAACGACGTCTTCGCCGAATACATCACCCTGGCCGGAGCCAAGCCGAACTTTCTGAACTATCACGGGTTCCCCGGCTACATCTGCACCTCCGTCAATGAGGAGGTCGTCCACGGGATCCCGGGGGAGCGGGTGCTGCAGCCCGGCGATGTGCTCAAGATCGACGGCGGCTGCATCATCGAGGGCTGGCACGCCGACTCAGCGCGCACCGTGATCCTCGGCTCGGCGGCGGAGGGCACAGCAGACCCGGAGGATGAGCGGCTCTCAGAGATCACCCGGGCCGCCATGTGGCGCGGCATCGTTGCGTTCGCCACCGCCAAGCACATCGGTGAGATCGGCGAGGCGATCGAAGACTATGTGCGCAGCCAGCCGGGCAAGCCGCTGGGCATCCTAGAGGACTATGTGGGCCATGGCATCGGCTCGGCCATGCACATGCCCCCGGACGTGTTCAACTACTCCACCGGTATGCGCGGAGCCAAGGTGAAGCCGGGGATGGCCCTGGCCATCGAGCCGATGCTGACCCGCGGCGGGATCGATACCGATGTGCTCGACGACGACTGGACTGTGGTGACCACCGACGGTTCGCGCTCCAGCCAGTGGGAGCACTCAGTGTGCCGCCACCGCGAAGGAATCTGGGTGCTCACCGCGCCCGACGGCGGCGCCTCCGAACTGGAGCCCCTCGGCGTGACGCCGGTGCCGATTCCGGCCTGAGGCCCGAGCAGAGCCGGCGGCGGGGGGCCGCGGCTGCAGCCCCAGTGGAGCCCTATGACTGGACTGACCGCCTCCGAGCTCCGCACTGATTGGCGCGGCGGGCTTGACTCCGGTAGGATTGTCTGTTGGTTGTCTCTGCGCGCCTGTGTGCCCAGAGACTCTGAAGCAGAAATCCAGATCTCCTCGCGCTGCGTCGTCGTCAGCTCATGCTGTGCCTGATGTGCCGCGGTGTGCGGGGATCGTGAACGGTGTGTGGAGCGTATGGGGAAAAAAGAAGGCGTCATCGAGGTCGAGGGCCAGGTTGTTGAGGCCCTGCCGAATGCAATGTTTCGAGTGAAGCTGGAGAACGAGCACGTGGTGCTCGCCACGATCTCGGGCAAGATGCGCCAGCACTACATCCGCATCCTCCCCGAGGACCGGGTCGTGGTGGAGATGAGCCCCTACGACCTCAACCGTGGACGAATCGTCTACCGCTACAAGTAAGGGAGAACCATGAAGGTTCAGCCGAGCGTGAAGCCGATCTGCTCCGACTGCAAGCTGATTCGCCGTCAGGGTGTAGTCCGGGTGATCTGCAAGAACCCGCGCCACAAGCAGCGGCAGGGCTGAGCGCTTCCACCTGAGGGTGGAGACGTGCCCTGACCCACAGCTCAATACAGACACGGCAGTGCAGCTCGCGCGAGCTGGCGAGCACACCTCCGGTTCCCGAAGGCCGGAGACCCGACGACGGCGCCCCCTCCGGCGCCAGGTCCCCTGACAGGGTCCCGTAGGGGCCGCACTGCTGAAGACCTTCGGAAGAACACAAGGAGGACTGCCCGCATGGCACGTCTGGCTGGTGTCGATATCCCCGACGCAAAGCGCGCGGAAATCGCACTCACTTATATCTACGGTGTCGGACGCACCCGCTCCCAGGAGGCCCTGGCCGCCACCGGGATCGACCCGAACACCCGCGTGAAGGACCTGACTGACGATCAGCTGGTCGCTCTGCGTGACTACATCGAGGGCCACTACACGGTGGAGGGCGACCTGCGCCGCGAGGTGTCCGCCGATATCCGCCGCAAGGTCGAGATCGGCTCCTACGAGGGCCTGCGTCACCGCCGCGGTCTGCCTGTCCGCGGACAGCGCACCAAGACCAACGCGCGCACCCGCAAGGGCCCGAAGAAGACCGTGGCAGGCAAGAAGAAGTAGTCAGGAGAGACAATGCCCCCCAAGACTCGTACAGCGGCGCGCAAGCCCCGCCGCCGCGCAAGCAAGAACATCACCCAGGGTCAGGCTCACATCAAGTCGACCTTCAACAACACGATCGTCTCCATCACCGACCCCACCGGCGCTGTGGTGTCCTGGGCCTCCTCCGGCGAGGTCGGGTTCAAGGGCTCCCGCAAGTCCACCCCGTTCGCCGCGCAGATGGCCGCTGAGCAGGCCGCCAAGCGCGCCCAGGAGCACGGGATGAAGAAGGTCGACGTCTTCGTCAAGGGCCCCGGGTCCGGCCGCGAGACGGCCATCCGGTCCCTGCAGGCCGCCGGCCTGGAGGTCGGATCCATCCAGGACGTCACTCCCTCGGCGCACAATGGCTGCCGCCCGCCCAAGCGCCGTCGCGTCTGACGCGGCTTCTTTCGCCCCTCATCCCTGACTGACCAGGCCCTGCGAGTCGCGGCCAGCCCGCCGCTCGCAGGGACTTGAGCATCACCACTGAACTGAGAATGCGTCATATAGCGGATGCACTCTGAAAGGAATCACCAGTGCTCATTGCACAGCGCCCCACGCTGACTGAAGAAGTCGTCGACGAGACCCGCTCCCGGTTCGTCATCGAGCCTCTGGAGCCGGGCTTCGGCTACACCCTGGGCAACTCCCTGCGCCGCACCCTGCTCTCCTCGATCCCCGGTGCTGCCGTGACCAGCATCCGGATCGACGGCGTCCTCCACGAGTTCAGCACCATCACTGGTGCCAAGGAGGACGTCACCGAGCTGGTGCTCAACATCAAGAAGCTCGCCATCTCCTCCGAGCACGACGAGCCGGTGGTGGCCTACCTCCGCAAGGAGGGCCCCGGCCCCGTGACCGCCGCCGACATCACCCCGCCGGCCGGTGTGGAGTTCCACAACCAGGACCTGCAGCTGCTGACCCTCAACGAGGACGGCAAGCTGGACCTGGAGCTGACCATCGAGCGCGGACGCGGCTACGTCTCCGCCGCGATGAACAAGCTGGAGGACTCGGAGATCGGCCGCATCCCGGTCGACTCCATCTACTCCCCGGTGGTCAAGGTCAGCTACAAGGTGGAAGCCACCCGTGTGGAGCAGCGCACCGACTTCGACAAGCTGACCATCGACGTGGAGACCAAGCCGTCCCTGCCTCCGCGCGATGCGCTGGCCTCGGCAGGCTCCACTCTGGTGGAGCTGTTCACCCTGGCCCGCGAGCTGAACTTCTCCGCCGAGGGCATCGAGATCGGCCCCTCGCCGACCGACGCCGCCCTGGCGGCCGATATGGCTCTGCCGATCGAGGACCTGGAGCTCACGGTGCGCTCCTACAACTGCCTCAAGCGGGAGGGCATCCACACCATCGGTGAGCTCACCGCTCGCTCCGAGGCCGACCTGATGGACATCCGGAACTTCGGTGCCAAGTCCATCGACGAGGTCAAGGAGAAGCTGGCCGAGTACAACCTCCAGCTGAAGGACTCCCCGGAGGGCTTCGACCCGACGGCGGCTCGCTTCGCAGCGGATGAGGGCGAGTACGACGACGACGCCGGAGCCCAGTTCTCAAACTGAGCCGGCTCGAACCACGACATTCGTGCTCGCCGCCGGTGAGCGCAACACCATAGGAGTAAGAGACCATGCCTACCCCCACCAAGGGACCGCGTCTGGGCGGCAGCCCGGCGCACGAGAAGCAGATTCTGGCGAACCTCGCCGTCAATCTGTTCGAGCACCGCTCGATCACCACCACCGTCACCAAGGCCAAGCGGCTGCGCCCCTACGCCGAGCGGCTGATCACCAAGGCCAAGCAGGGCGACCTGGCTGCCCGCCGCCAGGTGGTGGCCAAGCTCAGCGCCGCCAACGCCACCAACCAGGCCGTGGTGCATGAGCTGTTCACCGTCATCGCTCCGGCCATGGCCGAGCGGGAGGGCGGCTACACCCGCATCACCAAGATCGGCAACCGCAAGGGCGACAACGCTCCCATGGCGGTCATCGAGCTGGTGATGGAGCCGGTCTCCCCGAAGCAGAAGGTGGTCCAGGACGCCGAGCGCGCCGCCGCTGCCGCCGCTGACCAGGAGGAGCCCGCTGAGGACGTGACCGAGGCGGAGGAGCAGACCCCGGAGGTCTCCGATGAGACCGCTTCTGAGACCCCGGCGGATACTGAGTCCGACGAGGCCGCTGCTGAGGCAGCCGCCGAGGACGAGAAGGAGTAATCCTCCCGTCCCGGACTGCACTGTGTGGGGCCTGGCCGCCTGCGGCCGGGCCCCACACGTGTATCCGGGCCCAGAAGCCCGCTGCTGCCCGATAGGCTGACAGCCATGCCCAGAATTCGCCTGGACCTGGCCTATGACGGCAACGCCTATAAAGGGTGGGCGGCCCAGCCCGGGCTGCGCACCGTCGAAGGCGTGCTGCGCGAGGCCCTGGCCACCCTCATCCGCCGTGAGGTGCCGGTGGTGGTGGCCGGCCGCACTGACGCCGGAGTCCATGCCCGCGGACAGGTAGTCCACTGCGACCTCACCGAGCAGGAATGGCAGAGGCTGGCCCGCGGCCGGGACATCTCACCCGATGAGGCGCTGCTGCGCAGGCTCTCCGGAGTCCTGGGCCGCGAAGACGGCGCCGTAGTGGTCCACCGGGTGGGCAAGGTGCCCGCTGAGTTCGACGCCCGGTTCTCCGCACTCAGCCGCACCTACACCTACCGGATCGCAGACCAGCGGCAGCTGTGGGACCCGCTGCGACGCTGGGACACCGCCTGGGTGCGCCGCCGGCTGGACGAGCAGAGCATGCACGCCGAGGCCCTCAGCGTGGTGGGACTGCACGACTTCGGAAGCTTCTGCCGGCCGCGCGAGCACTCCACCACCATCAGGGACCTGCACTCCTTCACCATCGGCCGCGGCGACGACGGCGTGATCACCGCCGAGATCACAGCCGACGCCTTCTGCCACCACATGGTGCGCGCACTGATCGGCGGATGCATAGACGTCGGCGAAGGGCGCAGAGAACCCGGATGGCTGGCGGCCCGGCTCGCCGAGCCGTCCTGGGACCAGCGGGTCCGGCTCGCCCCGCCCCAGGGGCTGGTGCTGGAACGCGTGGACTACCCGGCCGAGCACCAGCTGGCCGCCCGCGCCGAACAGACCCGCGCGCTGCGCCGCTGACCCGGCGGGCACCCTCGGCCCCGGCCGATACCCCTGTTACCTCCTGTGACGGCGGCAATTATGAGTTTGCTCACCCACGCTGCACCATCCCGTGCGGCCATCAGCGAGCCGATCCCCGGGACGGCGGCGATCGCTGAGCGGAGCAGCGGCGCAGCCGCCCAGTCAGCACAGCGTCCCCGTCATGGTTCGGGGTCCATACTGCCCAGCGGCCGTTTTCCGGCCCAAGCACCTGAAGAGACCTCGGGCAGATAGGACCCCTACTGATGAGCACAGAGACACGATCGTCGGAACCGGCTGCCGGCGCGGTCGTATGGATCGTTCTGGTGGCCGCCTTCGGCGGCTTCCTGTTCGGCTTTGACACCGCGGTGATCAACGGCGCCGTCAGCCCCATTCGCCAAGCATTCGAGCTCGACGCCCTGATGAGCGGATTCAGCGTCTCCAGCGCGCTGCTGGGCTGCGTGATCGGCGCCTTCACCGGCGGCATGGTCTCCGACCGGGTGGGCCGCCAGAAGGCCATGCTCATCGCCGCCGGACTGTTCTTCATCTCCGCCATCGGCACCGGCCTGGTCTTCAGCGTCTACGACCTCGTTCTGTGGCGCGTGGTCGGCGGCATCGGGGTCGGTATGGCCTCGGTCATCGCGCCCGCCTACATCGCCGAGGTCTCCCCGGCGGCCTGGCGCGGCCGGCTCGGCTCCCTGTTCCAGCTGGCCATCGTCATCGGCATCTTCATGGCAGCGGTCTCCAACGCGCTGTTCGCCAACCTGGCCGACGGCGCCGAGGGCATGCTGTGGCTGGGCCTGGAGGCCTGGCGGTGGATGTTCCTCTCCGAGGCAGCACCCGCGCTGGTCTACGGGATGCTCGCGCTGAGCATTCCCGAGTCCCCGCGCTACCTGGTATCCCGCGGCAGAACCGACGACGCCGCAGCAGTGCTCACCGACGTCGTCGGCATCAGCGAGAAGTCCGCGCTGACCGAGAAGATCGCCGAGATCCGCCGCACCATCAACCTGGAGGCCCGCCAGAAGCTGCGTGACCTCTTCCAGGGTCGGAAGCTGATGCCCATCGTCTGGGTCGGCATCGGGCTGGCGGTCTTCCAGCAGTTCGTGGGCATCAACGTCATCTTCTACTACTCCACCACGCTGTGGCAGGCGGTAGGGATCGCCGAGGAGCAGGCGATGCTGGTGCAGGTGATCACCACCAGTGTGAACATCCTGGCCACCATCGTGGGCATCCTGCTGGTGGACAAAGTGGGCCGCCGCATCCCGCTGGCAGTGGGCTCGGCGGTGATGACAGTCGGGCTGCTGACCATGGCGGTGGCCTTCTCACAGGCCATCGAATCGCAGACCACCAATGAGTTCGGCGACGTCGAAACCGTGGTATCCCTGCCGGAGCCGTGGGGAATGATCGCTCTGGTGGCCGCCAATGTGTTCGTGCTCGGATTCGGGGCCACCTGGGGGCCGTTCATGTGGCTGATGCTCGGCGAGATGTTCCCCAACCGGGTGCGTGCGGTGGCCCTGGGCGTGGCCAGCGCCTTCAACTGGGGATCCAACTTCCTGGTCTCCTCACTGTTCCCGCAGATGGCCGAGCTCTCGCTGGTCTTCGCCTACGGCTTCTACGGGGCCAGCGCTCTGCTGAGCCTGATCTTCGTGCTCAAGTGGGTTCCGGAGACCAAGGGCCGGGAGATCGAAGAGATGGAGTCCAGCGCCCACGCCCGCCGCTGAGAGAGCAGCAGGCAGAAGCCCCCTCGGCCGTCGCGCCTGGTGCCCGGGTCAGGATGCCCGGGACCGTGCGCGTTGCCTCGGCCAGGGGGCTTCTGTATAGTTAATAGCTGTTGTGCGTGTCCACCCCTGCCCGGGCGCGTGTCGAGGCGGCTCAGTTGCATGGCCACACAGCCTCCACGAGCGGGTCGGGGAACCTACGGGCTCGGCATCGCTTCAGCCCTCACCTGAAGCGCCGATTGCACACCCGCAAATGAACAGCCGCTCGACCGCTGCGCCTCTCACACGCGGCGGGAACAGTGCGCTGACCGTAGAACACCGACCGTAAGGCAAACCAACCGTGCGTACGTACACCCCTAAAGAAGGCGACGCCGACCGTCAGTGGCACGTCATCGACGCCACCGACGTCGTTCTCGGCCGTCTTGCCACTCACGCCGCAGCGCTGCTGCGCGGCAAGCACAAGCCGACTTTCGCCCCCCACCAGGACATGGGCGACTTCGTCATCATCATCAACGCCGAGAAGGTCGCCGTCACCGGCGACAAGGCATCCAAGAAGCGCTACTGGCGGCACTCCGGCTTCCCCGGCGGCATCAAGTCCATCAGCTTCGAGGACATGATCCAGCGCTACCCCACCCGTGCGGTGGAGCAGGCCGTGAAGGGCATGCTGCCCCACAACAAGCTGGGCCGCGCGCAGCTGAAGAAGCTGCGGGTCTACGCAGGCAGCGAGCATCCGCACGCCGCTCAGCAGCCCAAGCCGTTTGAAATCTCCCAGGTCGCTCAGTAGTCCTGGCCACCACCGCACTTAGGAACGTTTAAGGAGAACCGTGGCTCAGAACACTGAAGAGCTCACCGAGACCGAGGGGCTGACCAGCTACACCTCGGAATCTGCACAGACCACCACCACCGAGCCCACCGAGACCGAGCGCGCCCCGCTGACGGTCCCCGGTGCAGCCATCGGCCGCCGCAAGCGCGCCCGCGCCCGCGTGCGTCTGGTGCCCGGCACCGGCACCTGGACCATCAACGGTCGCAGCCTGGAGGACTACTTCCCCAATAAGCTGCACCAGCAGGAGGTCAGCGACCCCTTCACCCTGCTGGGACTCGAAGGCGCCTACGACGTCATCGCCCGCATCGACGGCGGCGGCCCCTCCGGCCAGGCCGGTGCACTGCGCCTGGGCATCTCCCGGGCCCTGAACGGCATCGACCGTGACCACAACCGCCCGGCCCTGAAGAAGGCCGGCTTCCTGACCCGCGACGATCGCGCCGTGGAGCGGAAGAAGGCCGGCCTGAAGAAGGCCCGCAAGGCTCCGCAGTACTCGAAGCGCTGATCACAGCTTCACTACGAAAATGCCCCGTCGCGGAAAGCGGCGGGGCATTTTCGTCTCCACCAGACTAGACTCACTCTCAATATGACCAGATTGTTCGGCACAGACGGTGTCCGTGGTGTGGCCAATGGGCTGCTGACTGCGGAGTTGGCGCTGCGTTTGTCTCAGGCTGCTGCGGTGGTGCTGGGGCATCGGCGGGCACGTTCGGGGCAGCGGCCCCGGGCGGTGCTGGCCCGTGATCCTCGGGTTTCGGGGGAGTTCCTCTCCGCCGCGGTGGAGGCGGGGCTGGCCTCCTCGGGGGTGGATGTCTTCGATGCGGGGGTGCTGCCGACTCCTGCTGCTGCGTTCCTGGTAGCTGATGTGGATGCCGATTTCGGGGTGATGATCTCGGCTTCGCACAATCCGGCTGGCGATAATGGGATCAAGTTCCTCGGCCGGGGCGGCCATAAGCTCGATGACCGGCTGGAGGATGAGATTGAGCTGCAGATGTCGCAGGATCCGCCGCTGCCCACCGGCGCTGATGTGGGCCGGGTGAAGCGGTTCTCTGATGCTGAGGACCGGTATGTGGTGCATCTGCTGCAGTCGCTGGGCGGGGTCTCGCTGCAGGGGCTGAAGATTGTGATTGATTGTGCCCACGGGGCGGCCAGCGGCTGCTCTCCGGAGGCCTTCGCAGCTGCTGGGGCCGAGGTGGTGGTCATCGGGGCTGAGCCTGATGGGCTGAATATCAATGACGGGGTCGGCTCGACCCATCTGGATCCGCTGTGCGAGGCGGTGGTCGCCCACGACGCTGATTTCGGGGTGGCCCATGATGGGGATGCTGACCGGTGCCTGGCGGTGGATCACACCGGCGCGGTGGTCGATGGCGATCAGATCATGGGCGTGCTGGCGCTGGGGCTGAAGCAGGCTGGTCGGCTGGCTGAGGACACTCTGGTGGTCACGGTGATGAGCAATCTGGGGCTGAAGCTGGGGATGGCTCAGGCCGGTATCGAGCTGGTGGAGACCAAAGTCGGGGACCGGTATGTGCTGGAGGCGATGCGAGCCGGCGGCTATTCCTTAGGCGGGGAGCAGTCGGGACATCTGATCTTTGCTGACTACGCCACCACTGGTGATGGTGTGCTCACCGGACTGCAGCTGGCTGCCCGGGTGGCTGCCACCGGCCGGAGCCTGCAGGACCTAGCCGCTGAGGCAATGACCCGGCTGCCGCAGGTGCTGGTCAACGTCCGCGGGGTGGACAAAGCGCGGGTGGCCAGCGATGAGCGGATCCAGCAGGCAGTCGCTGCTGCCCAGTCCCGGCTGGGCGATTCGGGCCGGGTGCTGCTGCGTCCCTCCGGCACTGAGCCGGTGGTGCGGGTGATGGTCGAAGCCACCACCGCTGAGACAGCCCAGAGCGAATCAGACCTGCTGGCCGAAGCCGTCCGCACCCACCTGGCCCTCTGATAAGCCCCGGCGGTGGGACCGGCGGTTCAGCGCCCGGGGGTCAGTCCCTGCCCCAGACGATGCTCTTCGCCCTGCCCAGCAGCGACTGATCGCGCAGCTCGCGCTCCTTCTCTGCCGCCAACCGGGCCTCCTCAGCCTGACGCTCGGCCTCGACAGCGGCCGCGAACGCCTCCGGATTCACCTTCTCGGTCTGGACCTTCAGCTGGTCCCGGATCTCGGTGAGCAGCGCCAGCTGGGGATCCACCGGCACCTCCGGGCCGCCCAGAGCCCGGTTCCGGGCTTCGATCATCTTGTTCATCGGCAGGATCACCACAAAGTAGATGGCCGCCGCGATGAGCAGGAAGTTCACCACTGCTGTCAGCAGCACTCCGAACTGGATGGGCGGGCCGTCCAGCACGGTGACGGCGAAGAGATTGTCGAAGTCCGGTTCGCCGACCAGGGACGCGATCAGCGGCATCAGCACGTTCTCCACCAGCGCGTTGACCACTGCGCCGAAGGCGGTGCCGATGACCACTGCGGTCGCCAGATCCACCACGTTGCCCTGCGTCAGGAAAGCCTTGAATCCCTTGAACATGCCCTTAGTCTAAGCCGACGGCGATCCGGCAAGCGCGTCCCGCAGGCCCGTCAGGTCACTGCAGATAGGTCAGATGCCGCGGATCCGGCTCCGGCTGGTCGTACTCCGGAGCAGCAGGCTGGTCCCAGAACTCCTCCAGCGTCAGCTGCGACTCATGGACAGCGGCAGCAGTCTCCGTGCCCACATACCGCAGATGCCAGGGCTCATAGGGGTAGCCGGTGATGTGCTCCATCCCCTCCGGATAGCGGATGATGAAGCCGAAGCGGTGCGCGTTCTGCGCCACCCACTGGCCCTCGGGGGTGCTGGCGAAGCACTCGCCCAGAATGCACTCGGGGTTGGCCACAGAGATGACGTCAGCAGCCAACCCGGTCTGGTGCTCCGAGTATCCCGGCCGGGACATGTACAGGTCCGTCGCCTCAGTGCCGACCTCCGCATGCCGAGCGGAATAGATCTGCATCTGGTAGTCGAAGGACCGGTAGGCGCTGGTCAGACCCAGAATCATGCCATCCTCAGCGGCAGCGGCGAACATACTCTCCAGCGCCCGCGCGGGCTCTTCCCGCAGTGACATGGCCGCCTCCGGCCCGGCCAGGCGCACGTGGGGAATCACCAGGTCATCCGGTGCATAGTCCATCGGATCGAGGGGATTCTGCCGGTTGACCAGCACATGGATGGACTCCGGATCCCAGCTGGGTTCGGTGGCCACACCCGAATCAGGCTCCTGTGCAGACTCAGTCTCGGCAGATCCCGTCTCTGCCGGCGGGGTCTCGGCTGCGGAGCTCGTCGGGGATTCCTCCGCGCTCTGCCGGTCTCCCGGTGTCTGCGCGGTCTGGGCAGCAGAGGGCGAAGCGTCGGCGTCGCTGCCGGGCGCGGGGCGAGTCTCGGAGGCGGTCGCAGGGGAGGAGAGCTCCGGCGCGGGAATGGTGGCGGCGTCGTCGTCGCCGTTCTGCGCGGCACATCCGGTGAGCAGCAGCGCGGCGGCGGCACCCAGTCCCGCCGCAGCGGACCGCACACGGGCGGCAGGCCAGCGGACAGGACGCGTGGCGGGCACAGCGATCACACCTTGCGCAGCAGCACTCGGGAGACGGAATGGTCCTCGCCCTTGGACATCACCAGCCGCGCTCGGGATCTGGTGGGCTGAATGTTCTCCCGAAGGTTCGGACCGTTGATGCGGTTCCAGATATCGGTGGCTCGCGCTTCGGCCTGCTCATCGCTGAGCCGGCTGTACTGATGGAAGTAGCTGGCCGGATCTGCGAACGCTCCGGTGCGCCAGCGCATAAAGCGCTCCACATACCAGCGCTCAATATGCTGCGGCTTGGCGTCCACATAGATGGAGAAGTCGAAGAAGTCGCTCAGCGCCAGGCCAGTGGTGCCGTCTGCGCGCACCCGGGCCGGCTGCAGCACGTTCAGACCCTCCAGGATGAGCACATCCGGCCGGCGCACCACCTGGTACTCATCCTCCACGATGTCGTACTTCAGGTGGGAGTAGACCGGCGCGGCCACCTCGGGCTGGCCGGACTTCACCTCGGAGACGAATCGCAGAAGCCGCCGCCGGTCATAAGCCTCCGGGAACCCCTTGCGGTCCATAATGCCGCGGCGGCGCAGCTCGGCGTTCGGATAGAGGAACCCATCGGTGGTCACCAGCTCCACACGCGGGGTAGACGGCCACCGGCGCAGCATCTCCTGCAGCACGCGGGCCGTAGTGGATTTGCCCACCGCCACCGAGCCGGCCACACCGATGACAAACGGGGTGCGGCGGGTCTGTTCGCCCAGGAAGTCATTGGTGGAGGCGCGCAGCCGGGCGGCGTTCTCCACATAGATGTTCAGCAGGCGGGACAGCGGCAGGTACACCTTTGCGACCTCGTCCAGCGAAAGGTGCTCGCCGATGCCGCGGAGACGGTCCACATCTTCCTGGTTCAGCGGCTGCTCAATCGTGTTGGCCAGGCGTGACCAGGCGTCGCGGTCCAGCTCCACGAACGGGGAGTACGACGACGAGCCGTCAGCGGGGGCAGGAGAGCCGGCCCACGGTGCCGTGCCGCTGATCTCCGGGGGCACCGGGGCAGGGGAGGCGGGAGTGACGTCAGGCTGCGAGGACACACAGACACGATACTCCCTGAGCTGGCCCGCACAATCACTCAGGTGATTGCACGGGTCCCAGAGCTCAGGGCTCCCCCCATGCGCCACCCACCAAGCTGACAAGCAGGTGGGCGGGCCCCGGGCGCCTCGGCTTCTGAGCTGGCCCGCACAATCACTCAGGTGATTGGAGGGGTGAGCGGCTTCACCCTGGTCGCGGGCGCCCGGCCAGGTACTCTTGTGCGCATGTGCGGAATTGTCGGTTATGTGGGGCTGCCGGAGAAGAGCGGCGAGCACCAGGCGTTGGATGTGCTGGTGGAGGGGCTGCGGCGGTTGGAGTACCGCGGGTATGACTCTGCTGGTGTGGCCACGGTCTCAGGCGGCGTGGTCCAGGTGCGGAAGAAGTCTGGGAAGCTGGGGAATCTGCTGGCTGAGATTGAGGCTGCTCCGGTGGGGCCTGCCCAGGTGGGTATTGGGCATACTCGGTGGGCTACCCATGGTGGGCCCACTGATGTGAATGCGCATCCGCATGTGGGTGATTCCGGCCGGTTGGCTGTGATCCACAACGGGATCATTGAGAATTTTGCGCAGCTGCGTCAGCGGCTGCTGGCCGAGGGCTTCGAGTTCGCCTCTGAGACTGATACGGAGGTCGCGGCGAAGCTGATCGGCCGGTTCTTCGCCGGGGAGGCAGCGGGTGATCTGACTGCGGCGATGCGGCTGGCGGTCAATGAGCTGGAAGGGGCGTTCACGCTGCTGGCGGTCCATGCTGATGCGCCGGACCGGGTGGTGGCTGCCCGGCGGAATTCGCCGCTGGTGGTCGGTCTGGGTGAGGGAGAGAACTTCCTGGGCAGCGATGTCTCGGGGTTCATTGATTTCACCCGTGAGGCGGTGGAGCTGGAGCAGGACCAGATCGTCACGATCACCTCTTCTGAGGTGGAGATCATCAACTTTGATGGGACCCCGGCCCAGGGGCGGCGGTTCTATGTGGACTGGGATGCTTCTGCGGCAGAGAAGGGCGGGTTCCCCACGTTCATGGAGAAGGAGATCCATGAGCAGCCCAAGGCGGTGGAGGACACGCTGCTGGGCCGCACCGATGCTGAGGGCCGGCTGGTGCTCGATGAGCTGCGGATTGATCCCGAAGAGCTGAAGGCGACGACGAAGATCATTGTGCTGGCCTGCGGCACCGCCGCGTATGCGGGTTTGGTGGCTAAGTACGCCATTGAGCATTGGACCCGCATCCCGGTGGAGGTGGAGCTGGCTCATGAGTTCCGCTACCGGGATCCGATCATTGATGAGACCACGCTGGTGGTTTCGATCTCCCAGTCCGGGGAGACGATGGACACTCTGATGGCGGTCCGCTACGCCAAGGAGCAGGGGGCCAGGACCTTATCGATCTGCAATACCAATGGGTCGACGATTCCGCGGGAGTCGGATGCGGTGCTGTATCTGCACGCCGGTCCGGAGATCGCGGTGGCCTCGACCAAGGCGTTTCTGGCGATGATTGCTGCTTCCTATCTGCTGGGCCTGTATCTGGGGCAGCTGCGCGGGCAGCTGTTCTCCGGTCAGATCGCCGATATTCTGGCGGATCTGCACAGTGTGCCCGGTAAGATCCAGCAGATCCTCGATGATGCTGAGCAGATCAAGGCGCTGGCCCGGCAGATGGCCGATACCCCCTCGGTGTTGTTCTTGGGCCGGCATGTGGGGTATCCGGTGGCGCTGGAGGGAGCTTTGAAGCTCAAGGAGCTGGCCTATATCCATGCGGAGGGCTTCGCCGCCGGAGAGCTGAAGCATGGGCCGATCGCGCTGATCGAGGAGGGCCAGCCGGTGTTTGTGGTGGTGCCCTCCCCGCATGGGCGGTATTCGCTGCATTCCAAGGTGGTCTCCAATATCCAAGAGGTCCGGGCCCGGGGCGCGCGGACCATCACTGTGGCCGAAGAAGGCGATGAAGCTGTCCAGGACTACTCCGAGACGGTGTTCCACGTGCCAGGGACCCAGCCGCTGCTGATGCCGCTGCTGACCACCGTGCCGCTGCAGATCTTCGCCTGCGCGCTGGCCAGCGAGAAGGGCTACGACGTCGACCAGCCCCGCAACCTCGCCAAATCCGTCACCGTTGAGTAGCAGCGTGACGGTGAGTTGAGGACAGCCACGTGATCAGAGGAACCGGGATCGACGTCGTACAGGTCAGCAGGTTCGGCCAGCAGCTGCGCCGCGCACCCGCCCTGCGGCAGCGCCTCTTCACGCCCCAGGAGCAGGACCTGCCCCTGCGCTCCCTGGCCGCCCGGTTCGCCGCCAAGGAGGCCGTGGCCAAGGCGCTGGGCGCACCGGCCGGTATGCGGTGGCACGACTGCCAGGTGATCCGCGACCCGGCCGGGGCCCCGCAGATCCACGTGGAAGGCACCGTTGCCGCCGTCGCCGCCTCCCACGGCATCCGGCGCTGGCACCTGAGTCTCAGTCACGACGGCGATATCGCCGCCGCGATGGTCATCGCCGAGGACTGAGCCTTACTCCACGCCCTGCAGGCGCCGCCGGCAGCGGGCTATCGTGGGGCTATGACGCTGCAGCTGAGCCCCGTCTACCGCGGTGAACAGATCCGGGCAGCAGAGAAGCCGCTGCTCGACGCCGGAAAAGGCGAGCAGCTGATGCGCAGAGCCGCCCACGGCCTGGCCTACCGAGTGCTGCAGATCCTGGAGCAGACCGGAGGCGTCTACGGCGCCCGCGTCACCGGGCTGATCGGACCGGGAAACAACGGCGGCGACGGTCTCTGGGCGCTGGCCTTCCTGCGCCGCCGCGGGGTGGATGCCCACGCCGTGCTGCTGCGTGAGAAGGCCCACCCGGCAGGACTCGAGGCCTTCCGCCGCGCCGGCGGCAGAACAGCGGAGGACATACCGGCCGGGACCAGCGTGCTCATCGACGCGATCCTCGGCACCGGGTTCAAAGGAGCGTTTACCCGGCCTGAGGTGCCCGGCCTGCAGCAGGCGGTATCAGCCGCCGTCGTCGTCGCCTGCGACCTGCCCTCCGGAGTCGACGCGGACACCGGCGCGGCAGCGGCGGATGTGATCCCGGCAGACCATACCGTGACCTTCGGAGGGCTCAAGCAGGGGCTGCTGGCAGGTGCCGGCGGACGGCTCAGCGGAACAGTGCACACAGTCGACATCGGGCTGGGCCCGCAGCTGCCGAAGACCCCGGTGCACGCCGCCGAACCCGCACAGCCAGGTACGGGCCCGGCGCCCGGTGCGGAGCCGGAGAATCCCGCAGCGCCGGCGATGCTGCCCGCAGTGCGGGGCCCGCAGGCGGCAGACCACAAATACTCCCGCGGCACCCTGGGGATACTGGCCGGCTCCGAGCAGTTCCCCGGGGCCGCGCTGCTGACCGCATCCGCTGCCTGCGCCACCGGCTGCGGCATGGTGAGCCTCTACGCGCCGGCCGAGGTGAACCGTCTGGTGCTGCAGCGCCGCCCCGAGGTGGTGCCCGGCACCGCGCCCGCCACCGCACCAGAGGCCGGAAAAGCCCCCGCAGCGGTGGTGATCGGCCCAGGACTCGGCCAGGATCCGCAGCGGATGGCAGAGGCCGAGGCGGCTTTGGAGCACGCACTGCAGGAGGCCGTGCCCTGCGTGCTGGACGCCTCAGGGCTGCAGCTGGTGCGCACTCAGCTGCGCCGACGCGGCGGACTGAACAAGAACGTGCTGATCACACCGCATGCCGGGGAGGCACGCCGCCTTGCCCAGGACCTGCGGGACCCAGTGCTGACCAAACAGCTGACCCCCGGGGCCGGTGAAGACCCGGTGGAGGCCGCCCGCCGCCTGGCCGGAGCCCTGGACTGCTCGGTGCTGCTCAAAGGTACCACCACCATCATCGCCTCGCCGCAGGGGGAGGTGATCCTGCACCGGGCCCAAACCCCCGGGCTGGCCACCGCCGGCACCGGTGACGTGCTCTCCGGGATCCTCGGGGCCCTGGCCGCGACCCAGCCGAAGGACTGGTCTGCTGTAGCCGTCCACGCCGTGGACCTGCACCGCCGCGCAGCAGTCCGGATCGACCCGCACGGCCGCGGCCGCTTCGGCGCCTCCGCACTCATCGCGGCGCTGGGCAGCTGACAGGGGTTCGGGCGCATCATCGGAGATCGTAGAGTGGAAACTATGAGTTCTTCCGGCGGCCCTGCTGCCCCTGAGCGTACGGCCATCATTGACGCGGCAGCGATTGCGCAGAACGTGGGCACGATTGCCGAATACGTGCGCCCGGCCAAGGTGCTGGCCGCGGTCAAGGCCGACGGCTACGGCCACGGCATGCTCACCGCTGCCCGTGCCGCCCTGGCCGGCGGCGCCGACTGGCTGGGCACCGCCCATGTGGCTGAGGCGCTGCAGCTCAGAGACGCCGGCATCGATGCGCCGGTGCTGGCCTGGCTGCACACCCGGCAGACCGACTTCGCCGCCGCCATCGCCGCTCATATCGACCTGGGCGTCTCCGGCTGGGAACTGACCGAGATCACCGCCGCAGCCCAACGTCTGCAGAGCCCGGCACGGATCCACCTGAAGATCGACACCGGACTGGGACGCAACGGCTCCACCCTTGACCAGTGGCCCGCCCTGATCCGTCAGGCACAGTGGGCCCAGGAAGAGGGGCTGATCAGCGTGGTGGGCATCTTCACCCATCTGGCGGTGGCCGATGAGCCCGACCGGCGTGATACGGACCAGCAGCTGGAGACCTTCCGAGCTGCGCTGCAGACCGCCGAGGACCACGGCATCGTCCCCGACCTGCGCCACGCCGCCAACACGCCTGCGGCCCTCTCCCGCCCCGACGCGCACTTCGACATGGTGCGCGTAGGAGTCGGCATCTACGGGCAGAGCCCCTTCGCCGACCGCAGCGCCGAATCCCTGGGTCTGGTGCCGGCCATGGAGCTGCGCACCACGCTGGCCAACGTCAAACACGTCCCGGCCGGCCAGGGCATCAGCTACGGGCTCACCCACCGTGTGGACACCCCCACCACGCTGGGGCTGGTGCCGCTGGGATACGCCGACGGCATCCCGCGGATCGCCGTCGGCGCGCCCGTGCTCATACGCGGCCGCCGCTACCACTCCGTCGGGCGGGTGGCCATGGACCAGTTCGTCGTCGACCTCGGAACCGACACGGAGGCTCAGGTCGGTGACGAGGTCACCGTCTTCGGAGGCGACTCGGGGATCTCCGCCGCCGAATGGGGAGCCGCGGCCCAGACCATCAACTATGAGGTCATCACCCGCATCGGCGCGCGCGTGCCCCGCGAGGTGATCAACGAATCCGCCGTCCAACCTGCCGAGGCGCTGCAGTGAGGGACAGCGCTGCAGCGTGCAGCGAAGGGGCAGCACAGTCACCGGCCGGACCGGGGAGACAGCGTGAGGAGTGCAGAATCATGAGCGGCGCAGCATCGCCGGCTGACCCCCTGCCTGGGGAGAACTGGACCCTGCGCATTCCGCTGGCCGACCTGGAGGACACCGCAGACTTCGCGCACCGGCTCAGCGCACAGCTGCAGGCCGGGGACCTGCTGGTGCTCACCGGCGGACTGGGCGCCGGGAAGACCACCTTCACCCAAGCACTGGGCCAGGCGCTGGGAGTCCAGGGCCCGATCAGCTCTCCGACCTTCATCCTCTCCCGCATCCACCCCAACGACGACGGACCCGACCTCGTGCACGTGGACGCCTACCGCACCGATGCCGAAGGACTGGAATCCCTGGATCTGCCGGCCACGCAGTCGGACTCAGTCACCGTGGTCGAGTGGGGACGCGGCCTGGTGGAGGACGCGCTCGCCGGGCCCGGCGGATCATGGCTGGACATCGAACTGCTGACTCAGCAGGACCCCTCAGCGTCGGCGGCGGCGGATGCGGCGCCCCGCACTCCGGAGACTCCTGATCAGGCCGACGGCGCCATCCGGACCGACTTCTCCGAGACCGAAGAAGACCTGCTGGGAACGCCCCGCACCGTGGTGCTGCGCGGCTACGGCCCCCGCTGGCAGCACCCACCGCTGCCCGGCAGCTGAGCGCCCCTCGCACGGCTCCATAGGGAGGGCACTGGTTCTCTCAGGTCCGGCTCTCTGGCTGCCTCTGGAGACTCGGCCGCGCCGCCCCCGCTCACCGATACCATGGTGGGGTGCTGCTGACCATCGATTCCTCCGCCGGTGCCTCACTGGCGCTGACCCGCGGGGAGACCGTGCTGGCCGCCTGGCACACCGAGGAGACCACCTCGCACGCAGAAGTGCTCGCCCCCGCCTTGCATACGATGCTGAGCGAGAACTCCGTGACCGGCGGCGACCTGGACGCCATAGCCGTTGGAGCCGGGCCCGGCCCCTTCACCGGGCTGCGCGTGGGACTGGCATTGGCGCACAGCCTGGCCGAAGCCTGGCGCCTGCCGCTGCACGGGCTGTGCAGCCTGGACGCGCTGGCGCTGCGCGCAGTGGATGCTGGGATCGAGGGTGAATTTCTGGCTGCCACCGATGCCAGGCGGCGCGAGGTCTACTGGGCGAGCTACCGCAACGACGACGGCGACGCGCAGCTGGTCTCCGGCCCGCATGTGGGACCGCCCGCCGAATGCCCGGCGCTGCCGGCCGTCGGCGCAGGTGCGGGACCCTACCCCGATCAGCTCCGTCCCGCTGCGCTCGCCGGCCAGGAGCCGGAGGCCTGGACACCGCACGCTGCCGAGCTGGGACGGCTCGCCCATGGGGCGCTCGCCGGAGAGCTGACCGGCGTGCTGTGCGAACCCCGGCCGCTGTACCTGCGGGAATCCGATGCGAAGGTCCCGCGCCAGATGCGCCAAGGTGCCTCCTGATGCGCCCCAGCACATCCCCGCTCTTCCCGGGCCTCACCACGTTACGTGTCGGAACGGCCCAAACTCCGGCATTTCGGACGCCAGTTTGGGCCCATTCGACACGTGATGCGGGAGCGGCCCGGGGCGCGTCCCCGGGTATGGCCCGGGGAGTGACCCCGAGGGTGGCCCCGGAGGTCGGCCATGGGTGATGACCGGAGCGGGGCCCTGGGTGATAGGGCAGGTGAGTCCATGGGGGGATCCCTGGGGGAGGGCGTGCACCTGCGGACCATGACGCCGGCCGATGTGCCGGCGGTGATGCAGCTGGAGCGGACCCTGTTTCCGCAGGACGCCTGGCCGGAGGAGTTCTTCCGTCAGGAGCTGGCCCAGGCCGAGCCGCAGGCCTCGGCCGAACGAGCCACCCGCCGGTACTGGGTCGCGGAGTCCAGGAATCCGGGGGCGGACGACGTCCTGGGCTACGCCGGCATGATGTGCGTCCTCCCGCTGGCCGATGTGCAGACCCTCGCCGTCGCACCGGCAGCGCAGGGCAGGGGCCTGGGCACCGATCTGCTGCGTCTGATCATCAAGGAGTCCCAGGCCCGTGGGGCCGAAGACCTGCTGCTGGAGGTCCGGGCGGACAATCCCGGGGCGCAGCGCCTCTACCGGCGTGAGGGATTTGAGCAGATCCACCTGCGGCGTCGGTATTATCCCGACGGCGGGGATGCGCTGATCATGCGACGGCGGCTCCGTCCTGAGCATCCGCGGCGGCCATCCTCCGCCGCCGACCTGCGATCCGATCTCACCGACCGAGGAGACGCCCATGAGTGACGAGCCCCTGGTGCTCGGCATCGAGACCTCCTGCGACGAAACCGGCATAGGTCTGGTGCGCGGACGCCGCCTGCTTGCTCACGAGGTCGCCTCCTCGGTGGAGGAGCATGTCCGCTTCGGCGGGGTGATTCCGGAGATCGCCGCTCGCGCCCATCTGGAGGCGTTCACCCCCACGCTGCGGCGGGCGCTGGAGACCGCCGGGGTGGAGCTGGATGAGGTGGACGCCATTGCCGTCACCGCCGGACCCGGACTGGCGGGCGCTCTGATGGTGGGACTCTCGGCTGCCAAGGGGCTGGCGCTGGCCACCGGCACGCCGCTGTACGGGATCAACCACCTGGTGGCGCATGTGGCCGTGGGCCTGCTGGATAAGGACGGCGAGCAGGCGCCCACAGGGGCGGGCGGAACGACGCATGGAGCGGCCGGCACGGCAGCTGCAGCCCATGCCACCGGAGCGCTGCTGGTCTCCGGCGGCCACACCGAGATGCTGCGCATCGGCTCGATCACCGAAGATGTCCAGCTGCTGGGCTCCACCATCGATGACGCCGCCGGGGAAGCCTATGACAAGGTCGCCCGGCTGCTCGGACTGGGATACCCGGGCGGGCCGAAGATCGACGCCGCCGCGGCAGACGGCGACCCGCAGGCCTTCCGCTTCCCGCGCGGGCTGACTATGCCGAAGTTTGAAGGCACTGAGGAGAATCCGGGCAAGCACCGGCACAACTGGTCCTTCTCCGGGCTGAAGACCGCAGTGGCCCGGGCCGTGGAGCAGTTCGAGCAGGCCGGCCGCCCGGTGCCCACCGCAGACATCGCCGCAAGCTTCCAGGAAGCGGTGGTGGATGTGCTGACCTCCAAAACGGTTCGGGCCTGCCGCGAGCACGGGATCACCAGCCTGCTGCTGGGCGGGGGAGTGGCGGCCAATTCGCGGCTGCGTGAGCTGCTGGCCCAGCGGTGCGAACAGGCCGGCGTCGAGCTGACGGTTCCGCCGATCTCCCTGTGCACCGACAACGGCGCCATGGTCGCCGCACTCGGGGCGCAGCTGGTGGCAGCCGGAGTCCAGCCGTCGTCGTGGGAGATCCCGGCAGACTCCGGCCTGCCGGTCAGCCGCATCAGCCTCTGAACCCGCCGCCTGCGAGCTGAACCCACCGGCCGGGCACCCGGCGGGCGCGCGGATCCAGCCGGAAGATCCCGTCCCGGGTGCCGGACCCCCGGCAGGCCAACCCCGCCGCGCTCTACCCGTTGATCGAGGTGCGCGTACGGGCGGCGGAGTCCAGCACCACCTGGCGCAGGTCGCCATCGTGCTGATCGGCCACCTTCTTCTGCCGCTGATACCCGGCTCCGGCCTTCATCATCTGCTCCACATAGCGCAGCTCCGTGACGCAGCCCAGCTCCTTGGCCACCGGCTCCAGACGCTCCAGCTCCCGCTCCAGCGCGTCAGTGACCAGCTCCTCGTCGCCGTTCTCATTGAGGATGATGATCGCCTCCATCCCGTAGCGGGCGGCGCGCCACTTGTTCTCCTTCACATACCAGGGCGGCATGGAGGTGACCGAGTCGCCGTCCTCCAGCGTGCGGACGGTGTCATGGACGATGCACTGGGTCAGCGCCGCGATCGCGCCGATCTCCTCCAGGGTGGCCACGCCGTCGCAGATGCGCAGCTCGACGGTTCCCAGCCGCGGCACGGCCCGGACATCCCAGCGGACCTCGGTGACATCGTTGATCACCCCGGTGTGCTCCAGGTCCGCCACGGCCTTCTCATAGCCGGACCACTCGTTGAACTGGTAGGACTGCCCGGCGGTGGGCAGCTGCTGGAACATCAGCGCCCGGTTGGAGGCATAGCCGGTGTCCTCCCCGGACCAGTACGGGCTGGAGGCTGAGAGCGCCTGGAAGTGCGCGTTGTAGTTGCACAGCGCATTGACCGCCGGCATCGCGAAGGCCACATCATCCAGCCCCACATGGACGTGGATGCCGTAGATCACCATCTGCCGCCCCCACCACTGGGTGCGGCGGATCAGCTCGTTGTAGCGCTCCTTGTCCGTGACCGGCTGCTTGGTGGGGGGAGCGAAAGGGTGGCTTCCCTGGCAGTAGAGGTCCACGTCCAGCGGCTCGCAGTGCTTCATCACATTGCGCGCGGTCTCGCGCAGCTGGTCCACGCCTTCATCCACCGAGTGGCACACATCAGATACCAGCTCAATGGTGTTCAGCAGCAGCTCCTGCTTCACGTATGGGTGCTCATCATCACCGGAGAGCTCTGGAATCTCCGCGTGGGTCGCCTCCAGGATCCGTTCGGCCACGCTGCGCAGGTCGCCGGTCTGGCGGTCCACCAGGGCCAGCTCCCACTCCAGGCCCAGGGTGGAGCGTTCCGAATCGGCAAAGGGCAGTCCCATGAGTTCTCCTTCGAGGTCAGCCGGCGCAACTGGACTCACCCTACCGACAGATCTGGAGGGTGCCTGGCCGTCCGCTGGACGCCGGCCCGCCGGCGCAGTTCACGCCGTAGGCTGGAAGGGATGCGCCTTCTCCGTACACCTCTGCTGGCCGCCGCTGCCGCTGGACTCATGCTGCTGACCTCCTGCGCCGACGACGGCGGCTCCGGCGCACTTGCCACCGGGGCGGAGGACTCGCAGCAGAGTGAGCAACAGGCCGCTGAGCAGCGGCGCGCTGAGCGGCAGGCCGAGTTTGAGGAGGCTGTGGCGCAGCAGGAGGCTGCCCTGGCCGGCCCTGGTCCCGAGCATCGAGATCAGGCGGCCGAGCTGGTGGCGCAGATGGACGAGCATGACCTGGCCGGTCAGGTGATCGTGGGGGAGTACTCCGGCACGGATGCCGAATCAGCGGCCGCGCTGATCGCGGAGCTGAATCTGGCCGGGGTGATCCTGATGGGGCACAACATCCCCGGCGGCACCTCCGCAGTGGACACTGAGGTGCTGGCCGCCCAAATCGAGAGCATCTCCTCCGCCGGCGGAGAGGAACTCCCCGCCCCGCCGATCATTTCGGTGGACCAGGAGGGCGGGCTGGTCACCCGGGTCGGGGCTCCGCTGACTGAATGGTCCACCCCGATGGCCCATGGGGCGGTGCAGCCTGCCGCCGACGGGCTGCGCAGCGCGGCCCAAGCCCACCGGCTGATGGCCGCTGACCTCGCCGAGCTGGGCTTCACCGTCAGCTTTGCCCCCAGCGCCGATGTGACCACCGGGGCTGAGGACCCCACTATCGGCAGCCGCTCCTTCGGCGCTGACCCGGAGACGGTGAGCGCCCTGGCGCTGCAGGGACTGCGCGGACTGGCAGACGGCGGGGTGGCCGGCTCGGTCAAGCACTTCCCGGGGCACGGGTCCGTCACCGAGGACTCGCACTATTCGCTGCCGGTGCAGCAGGCCAGCTTGGAGCAGCTGCGCCAGCGGGACTGGCGCCCGTTCGCCGACGCCGTGGAGGCCGGTGCCCCGATGGTGATGATGGGCCACGTGGAAGTGCCGGCGCTTGAGGCCGGGGTGCCTTCCTCGCTCTCGGAGGCGGCCTATGAGCAGATCCGCTCCATGGGGCATGAGGGCGTCATCGTCACCGACGCGATGAACATGGCCGCAATCGCCAACAGCTACGGCGGCGACCAGGCGGCGGTGCAGGCCCTGTCCGCCGGGGCGGACCTGATCCTGATGCCCGCCTCCGCCCGCGGAGCCCACCAGGCGATCCTCACCGCTCTGCAGCAGGGCGAGCTGGATCAGCAACGTCTCACCGAGGCCGCCCAGCGGGTCCTCGCCCTTCGCCTGTGGCAGCAGGATCTGGCCTCCGGCCAGCTGGCCGCCGGCCCCGGCGTGGAGCGCCCAGAGATTCTGCAGGACAGTGACATCTACGGCCCGGCGCTGCAGGAGGCCGGCCCCGCAGCCGACGACACCGGCCAGAGCGAGACCGGCGACCTCGATCCGCACCAGGCCGCGGCCTGGACTGCCGAACGAGCCGTCACCCTGGTGCAGGGCGAATGCGAGGCCGTGCTGGCCGATGAGGCCATACAGATTGCCGGCGGCACCCAGACCGACCGCGCCCGACTGGCCGATGCCGCCCAGCGTGCGGGCCTGCAGACCGGCTGGGGCCCCACTGTCACACTGCTGGGCGGTCGCACCCCAGGATCCGGGGACGTGGTGGTGGCCCTGGACCGGCCCGAGGCGCTCGCCGATTCGACCTCCGGTGCTGCCGTTGCCCTGTTCGGCCGTACGCCGGCGTCCTTTGATGCGCTGGTGGAGGTGCTCACCGGCGCGCCGGCTCCCGGGGCGCTGCCCGTGCCTGTCGGGGACCTGCCTGCTGGTCACTCCCAGTGTTGACCGACCATTTTCTACAAGTTGTAGAATTCAGGGTATGGAACGCCACGCCTCGGCAGCGGTGCTGCCCCGCACACCTGTTCTGGCCGCGCTGACCGCAGTCGCACTGCTGCTGCTCTCCGCAGTGGCCTCGGCTCCCGCCTGGGCCCATGACACCCTGATCGGCTCCTCGCCCGAGGCCGATGAAGTCCTCACCAGCAGCCCGGAAGAAGTCCGGCTGGAGTTCTCCGGAGACGGACTGACCACCGGAGAATCGATTCCCAACATCATCTGGGTCACCGACGCCGAAGGCGAGCATTGGGAGGCAGAGACCCAGGTAGAGGGATCCAGCATGTGGACCGAACTCCCCGAATCCCTGCCCAATGGGGAGTACGAGGTGCTCTACAACGCCGTCTACTCGGACGGCCACAGCGAGGAAGCGGGCTTCAGCTTCGAAGTCGATGACCCGCAGGCCGAGCCCAGCCCCGCCGAGGATGCTCAGGGCCAGGGCACCCAGCCTGAGGAGACGCCCGCCGCCGAGGATCCGGATGCGGCAGAAACTGCCGAGGCGACCGCCGGGGAGGACCAGACGGCCGCCGAAGAGACCGCAGCTGCCCAGCCGCAGGCCGATGAGCAGGCCGCAGCGGATGGCGGTTCTGCGCCGATGTGGACCGCTGTACTGGTCGGTGCCGGCCTGCTGGTGCTGCTGGCCGCCGTCCTGATCTGGATGCGCCGCCGGGGCCGCTCGGACAACTGACAGCCCCCCCGGACAGCGCCCGCGGGCGGGACGATCCGAACCCGGACAAGCTGACCACCGTCGCGTCGCGGGGACTCCCACCCCTGCCGCAGACCTCTGCTGCGGTCTACACTTGGGCGGCATGAGCTCGCCTGACGCGTCCCAGCACTCCGCAGATCCCCACACCGCCGAGCAGATCCTGGCCATGGATGCCTACCTGGAACGCACGGTGGTGCAGCCGGACGAGCACTTCGCTCGGATCCGCCAGGCGGCGGATGAGGCGGACATGCCCGCCATCGAAGTCTCCTCCGCGCAGGGCAAGCTGCTGCACCTGCTGGCGCGGATCTCCGGGGCCAGACGCGTGCTGGAAGTCGGAACCCTGGCGGGGTTCTCCACCCTCTGGCTGGCCCGCGGAGTGGGGGAGCAGGGCACGGTGACCACCTGCGAATTCGAACCTCGGCACGCCGAGGTGGCGCGCAGGAATTTAGACGCCGCCGGCGTCGGAGACCGTGTGGAGATCCTCCTCGGGCCGGCGGAGGACTCACTGACCTCGCTGCGGCAGCAGCAGGTCGAGCCCTTCGATCTGATCTTCCTCGACGCCGACAAGGCCAGCATGGATCGCTACCTCGAACTGAGTCTGGAGCTTTCGCGCCCTGGCACTGTGATCGTCGGAGACAATGTGGTCCGCGGCGGCAGCGTGCTCACCGACCAGGATGATCCGGACTCCGCAGGAATCCGCCGCTTCCTCTCCGCGCTGGGCGAGGACCCCCGCACCGAGGCGACGGCGATTCAGACTGTCGGGGCCAAACCGTGGGACGGGTTCTCCCTGGCGGTGGTGAATCAGGTTCCCGGCCGCTGAGCGGCCAGCGGCTCCACTGCTACGGCCAGCCGGGATGATCCCAGGCGGGTGAGCACCAGTACTGCGTGGCGCCCCGGCGCCCCGGAGCGGCGCTTGGGAAGAATCTGGCGGCGCAGCTGCTCGGGGACGACGTCGACTCCCCGCTTCTTGATCTCCACGCTGGTCACCTGCTGCTCGGCGCACCACTGCTTCAGCCGCTTGGGGGAGAAGTCCATCACCTCAGTGATGCGGTATCCGCGCGCCAGCGGACCCGGATCGGCGCTCGCGTCGGTGCAGAAGTAGGCGATGTGCTCATCGAGCATCCAGCCGCCGGCCTCGGCAGCCAGCTCCGCCACCAGCCCGGCACGGATCACGGCCGGGTCCGGCTCCCAGAGAACACCCCGCAGCCCCTCACGTCCGGCCGGTGCATACTCGATGCCGGAGGAGAAGTCATCGGCCGAGCTTCGGGGGGTCACCTGCAGGCACGGCAGCCCGTGGGAGTCCTGGTCGCCGTCGCCGGTCAGCACGGTGGCTGTTCGGCGCGCTCCGGGCCGGGCCAAGGCGTTGAACCAGAGGACCAGCTCCACCAGATCGCCCTCCACGCTGACCCATTCGGCCTCACAGTCGAGCGGAATCAGGTCATGGGGCATACCTGGCCCTAGCTTGACCCCCAGCGGCACCCCGGTGCGGGCCAGGGCGGTCACCATGCTCAACGGGGGAGAGAAGTCCTCCGGATCCCATAGGCGGCCTCGCTCAGTGCGGCGCGCCGGGTCCATCCACACCCCCAGTCCCTCGGGCAGCTGCTCCGTGGCAGGGCCGGCCGCCGGGTCCGCATCCGCGGCCTCATCCGCAGGTTCGGGCACACCCAGATGCTCAGCGGCCCACCGCTCGGCAGTGGAGTGCACCACCTGGGCCTCCGGGAACGGCAGCAGATTCATCGTCGCCGCCGCCGCGGTGGTCTCATCGGCCTCCACGGCGGTGACACGCACACCTGACGAGGCCAGCGCCATGGCATCAGCCCCCAGCCCGCAGCCGAGATCAGCGGCATGGTCGATGCCGGCTGACCGGAACCGCTGCGCGTGGCGGGCGGCCACCGGAAGTCGAGTGGCCTGCTCCAGCCCCTGCTGGGTCAGCAGCATCCGGTCAGCGAACTGGCCGAACTTCGCCCGGGCGTCCCGCCGCAGTCGCATCTGGGTCAGCGCAGCCGCCACCACCTCCGGACTCCAGCCGTTCCGGCGCAGCTGATGGTTCAGCTGGTCCGCGCTCTGCGGATCGTACTCCGGCAGCGCGTTGAGCAGCTCCCAGGTCTCTGGGGTCAGCAGCGGGGCAAGCACAGGCTGATCGGACACCCTTCTACGCTAACCCGCCAGCGCAGCCCGGGCCTGTCGGAGCGACCGTCGGCGCCGCGGCGACGGACCTCCTGCAGTCCGGCCTCCCGCCGTGTTGCGCCCGATTAGCAAACGCGGTAACTTCTATTTAGCTTAGGACAGGCTAAGTTCAATACTGCTTAGGAAGGTAGCCCTTCGATGACACTCGACACCTCTGCCGCCGGGCGCACCCGGCTGCTTCGTCTTCTCTCTGTGACAGCGATCGCGGGGCTGGCGCTGAGCGCCTGCGGTCAGGCGGGCGCGGAGGGCCCCGCCCAGGATGGGGAGGAGACCGCCTCCGGCGATGCCGGCGGCACCATCACGGTGGAGGACGATCACGGCACCCATGAGATCAACTTCGATGAGATCGACTCGGTGGGCGCCTTCGACAACCGGTCCTTCCGCCTGCTGGAAGATTTCGGGGTGGAGCTGTCAGTGGCTGCCCGCTCCCTGATGCAGCCCCACATCCACGGCTATGCCGAGAATGAGGACATCCTTGACACCGGCAATCACCGCGAGCCGGACCTGGAGCAGATTGTGGCGGCTCAGCCGGACCTGGTGATCAACGGCCAGCGCTACGCACAGTACTACGAAGACATCGCCGAACTGATGCCCGAGGACGGTGTCATCCTGGAGTTCGACGAGGGCTTCCGCGACCCGGAGACCTTCTTCGACCAGCTGGCCGAGCACACCCAGAAGCTGGGCCAGATCTTCGGTGCTGAGGACACCGCCGAGGAGCTGGTGGGGGAGCTGAACTCGGCTATGGAACGGGTCGAAGCCGCATACGACGGCGAATCCACGGTGATGGGGCTGCTCACCTCCGGGGGCACCATCAACTACGCCGGACCGCAGCAGGGACGCGGCGTCGCCCCGGTCTTCCAGGAGTTTGACCTGGTCCCAGCGTTGGAGGTCGAGGACCAGAGCAGCGACCACGAAGGCGACGACATCTCGGTGGAGGCCATCGCCGAGTCGAACCCCGACTGGATCATTGTGCTCGACCGTGACGGTATGGCCCCCGACGACCCGGAGTACACCCCGGCCCAGGAGCTGATCGCCGACTCCCCGGCCCTGCAGGAGGTCACTGCGGTCCAGGAGGACCAGATCGTCTACATGCCGCAGAACTTCTACATCACCGAGGACATCCAGGCCTACACCGAATTCCTCAATGACTTCGCAGACGCCCTGGAGGGCGCCCAGCAGTAAGCACGGCGCCCCAGTCTCGGCGGGGCACAGGCAGGTGGGGTCCGGCCCGGAAGCGCTGGACCCCGCCTGTCTGACCGGCCGGAGCAAGGATGCGCAGCCGCATTCGGCTTGGGAGGCATCACGAATCCAGCTAGGATTGCCTTACTGACATTTCGTCACTGAAGCATTTCTCAACACTCACCCTGGAAGATTCATGACCAACACGTTGCGGCAGGACATTGCCTACACCAGCCGCAACATCGTCGTCGACTCCGCCAGGACCCGGCGCCGCAGCGTCTGGACTCCGGCTTTCGGCCTGGCGATCCTGATCACTCTGGTGCTGCTGGGTCTCTCGCTGACCACCGGAGAGTTCGACGTCTTCGGCGAAGGCAACTTCTGGATGTTCAGCATCACCCGCATCCCGCGCACAGTGGCGCTGGTGCTCGCCGGAGCCTCTATGGCCATGTGCGGGGTGATCATGCAGCTGCTCACCCAGAACCGGTTCGTGGAGCCGACCACCACCGGCACCACCGAATGGGCCGGTCTGGGACTGATCCTGACCATGTGGCTCTTTCCCACCGCCAGCCTCTTCGCGCGCATGTCGGTGGCCACCCTGATGGCGTTCATCGGCACGATGGTCTTCTTCCTCTTCCTCAGGCGGGTCTCGCTGAAATCCAGCCTGATCGTGCCGATCATCGGCATCATGCTCGGCGCGGTCGTCAGCTCCTTCACCACCTACCTGGCGCTGATGACCGATACGCTGCAGAGCCTGGGAATCTGGTTCCAAGGCTCTTTCACCGGGGTGATCTCCGGACGCTATGAGCTGATGTGGATCGTGCTGATCGTCACCTTCCTGGTCTTCCTGGTGGCCGACCAGTTCACAGTGGCTGGGCTGGGCAAGGACATGGCCGTCAACGTCGGACTGAACTACGCGCTGGTGCTGTTCATGGGAACAGCCATGGTCGCCGTCGCCACAGGAGTGACAGCCACCGTGGTGGGAACTCTGCCCTTCCTGGGCCTGGTGGTGCCCAATATCGTGGCCCTGTTCCGCGGGGATGACCTGCGCAGCAACCTGCCCTGGGTATGCCTGGTGGGCATCTGCACCGTCACTGTCTGCGATCTGATCGGCCGCGTCATCATCGCGCCCTTTGAGATCCCGGTGGCCATGGTTCTGGGGCTGGTCGGCGGAATGGTCTTCATCGGCCTGCTTCTGCGGCAGCGGCGGAAGGGCGGCCTGGCAGCATGACGAAGCAGACCACCGAGCAGACTGAGCAGGCGGGATCCGCTGCGCAGCGGCGCACTCCGCCGCTTCCGGGCCGCCGGGACCCCTCCGATCCGCAGGCCATTCCGACGACGGCGGCTGGCCCCTCCGGGGAGAACCCCGGCGCCGCATCCGCACCGGAGTCTCCGGCGGCCCAGCGGCGCTCCGGTCCGCTGACCGACCGCAAGCACCTGCGCACCTATGTGCTGGTGATGAGTCTGCTGGGACTGCTGGCCGTGGGCTTCACCCTGGCGGTGATCTTCTACAGCAACCCCACCGAGTTCGGCTCGGAGGGGTGGTGGGTGATCCTGCAGATGCGCTCGGAGTCGCTGCTGACCATCGCCGTGGTGGCACTGTGTCACACCATGGCCACCATCGCCTTCCAAACTGCGGTGAACAACCGCATCATCACCCCGGGAATTATGGGCTTCGGGTCGCTCTACACCGCCATCCAGACCGGATTCGTCTACGTCTTCGGCATGGCCGGGGTGACCATGCTGGTGGGAGTGCCGCAGTTCTTCCTGCAGATGGCCGTGATGATGCTGGTGGCCACAGTCCTCTACACCTGGCTGCTGAGCGGGAAGTTCTCCAATATCCACATCATGCTGCTGGTCGGCGTCGTGCTCGGCGGAACCCTGGGTTCGCTGTCGAACTTCATGCAGCGCATGCTGACCCCCAGCGAGTTTGATGTGCTCACCGCCCGGCTGTTCGGCAATATCTCCAATGCCCGGGCCGAGTACCTGCCCTATGCGATCCCCATCGCACTGGCCGTCACCGCCGTGCTCTGGCTCTGGGGACCCCGGCTGAACGCACTGTCACTGGGGCGGACTGCCGCGACCAATCTGGGGCTGAACCACAAGCGGGAAGTCATCAAGATCCTGGCGCTGGTCTCCATCCTGATCTCCATGGCCACCGCTCTGGTGGGACCCATGATGTTCCTCGGCTTCCTCACCGTCATGCTCGCCTACCAGTGCGCAGACACCTACTCCCACCGGCTGCTGTTTCCGATGGGCTTCCTCTTCGGCTACACCATCCTGACCGGCAGCTACTTCATCCTGCGCCACGTCTGGGACGCCGGAGGAGCGGTCACCGTCATCGTGGAGCTCATCGGAGGCATCGCCTTCCTCATCTTCCTGCTGCGAAAGGGGCGCCTGTGATCAGCCTGACCGAGGTCAGCAAGGACTACTCTGAGAAGGTCACGATCGGTCCGGTCACCACACAGATCGAGGCCGGAGGCATTACCGCGCTGGTGGGGCCCAACGGAGCGGGAAAATCCACCATCCTCACCATGATCGGACGTCTGCTGGACATCGACTCCGGGCAGATCACCGTCGCCGGCCATGATGTGGTCAACACCCCCTCCAAGGCGATCGCGAAGATCCTCTCAGTCCTGCGGCAGGAGAATCACTTCGTCACCCGACTGACAGTGCGTCAGCTGGTCGGCTTCGGCCGCTACCCCCACTCCCGGGGTCGGCTGACCCTCGGCGATGAGAAGTACATCTCCGAGGCGATCGACTTCCTGGACCTCACCGACCTGGAGAACCGGTACCTGGACCAGCTCTCCGGAGGTCAGCGGCAGCGCGCCTATGTGGCCATGGTGCTGGCCCAGAACACCGACTACGTGCTGCTGGACGAGCCGCTGAACAATCTGGATATGCAGCATGCGGTGCAGATGATGCAGCAGCTGCGCCGCGCCGCCGATGAACTCGGCCGCACCGTGGTGATTGTGCTGCACGACATCAACTTTGCCGCCCGCTACTCGGACAAGATCCTGGCAATGAAGGACGGCCAGGTGGTTCAGCACGGCACACCGGAGGAGATCATGACCGATGAGATTCTCTCGGAGATCTTCAATACCGAGGTATCGGTCATCGACGCGCCCGGCGGGCCCCTGGCCGTCTACTACTGAAAGAAAGAGACCCTATGCCATCCCCCTTCCTCTCCCAGATGGTCTCTGACCCGAAGTGCCCGAGAGCGTGGACCTTGTGCTGATCGACGGCTGGGCCGAGGAGGTCTCACTCCGGCTCTGAGCTCCCCGCCAGGGGCAGCGCTGCCAAAGAGGCGTAGAGCGGGGCGCCGGACTTCCCGCCGCCCAATTCGGAGTGGACCAGGTGGACCGTGTCAGCGCAGAACTCAGGTCCCTCGTAGATGGCCAGGGCTTCGGTGAGGCGTCGGATCTCAGCCTCCCCCTTCCTCCGGTCTCTTGCCCGCGCCAAAGTGACATGGGCGCGTCGGCGTTCGCGGACCGTGGGCGTTTCCGGGCTGCGGGCATAGTGCACGCCCACTTCTTCCACGGCACGCATCAGATCGATCAGGGGGTTGGAGCCGTTGGAGTGCTCGGCTGCTGACTGCTCCTGGACCCCGGCCCACAGAGTACGTCCGGCAAACACTCCTGTGCCTCTGAGTCGCAGAGTCAGCGGGGGCACCCCGCACAGCGTCTCGTGCAGATGCTCGGTCAGATCATCCACCGCCCCAGCCGGCACCTCCCCGTAGAAGGCTAGGGTGATGTGTCGGTCCTCCGGCTGAACCCAACGAAGTGCGGGCCTACTGTGACCAGCGGCAGGGGAAGAGACGCCGTCGTGAACTGAGTCCACAGCCATCCCCAGGTGAGTTCGAACATGCTCAGGCAGGAAGAACCCCACAAACAGGCGCATACCACTGACCAACACCCGCCCCATAGGCGCCATTCCCCGCCCCCTGATGAGTTCACACCTCATTCCTCTACCACGGTGCAGTCAGTCTAAGAGCGGTTAGTCTAACTAGACTTTGGCTAGCGGCTCAGGCGAACAGGAGCCAGAAGACAGCGGTCGCGCTGGCCAGGCTGATCAGCAGGAACAGCAGCAGCCAGACCGGGGCCGGCAACGGCAGGAAGCCCCAGGCCCTCGCCGCCCGGGATGCGTCAGTCCCAGCCACCTGCGCCCGGGGCCGGCGCCGGGCGGTCAGGTGCACCCGCCATACATCCAGGGTGCCGCGGACCCCGGCCAGGGCGTAGAACACCCCCAGCGCGACCACCGTATAGCCCACCAGCTGCGGGTCGTTCTGCCACCAGATCACACCGGTGAGCAGGACCGCGGCGAGGCAGGAGACGATCCCCACGAGGTTGCGGGAGAGCAGCAGGGCCAGCAGCAGGATCACCTGGTAGACCGTCAGCGCTGCTCCGGCGTGACCGGAGGCGCCCAGCCAGGTCAGCCCCAGGGCCAGCAGCCCCGGCGCCGGATAGCCGGCCAGGAAAGTCAGCAGCAGCCCAGGCCCCTGCGGCCTGCCGCGGGAGACCGTCACCCCGGAGGTGTCGGTGCGCAGCCGGATGCCCGAGACCCGCCGCCCGCTCAGCAGCGAGGCGAAGACGTGGCCCATCTCGTGCACGATGGTCGCGGCCTGTCGGGTCACCCGCCAGATGCCCGGTACTGCGGTCAGCAGCACCACCGCCCCTGTGATGAGCGCCACGGCCTTCGGCTCCGGGGCGGCCTGTACTCCCCAGCGCTGGGTCACCGCCTCGAATGCGGCTTGAACAGTGTGAGTCACGGAGGAGGCGATCAGTCGACGATGGTCGCCAGCGTCTGGCCGGCCTTCACGCTGGTGCCGGGGGATACCTTCAGCCCCTTGACCTTGCCGGATTTGTGCGCGGTCACCGGCTGCTCCATCTTCATCGCCTCCAGCACCACCACCAGGTCGCCTTCGGCCACCTTGGCGCCGTCCTTGACCGCCACCTTGACCACCGTGGCCTGCATCGGGGAGGTCAGGGCGTCTCCGGAGGCCGCGGCGGCCGCGGCGGTGCGCTTCTTGCGGCGCTTGCGGGCCGGGGCCGCCCCAGTGAGCCTCCCGGCTGAGAGCGCAGCGGGCACGTTGACCCTCACGCGCTTGCCGTTGACCTCCACCACCACCTCTTCCCGGCCCTCGGACTCGCCGGCGCCGGGGTGGGCAGTCAGCGCATTGAACGGGGCGATGTCATTGTGGAACTCGGTCTCGATCCAGCGGGTATGCACCGCGAAGCGCTGGGCACGGCGGGAGGAGAGCTCCGGGGCGAAAGCGGGATCGGTGACGACCTTCCGGTGGAAGGGCAGCACCGTAGGCATGCCCTCGATCCTGGTTTCACCCAGCACGCGGGCCGCCCGCTGCAGCGCCTGCCGACGGTCGGCTCCGGTGACGATCAGCTTGGCGACCATCGA
Organism: Nesterenkonia sp.; assembly: GCF_029265375.1. GTDB lineage: Bacteria > Actinomycetota > Actinomycetes > Actinomycetales > Micrococcaceae > Nesterenkonia. Next base: position 60,823 of record NZ_JAJUJJ010000006.1, read on the forward strand.
GTCAAAGGCCCCGGAGATGGTCTCCCCGGCCCGGACTCCGGCATCGACCCGCACCCCCGGACCGGTGGGCATCTCGAAGCGCTCCAGAGCACCCGGGGCGGGCATGAAGTGCCGGCCCGGATCCTCCCCATTGATGCGGAACTCGATGCTGTGCCCGCGCACTTCGGGATCGTCATAGCCCAGCTTCTCGCCGCGGGCGATCCGGAACTGCTCACGCACCAGATCGATCCCGGTGACCTCCTCGCTGACCGGGTGCTCCACCTGGAGCCGGGTATTGACCTCCAGGAAGCTGATGGTCCCGTCGGCGCCGATGAGGAACTCGCAGGTGCCGGCTCCGGTGTAGCCGGCCTCCTTCAGCAGGGCTTTGGACGCCCGGTAGAGCTGCCGGTTCTGCGCACGGGTCAGAAACGGGGCAGGAGCCTCCTCCACCAGCTTCTGGTTCCGCCGCTGCAGCGAGCAGTCGCGGGTGGAGACGACGACGACGTGGCCGTGCGCGTCCGCCAGGCACTGGGTCTCCACGTGGCGGGGCTTGTCCAGGTACTTCTCGATGAAGCATTCGCCGCGTCCGAAGGCCGCAGTGGCTTCGCGCACCGCGGATTCGTAGAGCTCGACGATCTCATCATGCTCACGCACCACTTTGATGCCGCGTCCGCCGCCGCCGTGGGCGGCCTTGATCGCGATCGGCAGCCCCTGCTTCTCGGCGAACTTCAGCACCTGGGCGGCGTCGGTGACCGGCTCCTTGGTGCCTGGGGCCAGCGGGGCGCCCACCTTCTCTGCCAGCCGGCGGGCCGAGACCTTGTCCCCCAGCAGGCTGATGGCCTCCGGGGAGGGGCCGATCCACACCAGGCCGGCGTCGATGACAGCGCGGGCGAAGTCCGCGTTCTCCGAGAGGAACCCGTAGCCGGGATGGACCGCATCGGCGCCGGTGGCCGCGGCGGCCTCCAGCAGCTTCTCCGCCACCAGGTAGGAGTCCGCGGCGGTCTCCCCGCCCAGGGCATAGGCCTCATCGGCCAGGTGCACGTGAACGGCGTCCCGGTCGGGCTCCGCGTAGACCGCCACAGTGGACAGGCCCTCGTCGCGGGCCGCGCGGATGATGCGCACCGCGATCTCCCCGCGGTTGGCGATGAGCACCTTCGAAAACTCTGTCATCGTGTCTTCTCCCATAGGTCTGCAATGTTGTGGCCCAGCTGGTCCAGCAGTCGGGTCAGGGCGGCCGGCGAAAGTCCGATGACCGCGTTGGGGTCGCCCTCCACCCGGTGGATGAAAGCGGCGGCGCGGCCCTCCAGGGTGAACGCCCCGGCGCAGTGCAGCGGTTCGCCGGACTCCGCATAGGCGCGGATCTGCTCATCGGTGGGCTCGGCGAAGCTGACTGCAGAGGAGACCGTCTCCCCGGCGGAGACCAGTGAGTTCTCCGGCACTCCCAGCGGTCCGGAGGGCAGGGCGCCGGAGCCCAGCCAGGAGTGCCGGGCGGTGGCGGAGGCGGTCGCCGCATCCACCAGCCAGTGGCCGGTGTGCAGGACGCCGGTGTGTCCGCGCATCTGCTGCCAGCGCTGCACTGCGGTCGGAACCTCATAGGGCTTGCCGTAGCTGCGGCCGTCGAGTTCGAAGACCGAGTCGCATCCCAGCACCAGGGCTCCGCGGGCCTTCGGCAGCGCTGCCACAGCCTCGGCTTTGGCGCGGGCCAGTAGCAGGGCCTCCTCAGCGGGGGAGAGCTCTCCTTCCGCGGAGGCGGCCTCCACTACGGCGGCCTCGTCCACCTCGGAGACCTCCACGCTGAAACGGATGCCGGCCTGGGTGAGGATGGCCCGGCGGCTGGGGGACTGGGAGGCGAGGATCAGGGTGCTCATCGCAGTCCTCCCGCCATCTGCCAGGAGTCTGGTCCGGGCCGGCCCCACAGGCCGTGCTGCTTCAGCTGCAGCCGATGGCGGCGCTGCAGAGTCCGGTCCGCCGGTCCGGTTCCCCCGGCGTCGCTGCTGTCAGGTTCGGCGGAGGCCAGCCGGGCCAGCACCGCCACTACGGCGGCGGTCTCATCCTCGGACAGGGCGGCTCCGGAGATGCCCAGAGCGGCCGGTTCCTCACCTGGGGCCCTGTGGTCTGGGGCGGTGTGTGTGGTCGTCTGTGCCATATCAGAGCGGAATATTGCCGTGCTTCTTCGCGGGGCGGGCCTCGCGCTTGTGGAAGGTGGCACGCAGCGCCTTGGTGATGTGCCAGCGAGTCTCAGCCGGTTCGATGACGGCGTCGATGTAACCCAGCTCGGCAGCCTGGTACGGGTTCAGCAGCTTCTTCTCATACTCGTCGATCAGTTCGGCGCGCCGGGCTTCGACGTCTCCGCCGTCGGCCTGCACAGCGGCCAGTTCACGGCGGTGCAGGATGTTGACCGCGCCCTGGGCCCCCATCACCCCGATCTGCGCGGTGGGCCAGGCCAGGTTCACATCCGCGCCCAGCTTCTTGGAGCCCATCACAATATAGGCGCCGCCGAATGCCTTGCGCGTGATCACGGTGATCTTCGGAACAGTGGCCTCGGCATAGGCGTAGAGCAGCTTCGCGCCGCGGCGGATGATGCCGCCCCACTCCTGGTCCGTGCCGGGGAGGAAGCCCGGGACGTCCACCAGGGTGAGGATCGGAATGTTGAACGCATCGCAGAACCGCACGAACCGGGCGGCCTTCTCACTGGCGGCGATGTCCAGGGTGCCGGCGAACTGGCTGGGCTGGTTGGCCACCACACCGACCGAGCGTCCCTCCACGCGCGCGAAGCCGATGATGATATTCGGCGCATACAGGGCCTGCAGCTGCAGGAAATAGCCGTCGTCGACCAGCTGCTCGATCAGCGTGGTCATGTCATAGGGGGCCGAGGCCGCATCGGGAACCAGCTCGTTGAGCGCCTCATCCTCGGCCTCAATCTTGGCCCGCGGCTCAGCCGGCTCCACCGGGGCCTCCGCCAGGTTGTTCAGCGGCAGGAATTCCAGCAGCTCCTTGGCGAACTCAATGGCGTCCTCCTCATCGGAGGCCATATAGGAGGCCGTGCCGGTGGTGGTGGAATGGGACCGCGCACCGCCGAGGGACTCCATGTCCACGTCCTCGCCGGTGACCGACTTGATCACATCAGGACCGGTGATGAACATGTGGGAGGTCTTGTCCACCATGATCACGAAGTCCGTCAGCGCCGGGGAGTAGGCCGCACCGCCGGCTGAGGGTCCCATGATCAGCGTGATCTGCGGGACCACGCCGGAGGAGTGGACGTTGTTGCGGAAGATATCGGCGAACATCGCCAGCGAGGCCACGCCCTCCTGGATGCGGGCACCGCCGCCGTCGTTGATCCCGATCACCGGGCACCCGTTGCGCGCGGCGAACTCCTGGACCTTGACGATCTTCTCCCCGTTGACTGCCGAGAGCGAGCCGCCGAAGACGGTGAAGTCCTGGGCGTAGACAGCCACCAGGCGGCCGTCCACGGTGCCGTAGCCGGAGACCAGGCCGTCGCCCACCAGCTTCTTCTTCTCCATGCCGAAGGCGTGGGTGCGGTGGACCGCCAGAGCGTCGAACTCCACGAAGGAGTCCTCATCCAGCAGCATCTCGATGCGCTCGCGGGCGGTGTGCTTGCCCCGGTTGTGCTGCTTGGCGATCGCCTCCTGGCCCGCCGGGGCCAGGGTCTGGTCGCGACGCTGCCGGAAGTCGGCGATCTTGCCCGCAGTGGTGTGCAGATCCGGTGTGTCTGTCATCCAGTCTTCCTGTGTCGGCGTCGCTGGCCCCTCCTATGGGGCTGGAGGAACTCCACAATCTTTGCGTCAGTGTAGACGCCGAGGACGGCCGGGCAGTTGTGGAATCTCTACAACGTCAGTGTCCAGTTCTGCGAGGGCCCCCGTCGCGCCCCAGGTCGATGCTCCGGAAGTGTGATCCGGACTGCACACAACGGGTTACTCCCCGGTAGGGTAGGGGCATGGCTGAACAGCGCACAGAGAAGTCCCCCGGCACTGTCCTCATCTCCGGCGGCAGCCGCGGCATCGGCCGCGCCGTCGCGGTGGAACTGGCCTCCCGCGGCGCTGATGTGGCGCTGCTGGCCAAAACGGACACCCCGCATCCGAAGCTGGAGGGAACCGTCCACACAGCCGTGGAGGCGGTGGAGGAGGCCGGCGGCCGCGGACTGGCGGTGGTGGGCGATGTCCGCAGCGACGACGACGTCGCCCGCGCGGTGGAGCAGACGGTGGAGGCCTTCGGCGGGATCGACGTGGTGATCCACAATGCGTCCGCCATTGATCTTTCGCCGGCCGCTGGACTGGATATGAAGCGCTATGACCTGATGCAGGACATCAATGTGCGCGGCACATTCCTGCTGGGCAAGACCGCCATGCCGCATCTGATCGCCAGCGCCGAGGCCGGCCGCCGGGCGCAGATGCTCTCCTTCTCGCCGCCGGTGGCCGGCACAGACGGCCGGCTCAACCCGGAATGGCTGGGCAAGCACGTCGGCTACACCCTTTCCAAGTACGGCATGACGATGGCGACTCTGGGGTTGGGGATGGAGATGGCTGAAGCGGGAGTGCAGGTCAACACCCTGTGGCCGGCCACGCTGATCGACACCGCGGCCATCCGGGCTCTTCCCGGCGGACAGAAGATGGCCCAGGCGGCCCGCAGCCCGCAGATCATGGCCGATGCTGTCGCCGCGCTGGTGACTGGGACGGTCAGCGTGGAGACCTGCACCAGCCTCACTGATGAGCAGGTGCTGGCCGCCGCTGGCGTCGAGGACCTCTCCGGCTACGCCGTCACCCCCGGTGTGGAGCCTCTGGCGGATATCTTCCTCTGAGCCTGCGGCCCGTGCACGAGCCGTGAATGTAGCGTGAGTCCATGAACGCCCCCACGCCCCGACTGGACGCCGAGGTGCTCCGACACCGGCTGGTCGATACCGAAGCACTGGCGCGCCTGGAGGTGGTGCAGAGCACCGCATCCACCAATGCGGATCTGCTGCAGCAGGCTGAGGACCGCGGCTTCGCCGAGGCCTGGCCGCAGATCAGTGTGCTCACCGCGGAGGAGCAGACCGGCGGGAAGGGTCGGCTGGGCCGGTCCTGGAGCTCACCGCCGGGCACCTCACTGTCCACCTCGTTGGTGCTGCAGCCCCGCCTGCCCTCCGGCCAGCGGGCCTGGCTGCCGCTGCTGACCGGACTGGCGCTGGTGCGCGCCCTGAGCCGCAGGGGAATCGCCGCGGAGCTGAAATGGCCCAATGATGTCTGCGTCTCCGGGCGAAAAGTCGCCGGGATTCTGGCGGCCGTGCCCCCGCTGCATCCGCAGTGCCTGATCATCGGGTGCGGCATCAATGTGCTGCAGACCCGGGAGCAGCTGCCCACCCCGGAGGCCACCTCCGTTCTGCTGCAGATCCAGCAGACCGATGCCGCGGCGGAACGGCCCCAGGCCGCTGACGCTCCGGATCCCGACGCCGCGGTACTGGGCAGTACTGAAGCGGCGGGTCTGCGCACTGCGCTGCTGGGCGACTGGCTCCAGGAGGTCGCCGCACTGCTGCAGCGGGCCGAGGACGCCGGCGGCGTGGACCCGCTGCGCGATGAGGCGGTCGCGGCGCTGGGCACCATCGGCCGACAGGTGCGGCTCGAGCTGCCCGACGGCACCGCGGTCCGCGGCCGGGCCAGCGGATTGGAGACCGACGGATCCCTGCAGCTGGAGGTCACTGCCCGGCGTCGCCATGTTCTCGGCCCCGAGGACGGAGGCGGACCCGAAAGCCTCTGGGAGCCGGTGGAGGCCCACCGCCGCAGCTTCTCCGCAGGCGACGTCGTGCACCTGCGCCCGGCCGGGTAGACGGTCAGTAGACTGGAGGGCCGGAGCCCGAGTCAGGAGGTGTGGCGGCATATGCTGCTGAAGCTGGTGGACGGCGAACAGGTGGTGGTTCGCACCCGCGCCCACCCCCGGGCGCTGATACCCGCCGTGGTGAACCTGTTGGTGACCATGGCCCTGATGAGCTTTCTGCTCGGCTACGTCTCCCGTGACACCCAGCCGGAGTTCATCCAGCACTACAGCCACATCTTCGTCTTCCTCATCTGGGCGGCCGGGCTGCTCAGCCTCGCCTTCGGCACCGTCAAACCGGTGATGACCTGGATGAACCGCTACACATACCTCACCACTGAGCGGATTGTGCAGAAGAACCTGGTGGGGGCTGCCCAGGCCACAGTGATCCCGCTGGCGCTGGTCGCCCAGACCGAGGTGAAGCAGAGCCGCATGCAGGAACTTGCCGGAGCCGGCGATGTGGCAGTGGTGCACGGGGCCTTCGGGCAGCACCAGCGCACCCGGCTTCGCGATATGCCCGACGCCGAACAGTTCAACACGCTGCTCGCCCAGGAGCTCTCCGCCTACCGTGCCCGAGCCCAGGCGCGGCGAGCCCAGCACCCTGCCCCGCATGACATAGCCCGCGGCGATGTGCACGGCGCCAGCTTCGGAGGCGGACTGTGACCGCCGAGGAGGATGCCGGGCGAAAAGCATGGGAGCGCGCCCGCAGACGCGGCTTCGGGGCTACCGACTATATGGCCGACGAAACCTCCGAAGTGCCCAGGCCCGGGGCTCCGCAGCGCGACTACACCGATGAGGAACTCGCTGAGGCCCGGGCAGACTGGTCAGACTTCCCCACGGCGAAATCGACGACGCCGGCCTCCTCCACCCCATCCCCCACGGACCGCGGGTTCGCGCCCGTGCCGGAGGACGGCGCACCCACCGCTGAGCGCGACCCGGCCACCGCGGCCATCCCGGTTCCCGGTCAGCAGGAGCGCGATTGGCACCGCCATATCCGCGAGCTCGAGCATCGGCTGCTGGGGGCCGAACGGACCCTGACCTACCGCGAGATGGCTGCCCGAATGGGGGTCTCCACCCACGCGGCACGCAAACTCTGGCGGGCACTGGGGTTCCCCAACCTCGACGACGACGTCACCGCCTTCACCGAGGCCGACGCCGAGGCGCTGGCGCAGATGGTCCAGCTGGTCCGTGAGGGCCACCTGAACCAGGAGACCGCCATCTCACTGACCCGGTCGGTGGGGCAGATGACCGACCGCATGGTGGTCTGGCAGATCGAGGCCCTGGTGGAGGACAAGATCGCCAATGAACGGCTCACCGACGCCCAGGCGCGCAGTCAGGTGGTGGAGGCTCTGCCCCGGCTGGTGGAGCCGCTGCAGCAGCTGATGGGCTACGCCTGGAGGCGCCAACTCTCGGCCGCCCTGCAGCGGCTGACCGTGCGCGTCGAGTCCGGGCTGGCCTCGGTCTCCCGGGGCCGCGACGGCTCAGAAGCTGATTCGCCGCTGCCGCTGGCCCGGGCCGTCGGATTCGCCGACCTGGTCTCCTACACCTCACTATCGCGGCAGATGAGCGAACGCACCCTGGCCCAGATGGTTCAGCGGTTCGAATCCAAATGCGCCGAGATCATCAGCATCGGCGGGGGCCGACTGGTCAAGACCGTGGGCGATGAGGTGCTCTACAACGCGGAGACACCCGAGGCCGGGGCCGAGATCGCCCTGGCCCTGGCCGAGGCGATCGCTGCCGACGATGTGCTGCCCGAGGCGCGGGTCTCCGTGGTGTGGGGGCGGGTGCTCTCCCGCATGGGCGATATCTACGGACCCACAGTGAACCTGGCGGCCCGGCTGACCTCTTTGGCCGATCCCGGGACCATTCTGGTGGATGCAGCCACCGCCGAAGCGCTGGAGAGCAGCGACGACTATCTGCTGGTGCCGCAGCCGCCCCGGCTGGTCCGCGGGTTCGGGGAGATCGCCCCGCATATGCTCCTGCGCGCCAGCGGCACAGGTATCATGCTTGATCCTGCTTAAGCTGTGCCGCGCAGTGAGTGAGTGAGCAGGGCCCCCGCCCGGCTCCGGCGGGTGGGGCGGCGAGCGAACGGGCACAGGCATCATGCTTGACCCTGCATGGGCTGTGTGACAGCTTGAGCACAATACGGTCACGAATCTGTCGCGCTTTCGTGACAAGATGGTCACGTGACCTCCAGCGCAGACAGTCCCAACACACCGGAAGAGCCTTATGCCGATTACGGCTACGGCTCCCACGTGGGCCTGCGCCGCGAGCTCAATGAGGACTCCTACGTGGTCACCGACACGCTCTTCGCCGTCGCGGACGGAATGGGCGGGCACGAAGCCGGGGAAGTCGCCTCCTCGCTGGCGGTGCAGGCCCTGGCCGAAGGGTGGGAGAGCGCCGGCGGCCAGGTCGGCCGGGCGCAGATCCAGAACTTCCTGGACGAGGCCGACGCGCGCATTCGGCGGGCCACCAACTCCAAGGCCGGCACCACGCTCACCGGCGCCTGCGTGGTCCGCGCCGACGCCGGCTCAGAGAGTTGCGTCCAGTGGCAGTGGCTGGTGTTCAACGTCGGCGACTCCCGCACCTATCTGCTCAACGACGGTGCCCTGATCCGACTCACCCGGGACCACTCCCAGGTCCAGGAGCTGGTCGACTCCGGGATGATCACCGCCGATGAGATGCACAGCCACCCCCACCGCAATGTGATCACCCGCGCCCTGGGCGCCGGAGATATGTGGGAGGCCGACTTCACCACCGCCACAGTCTCGCCCGGGCAGCGGCTGCTGGTCTGCTCCGACGGGCTCACCGGAGAGCTCACCGATGAGCAGATCGCCCAGATCCTCAATGCCGGGCGCAACGCACAGGAGACCGTGGACTGGCTGATCCACCAGGCGCTTCGCCACGGAGGCCGGGACAATGTGACGGTGATCCTGGTGGACGTCCGCGACTGAACCGACTTGGCCGGGCGCGGGGGTGTCCGCGGCCGATAGGATGACGTTCCGAGAACATTCCGCCGATCCCCGAGGGAGCTGCATGTCTGAGATCTCGCGCGCCGACGTCGAGCATCTTGCCACACTCGCCCATATCACCTTCACCGACGCCGAGCTGGAGAAGATGACCGGAGAGCTCGGCGTGATCGTCGACTCCGTGAAGAAGGTCCAGCAGGCCGCCGGCGACGACGTCCCGGCCACATCCCACCCGATGCCGCTGACCAATGTGTTCCGCGAGGACAAGGTCGGCCACGTCTTCACCGCCCAGCAGGCGCTGGCCAACGCGCCCGAGGCCGAGGACGGCCGCTTCAAGGTTCCGGCCATCTTGGATGAGGAGTAGCCCGATGACGACCACACCTACCGAAGCCGGCGGCGACGCTGCGCTGATCAGGCTCACCGCCGCCGAGATGGCGGCGAAGCTGCAGGCCGGCGAGATCACCTCTGTGCAGCTGACCCAGGCCCACCTGGACCGCATCGCCGCAGTGGACGGCAGGCTCAACGCCTTCCTGCACGTCAACACCGAGGAGGCTCTGGCGGTGGCCGCGGAGGTGGACGCCATCCGCTCCGCCGGCGGCGCCGAGGCCGAGGCGCTGCACCCGCTGGCCGGAGTGCCGATCGCGATCAAGGACCTCATCGTCACCACAGGCCAGCCCACCACCGCCGGGTCCAAGATGCTGCACGGCTGGATGAGCCCCTATGACGCGACGGTGGTGGAGAAGATCCGCGCCGCCCGGCTGCCCATCCTGGGCAAGACGAATCTGGACGAGTTCGCCATGGGATCCTCCACCGAGCACTCGGCCTACGGCCCCACCCGCAATCCCTGGGACACCGACCGCATCCCCGGCGGCTCCGGCGGCGGCTCAGCGGCCGCCGTCGCCGCGTTCGAAGCGCCCCTGGCCCTGGGCACCGACACCGGGGGATCCATCCGCCAGCCCGGAGCAGTCACCGGAACAGTGGGGACCAAGCCCACCTACGGCGGGGTCTCCCGCTACGGGGCTATCGCTATGGCCAGCTCGCTGGACCAGATCGGCCCGGTGGCCCGCACCGTGCCCGACGCCGCCATGCTGCACGAGCTCATCGCCGGCCACGACCCCAAGGACTCCACCTCTCTGCCGGACACCCACTACCCCGGCGGATCGGTGCCGAACTTCGCCGAGGCCGCAGGTGAGCACAGTGTGTCCGGGCTGCGCATCGGCGTGATCTCCCAGCTGCGCGGTGAGGGCTATCAGGACGGGGTGCTGGCCCGGTTCGAAGAATCGCTGCAGGCCCTGCGCGCGGCAGGAGCAGAGATCGTGGAGGTCGACTGCCCCAGCTTCGACTACGCATTGGGGGCCTACTACCTGATCATGCCGTCGGAGGCCTCCTCCAACCTGGCCCGCTACGACGGCGTGCGCTACGGCACCCGGGTGCTGCCCGAGGACGGCCCGCTGACCATCGAACGGGTCATGGGCGCCACCCGCGCAGCCGGCTTCGGCGATGAGGTCAAGCGCCGCATCATGCTGGGCACCTACGCGCTCTCGGCCGGCTACTACGACGCCTACTACGGCTCGGCCCAGAAGATCCGCACCCTGATCCAGCGGGACTTCGCCGCCGCCTTCTCCGCCGCCGATGTGCTGATCTCCCCGACGGCGCCGACCGTGGCGTTCCCGCTGGGGGAGAAGCTCGACGACCCGCTGGCGATGTACCTCAATGACATCGCCACCATTCCCGCCAACCTGGCCGGGGTCCCCGGCATCTCGGTGCCCGGCGGGCTCTCCGAGGGGCTGCCGGTGGGCATCCAGTTCCTGGCTCCTGCCACCGAAGACGCGCGGGTCTACCGGGCCGCCGGAGCACTGGAGCATCTGCTGCAGGCGGAGTCCCAGCCCCTGTGGGCGCAGGTCCCCGACCTTGAGGAGGTCTCGAAGTGAGTGACGTGATCAACGCCGCCGGCGCAGACGCCGCCCCGCTGAGCTTCGAGGAAGCTCTTCAGAAATACGATCCGGTGATGGGCTTCGAGGTCCATGTGGAGCTCAACACCGCCTCCAAGATGTTCTCCTCGGCCCCCAATGCCTTCGGCGATGAGCCCAACACCAACGTCAATGAGGTGGATCTCGGGCTGCCCGGCACCCTTCCGGTGGTCAACGGTAAGGCCGTGGAGTCGGCCATCAAGCTGGGGCTTGCGCTGAACTGCTCGATCGCCGAGTACTGCCGCTTCGCCCGCAAGCAGTACTTCTACCCGGACCTGCCGAAGAACTGGCAGACCTCCCAGTACGACGAGCCGATCGCCTACGACGGCTGGCTGGACATTGAGCTGGACGACGGCGAGATCTTCCGCGTGGAGATTGAGCGGGCACATATGGAGGAGGATGCCGGCAAGCTCACCCACGCCGGCACCTCCGGGCGGATCCAGGGAGCGGACTACTCCCTGGTGGACTACAACCGCACCGGGGTGCCGCTGATCGAGATCGTCACCAAGCCGATCACCGGCGCCGGCGCCCGCGCCCCGGAGCTGGCCCGCGCCTATGTCAGCGCCATCCGCGACCTGGTGAAGGCATTGGACATCTCTGACGCCCGCATGGAGCGCGGCAATGTCCGCTGCGATGCCAACGTCTCGCTCAGCCCCAAGGGCAGCGGGGTCTTCGGCACCCGCAGCGAGACCAAGAACGTGAACTCCATGCGTGCGGTTGAGCATGCCGTTCACTTTGAGATCCGCCGCCACGCCGGGATCCTCTCCGCCGGTGGCAGCATCGTCCAGGAGACCCGGCACTGGCAGGAGACAACCCGCACCACCAGCTCAGGCCGCCCGAAGTCCGATGCCGATGACTACCGGTACTTCCCGGAGCCGGATCTGGTGCCGATCGTCACCACGTCCGAGTGGATCGAGAAGCTGCGCGCCGAACTGCCGGAGCCCCCGGCACAGCGCCGACGCCGACTGCGTGAAGCCTGGGGCTACACCGACCCGGAGTTCCGCGACGTGGTCGCCGCCGGCCTGCTGGATGAGATCGAGCAGACCGTGGCTCAGGGCGCCAGCCCGGCGGTGGCCCGCAAGTGGTGGATGGGAGAGATCTCCCGCCTGGCCAATGCGCGGTCGGTCGAACCGGCGGAGCTGGGCGTGGAGCCGGCCACCATTGTGGAGCTCAATCAGCTCATCGAGGACGGGCGCATCAATGACAAGATCGCCCGCCAGGTGCTCGAGCACCACCTCGACGGCGAAGGCAGCCCCGCCCAGATCGTGCAGGACCGCGGTCTGGAGGTGGTCTCCGACGACGGCGCACTCACCGCGGCGGTGGAGAAGGCCATGGAGGAGAACCCCGATGTGGTCGAGAAGGTCGCCGGCGGCAAGCTCAAAGCCATCGGCGCGCTCATCGGCCCGGTGATGAAGGAGACCCGCGGCCAGGCCGACGCCGCCCGGGTCCGGGAGATCGTCCTGCAGAAGCTGGGCATCGAGGGCTGAGCGGCCCGCTTCCGCGTTCCACGACGGCGCCTGGACTTCGTACCGAGTGAGTCAGGCGCCGTCGTCGTCTGCACTCACCGGTGTGATCTGCGACACGCCAATCTGAGTATAAATATTCCCTGCAGAGATGCATTCCTGTTACATTTCATCCTACGTTCGGCAAACTGTCTGAAACAGATGTGGAGTAGCTTATTCACTATTCTGGGGCGCGCCCTGGGGAAGAGATACCTGCAGTTCGCACACTATGCACCCACGTGAGGGGAAGAATGACATGAGTCCAATAGGGCAACTCGTGGCCATGGAGGCCGGCGAGGAGGAGGTGTCCGGAGTCCAGCAGGTCGCCGACACCATTGATGAGGGGTTCGGCTATGCCACCGAATTCTTCGTGAATCTGATCTTCGGCACTGAGGTTACTGTGCCGCTGGGGAATCCTTTCCCCGAAGGCACCACCCTGTGGGACGGGCCCCTGGTGGTGCTCTGGGCAGTGGTGGCCGCCGTAGCCTTCACCATCTACTTCAAAGCGGTGCAGTTCACGGGATTCAAGACCGCGCTGGAGGTTGTGCGCGGCAAGTACACCCGCGACGACGACCCCGGCGAGGTCACCCACTTCCAGGCGCTGACCGCCGCGGTCTCGGGAACTGTGGGTCTGGGCAATATCGCCGGTGTAGCTGCGGCGATCTCCTTGGGCGGGCCCGGGGCCACCTTCTGGATGATCCTGGCCGGTCTGTTCGGCATGTGCACCAAGTTCGTGGAGTGCACCCTGGGCGTGCGGTACCGCACCATTGATGAGAACGGTGAGGTCCACGGCGGTCCCTTCAAGTACCTGCCGGTGGCGTTCAGCCGGCTGGGCCGCATTCCGGTGGCCATCATCACCGGTGTCTTCGCCATCTCGGTGATGCTGTTTGGAATCATCGGCGGCGGCATGTTCCAGGCCAACCAGACCTACGGCGCCATCACCTCGGCCGGCGCCACGATCGACGAGCAGACCGGCGGCAGCGCCTTCAGCTTCCTGGAGAGCGAGCTGACCGCCTTCATCTTCGGCATCATCTTCGCCGGTCTGGTCGCGCTGGTGATCATCGGCGGCATCAAGTCGATCGGCTCGGTCACCGGCAAGCTGGTGCCAGCTATGGCGATTGTCTACGTGGTGGCCTGCTTGATCGTCATCGGTGCGAACATCGGAAACATCGGCGACGCCTTCGGCGCGATCCTCTCCGGTGCCTTCAGCCCTGAGGGAATCGGCGGCGGTGTGGTCGGCGTGATCATCGTTGGTGTCCAGCGTGCAGCCTTCTCGAACGAGGCCGGCATCGGTTCGGCGCCGATCGCCCACTCCGCGGTGAAGACCCGCCGTCCGGTCTCCGAGGGCTTTGTTGCCTCTCTGGAGCCGTTCATCGACACTGTGGTGGTCTGTACCATGACTGCCCTGGTGATCATCTTCGCCTGGCCGGCCGACTACGACGCAGCGATCGGAGAGGGTCACGACAACCCGGTGGGTCTGACCGCCAACGCCTTCGACACCTTCCTGCCCGGCTTCTCTGTGGTGCTGGCGATCTGCGTGGCGCTGTTCGCCTTCTCCACGCTGATCACCTGGAGCTACTACGGCATCCAGGCCTGGCGCTACCTGTTCGGTAAGGCTCAGAACACCGACACCATCTTCCGCGTGATCGTGTGCATCATGATCGTCATCGGCTGTGTGGTGTCCTTCTCCAACATCATCGACTTCGCCGACTCGGCGCTGTTCCTGTGCATCTTCATCAACGTCATCGGACTGTGCATCTTGGCGCCGGTGGTCAAGAAGGAGATGGAGCAGTACTTCGCCGACCGGCGGGCCGGCCGTCTTATGGAGGACCCGGAATACATTCCGGGACCGGAGGACATGGTGGTGGTCACCAAGAAGGAGACCACCGAGACCGTCGGCTACAAGGAGTAGTGCTGCCGCCGGAGAGCCCGGCCGCAACAACCCCAGGGGCCCCCTCGATCCTCCCGCCCGGGAGAGGCCGAGGGGGCCCCTGGCGTATGCGGCGATAACGGTCTGGTCACAATGGTGCTCACACGGTCGGCCAGAGGCTGTGGGCCGCGCCCAAGCCTGGAATAGTAGACGGTCGAGAGGGCAGTGCACGTCCGTTCGATGTCCTGCGGTAGTGGCAGCGAACGCGGGACGGCGCTGCCCTCGCCGCATCCGGGCTCATAGTTTCCTCACAGGTTCAACTTCAGGTCGAAGCACTGCCTCCCGCTGGGCGTGACCTGCTCGTTACAGTAGCGCCAGGCTGAAACGGAGCTTGTCGCTTCGCATCCCATCGCGCGGAAGGTCCCGTCGCAGCTGAAGGAGTCGTCCTAAGCACGACCGGAGAGCACGACCAGTGAGGATGTACCCGTGCCGAAGAAACTCTCGTCAGCGGTCGCCGGCACACTAGCCGTCGGCCTGACCCTGCCCGCCACTGCCGCCGCAGCGCAGGCAGCCGCCGATTCCAACTCCGAGCCGCCGCAGGGGCCGGTCACCGGCAGCGGAGCCGCAGGGCCTGCCAGCACACTGGCCTCCGGGGTGAGCATCAGCACCCAGCGGGCCGGCAATGTTGCCGCGCCGCTGGCCGCAGAGAGCTACACCTTCTCCACCGAACCGGGCCCCCGGTGCATCTCCGTCCAGGGCACTTCCACCTACCACCTGGGCCAGGATCTGATCGCCGAGGAGGGCACTCCTATCGCCGCCATCGCTGACGGCACTGTAGTGCGCACCCTCGACGGTACCCCTGGTCGGTCCGGATACGTGGTGCTGCGGCACAACATCGGCGGGGAGGTCTACCACTCCGGCTACGTGCACCTGTGGGACGCTGAGTCCCACGTCAGCCTCGGGGACACTGTCTCTGCCGGGGACATCATCGCCGAAGTCGGCGACTCCGGACCCACGGTGACCCCCCACCTGCACCTGGAGCTCTGGCGCGGAGCGTGGCAGACCGGCACCGCGCTGAACCCCGCCGAATGGCTGGCCGAGCGTGGTGTAGACCTGCGCGGCGCAGCCGACGGCGTCCTGCAGCGCGAGGTCCCCCAGACGTGTGACTACTACACCGCCGCGCCCACGCAGCTGCGTGCCTCCGCCGCGGCCTCCGCGGACGTGCTGGCCCAGCTTCCCCGCGGAGCAGAGCTGACCGCCGCCCCCGGGGACGCCTCCGACGGGTTCCTGCGGGTGCAGCACGAAGGCAGGACCGGATGGGTCCAGCAGAGCCTGCTCGCCCCCGATGAGCCCGCCGAACAGACCAGCACGGCAGAACCCGCCGCAGCGGCTTCCGGCACGTTTCGGGTCACCGAGCCGCTGAACGCACGCAGCGGCCCAGGCACCGAGCATGAGATCGTTCAGGGAATGCCCACCGGTGAGGAGATCACTGTGACGGCACGCTCCGGTGACTGGGTCCAGTTCACCCGACGAGGCGAGCAGGTCTGGTCCCACAGCGCATACCTGGCGCCCGCCGACTCCGGCCAGAGCACCGAGGCAGCATCAGCCGCCTCCAGCTCCAGCGCGCAGACGCTGCGCGTCACAGAGCCGCTCAACCTCCGCAGCGGGCCGGGCACTGAGAACGCAGTGGTCGGCGGAATGCCCACCGGAGAGCAGGTCACGGTGCTGAGCACCCGCGGCGACTGGGCGGAGATCCGCCGGGCCAACGGGCAGGAAGGCTGGTCCCACCGCGCCTACCTCTCCGGCGGCGGATCCGCAGACTCCTCCGACACCGCCGCCGAGTCAGACGCCCCCACCTCGGCGGAAGCGGACTCATCCAGTGCCGGCAGCTCCAGCGCCGCGTCAGCCTCCGGCTCATCACAGGCCTCCGGCGCTGAAGGAGCCTCAGGCGAGGCTGAAGGCGCCTCCGATTCGGCAGCCACCGACGCTCCGGCTTCCAGCTCCGGCGGGGAGCCCACGCACACCGTCGACGGCGTCTACCTCAACGCACGCAGCGGAGCGGGGGTGGACCATCCGGTGGTCACCGTCCTGGCACCGGAGACGGGCGTTCAGGTCACCGGCAGCGAGGGCGGATGGTCGCAGATCCAGCACCAGGGCCGCACCCTGTGGGTCTATACCGACTACCTCAGCGGCGGTGAGCAGGCCCAGGACTCCGGCGACTCGGAAGGCTCTTCCTCGCCGAACGCCTCCTCGGAGGGATCCACTTCTGAGGGCGGCTCTTCAGCCGAGCAGGCCGAATCACCCGAGGCCTCGTCCGGGGAGACGGAGGAACCAACCGAGTCGGAATCGGCTGAGGAGCCTCCGGCCGCGCAGAGCGCTGCGCCTGCTCCCGAGCCGGAAGACTCCCAGCAGACCGACTCCGACGAGACCGCGCGGACCACCATGTGGCAGAACATGCGCTCCGGAGCAGGATTGGACCATCCGGTCACGCGTGCTGTGCCTGCCGGAGAATCCCTGGAGATCCTCGACGAGTCCCACGGCTGGTTCGAAGTTCGGGCCGGAGGCAGCACCGGTTGGATGTGGGGAGAGTTCCTGGACCTGCCGGACTCGGTGGCCTCCGCCGCAGCTTCGGATGCGGGCGGATCCTCCTCGGACAGCACTGGCTCGGAGCCAACGCCGGAGCCGAACGAGGATGCTGAGGACGCCAGCGACCAGCCGGATGCTAACGACTCCTCCGAAACTGAGTCCTCCTCATCGGGCAGCAGCCGGTCTTCTTCGGGCTCCGGATCCGGGTCTGACGAGTCCCCGAGCACTGGTTGGCGCGCCCAGACCACCACGGCGGTCAATATGCGTTCCGGCGCGGGGCTGGATTACGGAGTCGAGCAGATTGTGGCCGGCGGGCAGACCCTGAGAGTCCTGGACGAGCAGGGCGGCTGGTACCAGGTCCGCAGCGACGTCAGCACCGGATGGATATGGCAGGAGTTCCTCGAGGTCTCCGGAGCCCCCAGCTCCTCCGGGTCGTCCTCCAGCGGCTCGCAGGATTCCTCCTCGGGCAGCTCCAGCAGCTCCAGCTCCAGCAGCTCCAGCGGATCGAGCTCCAGCAATTCCGGCTCCAGCAGCTCCGGCGGCTCATCCTCCGGCAGCTCCAGCGGCCGCAGCGGTCCCAGCTCCGGACAGCATGCCCAGAGTCAGCACGGCCCCTACAGCCGGGCCTGGGACCGGCTGGTCCAGTGCGAGTCCGGCGGCAACTGGTCCATCAACACCGGCAACGGCTACTTCGGCGGCCTGCAGTTCTCCCAGCAGTCCTGGGAGTGGGTGGGCGGCTCGGGCCGGCCCGACCAGGCCAGCAAGCAGGAGCAGATCGAGCGTGCCTACCAACTGTGGCAGCGGCAGGGATGGGGCGCCTGGCCCTCCTGCTCCTCCCAGCTGGGACTCTCCGGAGACCCCGGCGGTTGGGGGGACAGCTACTTCGAGGTCCACGGAGGCACCCAGTCGGCCTCCGCGCAGACCTCTGCCGGGCAGTGGACGGCGGTCTACTCGGTGCCGCTGCGTGAGCAGCCTGATTCCCAGTCCGACCGGCTGGCGCAGATCCCCCGCGGAGCAGTCCTGCAGACCGGACAGCGCAGCGGAAGCTGGATCGAGGTGGAGTACCAGCAGGAGGGGGAGACCCTCACCGGCTGGGTGAACACCCGCTACGTGACCACCGCGTGAGGGCAGGCGCACCAGCCTGCGGCAGACGCGCTCACCTCAGGCAGGCGCGCTCGAGCGGAGGCAGCTGAGGTCGCCTCAGCCGAGGGCACGCCCGGTCCGCGGATCCGCTATGCGAACCGGGCGGCCACCGCCTGGCCGTGGGCCGGAAGTCCCTCTGCGCTGGCCAAGGCCCGGACGTGGTCGCTGACCTGGGCGAGTCCGTCCTTGCCGTAGTGAACCACCTGCTGGGAGCGCAGAAAACTGGTCACGTTCAGGCCCGAGGAGTAGGCCGCAGCCCCGCCGGTGGGAAGCACGTGGTTGGATCCGGCCGCGTAGTCGCCCAGCGACACCGGCGTGTAGGGGCCCAGAAAGACCGCCCCGGCATTGGTGATCCGCTCGGCCAGCCCGGCGTCGTCGTCAGTCATGATCTCCAGGTGCTCAGCGCCGTAGGCGTTGGCGATCTCCACCGCCTGGTCCATGGTGTCCACCACGAGCACCGCCGACTGGGCGCCTGAGAGCGCCTGCTTCACCCGGTCCAGATGCTCGGTCGCCGCCGCCTGCTCCTCCACGTGGGCGAGCACGCGCTGGGCCAGATCCATCGAATCGGTCACCAGCACTGCGGCGGCCAGCACATCGTGCTCGGCCTGGGAGATCAGATCGGCAGCGATCAGATGCGCAGGGGCTGCCTCGTCCGCCAACACCATGATCTCGGTGGGGCCGGCCTCAGAGTCGATGCCCACAGTGCCCTGCACTGCACGCTTCGCAGTGGCCACATAGATATTTCCCGGACCGGTGATCAGCGAGACCGGTTCCACCGTCAGCTCCCCGGTCTCCTCCCGGGCGCCGTAGGCGAACATTCCGATCGCCTGCGCGCCGCCGGCGGCGAGCACCTCGTCGACACCCAGCAGCCGGGCCGCAGCCAGGATGGTGGGATGGGGCCAGCCGCCGAAGTCCCGCTGCGGGGGGGAGGCGATGGCCAGAGAACCCACTCCGGCCACCTGGGCCGGCACCGCATTCATCACCACGGAGGAGGGATAGACCGCCTGCCCTCCGGGGACATAGAGTCCCACCCGGTCCACCGGCACCCACCGGTTGGTCACCCGCGCGTCCGGTCCGGGGGAGACCACCGAAGCGGCCGGAAGCTGAGCTGTGTGCACCTCCCGTGCTCGGCTGATCAGCGTCTCCAAAGCCGTGCGCACCTGCGGATCCAGCTGATCAAGCGCCTGGTCCATCACCTCCTGCGGCACTCGCAGAGCGGCTGGACGTACGCCGTCGAACCGCTCGGCGAGCTGAAGAAGGGCCGGCACCCCCGTGGTGCGGACCTGCTCCAGAATCGGAGTGACCGCCTCCACCGTGGTGGAGATGTCGACGGCGGCGCGCGGAAGCACCGAACGGGCCTGAACCCGGCGGCCTCGAAGATCAGTGAGCGTGAGCATGCATCCCATTGTTCCCCGTCACCGGCCCGCCCGGCGATTCATGACGCTGCAGCTGTGGCGAAACCCACTCCCCAGTGAGTGATCGCTGTTCAGACCCGCGTGCCATCATGGCCCCCATGAGTGGCCTCACTGTGTTGACACGTGCACTGTCCGCCCAGCCGACCTCTGAGAGCACCGTCGGCAGCGATCCCGCCGAAAGGATCACCAGCGAGGTGGAGAACCACATTCCCAACGAGTTCGAGCAGATCGTCTCCGAATCCGGACCACTGATGGGCCTGCTCATCGGGGTGGGCATCTCCGTGGTGGTCGGACTGCTGGTCACGCTGATCAGTTCGGCCATCGTGACGCAGATCTTCCGCCGCAGAGCTCAAGTCAAACGTGCGGTCAACCGCACTCGCCCCGCCCTGTTCTGCATCCTGCTGTTCGTCGGATCCGCGCTGACCGTTCAGTACGCCGTGGCCGAGGCCTGGTGGCAGGGGCCGGTCTATGTGGCGCTGCTGATCGCGGTGATCATCTCGGTCGCCTGGTGGGCGCTGAGAGTGGTGAAGATCGTGGAGGCAGTCATCCTCTCCAAGTACATCGGGGAGGGGGAGCCCGATGTGGAGGATCGCCGCGGCCGCCGTGTGCAGACCCAGGTAGACCTGATCGGCCGCATCCTCGCGGCGATCATCATCACCCTCGCAGTCGCCGCGGTGCTGCTGCTCAATGAGAGCGTCCGAGGCCTCGGCGCCGGACTGCTGGCCTCGGCAGGTGTTGTCTCGGTGGTGGCCGGCCTGGCGATGCAGTCCACCCTCTCCAATGTCTTCGCCGGGATCCAGCTGGCCTTCACCGACTCGATCCGAGTCGGCGACGTCGTGGTGATCGAAGGGAACTTCGGCACGATCGAGGAGATCACGCTCTCCACCGTGGTCATCAAATCCTGGGACGGCCGCCGGTTCGTCTACCCCAGCTCCTACTTCGTCGCCACCCCGTTTGAGAACTGGACCCGGGTGGGCACTGAGCTGATGGGCACTGTGGAGCTCGACGTCGACTGGCGGGTGCCGATGGACGCGCTGCGCGCCCGGCTCAGCCGCCTGCTGTCCAGCACCGACCTGTGGGACGGCCAGACCGGCGCCCTGCAGGTCACCGACGCCACCGGCGGCCATCTGCAGGCCCGCGTGGTGGTCTCGGCCCGCAATTCCGGGGAGCTGTGGGATCTGCGCTGCCTGGTCCGGGAGGACCTGGTGAACTACCTGCGCTCCGAGCACCCCTACGCGGTGATGACCCAGCGCATGCTGCTGACCACCGAAGAAGCCCTCGGCCAGGAGCCTGCACCGGTGGCCACCGGGCAGTTCGGAGCCGTGGAGCCGCCCGAGCAGCCGGCGGCGGCGAAGCAGCAGCCTGGGGCCACCGCGGCCCCGGGCGAGTCATCCGAACCGGAGATCGCCGTCGACGAAGGACTGTTCACCGGCTCCATGGCCGCCGTGGAGCGCAACCGCGACTTTTCCGGCCCAGGAGAGGACGCCTACCGGGAGCGCCGCAGCCGGCAGGACGAGGAGTGAGCGGCGCACTGCAGACCACGCGGTCGCAGGCACACGTCAGGTCACAGTCGGGCAACAGGTGTGTTGCAATGCGGACACAGAAACCCGCTGACGGTGGGCACTGCCTGCGCGGGGCACTAGCGTAGGCAGGTGGACCAGGGCCGGGGGCTCACCCCTGCCCGCAGCCCGCCGAAGAGGAGACCGCCATGACCGTCCAGACGCACCCGGTGCCTGCCGCGCGCAGGCTCTGGGCACCCCGCGCCTGGACGGCCGGGATCCTGCTGCTGGGGCTGGCGGCCTGCGGCGGCTCCCCTGAGGACGAGCACCAGCAGGCCGCGGTGAAGGAGATCCCGCCGCTGGAGGAGCCGGACGAGGACTCCCCCTCAGTCCAGCAGGAGGGCGAATCCGGCGAAACGACGCAGGAGGATGCAGACCAGGGCGAAGACCCCGAAGAGTCGGACGACGCCGCCGAGGAGGTGGGCAGCCCGGCCAGCGGCTCCGCCGAATCCACGTCGGAGGACTCCGAGGAGGAGGCCGCTCGGCAGGCAGCAGAAGAGGCCGGCCCCTCAGCCAGTGCCGGAGACGACCAGGAGGACTCCAGCTCCGCGGTGCTCGACGCCACCGAGTTCAGCGCCGAGGCTCAGGAATCCAGGGGCTTCCCAGAGATGATCACCGAGTTTCCCGAGGACGGCGAAGAGCTGCTGCTGGAAGAAGTCCGGGTCGGTCACCACGAGGGCTACGACCGCATCGTCTTCGAGCACACAGGTCAGGGCGCCCCCGGCTGGTACGCCGAGTATGTGGAGGACGCCGTGGAGCCGGGGTCAGGCTTCCCGCTGGAGGTCCACGGCGAGGCCATCCTCTACGTCTCGGTAGTGGGACTGGTGCCCGGCAACGCCGGCGCAGAACAGGGCCAGCTGGAGATCTCCGGGCCCATCGACCACCCCGGCACCGTCTTCCGCGGCGTGCTGACCACCTTCGTGCACCACGGCGCGGCCAGCTACTACATCGGGCTGGATGAGCGACGCGAATACCGGGTCTCGGTCTGGGAGCATGAAGAGGGCCCCCGGCTGATCATTGACGTGCTGAACTGACCGAGTCCGTCTCGGACGAGTCTGCGTCCGCGGCGGCGGTGCCGTCATCGGACGCGTCCTCGGATCCGGCGGCGAGCTGCCGCTGGGCATCCTCGTCCTGGCCCGGAACTCCCAGTCCCCGGTCCGCGGCCCACTGCACCACCGAGTCCGGAATGAACTTCAGGGACGCGGTCAGCGCCTGATAGGTCCGCGAGGGGACGCATACCGCCGCTCCCTGGGCATTGGCCGTCAGCGCCTGGCGCACCACATCCTCGGCCTCCAGCCACATCCAGCGCTTCGCCCCCTGAGCGGTGATCCCCGCCCGCTGGTGGAACTCTGTGCGCACCAGCCCCGGGCACACCGCGGTGACGGTGACCCCGGCAGGCTTCAGCTGGCTGTGCAGCCCCTTGGAGAAGTTGATCACCCAGGCCTTGGCAGCAGAGTAGGTGCCGGTAGGCGTATAGCCGGCCACCGAGGCGACGTTGATGATCCGCCCGGCCCGCTGCGCCGTCATCGCCCGAGCTGCGGTGTGGGTCAGCTCCATGGTGGTCTGCACATGCAGGCGCAGCAGATCCCGTTCGGCGTCGAGCTCGTTGTCCACAAAGCTGCCGGCCAGACCGTGACCGGCGTTGTTGACCAGCAGGTGGACCGGGTGGGCAGTATCAGCCAGCCGCTCTTGCACCGCGCCGACGCCGTCGTCGGTGGTCAGGTCCGCCACAATGACCTCCGCGCGCACACCGTAGCGCGACGTCAGAGTCTCTGCCTGGGACTCCAGGCGGTCGTCGCTGCGTGCGGCGAGCACCACGTCATAACCCTGGGCTGCCAGCTGGCGGGCGAAGGCGGACCCCAGGCCTGCAGTCGAACCGGTGATCAGGGCAGTGTGTGAGGCAGTGCGTGAGCTCATGAGGGATATCGTAGAGTCCATGCGTTGGAAGAAGCTGAGCAGCTGGGGCGCGCCGCGGCTCGGATCCGATCAGTGGGCGCCGCTGCGCGCCGAGATCCTGGCCGAAGACCTTGAGGCGGTTGAGCAGGTGCTTGAGGAGCTGACCGGTTTCATGGACTTCTTCCGGGCTGATATCGACGGCGCACCGCTGACCGGAGTCACCGACGGGCAGCTGGCGGTGGCGCATCAGATCGCCACCGACACCTGGGGCCGACGGATGCTGGAGGTGACCTTCTACGCCTCCGGCCCAGAGGGAGAGTCCAGCCCCGATGCTTTCGAACGCCTGGCCCGCGCCGCCGGGACCCTGGTGGATGAGCTGCAGGCTGAAGGCGTAGCGGTGGAGGCCATCCGCTGGAGCGAGAGGCCCTACGTCACTCGCCCCTTCTGAGGCGCCCGCTGTCGAGGCAGCCCGCAGCCGCTGCAGGCGGCCGGCTAATCCGCCGGAAGACCCAGATGATGCAGCTGCGCGCCGGCAATCTTGCGCACCACCTCCGGCCGGACCGCCGTCTGCCGGCCGTAGATCAGCTCTCCCAGGGCGGCTGCATCGAGTGGCCCGTGCTCGTGCAGCAGGGCCCGCACCTGCTCCAACCGCTCCAGCCGGTGCCGTCGGTACTGGGCCACCACCGACGACAGCTCGGCACCTGCCGGCCCGTGGGCCGGAAGCAGCATGGCCCCGGGGTAGGCCTCCAGCCGCTGCAGAGTCTCCAGATAATCGGTGAGCGTGCCGTCGGGGAAGTCCAGCATGGTGGTGCCGCGGCCCAGCACAGTGTCCCCGGTGATCATCGCCTGCGCCTCCGGCAGCCACAGGCACACCGAATCCGAGGTGTGCCCGGGCGTGTGCAGCACCTCCAGCTCAACTCCAGCGGCGAGGAGGCGCTCGCCGTCGTGCAGCTGTTCAGCGCCCAGGCACAGCCGCGGGTCGAAGGCCCGCACCGCAGCACCGGCGCGCCGGGCCAACTCGGCGGCGGCCCCCTGGTGGTCGCGGTGCCGGTGGGTGAGCACCACCATGGCCACGGTGCGGGATCCGGCGGCCGACAGCAGCGCCTCCACATGCTCCGGATGGTCCTGCGGACCCGGATCCACCACGCACACCTGATCGGCGTCGGGGGAGCCGATCAGGTACGAATTGGTTCCCTCCAGCGTCATCGGTGAGGGGTTGTCGCAGGTGATCATCTGCACAGACGGAGGCATCGCGGTCGACAAGCTCATACCCCTACAGTAGAACCCTGGCCGCCGAGCGGGCCGGCTCGATACTGTGGAGCCAGCGCCGCCGCCGCGGCGCCGGACCCGGCCCCGCGCCGGTGAGCCGAGCAGCCCAGGCTGAAGGGAGCCGCAGATGAGTGAGCCGCAGAAGACCGTCGGGACCGAGCATTCCACCAAGGGCGCCTATGTGACCGGTGAGGAATTCACCCGGGACACCAACTACATCGAGGACCGGGTGGTGGCAGACGTCGACGCCGTCCGCTCCGCTGCGCCGGAGGAGTCCTCCAGCATCGGCGATCCGCGGATCCAGGGCCTCACCCCGGACGCCGAGGCCTGGCCGGTGGAGCCGGGGCGCTACCGGCTGGTGGCGGCCCGCGCCTGTCCCTGGGCGCACCGGTCGATCATCATTCGCCGCCTGCTGGGACTGGAGGACGCGATCTCGCTGGCTACCCCCGGTCCGGTCCACGATGCCCGCTCCTGGACCTTCGATCTCACCGAGGAGGGCCGGGATCCGGTGCTGGGCACTGAGCGGCTGCAGGAGAACTACTTCGCCCGGTTCCCGGACTATCCGCGTGGGATCACCGTGCCGGCGCTGGTGGACGTCCCCTCCGGACAGGTGGTCACCAACAACTACCCGCAGCTGACATTCGACTTCTCCACCCAGTGGCGTGAGCACCATCGCGACGGCGCCCCGAACCTGATCCCCGAACACCTCATCGACGAGATGCTCCCGGTGATCAAACGGATCTTCACCGAGGTCAACAACGGGGTCTACCGGGCCGGCTTCGCAGGTTCCCAGCGCGCCTACCGGGAGGCCTACCACCGGCTCTTCGACGCGCTGGACTGGCTGGAGGACCGCCTGGCGCGCCAGCGCTACCTGATGGGAGAGACCATCACTGAGGCCGATGTCCGGCTGTTCACCACCCTGGTGCGGTTCGATCCGGTCTACCACGGGCACTTCAAGTGCAACCGGCAGAAGCTGGCCGAGTTCCCCAATCTGTGGAACTACGCCCGGGACCTGTTCCAGACCCCGGGTTTCGGCGACACGGTGGATTTTGACCAGATCAAGGCGCACTACTACGTGGTCCATGAGGACATCAACCCCACCCAGATTGTGCCGGAGGGCCCCGAGCTGGACTCCTGGCTCTCCGAGCACGGACGTGACGCTCTGGGCGGCTCACCCTTCGGGGAGGGGACCGCGCCGGGCCCGGTGGCCGAGCATGAGAGACCCCCCGGAGCGAACCCGCTGTATCGCTGAGCGGCGGCCCCGGAGCGAACCCGCCGCATCGCTTGTAGGGTGGAGGTATGTCGGCAGCGGATGAACTCGACGGGCCCTTTGAGAAGCGCTATGTGGCGCTCGGCGACTCCTTCACCGAAGGTGTCGGAGACATCGACCCTTCCAGCCCCAACGGCGTGCGCGGATGGGCGGACCGGGTTGCCGCCCAGCTGATCGACAATGACAGCTCCTGGGGCTACGCCAACCTGGCTATCCGCGGCAAAAAGCTCCAGCAGGTCATCGACGAGCAGCTCGATGCCGCCATCGCCCTGGAGCCGACACTGGTGACCATCTACGCCGGAGGCAATGACATTCTGCGCCCGGTGGTCAACCTCGATGGCCTGATGGAGCGCTACCGCTGGGCGGTGCAGAAGCTGGTGGACACCGGAGCGCGCGTGGTGCTGTTCACCGGATTCGACTCCGGAAAGGCGCCGATGTTCCGCCTGACCCGCGGCCGCACCGCGATCTACAACGAGGCGGTGCGCAAGATCGCGGCCGACCTGGACCTGGAGCTGGTGGACTTCTGGCACATGAAGCACTTCCAGGACTGGCGCTACTGGGACGTGGACCGGATGCACCTGAGCATCGAGGGCCACATCTCCATGGCCAAGGAGGTGCTCGCCGTGCTGGGGGAGCGCGACGAGATTCCCCAGCCGGAGCTGGACGAGCCGGCGGTCTCCTCCCTGCCGGAGCGCGCACTGGCTGAGGCCGTGTGGACCAAGGACTACCTCTACCCCTGGGTGAAGCGCCGGGTGACCCGGACCTCCTCGGGGGACAATTTCAGCCCCAAGTATCCGAAGCTGACCAGCCGCATCTGGTGACCCTGCTCAGCGCAGCACCGCCGCCAGGGACTCTTCGAAGATCCCGACGGCGTCGTCGACCTGCTCCTCGGTGACCACCAGAGCAGGAATGAACCGGACCACCTCGGTCCACGGCCCGCAGGTCAGCAGCAGCAGGCCGCGCCGGGCCGCCTCCTGCTGCACCGCGGATGCCGTCTCGCCGTCGGGCCGGCCCTCGGCGTCGGCGAACTCCACCCCCACCATCAGGCCCAGGCCGCGTACGTCGACGACCTGCTCAGTCTCGCTGGTCACCTCGGCCAGGCGGCTGCGCAGCTGCTCGCCGCGGGAGGCCGCATTGGCCACCAGGTTCTCCTCGGCGATCACATCCATAGTGGCCAGCGCGGCGGCGCACGCCACAGCATTGGCGCCGTAGGTGCCGCCCTGGGACCCGGGCCAGGCCTTCTCCATGATCTCCGGACGGGCTGCGATCCCGGAGATGGGGAAGCCGGAGGCGATGCCCTTGGCCGTCATCATCACATCCGGCTGCAGCCCGAAATGCTCCTGGCCCCAGAACTGGCCGGTGCGGCCCCAGCCGGTCTGCACCTCATCGACGATCAGCAGGATCCCGTGCCGCTCGGCGCGTTCCCTCAGTCCGGCGAAGAATCGGGTATTGCCCGGCACGTAGCCGCCCTCGCCGAGCACCGGCTCTACCAGGAACGCCGCCGTGTCAGCAGGGTTGGACTGGGTCTGCAGCAGCAGGTCCAGCTCGTTGAGCGCGAAGTCGGTGGCCTGGTCCTCATCCCATCCGTAGGCGCGGTAGTGCGAAGGGTTCGGGAACGGGGCGACGACCACCCCGCCCATCAGCGGGGCGAACCCGGTCTTGAACTTCGTGCCGGAGGTCGTCATAGACGCCGCGGCCACCGTCCGGCCGTGGAACCCGCCTTGGAAGACCACAATATTGGGCCGCCCGGTGGCCTGGCGGGCCAGTCGCAGGGCCGCCTCGGCCGCCTCCGAGCCGGAGTTGGCGAAGAACAGCGAATCCAGCCCTGCCGGAAGCACCTCGGAGAGACGCTCGGTCAGCTGCTGCAGCGGCTGGTGCATGATGGTGGTGTACTGCCCGTGGATCAGCCGCCCCACCTGTTCCTGGGCTGCCTGCACCACTTTCGGGTGGCAGTGCCCGGTGCTGGTGACTCCGATGCCGGCGGTGAAGTCAAGATGCCGGGTGCCTGAGGTGTCATAGAGATAGACGCCCTCACCATGAGTGGCCACCACCGGTGTTGCCTGCTTGAGAAGCGGAGAAAGCTGAGCCACGAAGAACTCCTGTCAGATTGTTGACAATCGGAATGCGGGTATAGGCTACACACCGAGAACAGGTCCCGTCGATCACGGGCGCTGCCCACGGCGGGTGAGGTGCCCGGCGCTGATTGCGCTGAGCACGGCCCAATCCGAGGAGGACACTATGACTGCACCAGCCGCCCAGCGCGAAGCTCAGGTGATCCAGGACGCTCCGAAGCAGCTGTTCATCGACGGCCAGTGGCGCTCCGCCCGCTCCGGGCGCACCCTGGAGGTGGTCGATCCCTCCACTGCCGAGGTGGTGTGCACTGTGGCGGATGCGTCCGAGGAGGACGGCTGGGACGCCCTGCGGGCCGCGCAGCGGGCGCAGCGCGAGTTCGCAGCGGTGCCCCCGCGGCGGAGGGCAGAGATGCTCATGGGCGCCTTCGAGCTGATGCACCAGCGCAAGGACGATCTGGCCCTGCTGATGACCCTGGAGATGGGCAAGCCGCTGACCGAGGCCTACGGTGAGGTGGCCTATGCCGCAGAGTTCTTCCGCCACTTCGCCGAGGAGGCCACCCGGATCAGCGGCAACTACCAGGTGGCCCCCGCCGGCAATGCCCGGTTCCTGGTGGCCCGCCAGCCGGTGGGACCCTCGCTGCTCATCACCCCCTGGAACTTCCCGCTGGCCATGGGCACCCGCAAGCTCGGCCCGGCTATCGCAGCCGGCTGCACCAGCGTGCTCAAGCCGGCCTCCCAGACGCCGCTGTCCATGCTGGCGCTGGCGCAGATCCTGCATGAGGCCGAGGTTCCCGCCGGAGTGGTCAATATTCTGGTGACCTCCGACTCCGGGGGCGTGATGGAGCCGCTGATCCGCTCCGGCATCGCCCGGAAGCTCTCCTTCACCGGGTCCACCTCGGTGGGCAAGATGCTGCTGGAGCAGTGCGCCTCCACCGTGATGCGCACCTCGATGGAGCTCGGCGGCAATGCGGCCTTCGTCGTCTTCGACGACGCCGACCTGGACAAGGCAGTCGACGGTGCGGTGCTGGCGAAGATGCGCAACTCCGGTGAGGCCTGCACTGCGGCCAACCGGATCTTCGCCCACCGCAGCATCGCCGAGGAGTTCTCCCGCCGTCTGGCGGAGCGGCTGCGCCAGATGCGCGTGGGACGGGGTGTGGACGACGGGGTCGCCGTCGGCCCGCTGATCGATGAGAAGCAGCAGAAGAAGGTTCAGGAGCTGGTCGACGACGCCGTGCGCTCCGGTGCCAGTGTCCTGCTGGGAGGAGAACCCGCCGCCGGTGAGGGCTACTTCTACCCGCCCACGGTGCTCACCGATGTCCCGCGTGAGGCACGGATGTGGAGCGAAGAGATCTTCGGCCCCGTAGCCCCGGTCACCCCATTCGACTCCGAGGAGGAGGTCATCGACTGGGTCAATGCCACCGAGTACGGCCTTGTCAACTACGTCTACACCGAGAGCCTGAACCGCGCGCTTCGGGTGGCCGAGCAGGTGGAGTCCGGCATGGTCGGCATCAACCAGGGCGTGGTCTCCAACCCGGCCGCACCCTTCGGAGGCGTCAAAGAGTCCGGCCTGGGCCGCGAAGGCGGGGACACCGGCATCGACGAGTTCCTGGAGACCAAGTACATCGGTATTGCCATGGACTGAGGCCTCAGCCCTTCTGTGCGCTGCGCGGGCGGCCGTTGCCCTTGCCGGCGTCCTCCGGCTGCACAGTGGGCACCGGCCCGGTAGCCGTCTCCCACCATTCGGTGTAGACCGGGTTGTCCGTGTCCAGCCAGGCTCCTGCGCCCTGCCCCTGTGGAGCCTGCTCAACGGCCAAGGTGAAGTCATCGCCGTGCTCGGCGATGCCGGCTTCCACACTCTGGCGCAGCGCCTCCTTCTCGAAGCGCCGGCGCAGCGTCATCGGATCCCGTGCCAGCTCCTTGGCCCAGGCGATCATGATCAGCACCAGAATCACCGCGAACGGCAGGGAGCTGACCGTCATCAGCGACTGCAGCTGGCCCAGTGCGGCCTCGCCGGTGGTGGTCAGCAGCACGGCGGCCACTGCGGCCATGCCCACACCCCATACTGCGGTGTTCCACGTCTTCGGCGCCGGGGATCCGCGCTCGGCGATGGAGGACATCACCATGGAGGCCGAATCGCCGGAGGTGACGAAGAAGATGATCACCGAGAACATCACCACCGCCGAGGTCAGGGCCGACAGCGGCAGCCCGTCCAGCATGGTGAAGAACATCGCCTCATGGCTCTCAGCCGCTGAGATGCCGCCGGTCTCCTGCTCCATGGTCAGGCTGGTTCCGCCGATGATGGTGAACCAGATCAGGCAGACCGCACTGGGGGCGATGATCACTCCGGTGACGAACTCGCGCAGTGTGCGTCCGCGGGAGATCTTGGCGATGAACAGTCCCACGAACGGGGTCCAGGAGACCCACCAGGCCCAGTAGTAGATGGTCCAGGTGGACATAAAGTCCCCGGCAGACGTCTCCCCGGAGGTGTCCGGACCTGTCGCGGTCTGACCCATCAGGCTCGGCAGATCGGCCAGGAAATTCATTCCGACCCCGGGGATCAGGTTCATCAGCACAATGGTCGGGCCGGTGATCAGCACAAAGATGCCCAGCAGGCCGGCCAGCACCATATTGATATTGGACAGCGCGCGGATGCCGCGCTTGACCCCGGAGACGGCCGAGAGGACGAACAGCACGCACAGAATGGCGATGATTCCGATGATCGCCGCATTGCCCAGCGGGCCTACTCCGGCGATGATCTGCAGCCCGGTGCCGATCTGCAGGGCGCCGATCCCCAGCGAGATCGCGGTGGAGAACAGCGTCACCAGGATCGCCAGGATGTCCACCACAGCCCCCAGCGGACCGCGGGTGCGCTTGCCGAGTATCGGCTCCAGCAGCGCCGACATCAGTGGAACCCTGCCTTTGCGGTAGGCGGCGTAGGCTACGGCTCCGCCGACCAGGGCGTAGTAGGCGAAGGCTGGTGGGCCCCAGTGGAACAGCGTCTGGCTGATTGCTGCGTGCACCGCTTCCTGACCGCCGTCGGGAAGTGTGGAGTACATCGGCGGCAGGTCGGTGAAGTAGGTCAGCGGCTCCGAGGGGCCGTAGAAGATCAGCCCGATTCCGATGCCGGCGGAGAACAGCATGGCGATCCAGGAGACGGTGGAGAACTCCGGCTCCTCGTCGTCGGCGCCGAGCTTGCTGTGGCGGTGCCGTCCCAGGCCCAGCCACAGCATGAAGCCGAAGACCGCCACCGTGAGCATCACGAAGAACCAGCCCAGCTCGCCGGTGAAGAATCCGAGCGCCTCGCCGGAGACCAGCTCCAGGTTCTGCGGGGCGAACATCCCCCACAGCACCACGCCCAAGACGCTGAGGGCGGCGATGATGAACACCGGCACGTTCAGTCCGTAGCGTTTCGGTGTCTGATCGACTCCGATGCCCGGCAGCAGGGCAGGGTGGCTGCTGAAGCGTCCTGCCGGCTGGGTGAATTGGTCGATCAGCCGGCGCGTCCCCGGCCGGGAATGGCCGCTGCTGTGCGGCGGAGTCTGGCTCGTCATAGCCCCTTCACGTCCTGCTCGTCCTCTTCTTGCGATGTGATGTACAGCACCCTCCAGCCCGGAGGGCCTGTCATATGTCGCTACATCCGCTCGACCGGCGGGCCGGGAGCGGTCCGCCGGATGCGGTCCCGGCCCGCCCGCAACCAGGCCGCCCGACCCATCCGGGCCGCCCCCGCCGCCCCGCACCCAGCCGGGCCGCCCCCGCACCCAGGCCGCCCCGCGTCTTACGTGTCGGCGCACCCACTACTTACGTGCCGGAAAGGCCCAAACTGGCGCTGAAACAGGGGGAGTTTGGGCTCATCCGACACGTTCTGTGCTTGGGGCTTCCGGCGGGCGGGAATGATCCGCGCGGCGCCGTCGTTGGAATCCTCGAACGCAAAGTTGAGCGAGGTTGACTCAAGTGAGTTTGACACGACTCGGCTCAGGAAACAGACTTGAGCCGGAATCGCTCAACTGCGGCGATACGACGCTTTACACGTCCTGATGAAAGGAGTCCGCATGTCCCGCGCAGTCGGCATCGACCTGGGAACCACCAACTCCGTGGTCACCGTCCTGGAGGGCGGCGAGCCCACGGTGATCGCAAACGCAGAAGGCGCCCGCACCACCCCCTCGGTGGTGGCCTTCTCCAAGAACGGCGAGGTGCTCGTCGGTGAGGTGGCCCGTCGTCAGGCCGTCTCCAACCCGGACCGGACCATCTCCTCGGTCAAGCGCCATATGGGCACTGACTGGAAGAAGGAGATCGACGGCAAGGAGTACACCCCCCAGGAGATCTCCGCCCGCACGCTGATGAAGCTCAAGCACGACGCTGAATCCTACCTGGGCGAGGACGTCACCGAAGCGGTCATCACCGTGCCGGCCTACTTCAACGACGCTGAGCGTCAGGCCACCAAGGAAGCCGGCGAGATCGCCGGCCTGAAGGTCTCCCGCATCGTCAACGAGCCCACGGCCGCAGCCCTGGCCTACGGACTGGACAAGGGCAAGGAGGACGAGCTCATCCTGGTCTTCGACCTCGGCGGCGGCACCTTCGACGTCTCCCTGCTGGAGGTCGGAAAGGACGAGGACGAGTTCTCCACCATCCAGGTGCGCGCCACCGCCGGCGACAACCGGCTCGGCGGCGACGACTGGGACCAGCGGATCATCGACTGGCTGGTGGAGCAGGTCAAGTCCAAGGAGGGCGTGGACCTCTCCAAGGACAAGATCGCCGTCCCGCGCCTGAAGGAGGAGGCCGAGCGCGCCAAGAAGGAGCTCTCCAGCGCCTCCACCGCCACCATCAACATTCCCTACGCCACCCAGCACGACGGCGCCCCGGTGCACGTCAACGAGACTCTGAGCCGGGCGAAGTTCGAGGATATGACCTCAGACCTGCTGGACCGCACCAAGAAGCCGTTCCACGATGTGATCTCCGAGGCCGGTGTCTCCATCTCCGAGATCGACCACGTCATCCTGGTCGGCGGCTCCACCCGCATGCCTGCAGTGGCGGGCCTGGTCAAGGAGCTCACCGGCAAGGAGGCCAATAAGTCGGTGAACCCGGACGAGGTGGTAGCCGTCGGCGCTGCGCTGCAGGCCGGTGTGCTCGCCGGTGAGCGCAAGGACGTGCTGCTGATCGACGTCACCCCGCTGTCCCTGGGCATTGAGACCAAGGGCGGAGTGATGACCAAGCTGATCGAGCGCAACACCGCCATCCCCACCAAGAAGTCCGAGGTGTTCTCCACGGCCGAGGACAACCAGCCCTCGGTGGCGATCCAGGTCTTCCAGGGTGAGCGCGAGTTCACCCGGGACAACAAGCCGCTGGGCACCTTCGAGCTGACCGGCATCGCCCCGGCTCCGCGCGGCGTGCCGCAGATTGAGGTCACCTTCGACATCGACGCCAACGGCATCGTCCACGTCTCCGCCAAGGACAAGGGCACCGGCAAGGAGCAGTCGATGACCATCACCGGCGGCACCTCCCTGGACAAGGAGGACATCGAGCGGATGGTCGCCGACGCGGAGAAGCACGCCGAAGAGGACAAGAAGCGCCGCGAGGCTGCTGAGCGCCGCAATGCCGCCGAGGCCACGGCCTACTCGGTGGACAAGCTCCTGAAGGAGAACGAGGAGAAGATCCCTGAAGAGGTCAAGACCGAGGTCCAGGCCGACGTCGACGCCCTGAAGAAGGCCCTGGAGGGCACCGACAACGACGACGAGGTGCAGTCCGCCTTCGAGAAGCTGCAGGCTTCCCAGGTCAAGATCGGTGAGGCCCTCTACGCTCAGGGCGCCGAGGGTGCCCCCGGCGCTGAGGAGGCACCCGCCGGTGGTGAGACCGCAGGCGAGGACGAAGACATCGTCGACGCTGAGGTCGTGGACGAGGACGACGAGGCCGAGAAGAAGTAACAGCAAAGGAGTCCCAGGCGATGGCTGAGGACAAGTACAACCCTGAACAGGGCGAGGAAGGCATCCCGGAGGAGCCCATCCGGTTCACCGACAAGCGTCGGCTGGACCCGGAGACCGGCGAGCCCCGGAACTCCAGTGAGGGCGAAGCCACCGCTGAGGACCGGGAGGCGGCCGGGGGCGAGCCGCTGGCCGACCCGTTGGCCGAGGCCGAACGGATCCTGCGGGACATCCCTGCCGAGGACGCTGAGGACACTGAGCAGATCGGCGAGGCCGTCTACGGCGGCGCCGGCGATCCGGTGGCCGAGCAGGAGGTCGCCGGAGAAGAGTCCGGCCCGACTGATCCGGAGGTCGCCGAGGAGCCTGAGCTGCGCGAGGTGCCCCTCGGGGAAGCCGTCGGCGGCGGTGAGACTGAGCGGCAGGAGCGGATCGACGCCGTCGAGGAGGATCTGGAGGCACAGGGCTACGACCGCGAGGCCGAACTGGAGAACGATCTGCGGCGGGTCCAGGCGGAGTACGTCAACTACCGCCGACGCGTCGAGCGTGACCGGGCGGTGGAGAAGGAGCGGGTCAAAGGCCAGCTGATCACCGAGCTGATGCCGGTGCTGGACGATATCGCCGCCGCCCGGCAGGCCGGTGACTTGGAGGACGGGCCCTTCGCCCAAATCGCCTCCCGGCTGGAGCAGGTGCTGACCCAGCAGGGTCTGGCCACAGTCGGGGCGGTGGGGGAGCGGTTCGACCCCACTGAGCATGAGGCGATCATGCAGCAGCCGCACGAGGAGGTCGAGGCGGACCACATCGCCGTGGTGGTCCGCTCCGGCTACCGGTTCGGCGACCGCCTGCTGCGTCCGGCACAGGTCATCGTCTCCAGCGGAACCGAGCAGTAGCATCCGTGTCCGGCGGTCCGGCTGCGGTGGGCACCCCCCCGCGGCCGGACCGCCGAACGCCCAGACGTCACAGAGAGGAGGGAGGCGCGAGCCCGGGATGAGCTATGGCATCACAGGACTGGATCAATAAGGACTTCTACAGCATTCTCGGCGTCTCCCAGGACGCCACCGCCGAAGAGATCAAGAAGGCCTACCGCAAGCTGGCCCGCCAGCACCACCCGGACAAGAATCCCGGTGACGCGGCGGCCGAGCAGAAGTTCAAAGACATCTCAGAGGCGCACTCGGTGCTCTCCGACCCCGAGCAGCGGCAGCAGTACGATGCCATCCGCGCCATGGGGTCCTCCTCGGCACGGTTCTCCGGCTCCAGCGGAGCCTCCGGAGGGTTCGAGGACATCTTCGGAGGCCTCTTCGGGCAAGGGGCCCCTGGCACCGCCGGCGGCCGGTTCGGCTCCGGACCCGACTTCGCCGATCTCTTCGGCGGTATGGGAGACCGCTTCGGCACCCGGTTCTCGAGCGCCCCCAAGGGGGCCGACCGCACCGCGAAGACCACCATCTCCTTCAAGGGCGCGGTCCGCGGCACCACAGTGGGTCTGCGCGAGGCATCCGGCAATGTGATCGATGTGCGCATTCCCGCTGGGATCAAAGAGGGCCAGAAGGTGCGGGTCAAAGGCAAGGGACAGCAGGGCCCGGGCGGGGCAGGCGACCTGCTGGTGGAGGTCTCCATCCAGGACCACCCCTTCTTCCAGCGCGAGGGCGACCACATCCGGATCCACCTGCCCATCACAGTGGACGAGGCCGTGCTCGGCGCTCAGGCCGAGGTCCCCACCATCCACGGGGAGACCGTGCGGATCCGCATCCCGGCCGGATCCAGCTCCGGAAAGACCCTGCGCCTGAAAGGCCACGGCATTCGCCGCAAGAACAGCCGCGGCGACATGCTGGTGGTGCTCGACATTGTGGTTCCCGACCAGCTCAGCGACCAGGCCCGCGCCGCAGTCCAGGCCTATGCTGAGGCCACCGCTGACTTCAACCCCCGGGAAGACCTGAAGGCCAAAGCAGCGTTATAGCAGATGAACCCTGACCATACCGGTTGAGGACAAGCGGCAGAGAGGAGGTGTCACAGCAGTGCCGAGACAGCGACTATCCGCCCAATACACCCGGCTGCGGGTCCGGGAGAACGTCGCCGAATACGACGACGGCGAAGACCTGCGCATGCTGGCTGCTGAGCACCGCCATGCGCCGCTGTTCGTCATCTCAGTGGCCGCAGAACTGGCAGACATGCACCCTCAGACGCTGCGGCAGTACGACCGGATGGGGTTGGTCACCCCACGTCGCCAGGGCGGCCGGCACCGCCGCTACTCGCCCTACGACATCGAGCAGCTGCGTCAGATCCAGCAGCTGAGCCAGGAGGGCGTCTCCCTGGAAGGCATCCGGCGGATCATCGAGCTGCAGAACCGCGTGCAGGAGCTGGAAGACCACGTCGATCGGCTGCGCACCCAGCTGCGGGAGGCCGAGCGCAACCCCGGCGGCACACGCGTCTTCGCCGTCGCGCCGCAGGGCGACGTGGTGACCGTCGCCCGGGGGCAGCGGCCACGTCCGCTGAACAAGGAGCTGGTGCTCTGGCGGTCCCACCACTGATCAGCGCGCCAGCATCTCTCCTGGGCGCCCAGCACCGCCGTAGCTGGATGCAACCTGGACAAGCAGCGGGGGTTTCGCTTCGACCTGAGCGCAGCCTTGACGCATACTGGGGGAGTGCTCACCCACCGTCTCCGCTCCCGCATACTGCTGGCCGCCGGGGGCGCGGCCGGCCTCCTGGCGCTCACCTCCTGCGGCGCCGAGGAGGAACGCGCGTCTGCTGAGGCGGCTGCCGAAACCACCGCCTCAGCCGTGAGCAGCGGCGACTTCTCCAGCGTGAGCTTAGCCTCAGGAACACAGGAGACCCTGGCCCAGGCGGCGGAGAACCTCCACGAACCCTTCGACGGGCTGACCCCGGAGGTCACCGTTGCCGAGGTTGTGGTGGACGAGCCCGAGGAAGACTCCGTGCGGGCCCCGACAGCGGAGGTCACCTTCGAGCACAGCTGGGACCTGGCCGAGCTGGGCATCGACGGCGAAGAGTGGACCTACCAGACCGAGGGCGACTACACCTACAGCGCCGAGGACGACGTCTGGCTGCTGGAGGGGGAGACCGAGCTGCTGCTGCCCGACTACGCCGGGCATGAGCCCATCGGCATCGTCACCACCCCCGCAGAGCGCGGCCGCATCATGGATGACAACGGGCGGGCCATGGTCTACAACCGCGATGTGGTCCGCATCGGCATCGACAAGTCCCAGATTGTGGCCGATGATGAGGAGGCGGCCGAAGAGCTGTATCGACAGGCGGCCGCACAGATGGCCGAAGTCGTCGGCCTCAGCACCGAGGAGTACACCGAGCGGGTGCTGGCCTACGGAGAGGAAGCCTTCGTGGAGGCCATCACCGTCAGGCGGGAGTCCGACGAAGTCACCGCGGCCGACATCGAGTCGATCCCCGGTGCGGCCAGCTATCCCGATCAGCTGCCGCTGGCCGAGAGCGCCGATTTCGCGCCACTGATCCTGGGCCGGGTGGGCGACGTCACCGCAGAGCACCTGGAGGAAGATCCGACGCTGAGCGTCGGCGACCAGGTGGGGCTCTCCGGTCTGCAGGCCCTGCATGAGGACACCCTGCGGGGCACCCCCGGGATGCGCATCCACATGGACGGCGTCCCGCTCTATGAGATCGAACCGCAGCCGGGCGAGGACCTGCATACCCATCTCAACCCCCGACTGCAGAACCTGGGCCAGGCCATTGTGGAGGACCAGGACGTCACCGCCGGCCTGGTGGCCATCAGACCCTCCGACGGCGGCATCTTAGCGGCGGCGAGCCACAACCCGGACTCTCCCTTCGTCGACTCGGCCCTGCAGGCCACCTACGCCCCCGGCTCCACATTCAAGATGGTCTCCTCCCTGGCGATGCTGCGCGACGGGCTGAGTCCCGACTCGCAGGTCCAGTGCCCGCAGTCCACCACAGTGCACGGCCAGCAGTTCACCAATGTCCCCGGCTACCCCGGGGAATACCTGGGAACCCACGCCTTCCGAGACCTGGTCGCCGTCTCCTGCAACACCCTGTTCGCCGCAGCCTGGGACGATGTGACCTCCGCAGATCTGCGTCAGGCGGCGCTGGACCTCGGACTGAACAATGAGATCGGCATCGGCCTGCACGCGATGAAGGCCTCCGTCCCGGAAGAGGCGGAGCTGAACCTGCACGCGGCCAACCTCTTCGGCCAGGGTGTGGTGGAGACCTCCGTGTTGGGCATGGCCACTGTGGCTGCCTCCATCGGTGCCGGGGAGACCGTCCACCCCCGGCTCGTCGCCCTGGACGAAGAGCCCGAATGGGCCGACGAGGGCGATCTCACCGCAGAAGAGGCCGAGGACCTGCGAGAGCTGATGGCGGGCACCGTGCAGTACGGCACCCTGGAGTCCATGGCGCCGGTGCCGGGAGACCCGGTCTACGCCAAGACCGGCACGGCAGAAGCCGGAGACGGCGACGACGTCTACGCCCATACCTGGGTGATAGCTCTGCAGGGGGACCTGGCTGTGGCCATCTTCCTCGAGGAGGGCGAGTTCGGCGGATCCACCAACGGCCCGCTGCTCCACGAGTTCCTCACCGGCGCCCAGGAGATTCTGGACGGCTGAGGCCCGCTCCCCGGTAGGATGGGCCACCGTGTCTGAGACTGCAAAGCACCTGCGCAAGCCGCTGTCCTTCGTGCGGCGCAGCAACCGGCTCAAGCCCAGCTACCAGCGCGCCTGGGACGCGGCGCTGGGGCAGGAGCTGCTCGACGTTCCCACCGGGGAGCGGGACACTTCAGTGGCCGAAGGCTTCCAGATCGACTGGGAGAAGGAGTACGGCCGCACCGCGCCGCTGATCGTGGAGATCGGCTCGGGCTCTGGCGAGGCAGTGGCTCATGCGGCGGCCAGCAACCCCGACGCCGACTTTCTGGCCATTGAGGTCTACCGGCCCGGAGCCGCGCAGCTGGCCGCCCGGGTGCGTCGCGAGGGGCTGAGCAATGTGCGCATCGCCTGCCTGGACGCCGTGGAGGTGCTGGACAAGCTGCTGCCCTCAGGCTCCGTCTCCGAGCTCTGGGTGTTCTTCCCCGACCCGTGGCATAAGAAGAAGCACACCAAGCGGCGGCTCATCCAGCCGCCCTTCGTGCAGCGGGCCGCCCGGGTCATTGCGCCCACCGGAGTGTGGCGCCTGGCCACCGACTGGTCTGACTACGCGGTGCAGATGCGGGAGGTCATCGGCGCAGCGGAGGAATTCTGGAATCCGCACGCCGGGCAGCGGGTCGGGGAGCAGTCCCCGCTGACGCAGGTGCGCCTGGGAGACCTGGATGCGGCCAGCCTGGGCAAGGAGGCCCGCCCGCTGCCGCTGGCCGAGGCCCTGGATGCTGAGGGCGGCTGGGCTCCGCGATTCGCCGCCCGGGTGGAGACCGACTTTGAGCGCAAGGCCCTGCAGGCCGGACGCCGGATCTTCGACCTGACGTTCCTGCGCCGGCCCTGAACCGCCTCGGCCTCAGCCGGTGCGTGCGGCGATGAAGAACAGACGGCGGAACGGCAGAATGGTACCGATCTCAGTGGGCGGATAGGCCTGACGCAGCGCCGCCTTGTACTCACGGACGAACCGGCTCAGCAGCGGCTCCGGCAGAGCCTGCAGCACCGGACGCGCGCCTGCGGAGGCGATCCAGTCGAAGACGGGATCCTCACCGCTGAGCACATGGTGGTAGCGCGTCTCCCAGCCGGTGACATCCCAGCCTTCGCCTGCCACATCGAGCATATAGTCGCTGACCTCCGCGGTCGGCTGCAGCAGTGAGTGGGGGTCAATATGCGCCCGGTAGGGCTCAGCGCCGGCAAATTCGGCCAGCAGGCGATGGCTCGGAGCAGAGAAGTTCCCCGGCAGCTGAACCGCCAGGGCGCCGCCGTCGGCGACGAACTGCTGAATCCGCGGCAGCACCTGACGGTGCTCCGGAATCCACTGCAGCGCCGCATTGGAGACGATCAGATCGGCGGGTTCATCCAGCTGGAGGTCTCGGATGTCGGCATGCAGGTAGGTGATGCCGGTATCTGAGGCAGTGGTGCGCGCGGCCTGCTGCAGCATCTGCTCGCTGGAGTCGACACCCAGGATCTCCGCCTGCGGCCACAGCGCCCGCAGCACCGGCATCCCGTTCCCCGGGCCGCAGCCGAGATCCACGATGCGCCGGACATCAGGGAGCTGGAGGCGGGAGAGCAGGTCGATGAACGGCTGGGTCCGTTCGGAGGCGAAATTCAGATAGTCCCCGGGATTCCACAGGGTCTGCTGGGCTGCACTGAGCATGGTGGCGATTCTAGAGTCGCGCTCGCCCCGCTCCCACGGCGGCTGACACGGGGCGCAATATTCTCCCTTCCACACTCCACCAAGGGTTGCAATTGCAAACATTAAGCGCTACTGTGGCGCCATAACCATTTGCAGAAGCAAACACCATGGAAGGGTGACAGGTCATGAGCGACCCCCAGCAGCCGAACCCGCAGGACCCCGGTGCGCAGGGACTCCCGCAGGATCCCCAGCAGGCACATTCGCAGACCGGGCCTCCGCAGCACTATCGCCCCCCGCAGCAGCCCGGCGGAGCCGCTGGATACGGCGAGTCTCAACGGCCGGCCCAGCCGTCGCACCAGCCGCCTGCTGGGCATGAGCCTCATCAGCACTCTGAGGCGCCGGCTCCAGCCCAGCCGCCGGTGAGAGTCGGGCCGCGCTTCGGCCGCCGGGCGCTGGTCCTGGTTGCCGGAGGTGCCGCTGCTGCCGGTCTGATCATTCTGCTGGGGTTAGGGGCCGCCTTCGTGCTCGACGACGACTCCGGCACGCCAGATGCCCAGGCCGGCTCCACCGGGGAGGATGCCGCAGAGGCCGAACCGCTCAGCGAGCCGCTTGAGGGCGAGCAGCTGAGCCAGCTGATCCTCACCGCCGAGGAACTCCCGCAGGGCTGGGAAGTGGACGCCGGCCAGGTCGAGGCCATGTTCCCCGAGGCAGGCGATGGGGCGGAGGGCTATGAGATCACCGAGGAGGGCGTGGGCATCATCGGGCCCGCCGGTGACGGCTATATCTCCCAGAATCTGACCATGGACGGCTTTGACTCCAGCCCCGAATGCGAGGCCGCCGTCGCCGAATTCGACGGCAGCCAGGAGAGTGTCGACTGGATGGTGGTCAGCCCCCTGGC
Organism: Nesterenkonia sp.; assembly: GCF_029265375.1. Taxonomy (GTDB): domain Bacteria; phylum Actinomycetota; class Actinomycetes; order Actinomycetales; family Micrococcaceae; genus Nesterenkonia. The sequence goes on from NZ_JAJUJJ010000006.1 coordinate 101,184, forward strand.
GGCGGGGGATGCCACGGTGAATCTGGCGCTGGCCAGCACGGAGGAGGAGAAGGACCTCTTCGGCAGCAACTATGACACCGTGATCCAGGAGTGCGGCACCTCCGTGGAGAATCTGGGCATGCGTATGGACTTCACCCCCATTGAGGCGATCCAAGGCTTCAGCGTGGTGCTGAGCCAGTTCGGGCAGAGCCAGCACATCCACATGGGCGGGCAGAGCTACCAGCACCACCACCTCTTCATCATTGCCGAGGGGGAAGTGGACTCCGCAGAGCTGGAGGAGATGCTCACCGCCCAGCGGCAGAAGCTCGAGGAGGGGATCGGTTGGTAGTCGCAGCGCGCTTGCTGCGGCCCCCTTGCGAAGAGTCCCGCCACGACCACGAGGATGACCACAACCACTGATCGTCTGTGCGCGGCAAGGGTCGCCTGCCGGCCGACCCCTCAGGACTTGACCAGCCGCTGAACGGCCGCGCTGGCCTCGCGGATCTTCTGCTCGGCCTCCTCACCGCCGCTGCTGACCGCGTTGGCGACACAGTGCTTGAGGTGATCGTCCAGCAGTGCCAGCGCCACATTCTCCAGTGCGGAGGTCATAGCGCTGATCTGGGTCAGGATGTCGATGCAGTAGGCGTCCTCATCCACCATGCGGTGCACACCACGGGCCTGGCCCTCGATGCGGCGCAGGCGGGCCAGGTACTTGTCCTTATCGCTCATATAGCCATGGGAGGAGTCCATAGACAGAAATATACCCTATGGGGGTATAGTGGTGCGCAGGCGGTTGAAAGCCGCACACACCGCACCCTTATGACCGAAGGCGCACAGCTATGACTCAGACACTGCACTACACCGTGACCGGAATGTCCTGCTCCCACTGCGAAGCGGCCGTCCGAGAGGAGGTCTCGGTGCTGCCGGGTGTCACCGAGGTCTCCGTCAGCGCCGACGACGGCAGTCTGGTCCTCACCCTCGCCGACGGCGCGACAGTGTCTGAGGCGGATGTGCTCGCCGCGGTGGACGAAGCCGGCTACCAGGCCCAGCCTCGCTCATGACCCGCGCCGCGCGGCCCACAGACGAGCGCCTCGAGTTGCAGATCGGCGGAATGACCTGCGCCGCCTGCGCCCAGCGGGTGGAGAAGAAGCTCAACCGCCTTGAGGGGGTCAGCGCCACCGTCAACTACGCCACGGAGAAAGCATGGATCTCTGCGCAGGACGTGGCCGACCGTCAGCAGCTGGTCGAGCAGCTGATCGCCACTGTGGAGAAGACCGGCTACCGGGCGGAGATCCCGCAGGCCGAGGCTTCCCAGGAGCAGGCCGACCATGATCTGGTGCTGCTGCGCCGACGCCTCATCATCGCCGCGGTCCTGTCCGTCCCGGTGGTGCTGTGGGCCATGGTGCCGGCTGCCCAGTTCGACTACTGGACGTGGGTGTCCCTGGCGCTGAGCCTGCCGGTGGTGCTGTGGGCCGGGTGGCCCTTTCACCGTGCAGCGGTGCTCAACGCCCGTCACGGCACCGCCACTATGGACACCCTGATCTCTTTGGGGACCCTCGCAGCCCTGGGCTGGTCGGTCTACGCGCTGCTGACCGGCCCGGCCGGAGACCCCCAGATGCGGCACGCCTTCAGCCTGTTCTCCGAACCCTACTGGCTCGGCGGAACCAGCAGCGGCACGGCCAATGTGTACTTCGAGGTGGCCACGGCGGTGACCAGCTTCCTGCTGCTGGGCCGGTTCTTCGAGAAGCGCTCCAAAGCATCGGCCGGCCGGGCCCTGCGCTCCCTGCTGAGCATGGGCGCCAAGGAGGCCACTGTGCTCAGCGGGGGAGAAGAGCGCAGCGTTGCCATCGCCGAACTGAGAGTCGGAGACGAGTTCCTGGTCCGCCCCGGGGAGAAGATCGCCACCGACGGCGTGGTGGTCTCCGGAGCATCGGCCGTCGATGTATCCATGCTCACCGGGGAGTCGGTGCCTGTCGAAGTGGCCGTCGGCGATGCGGTGACCGGAGCCACCATCAACACCTCCGGACGGCTGGTAGTCCGCGCGACCCGCATCGGAGCCGATACCCAGCTGGCGCAGATGGCGGCCCTGGTGGAGCAGGCGCAGTCCGGCAAGGCCGAGGTGCAGCGTCTGGCGGACCGAATCTCCTCCGTCTTTGTGCCCGCTGTGCTGGTCATTGCACTGGTCACCCTGTGCGTGTGGCTGCTGTCCGGAGCGCCGGCCGAGTCCGCGTTCACCGCGGCCGTTGCGGTGCTGATCATCGCCTGCCCCTGCGCGCTGGGCCTGGCCACGCCCACCGCACTGCTGGTGGGCACCGGCCGCGGTGCGCAGCAGGGCATCCTTATCCGCGGACCCGAGGTGCTGGAGTCCTCGCGCGGCATCGACACTGTGCTGCTGGACAAGACCGGCACGGTGACTACCGGAGCGATGCAGCTGGCGGCAGTCCACTCGGCCCGCTCCTGGGCGATCACGGACACCCACCGGGACGAGCAGCTGCTGCGACTGGCCGGGGCCCTGGAATCAGCCTCCGAACATCCGGTGGCCCGGTCCATCACCAACGCAGCGCGTGAGTCCCTGGGTTCACGCCGGGGCACACTGCCGACGCCGTCTGAGTTCACCAACCACCAGGGCCGCGGAGTCACCGGGGTGGTGGAGGGCCACCAGGTCGCCGTAGGCCGCCGCGGTCTGCTGCAGATGCTCGAAGTTGAGCTCCCAGCCGACATCGAACCGCTGCTCAGCAGAGCAGAGCGTCAGGGCAGCACTCCGGTTCTGGTGGCAGTCGACGGCGACTTCGCCGGCGTGCTGATCGCCGGAGACACGGTCAAAGAATCCTCAGGGGAGGCTGTGGCCCAGCTGCGCCGGATGGGCCTGACCCCGGTGCTGCTGACCGGGGACAACACGGGGGCCGCCCACCGGGTGGCCGCAGCGGTGGGAATCACCGAGGTCATCGCCGAGGCGCTGCCGCAGGACAAGGTCGCCGCCATCCAGCAGCTCCAGGCCGAGGGGAAAGCCGTGGCAATGGTGGGTGACGGCGTCAACGATGCCGCCGCCCTGGCCCAGGCCGATCTGGGCATCGCCATGGGCACCGGCACCGATGTGGCCATCGAAGCCGCCGACATCACCATCATCCGAGGGGATCTGCGCAGTGTCCCCCAGGCGCTGCGGCTTGCCCGGCGCACCTTGGGCACCATCCGGGAGAATCTCTTCTGGGCTTTTCTCTACAACACCGCTGCCATACCGCTGGCAGCGCTGGGGCTGCTCAACCCGATGCTCGCCGGAGCGGCCATGGTGCTCAGCTCACTGAGCGTGGTGGCGAACTCGCTGCGCCTGCGCCGCTTCGGGCACAGCAGGGCCGACGCCGCAGCGCGCAGCTGAGCGGGGTTCTGGTTCAGAATTCCCGGCTCGCCCCTCCGCGCTGGGAGACGATCTCGGTTCCGGTCAGCTGGGCGATCTGCCGGCTCAGCAGCCCCCGGCCCCGGTCAGAGAGCAGCTCATCATGGATCGGGATGCTGTGCGGGGGAACCTGCAGCGCACGGACGAAATCCACGTGCTCCTTCATCGCCGCCCACGGCCCCATCAGGGGAAGAGCCAGCACATCCACCCCCTCAGGGGCAGCATCCAGCGCATCCCCGGGGTGGAAGAGCACCGGTTCGCCTGCGGCGCGCAGCAGATAGCCCAGGTTCCGGATGCGCGGGATGTCGTCATGGATCACCGCGTGCTGGCCCCCGACAGTCTCCACCTCGAAGCTGCCCAGCGTGAACTGCTCTCCGGGACCCAGAGCCTGGGCGCCGGGCAGCTCCACCGCCTGGTGAACATCCTCCGCGGTGACCACCTGGGCACCAGGATTGGCCTCCACAAGTGCCGGAGCATGCTCCGGATCCACATGGTCGGGATGCTGATGAGTGATCAGGATGCCGTCGAGCTGCTGCAGCCGGTGCCACTGGTCGCTGAAGCTGCCAGGATCGATCAGCACCCGCGTGCCCGCGGCCTCCACCAGCAGACATGCATGTCCCAGATGTGTGATCCTCATGCCGCCATCGTAATCAGCGACTCTGCTCGGGGCCACGGCCCTGTCCATATGGCGGGCCGTTTCACGCTCAGAGGGCCTTCAGGAGTAGGTTCACACTGTGCCGATACTCTCGCTGATCCTGTTCATCATCGCCGGCTCCGGCACTCCCGGGCCGAACAACACCATTGTGCTGGCCTCCGGTGCCGCCTTCGGATTTCGGCGCACCCTGCCGGCGGTGGCCGGGATCAACACCGGGTTTCCGCTCATGATTGTGGTGGTCGGCCTGGGTCTGGGCGGGCTGCTGGCCCAGTGGCCCTGGGTGCTGGACGCGCTGCGGCCAGTAGGTGCGGCCTATCTGCTCTGGCTGGCGTGGAAGATCGCCACCGGCCCCACCGACCTGAAAGCTCGCCGGGAGGGCAGGCCCCCGGGTGTGCTGCAGATGGCGTTCTTCCAACTGGTCAACCCCAAGGCGTGGACACTGGCGATCGCCGCCCTGACCGCCTACACCGGATTCTGGAGCTCGTTTCTGGCCGAGGTGCTGACCATCGCCGCCGTGGCGGCCGCCGTCGGGCTTCCCTGCACCCTGACGTGGGTGATGCTGGGAGTCGGTGCCGGCCGGTTCCTCTCCACACCGCGGCAGCTGCGCATCTTCAATCTGGTGATGGCCGCGCTGCTGGTGGTCTCCCTGCTGCCGGTGCTCGCAGAGATCCTGGACTCGATTCTGCCGCTGCTGGATCAGTCCGGGTGATCAGGCGGTATGGGCGGAGGCGGGCGCAGGCAGCAGACCGGCCAGCCGGCGGCCGAGATCGACCAAGGAGACTCGGTGCAGATCCTCGATCTCATCAGCGGTGAACCAGCCGACGTCGTCGGTGGAGCCGTCCTGCTCCACCCGGAGACTGCCGCCGGTGACCTCCGCCCGGTAGAGGATGCGCAGATTCTGCAGGGCCACACCCTGCCGGCCTGAGGAGCCGAGCCGCCGGTGCCCGGGAATCACCAGATTGTCGATCCCCAGCAGCTCAACCACCCGGCACCGGTATCCGGACTCTTCGAACACCTCCCGCACCACCGCGTCGGCCGGGTCCTCTCCGGGGTCGAGTCCGCCGCCGGGCAGCGTCCAGCCGCCGATTCCCTCCGCACGCCAGTGCGGCAGCAGCATTCTGCCGGCCTCATCGGTGATCACGGCGTAGGCGGCGATCCGGATATCCATACCGTGAGACTAACAGCAGCATTCCGGGACGGCGCCCCGGGCAGCGTCCTACGATGAGCGGGTGACCACCTCCGCCCGCGGAACAGCGCTGATGCTGCTGGGCACCTTCAGCCTGGCCGCGGCGGCCCTGATGATCTCAGCCTTCGGAGCAGACCCGCTGAGCACCGCGGCTTGGCGGTGCCTGCTGGCGGTGCCCATGCTGGCCCCGGTGGTGGTGTGGGAGCTGCGCCGCACCGAAGTGCGCGCCGCACTTCCGCCGCGCACAGTGATCCTGGCTGTGTTGGCCGGGACGGCCTTGGGGGTGGACTACGGGTTCTACAACACCTCCATCCTGCTCATCGGGGCGGGACTGGCTACGGTGCTGATCAATATCCAGATTGTGGTGGTCCCGCTGCTGGCGTGGCTGATCGAAGGGACCCGGCCGCCGAAGCTGATGCTCGCAGTGGCTCCGGCGATGCTGCTGGGTGTTGCGCTGGCCGGCGGAGCCTTCGACCCCGGACCGCTGCAGTGGGGCGGAGTGCTCGCCGGCCTGGCCGCCGGGGTGGGGTACGCGCTCTACCTGAGCATCATCCGCCGATCGGCCCCCACCGCGGTACGGCCGGCACCCTGCGCGGTGCTCACACTGGTCTGCCTGTCAGCAGGACTGACCACCCTGGTTGCCGCGCTGCTCAGCGGACGGCTGCAGGCGCCGGAGAATCTCACCGACCTGGCGTGGTTCGCCGCGATTGCGCTGATCGGACAGGTGATCACCTATCTGTGCTTCAACATTGCGATGACGTCTCTGCCGGAGAACCTCACCAGTGCGCTGCAGCTGCTCACCGCAGTGTTTGCGCTGATCCTGGGAGCTGCCCTGCTGGGACAGATCCCCACCGTGTGGCAGCTCGCCGGCTGCGGGCTGATCATCGCCGGAGCCTGGGCCGCCTCACGGGTCAGCGGGTGAGCCGGGCCCACAGCGCCGCGTCGAAGGTGTCCGGGGCCAGGGCTGACATGTGCCGCACCGCGTCGTCGAGCTTGCTGCGCCAGATCCTGACCGCGTCCTCCCCGCGCTGCTCCAGCACCGCGCTCAGCAGCCGTCTGCCGTCGCCGACCAGCCGGTCCACCGCAGGGGAGTAGTCCAGCTGCAGCACTGAGATGAACATGCGCAGCCGCAGCGTCAGCGCGTGGAAGCTGCGCGCCGACTGCTGCAGACCGGACGCGTCCGCCAGCTCCTGCTGGAACCGCAGATCCGCCTCTCCCACATCCGCCCGGCTGCCCTGCCGCGCGGCTGCTTCCAACGCCCCCAGCGCCAGCCTGGCAGGCAGCAGCCGGTGCCGCGGCTGAGCCGCACAGCCGCGCAGGATCACCGTGCCGACCTGCAGCCGCGCCGCATAGAGGTCCACCACATCCGTTCCGGAGAGGCTGGGAACCCGGAACCCAGACCCGGAGGAGTCCAGCAGGCCGTCATCGGCGAGCTGACGCATAGCGGTGCGGACCGCGCCCGCCGGCAGCCGCAGCCGCCGGGCGAAATGAGCCGGCACAATCCGGTCACCGGCCCCGAACCCCTGGCTGATCATCTCCTTGCGCAGCGCCACCGCGATCTGCTCGGTGGCAGAGAGCGCGGTGCGCGGAAGCCAGCGGCTGGCCGCGGAGCGACCGGGGGCCGGATACTCCGCCACCGCCAGAGGATGTGAGTCAAAAACCTGCTCATAGCGTCCCGGCTGCGCACTGCTGCGGATGAAGTCCACGCCGTGCAGTCCCTGTCCGGCACGCCGCGCCAGCAGGTCCAGCAGCTGCCCGGGGATCGCCTCAGCACTGAACGTGCAGTCCCGGAGCAGCTCTGCCGCTGCGGCCAAGAAGTCCTCCCACTGACCAGCGGCCGGATCCCAGACCACCTGCGCGGCCCCCGGGGTCGGCGGTCTCAGCGGCTCCGGGGAAGCATCCTGGGCCTCAGCCCGCCAGGCCGCGGCACCGGATACCCACAGAGCAGCCATCACCGCGGCTGCCCGGCGCTGCACAGCATGCCGGGGCCCTGCCGCGTGCGGGGACTCCCCGGTCATCGCGCCGCTCATCGGCTCCGGAGCCGCAGCCAGCACGATCCGCGGATACTCCACCCGCAGCCGCACCAGCTGCCTCCGGACCGTGCTGCCGCCACCGACGGGGGGCTGCGGAGCTCCTCCGCCCCGGATACGCCGGACCGCCCGGGAGACCAGGGTCTGACTCAGCCCCGTCAGCTGTGCGATCCGGCGGGTCGAGAAGTCCCCGGTGCTCACCCGGGCTCCGGCGGTGGCCAGCACGCTGGCCACAATGTCATCGGCGGTCTCCTGCATACGCGGGCGACCGCGGGGAGTCTGGGACATCCCCCCAGTATGGCATTTTGACTCAACCGCGTCGGTCAGAGACCTTGACGGGCTTCTCCCCGACGTGCCGAAGGTCACACACTGGTGGCAGATCGTGGGCAGGCCCGCCCGGCACTGAGGAGCCGCCGCGCAGCCGCCGCACCGCAGACCACCGCTGAAGGAGCAGGACGATGACTGAGAGCACCACCGCTGCACCGACCGGCCGTACCACCGGCGAGGCAGACCTGGACCGTCTCGCCGACGCCGCCGTGGAGCAGGTCTCGGCATGGCTGCAGCAGACCGAGCAGGCCCCCGCGCGCCGTCGCGGCTCTGCCGGCAAGGCCGCCGAACGGCTCTCCGCAGTGCTGTCCCACCCCACCGGACTGGACTTCACCGTGGGATTCGTCGACCGCGTGATCCGCACCGAAGACACCAAAGCCGCCGCCGCGGCCCTGCACGAGCTGGGAGATCTGGCCCCGGACACTCTGGCGGCACTGGATCTGGCTCAGATCCAGGCTGGCTCCGCGCTGGGCCGGATGCTGCCCGACGTCGTGGTCCCCGCCGCCCGCCGGCGCATGCGCCAGATGGTCGGCCATATGGTGGTCGATGCCCGCGACAAGCAGTTCGGCAAAGCGGTCCAGACCATCCGCAAGCAGGGGAATCGGCTGAACATCAACCTGCTGGGCGAGGCCGTCCTGGGCGAAGATGAGGCCGACAAGCACCTTGAGGACACTCTGCGCCTGCTGCGTCGCGACGACGTCGACTACGTCTCCATCAAGGGCAGCTCGATCGCCAGCCAGATCTCCATGTGGGGCTTCGAGGAGACGGTCGACTATGTGGTGCAGCGGCTGGTGCCCCTCTACACCGAGGCCGCAGCGGCCCCGGCCGGAACCAAGCTCATCAACCTGGACATGGAGGAGTACCGCGACCTGCGGCTGACCATCGCCGTGTTCAAACGGCTGCTGTCGATGCCGGAGATGAAGAACTACGAGGCCGGCATCGTGGTTCAGGCCTATCTTCCGGATGCGCTGGCAGCGGTCCAGGAGCTCACCGAATTCGCCAACGCCCGCGTCGACGCCGGCGGAGCCGGAATCAAGATCCGGCTGGTCAAGGGCGCCAACCTCGCCATGGAGCAGGTCCACGCGGAGATCCACGGCTGGCCGGTAGTCACCTGCGAGTCCAAGCAGGCCACCGATGCCAACTACAAGCGAGTGCTGCACTGGCTGCTCACCGAAGAGCGGATGCGCGGGGTGCGGCTCGGGGTGGCCGGCCACAATCTGTTCGACATCGCCTTCGCCCACCTGCTGGGCATCGAACGCGGCGTGCACAACACCGAGCACACCGAACGCTTGGAGTTCGAGATGCTCCAGGGCATGGCCGTCGAGCAGGCCGAGGCCGTCCGGGGCGATGTCGGCCAGCTGCTGCTCTACGTGCCGGCGGTGCGTCCCGAAGAGTTCGACGTGGCCATCTCCTATCTGGTGCGCCGGCTGGAGGAGAACGCCCACCGGGAGAACTTCATGTCCGGAATCTTCGACCTCACCGACGGCGGGGAGACCTTCCGGCTCGAAGAGGCACGCTTCCGCGCCTCTGTGGAGACCCTCCAGCAAATCTTGGCCGAACACGGCGAGACCCCGCCGGGCCCCAACCACCGGCAGGACCGGCTCGCCGAAGAGGATGCCGACGCCGATGCCGACCCCGACGACGACTACGCGGCAGATCAGCTGCCTGAGTTCCGCAACGAGCCGGACACCAATCCGGCGCTGGAGCCCAATCAGCGCTGGGCCGAGCAGGTCATCGAACGGGCCACCGAGGACTGGCTGGAGGGCCAGCCGGTGCCTGAGACTGTCACCGTAGAGCAGCTGGATCCGCTGATCGCCCAGGCCCGCGACGCCGCAGAAGAATGGGCCGCCCGCCCGGCAGCTGAGCGCGCCGCGATCCTCTACCGCGCGGCCGACCTGCTCGCCGCCCGGCGCGGTCACCTCATCTCGCTGGCGGCGGCCGAGGCGGGAAAATCCATCCAGCAGAGCGACCCTGAGGTTTCTGAGGCGATTGACTTCGCCCGCTACTACGCTCACAGCGCCCTGCGCCTGGAGGAGGTGGGCCACGCCCGGTTCACCCCCGACCGGCTGGTGCTGATCACCCCGCCGTGGAACTTCCCGCTGGCGATCCCGGCCGGAGGCACCTTCGCCGCCCTGGCCGCCGGAGCCTCCGTCATCCACAAACCCTCCCAGCCCACCCCGCACTGCTCTATGGGCATTCTGCAGGCCCTGTGGGATGCCGGAGTGCCGCGTGAGGTGCTGCACGGCGTCTACCCCTTCGAGGGGGAGGCAGGAAAGAAGCTCGTCGCCCATCCCGGCATCGACCGAGTCATCCTCACCGGGGCCTCCGAGACCGCCGCGCTGTTCCGCTCCTGGAAGCCGGAGCTGACCATCAACGCTGAGACCTCCGGTAAGAACGCGCTGGTGGTGACCCCCTCCGCCGACCGGGACCTGGCCGTGGCAGACCTGGTGCAGTCCGCCTTCGGGCACGCTGGCCAGAAGTGCTCAGCCGCCTCCTTGGGAATCCTGGTGGGCAGCGTCTACGAATCCGAGCGCTTCCGCCGCCAGCTGGTGGATGCTGCGAAGTCGCTGGTGGTGGACTGGCCGCAGAACCTCTCAGCCACCGTGGGGCCGCTGACCGAACCGCCCAGTGAGAAGCTGCGCCGGGCCCTGACCACCCTGGAGCCCGGCGAGTCCTGGCTGCTGGAGCCCCGGCAGCTCGACGACACCGGACGCCTGTGGAGCCCCGGCATCAAGACCGGGGTCGCCCCGGGAAGCTTCTTCCACCTCACCGAAGTTTTCGGCCCGGTGCTGGGACTGATGCAGGCAAAGAACCTTCAGGAGGCCATCGAGCTGCAGAACCAGGTGGACTACGGCCTCACCGGAGGCATCCACTCTCTGCAGGCCGCTGAAGTGGAGCAGTGGCTTGAGCAGGTAGAGGTCGGCAACGCCTACGTCAACCGGGGCATCACCGGTGCGATCGTTCAGCGGCAGTCCTTCGGCGGATGGAAGAAGTCCTCTGTGGGCCTCGGGTCCAAGGCCGGCGGACCCAACTACGTGATGCTCTTCGGCACCTGGGAGGACCAGCTGGACATCGCTCAGGCCGCTCAGAGCGCCCCGCCGGAGGAGGGAAGCACGGCTCGCCGGATCATGGACACCGCCCTGGAGAAAGGGTGGATCTCCCAGCAGGACTACGCCTGGCTGAAGACCGCCTCCCGGTCTGATGACACCTGGTGGGACGCCGAGTTCGGACGCCCAGCCGACCACACAAGGCTGAAGGCCGAGGCCAACATCTTCCGCTATCTCCCCCAGCACGTGCTGCTTCGGGTCAGCGCCGATGCGCGGGCCCGCGATGTGATCCGGGCCGTGCTGGCGGCTCAGCGGGCAGGCACCACCTTCGACCTCTCGCTTGACCCGGACGCGGAGAAAACCACAGCCAAGGCGGCCAAGCTCGCCGGCCAGCTGGCCGAACGCACCGGACGCCACAGCGAGGAGACCTTCGCGGAGAAGCTCTCTGCAGGGGAGTTCACCCACCGTGGCAGCGCCCGGATCCGGGTGCTGGGCACCGCCTCTTCCCAGCTGTTCGCTGCAGCGGCTCCGCATCCGGAGATCGCGCTGCTGGACGACCCGGTCACCGCCTCCGGACGCGTGGAGCTGCGCTACTGGGTCAAGGAGCAGGCAGTGTCTATGACGCTGCACCGCTTCGGCAACCCCAGCCCCGCCTTCCACCAGCTGGCCCAGCGGCTGCGCACCCAGAGCTGACTGCAACCCCCGGCCTGCCGTGCCATAGTGGGATCCATGCGCGACAATCCCAGCTTCGCGGTCGACGACGCCGAGGCGGTCAAGCAGCTCATCCGGGACAATTCCTGGGCCACCTTCATCAGCCACGTGCCTGAGCACGGCTTGGTGGCCAGCCACTACCCGGTGCTGCTGGAGGAGGACGCCGAGGCCATCGTGCTGCTCTCTCACGTGGGCCGTCCCGACGAGGAGAAGCACCAGCTCGGCCAGCATCCGATGCTGGTGGTCATCCAGGGACCTCATGGCTATATCTCGCCGGGGTGGTACCAGGAGCAGCCCAGCGTGCCGACGTGGAACTTCGCCGTCGCGCACCTGCACGGCAGGCCGGAGATCCTGGGGGACCAGCAGAACCTTGAGGTGCTCGACGCCCTGGTGGAGCACTTCGAGCAGCATCTGGACAACCCTCAGCTGCTGCATGCCACAGAGGCCAGCGCTGAGCTGGCGGCCCGGCTGGCCGCCGGCACTGTCGGCTTCCGCATGCGCGTGAACCGGTTCGAGGCCAAGGAGAAGATGAGCCAGAACAAGCCGGCAGCAACTATTGAACGCATCATCGCCGAGCTGCGCGGCTCCGGGCCCTACGCCCACCCCGGGCTGGCCGACCGTATGGAGAGTATCAACGCCGAGGCCCTGAACCTCGGGCAGAAAGGAGTCTGAGCGGTGACCCAGCCCAGTCGCGGCGAGGCCGAGATCCTCATCTCTGAGGCGCTCCCCCCCGGTTCAGCAGACCCGGTGGACGTCCGGATCGCCGAGGGGTCCATAGCGCAGATCCAGCCCGCTGGCAGCATCCGGGCCTCCGCGGCAGCGGAGGTGGTCCACGCCGACGGCCGCACCCTGCTGCCGGGGCTGTGGGACCACCACGTCCACTTCACCCAGTGGGTCATGCAGCAGCAGCGGCTGGACCTCACTGGGGCGACCACTGCCGAGCAGGCACTCGAGCTGGTCGCCGAGGCGGCCGCGGGCACCCCGGAAGGGCGGCAGCTGATCGGATTCGGGTTCCGCGATGGGCTGTGGCCGCAGCCGCCCAGCCTTCAGGCTCTCGACGCCGCCGCCGGCACAGTGCCGGCGGTGCTGGTCAGCGCAGATCTGCACTGCGTCTGGGTCAGCAGCGCCGCACAGCAGCAGTTCGGCGTCGTCAGCGACTCCACCGGACTGCTGCGTGAGACCGAGGCATTCGCTGTGCTGGAAAAGCTCGACTCCGCCTCGGATCTCACCCCCGCCGACTACCGCCGCGCCGCTGAAGCGGCTGCCGCCCGCGGGGTGGTGGGCATCATCGAGTTCGAAAACGATGAGAACACCCGGCTGTGGCCCGAGCGCGTGGCAGCCGGGGTGGACCAGCTGCGGGTGGAGGTCTCTGCCTGGCCGGACAAGCTCGACGCCGTCATCGCCGCCGGCCTGTCCACCGGAGACGTGCTGGATGAGGGCGGGCTGATCACCATGGGGCCGCTGAAGGTCATTGTGGACGGCTCGCTGAACACCCGCACCGCCTGGTGCTGGGACCCCTATCCGGGCCTGCCGGAGGGCCACCACCACCGCTGCGGAATGGAAGCAGTTCCCATCGAGCAGCTCGCCGGGCTGATGACCGCCGCCCGCGATGCCGGGATCGGTGCGGCCATCCACGCCATCGGCGACCGCGCCAACACCGAAGTGCTCAACACCTTCGAGGCGCTGGGCATGACCGGCGCCGTCGAGCACGCCCAGCTGCTGCGCACCGAGGACGTCGCCCGCTTCGCCCGGCTGGGTCTGATCGCCAGCGTGCAGCCCGAACACGCCATGGATGACCGCGACGTCGCCGACCTCTATTGGTCCGGCCGCACCGACCGAGCCTTCATGCTGCGCTCCCTGCTGGACGCCGGCGCACAGCTGCGCATGGGCTCGGACGCTCCCGTCTCGCCGCTGGATCCCTGGATCCAGATCGCCGCAGCGGTCACCCGCAGCCGCGACGGCCGCAGCCCCTGGCACCCCGAGCAGCGCATCACCGTGGATGAAGCTCTGGCCGCCAGCACGCGCAGCCCGCTGCGGCTGAGCCCCGGCCACCGTGCCGACCTGGTGCTCACTGAGGCGGACCCGCTGCGGACCGATCCGGAGCAGCTGCGCGGCATGCAGGTGGCCGCCACCATGGTCGGCGGCCGGTTCACCCACCGCCGCCTCTGAGCCTCCCGGGACGATTTCGTCATGATAATGTGACCTAATGCGTAATACCCCGGCGAAGCGGCGCAGGCCGGCAGCAGCTGAGCCGGAACAGTCTCCGTATCCGGCCGTCCGGGCCTTCCGCACTCAGGTCGCACGGACCCAGCGGCTCACACCGCACTTCCTGCGGGTCACCCTGACCGGCGATCAGCTGCGGAACTTCGGGCCCTCGCCTGCCGCCCACACTGTCCCCGGGGCCCGCACCGGGGGCGCGCCCGCCTGGGATCAGCGCATCAAACTCTTTCTGCCGCGCGCCGACGGCAGCCTGCCGGAGATCGGTCTGCTGGATGAGCCCGCCCCGCCAGTCAGCCAGTGGTACACCGCGTGGCGGATGCTCGACGAGCAGGAGCGCAATCCCATCCGCACCTACACCGTGCGCCAGATCCGCCCAGAGGTCCCAGAGGTGGACATCGACTTCGTGCTCCACGCCGAGCAGGGCCCGCAGCAGCCCGGTCCGGCGGAGGCCTGGGCCGCTGCAGCAGAACCGGGGCGGGAACTGATCATCATCGGACCCGACAGGCGCTCGGCGGTGCCCGACGGCGGCATTGACTTTACCCCCGGCACCGCGCGGGATCTGCTGCTGGCCGGTGATGAGACGGCCGTCCCCGCCATCTGTGCGGTGTTGGAAGCCCTCCCGGAGCAGTACACCGGTCATGCCTATCTGGAGGTCCCCGCGGCCGAGGACATCCTCGCAGTGCGTACACACTCCGGTGTGGAGGTCCAATGGCTGCCGCGGGCAGGAGCGGAGCACGGCGCGCTGCTCAGCGACCGGGTGCGCCGCTGGGGCGCCCGGAGAGCCGAAATCTTCGCCGCCCGCCGCGCCCAGTGGACCCCGGGTGCACCGGTGGGCGCCCCGGCGACAGGCGTGCAGGACCTGCCGGAGGTCGATGAGCAGGCGGTGCTCTGGGAGACCTCCGAACCCGAAGGCTTCGTCGAATACGCGTGGCTGGCCGGGGAGGCCGGCGTCATCACCGCCCTGCGCCGCCACCTGGTCAAGGAGGTCGGGCTGAGCCGCCACCAGGTCTCCTTCATGGGGTACTGGCGCCGCGGCCGCCCCGGAGCCTGACGCCTCAGACATCCAGGCCGCTCACAACCCAGAGTCGCGGGCATGGGAGAATAGGGGCGATGTCTGACACTCCCCGCACCCGCCCGCAGGTCCGCCCCCAGGCAGAGGGGTGGAGCCAGGCCCTCGACTCCCAGGGCCGCCCCAAGCTGCAGTTCGCCCAGTCCAAGCGGGTCACCCAGCCCCCGAAGCACCTCGCTGACCTCACCTTGGCTGAACGCATCGCCAAGGCTGAGGAGATGGGCATCCCAGGGTTCCGCGCCAAGCAGCTCTCCGTGCACTACTTCCAGCACTACACCTCCGACCCTGCGCAGATGACCGACCTTCCCGCCGACACGCGCCAGCAGCTGGTCGATGAGTTCTTTCCTCCGCTGCTGACCGAAGTGCGGCGGCTGACCACCGACGACGGTGCCACCATCAAGTTCCTCTGGCGGCTCTTCGACGGCGCCCTGGTGGAGTCGGTGCTGATGCGGTACAAGAACCGCATCACCCTGTGCATCTCCAGCCAGTGCGGCTGCGGTATGAACTGCCCGTTCTGCGCCACCGGGCAGAACGGGCTGACCCGCAATATGTCCACTGCGGAGATTGTGGACCAGATCGTCCAGGCCAACCGCGTGATCGCTGCGGGTGAGCTGGACGCCCCGACCGCGGCGGAGCAGGCCGCGGAGACCGAGCACGCAGGCCTGGGGGAGGAGACGGACTTCGCCGAGGGGCAGGACTCCCAGCCGGGCCAGAGCCCGGCGGCCCCGGGACCCGGGCGCAGCGGTCCGAAGCGAGTGAGCAATATCGTGTTCATGGGCATGGGGGAGCCGCTGGCCAACTATAAGCGCGTGATGAACGCAGTGCGCCGCATGATCGATCCCGCCCCCGAGGGACTCGGCATGAGTGCCCGCGGCATCACCGTCTCCACCGTGGGACTGGTCCCGGCCATCAAGAAGCTGGCTGAGGAGAACCTCCCCATCACCTTTGCGCTGTCCCTGCACGCTCCCGACGATGATCTGCGCGACGAGCTCATCCCGGTCAATTCCCGCTGGAAGGCTGATGAAGCCATCGACGCCGCCCGCTACTACTACGAGACCACCGGCCGGCGGGTCTCCATCGAGTACGCGCTGATCAAAGACATGAACGACCACCCCTGGAGAGCCGACCTGCTGGCGGAGAAGCTCAATGCGCGCGGTCGCGGCTGGGTGCACGTCAACCCCATCCCGCTGAACCCGACCCCCAACTCAGTGTGGACCTCCTCCGAACCGGAGGTGATGCAGGAGTTCATCGATCGGCTCAACGCCGCCGGAGTTCCCACCACTCTGCGCGATACCCGCGGCAAGGAGATCGACGGCGCCTGCGGGCAGCTGGCCGCCGCCGAAGACTGAGACCCAACCGAGTCTCATCCGCAACACCCCCGTAATCGCACATCGGGGCTGTGTTCAGCTGCGCTTCCCACGGTGGAATCACCAGCCGAACCTCCACGGGGTGTATGCAATGCAGACCACAGTACGGATCACCGCCGCCTGCGGGACCCTCGCCCTGCTGGGACTGGCCGCCTGCGCTCCGGACGAGCCGGCGACCCCCACCGCTGGTGAGACTGCCGATCAGCAGCAGCCCCCGCATCAGGACGGCACCGCGGATACCCAGCTTCCGCCCGGCGGAGCCGAACGCATGGATGAGGGCGACTTCCACGAGCCTCTCCACGGCGTGGAGGCGCCCACCTACTTCAGCGAAGAGGGTGCCGAGGTGGGATTCGCCGGATTCACCGGCGAGCAGCCGCTCACCGTACGGGCAGCTCCGACCCGCGAAGCTGAGGTGGTCGGAGAGCTGGGCCCCCTGGACGCGGTGCTGCTGGGCGGTCGGGAGCGAAACCATCCGGCGCTGGAGGGCCAAGGCACCTGGGCGGAGGTCCAGCTGGCCGAGGGACACGGCTGGTATGAAACCGGCCGCAGCGGCTCCATGCTCTACTTCGACCGCAGTGAGGACCTCACCGAGGAGTACGCCGACCAGGTGCCTGCCGCCGAGGACCCCCAGCGCATCGCAGAATCAGTGGCCCAGCGCGCCGCCGAGCAGCACGCGGAGGCGGGAGTTCCCGGCCCGGAGTGGACGCTGATCTCCACCCCGGAGGACTATGGCGAGGATTTCTACCGTCTGGACGTGCTGGGGCTGGCCGATGATTCTCAGGCCGGCTACCGACTCTTCGTCACCGCAGAGCCGACCGCACACGGTCACCAGCTGCACCACGTGGAGAGCACCGCGCTGTGCCGCCGCGGCGTCTCCGACGACGGCCTCTGCCTCTGACCCCGCTCACCTGCACCGTCGAATACACCACCAGGGAGACACATCGTGCAGAACCCGCAGAAGAACACCATTTTCCCCATCGGACTGGGCGCGGCCGCCCTGCTGCTGCTCAGCGGCTGCGCTGCTGAGGACCCGGCCGCCCCGCAGGAAACGGCAGGCGAGACCGCCGCACAGGACCAGACCGCTGAGTCCGCAGAAGGTGAAGCGAAACCTGAGGCCGAGCTGGCACCGGGCGGGGCTGAGCGACTTGCCGATGAGGGCATCGACCCTGACGAGCAGGGTGAACTCGTCGAGGACGGCGTCTTTTCCGAAGAGGGGGACATCCGCGGAATCAATCAGATGGCCCAGGAGCAGGGAGAACCTGTGGAGGTCCTCGCCGCACCCCCGCACGGCCCCGGTCCCCATGAGGACCTAGAGGTGGTCGGCGAGCTCACATCAGAGGACCAGGTGCGTCTGGGCGGACGCGAGGTCAGAGCCGCCTACGCCGACGGTAGCTGGGTGGAGGTGGAGCTGGCAGACGGCTACGGCTGGGTCC
>NZ_JAJUJJ010000024.1 GCF_029265375.1 Nesterenkonia sp.
TCCGTACGGTCCAGGAGCTGCTGGGCCACGCCTCGGTGACCACCACCCAGATCTACACCAAGGTCACCGCCGAATCCCTGCGCGAACAGTACGCCACCGCTCATCCGCGCGCGCTCTGATCTGCGCCGACGCTGCATAACTCCCGGACTGCGTGGGCGCAGGACCCGGCGCGGGCGCAAGCATTGTCACACCGCCGGCAGGCGGCGTACTGTCAGTGCTATGAGCGGCTTCTTCGACTCCATCAGGAACCTCGGCTTCCGGCGCGGCCCCCACCGGCTGGTGGGCGGCATCGCCGGCAGCATCGCCTACCGGCTGGGAACCGATGTGTGGCTGACCCGGCTGGTGGTGCTGCTGACATTCCTGCTGCCGGGGCTCGGCATCGGCCTCTATCTGCTGGTGTGGGTGCTCACCCCGTGGCAGGACGGCTCGATCCCGCTGGAGCGTCTCTTCGCCAGCGGGGACCGAGGACCGCACTGACTCACCTGCCGGCTTTAGGCTTCCCGCGAATGGTATTACCGGGTCCAAGGATCCTGGGGCGTTTCGCCTGGGCGGAAACCGCACGATTCTGCCATCAGCATCGCTTCAGGAAATCCGGTCGCAAGGAACTGCGGCTCATGAGCATCACTGCCAAAGATCCGGTCGAACAGATCCAGGTCAACAACGTCGCCCACCCAGCTGTCGCACAGGTGCAGTGAAGCGTGTGCTAACCCGGGCAGCCTCGGCTTGGCCCGGAGCTGGAGGGTTGAACAGCTGGAGCTGGCAGTGGCACCCCTAAGAGCATCGAAGCACGCGTAGACTGGGATTAGTCGTTGGAGGAGGTCCAATATGGCAAGCAATCGCCAGTACACCGTGACACTTCCAGTAGAGCAAGCTGAAGCACTGGAGAGTCGTGTGCGGGCTGGTATGTATTCGGATATCAGCGACGCCATCAGCAAGAGTCTGGACCGAGAGCTGGGTGCTGAAGGGCAACCTGAAGGCTTGCCTGCTGCGTTGCAAGAGGACATCAAAGGGCGAATCGCGGAACTGGATCGGCTTCCGGAGGATCACCCCTCGCGGAACCGCACTCTGGAAGATCTTCACCAGGCAATGCAGCATACGAGGGCTGCCTCTCGCCGCGTAGCATAGTCCGAGCCTGTTATGGCGTCGAAGCTTCATTTCACCGATCTTGCAATTGCTGATTTACAGCGCCGTTGGGAGTACCTCGACGAAGTAGCTGGTCCGGAGATAGCAGATTCGGATCACTTCAAAATCGTAGATTTCTGTCAGACGCTATTATCGACCGCCGAGTCTCGGTCAGTACGCCAGGATATCGCCGCTGGGTGCCGCCTGGCGTTCTACGACAAGCGAATAGTGGTCGCCTATCGAGTGATCCGTGGCCACGTGGAAGTCGTAGCTGTGTACTCAAGCAGGCAGGACTACGAATCACGTCTTCAGGCCCCAGCTCGTTGGTCCAATGACTGAGCCGGTTACTGGGATGCATCGACCACGCAGAACCGGTTTCCTTCTGGGTCTTCCATGATGATGTAGTCGGCATCTTGGGGTCTGCGGTCCCAGTGGATTTGTCGGGCTCCCAGGACCGTGAGGCGCTGGACCTCAGCCTCCTGATCCTGCGCGTACAGGTCCAGATGCATCCGCGGCGGCAGGTGGCGTTCAGAGGCCTGGGCGTCCAGTGAGATATTCGGTCCGGGCCCGTGCCGCGGCCGCAGCAGCACCAGGTGTGGCCATCGGTGCGGCCTGGGGCGAGCCCGCAGGGTGCGGGAACCGGCTCAGAGGTGGCGCTCCTCGGGTCCGCTGTAGGCGCTCAGCGGGCGGATCAGCGAGTTGTCAGCCCGCTGCTCCATCACATGCGCCGTCCAGCCGGTGATCCGGGAGGCGATGAACAGCGGGGTGAACATCTCGGTGTCGAAGCCCATCAGGTGATAGGTCGGACCGGCCGGGTAGTCCAGATTCGGCTTGATGCCCTTGGCCTCATCCATCGCCTGCTCCAGCCCGTCGTAGAGACCCAGGATCTCGTGGCGCCCGTAGTGCTCGATCATCGCATCCAGGGCCTGCTTCATGGTGGGCACCCGTGAGTCGCCCTTCTTGTAGACCCGGTGGCCGAAGCCCATCACCCTCCGCTTGGCCGCCAGCGCCTCCTCCATCCAGGTCTTGGCGCGGGCAGCGGCCTGCTGGCGAGTCTCATCGGTGCGGATGCCGATCTCGTCGAAGGTGTGCATCACCGCCTCATTGGCCCCGCCGTGCAGCGGACCCTTCAGCGCGCCGATAGCCGCGGTGACCGCCGAGTGCAGATCGGCCAGGGTGGAGGTCACCACGCGTGCGGTGAAGGTCGAGGCGTTGAAGGAGTGCTCGGCGTAGAGCACCATCGAGACCCGGAAAGCGTCCACCACCTCTGGGGCGGCCTCCTCCCCGAAGGTCATCCACAGGAAGTTCTGCGAATAGTCCAGATCATCGCGGGGCTCCACCACGTCCTGGCCGCGCCGGCGCCGCTGGTCGTAGGCCACCACCGCGGGGAAGGCGGCGAAGAGCTTCTTGGCCTTGAGCAGCTCGGTCTCTGCGGAGGAGTCCTCCGAATCGGGGTCATTGGCCCCGATCACCGAGACGGCGGTGCGTCCCACATCCATGGGATGGCAGTCGGTGGGCAGCAGATCGATCGCCTGCTTGACCCGGGGGTCCAGGGCCCGGTGGCTGCGTTCGAACTGCACGAACTCCTCCAGCTCGGCCTCGCTGGGCAGCTCGCCGGTCCACAGCAGCAGCGCCACCTCCTCGAAGCTCAGCTGTGCGGCGAGCTGCTGGACCGGGTACCCCCGGTAGAGCAGCGAGTTGGTCTCCGGGTTGACCTTGGAGATGGCGGTGTGGTCGGCCACTACGCCGGCCAGGCCCTTGCGGACGTCAGTGTCGTTCATGGGTCACTCCTTACCTGGTGGGGGCCACGCCTCAGCGGGGCCGGGAGGGCACATCAAAGTTGAAGATGCCGGTGTCGAAGCTGTTGTAGGACTCATAGTCCACCAGCTCGTACAGCCGGGCGCGGGTCATCATGGTCTCCACCGCCGGCTGCTGGGTGCCTTCGTCGCGGATCACATCCAGGGTGCGCTCGACGGCGCCCATGGCAGTGCGCAGCGAGGTCACCGGGTAGATGATCATCGCCACCCCGGCATCGGCCAGCTGGTCGCGGGTGAACAGCTCGGACTTGCCGAACTCGGTCATATTGGCCAGCACCGGCACATCCACCGCCCGGCAGATGGTCTCGAACTCGCGCAGGTCCGCCATCGCCTCGGGGAAGATGGCGTCGGCCCCGGCGTCGACCAGCGCCTTGGCGCGGTCTGCGGCGGCGTCGAGCCCCTCCACGGCACGCACATCGGTGCGAGCCATGATCAGGAAGTTCTCATCCCGGCGTGCGTCAGCGGCGGCGCGGATCCGCTTGGCGGCGGTGTCGATGTCCACCACCGACTTGCCGTCCAAGTGTCCGCAGCGCTTGGGGTTGATCTGGTCCTCAATATGGCAGCCGGCCAGTCCGGCGTTCTCCAGCTCTTGGACGGTGCGGGCCACATTCATCGGCTCGCCGAAGCCGGTGTCGGCATCCACGATGGCCGGCAGGTTCGAGACCCGGGCGATCTGTCCGGCCCGGGCGGCCACCTCGGTCAGAGTCGTCAGCCCGATATCCGGCAGGCCCAGCTCATTGGCCAGCACGGCCCCGGAGATGTAGAGGCCGTCGAAGCCCTTCTCCTCGATCAGCGGAGCGCTCAGCGGGGTGAAGGTGCCGGGGAACTGCCGGGCAGCCCCCGGTGTGAGGATGCTGCGCAGATGACGGCGCTTCTGCTCGGGTGTGGTGGAGGCGTAGAGCATCAGAACAGTCCCTTCGGGGCAGCGGTGGGGTCGATGACGCCCTCGGCGGCCACCACGTTGAGCTGGTTCAGCTCCCCGGCGCCGAGGTTCTCCAGGTTCTGCACGGCGTCCAGGAACCGAGCGGTCTCCGCAGGGTCCACCACCCCTTCGGCCAGGGTGCGGAACTTCGCGATGTACTGCTCGCGGGCGAAGGGACGTGCACCCAGCGGATGGGCATCAGCCACGGCGATCTCATCGGTGATGACCCGCCCGTCGGTCAGGGTGATCTCCACTGATCCTCCGAAGGCCTTCTCCGAGATGTCCAGGGAGTGGTACCGGCGGGTCCACTCCGGGTCCTCTTCGGTGGTGACCTTCTGCCACAGCTCCACGGTGTCGGCGCGGCCGGCGCGCTCCGGGGCGTAGGAGTCCACGTGGTGCCAGGCGCCGTCCTGCAGGGCGACGGTGAAGATATAGGGGATCGAGTGGTCCAGGGTCTCCCGGGAGGCGGTGGGGCTGTACTTCTGCGGGTCGTTGGCTCCGGAGCCGATCACATAGTGGGTGTGGTGGCTGGTGCGGATCAGCACCGACTCCACGTTCTTGGGGTCGGTGACCTCGGGATGCTCGGTGTGCAGCTTCCGGGCCAGGTCGATCCAGGCCTGGGCCTGGTATTCGGCCGAATGCTCCTTGGTGTAGGTGTCCAGGATGGCGCGCTTGGGCTCGCCGGCCTCCGGCAGCGGCACGGTGTACTCGGCGCCGGGTCCGTCCAGCATCCAGGCGATGACGCCGTCCTCCCCTTCGTAGATCGGCACCGGGGAGGTCTGCCCGCGCATCGCCCGGTCCACCGCCTCCACGGCCATCTTGCCGGCGAAGGCAGGCGCATGGGCCTTCCACGTGGAGATCTCGCCCTTGCGGGACTGACGGGTGGCGGTGGTGGTGTGCAGGGCCTGGCCCACCGCCTGGAAGATCGTCTCCGTGTCCAGCCCCAGCAGAGTGCCCAGTCCGGCGGCGGCCGAGGGGCCCAGGTGGGCGACGTGATCGATCTTGTGCTTGTGCAGGCAGATGCCTTTGACCAGGTTGACCTGGATCTCGTATCCGGTGGCGATGCCGCGGATCAGCTGCGCGCCGGAGGCGCCGGTGTGCTGAGCCACCGCCAGGATCGGGGGGATGTTGTCGCCGGGGTGGGAGTAGTCGGCGGCCAGGAAGGTGTCGTGGTAGTCCAATTCGCGCACCGCTACGCCGTTGGTCCACGCGGCCCACTCCGGGCTGCTGACCTCGCCGATGCCGAAGATGGTGGCACCGGATCCGCCGGAGGAGACCGGGTGGGAGAGCGCCTGGGCCCGTGAGGCCACAATCGGGGCGCGGGTCAGGGAGGCCACGGCCACTGCGGCGTTGTCGATGATCCGGTTGATGACCATCTCGGTGACCTCAGCCTCCACCTCCACCGGGTCGACGGCGACCTGGGCGATCTTGTGGGCGAGCTGGTCTTCGCGCGGCAGATTCTCCTCGCTGCGGTAGACCTTCACAGTGTGTTCGATCATCGTGCGGTGGTGTCCTCTCGTATCGGTGGGGCTCAGGTGTGCGCCGGCAGGGCCGCTGCCCGGCGCTGGTCGGAGATGTAGGTCAGGCTGCGGCGCAGGTGCAGCAGGGTGGCGGCTTCTGCGGCCACCGCATCACCGGCGGCGATGCAGCGGCAGATCTCGCGGTGCTCGGCGGCGGAGGCGGCCAGCCGCTGCGGCTGATCCTTGGCCAGCCGCCGGATGCGTGCCAGGTGGACGCGCAGTCCGGCCAGCATGGTGCTGAGGTACGGATTGGCCACGGCCTCATCCACGGCGGCGTCCATCCGGGCGGCCAGCTCGTAGTGCACCTCCGGGTCGGACTCCGCGCAGGCGGCGTCGAACTCCTCGGCCAGCTCCGCGAAGACCACAGCGGATCCCCGCTGGGCGGCCAGAGCGGCTGCCTGGGTCTCCAACGGGATGCGCACTTCGAAGAGGCGGTCCACGTCGTTGAGTGAGATCTCGCTGACCACGGTGCCTCGGCCGGGGGACTGGACGGCGAGCCCGTCGGCCACCAGACGGGAGAGCGCCTCGCGCACCGGGGTGCGGGAGACCCCCAGGCGGTGGGACTGTTCGGTCTCAGTCAGCACCGATCCGGGGGAGAGCTGTCCCTCCAGGATCTCTTCACGAAGCGTGGCGTACGCTGCGTCACTGGCGCGCATACCTGCAGTGTATACACAGCTGCCAAGGAACACGAGATCCAGGCCACTTTTTTCGGCGTATTTCCTGTTTGTGTATACATGCGGCGGGCGGGGCCGGTGATTGCTACCGTTGTGCTCGTCGTCGCATCTGAAGACGGCGCATACGGTGCCCTGCGCCGGACCCTCGGGCCTCAATGACGCGGCCCGAGCCCCAAGACAAGGAGCCTGAACTGCATGTTCTCGAAGATTCTTGTGGCCAATCGCGGCGAGATCGCCATCCGCGCCCTGCGCGCCGCCGTCGAGCTGGGAGCCCGAACCGTGGCGGTCTATCCCCATGAAGACCGCAACTCGATGCACCGCCAGAAGGCTGACGAGGCCTACCGGATCGGGCAGGAGGGCCATCCGGTCCGCGCCTATCTGGACACGGAGGAGATCCTGCGGGTTGCCCGCGACGCCGGGGCCGATGCGATCTATCCCGGCTACGGATTCCTCTCGGAGAACCCCCAGCTGGCCCGGGCCGCCGAGCAGGCCGGCATCACCTTCATCGGGCCCCCGGCTGAGGTGCTGGAATCCACCGGGGACAAAGTGCGGGCCCTGCGAGCTGCGCGTGAGGCCGGGATCCCGGTGCTGGAGAGCTCCGAACCCTCCTCCGACCCCGATGAGCTGATCGCCGAGGCCGACCGCATCGGCTTTCCGATCTTCGTCAAAGCAGTCGCCGGCGGCGGGGGCCGCGGTATGCGTCGGGTGGCCCGCCGCGAGGACCTGCCCGGGGCCCTGCGGGAGGCGATGAACGAAGCCGAGACCGCCTTCGGCAACCCCACCGTGTTTGTGGAGCAGGCCGTGGTGCGCCCCCGGCACATCGAGGTCCAGATCCTGGCCGACGGGCAGGGCAATGTGGTGCACCTCTTCGAGCGGGACTGTTCCTTGCAGCGCCGGCACCAGAAGGTCGTGGAGATCGCTCCGGCCCCGAATCTGGACGATACGGTGCGCCAGGCCCTCTACCGGGACGCCGTGGCCTTCGCCGAAGCCATGGGCTATCGCAACGCCGGAACCGTGGAGTTCCTCCTGGAGACCGAGGGGGAGCGGGCCGGTGAGCACGTGTTCATCGAGATGAACCCGCGGATCCAGGTGGAGCACACCGTCACCGAGGAGATCACCGACGTGGACCTGGTGGCCGCCCAGATGCGCATCGCCGCCGGGGAGACCCTGGCTGACCTGGGCATTGAGCAGGAGAGGCTGCGGATCCGCGGGGCGGCCATGCAGTGCCGGATCACCACTGAGGACCCCACCAACGGGTTCCGGCCCGACGTCGGCACCGTGACCGCCTACCGCTCCGCCGGAGGCTCCGGCATCCGGCTCGACGGCGGCACCGTCTACGCCGGGGCGGAGATCAGCCCGCACTTCGACTCGATGCTGGTGAAACTCACCTGCCGCGGCTACGACTACCTCACCGCAGTGCGGCGCGCCCGCCGAGCCCTGGCCGAATTCCGCATCCGCGGGGTGGCCACCAATATCCCGTTCCTGCTCAATGTGCTGGACTCTGAGGAGTTCCTGGCCGGGGACGTGGCCACCAACTTCATCGACACCCACCCGGAGCTCACCGAGGTCAACCGCTCCCAGGACCGCGGCTCCAAGGCGCTGCAGTATGTGGCCGAAGTGACGGTCAACAAGCCCCACGGCCCACGGATCGAGGGCATAGACCCCCGCGATAAGCTTCCCCGCTTCCCCGGGGATAAGCGCGATGAGCCCGACCGCAGCCCCTTCGACGGCCCCTCCGAACACCCCAAGCCGCCCGGCTGGCGGGACCTGCTGCTGGCCGAGGGGCCGGAAGCCTTCGCGGCCCGGCTGCGCGAGCAGACAGCCCTGGCAGTCACCGACACCACGTTCCGCGACGCCCACCAGTCGCTGCTGGCCACCCGGGTGCGCACCCGGGACCTGCTGGCCGCCGCACCGGCAGTGGCGCATGTGACCCCGGGCCTGTTCTCCGCGGAGGTCTGGGGCGGGGCCACCTACGACGTCGCCCTGCGGTTCCTCTCCGAAGACCCCTGGCAGCGGCTGGCGCTGCTGCGGGCGGAGATGCCCAATATTCCGCTGCAGATGCTGCTGCGCGGACGCAACACCGTCGGCTACACCCCCTACCCGCTGCAGGTCACCGAAGCCTTCGTGGCCGAGGCCGCCGCCACCGGGGTGGACATCTTCCGGATCTTCGACGCGCTCAACGACGTCGACCAGATCATCCCCGCCATCGAAGCCGTGCGAGCCACCGGCACCGCAGTCGCCGAGGCCGCCCTGTGCTACACCGGAAATCTGACCGACCCCGGCGAACAGCTCTACATCCTGGACTACTACCTGCAGCTGGCCGAGCGGATGGTCGACGCCGGAGCGCACATCCTGGCGATCAAGGACATGGCCGGGCTGCTGCGCCCGCAGGCGGCCCGCACCCTGGTCACCGCGCTGCGCGAACGCTTCGAGGTCCCGGTGCACCTGCACACCCATGACACCGCCGGCGGACAGCTGGCCACTCTGATGGCCGCCGCGGAGGCCGGGGTGGACGCCGTCGACGTCGCCGCAGCCTCGATGGCCTCCACCACCTCCCAGCCGCCGGCCTCAGCCCTGGTGGCGGCCCTGGAGGGCACCGAGCGTGACACCGGGCTGGGCCTGGATGCGGTGGCCTCGCTGGAGCCCTACTGGGAGGCCGTGCGCGCCATCTACCAGCCCTTCGAATCCGGGCTGCCGGCACCCACCGGTCGGGTCTACCGGCACGAGATCCCCGGCGGGCAGCTCTCCAACCTGCGCCAGCAGGCAATCGCCCTGGGCCTGGGCGAGCGGTTCGAAGAGATCGAGGACATGTACTACGCCGCCGATAAGATGCTGGGCCGGCTGGTGAAGGTCACGCCCTCCTCCAAAGTGGTGGGCGACCTGGCCCTGCAGCTGGTGGGCCTGGGAGTCTCACCGGAGGAGTTCGAAGCCAACCCGCAGGACTTCGACCTGCCGGATTCGGTCATCGGATTCCTGGCCGGCCAGCTGGGAGATCCTCCCGGAGGCTGGCCCGAACCCTTCCGCAGCCGCGCCCTGGAGGGCCGCACGGTCAAAGCGATCGACGAGACCCTCGCGGAGGAGGACGCCCAGGCGCTCGCCGGCGACTCCGCCACCCGCAGACAGACTCTGAACCGGCTGCTGTTCCCCGGTCCGGCGCGTGACTATGAGAAGGCCCGGGAGACCTATGGGGATCTGCAGGTCCTGCACACCCGCGACTTCCTCTACGGGCTGACCCCGGGGGAGGAGCATGTGATCTCCTTGGGCAAGGGTGTGCGGCTGCTGGTGACGCTGCAGACCATCTCCGAGCCGGACGAGAAGGGCATGCGCACCGTGATGTGCACCCTCAACGGCCAGCTGCGTCAGGTGATGGTGCGCGATGAGAGCGTGGAGGTCACCGTCCGCTCCGCGGAGAAGGCCGATCCGAACCACCCGGGCCACCTGGCGGCTCCCTTCGCCGGCGCGGTCACCCTGGCGGTCCAGGAGGGCGACACAGTGGAGGACGGCCAGTCGGTGGCGACCATCGAGGCGATGAAGATGGAGGCCAGCATCACCGCCCCACGGTCCGGAACGGTGACCCGCACGCTCTTCGACGGCGTGCAGCAGGTCGAGGGCGGGGACCTGCTGCTGGTCATCGAGCCCGAGCCATCCTGAGCCGGAGCCGCTGAGGCTCGTCGCGCCGCTGCGGTGCCCGGCCAGCCGACCGCGGCACACCTGCCACCAGGACAGGCAGCGCGGTGTCTATGATGTGAGGTGTATCACCTCACGCTGAGAAGCCGCGAGCCGACGAAGGGGTCCGCCATGCCGCAGACGCACGCCGCAGACACCGACTACCGGGCACTGCACGCCGCCTCCCTGGAGGACCCGGAAGGGTTCTGGCTGCAGGCCGCCCGAGACCTGGACTGGACCCGGTTCCCCAGCCGCGCGCTGGACGACTCGGCCGCCCCGCTCTACCGCTGGTTTCCCGACGGCGAGCTGAACATCTGCCACAACGCCCTGGACAGGCACGTCGACGCCGGCAGGGGAGAGGCCACCGCGCTGATCTACGACTCAGCCGTCACCGAGGACTCGCGCAGCTACAGCTACGCCGAACTGCGCGATGAGGTGGCCGCCACCGCCGGGATGCTCGCCGGACTGGGAGTCGGCCGCGGCGACCGGGTGATCATCTACATGCCGATGATCCCGCAGGCAGTCACCGCTATGCTCGCCTGCGCCCGACTGGGTGCGGTGCACTCGGTGGTCTTCGGCGGATTCGCCGCCAAGGAGATCGCCTCCCGGATCGACGATGCCCAGCCCAAGGCGGTGCTCACCGCCAGCGGAGGGGTCGAGCCCACCCGGAGGATCGAATACATGCCCAAAGTCGCCGAGGCCGTGGCCGCAGCCCAGCACGCCGTCAGCGACGTCGTCGTACTCCACCGCCACGGCTTCGCCCCGGCCGCCGAGCAGATCCCCGAGGGCACTCCCGCCCGCTGGCACGACTGGCGGCAGCTGCTCAGCGACGCCGAACCCGCCCCGCCGGTCCCGGTGGCCTCCACCGACCCGCTGTATGTGCTCTACACCTCCGGCACCACCGGCCGGCCCAAGGGCGTGCTGCGGGACCAGGGCTCCACGGCCACGGCCCTGCGCTGGTCCATCTCCGCGATCTTCGACGTCAACCCCGGGGACACCATGCTGACCGCCTCCGACGTCGGCTGGGTGGTGGGGCACTCCTATATCGTCTACGCCCCGCTGCTGGCCGGAGCCACCACCGTGCTCTACGAGGGCAAACCGGTGGGCACCCCCGACGCCGGGGCCTTCTGGAGACTGGTCCAGGACCACCAGGTCACCACCCTGTTCACCGCGCCCACGGCCCTGCGGGCCGTGCGCCGGGCGGATCCGCAGCTGAGCCACCTGGCCGGCTACGACACCTCCAGCCTGCGGTGGCTCTTCGCCGCCGGCGAGCGGTTGGACCCAGAGACCCAGCGGTGGATCGGGGACGGCCTGGGAGTGCCGGTGATCGACAACTGGTGGCAGACCGAGACCGGCTGGCCGATCGCCGCCAACCCGGTCGGCATCCAGCAGCTGCCGGTCAAGGAAGGATCCGCCACCCTGCCCATGGTCGGATACGACGTCGTCGTCCTGGACCCGATGGGGGAGCCGCTGCCCGCCGACCAGCACGGCAACATCGCGCTGCGGCTGCCGCTGCCGCCGGGGACCCTCACCACTCTGTGGGGCGATGATCAGCGCTACATCGACGCCTATCTCTCGGCATTCCCCGGCTGCTACACCACCGGTGACTCGGGCTACATCGACTCCGACGGCTATATCTACGTAATGGGCCGCACCGACGACGTGATCAACGTCTCCGGCCACCGGCTCTCCACCGGGGAGATGGAATCCGCCGTGGCCGAGCACCCCGCGGTGGCCGAATGCGCGGTGATCGGCCTCTCCGATGAGCTCAAAGGGCAGCGGCCGGCCGGATTCGTGGTGCTCAAAGCCGGTGCCGAGATCGATGAGGACACCCTGCGGGACCAGCTGGTCGCCCAAGTGCGCAGCAGCATCGGTCCGGTGGCCGATTTCAAGGACGTGGCGGTGGTGCCCGCGCTGCCGAAGACACGCTCAGGCAAGATCCTGCGCAAGACCATGCGGCAGATCGCCGACGGCGAGGACTACACCGTGCCCTCCACCATCGAAGACCCCCAAGTCATCGAGCAGCTGATCCCGGTGCTGCGGCGGTGAGCACAGCCGGCTGGTTGAAGGCTGACCTTGCCCGCGGGACCTCACCGGGTAATCTGGTCGGGACACTGACCGGGGTCCCGGGTGCGGGGCCTGCCCAGCATCGTTAGGGGAGTGCACGTTGACGAACGAGCCGAAGGAGCTGCGCACCATCCACGGTGACGCGATCATCGGCCCCACCGGCCGCCCCAAGCATGAGTTCCCCGAGCCGGAGCTGCTGGTCTCCCACGGGCCGGCGCGCGTGATCGCCATGGTCAACCAAAAGGGCGGCGTGGGCAAGACCACCTCGGCCATCAATCTGGCCGCCGCGCTGTCCGAATACGGGCGCCGGGTGCTCATGGTGGACTTCGACCCTCAAGGGGCGCTCTCGGCCGGCCTGGGCGCGAATCCCCACGAACTGGACACCACGGTCTACAACGTGATGATGGAAAAGGGCGTGAGCGTCGACGACGTCCTGATCTCCACCCACGTGCCCGGAGTGGATCTGCTGCCGGCCAATATCGACCTCTCCGCCGCGGAGGTCCAGCTGGTCACCGAGGTCGGCCGCGAGCAGGTGCTGGACCGGGCGCTGCGCAAGGTCCGGGACGACTACGACGTCATTATCATCGACTGCCAGCCCAGCCTCGGCCTGCTGACAGTCAACGCGCTCACCGCCGCCCACGGGGTGATCATCCCGCTGGTGGCCGAGTTCTTCGCCCTGCGCGCAGTCGCTCTGCTGAAGGACACCATTGAGAAGGTGCAGGACCGGATCAACCCGGACCTGGAGATCGACGGCGTGCTGGTGACCATGGTGGACCTGCGCACCACCCACGCCAAGGAGGTCATCCAGCGGATTGTGGAGGCCTTCGGGGAGAAGGTCTTCGAAACGGTGATCAAACGGTCGGTGAAGTTCCCCGACGCCTCGGTGGCCGCCGAGCCGATCACCAACTACGCGGCTAAGCACGACGGCGCCAAGGCCTACCGGCAGCTGGCCCGCGAGCTGATCTACCGCGGCGGCTCACCGTGACCGGAGCCTAGGGGCCGGCCGTGACGGAGGTGCATGAGGCAGAGGAGCTGCAGACCGCGGAGCACCGATCCGGGTTCCACGTCAATCTGGACGGCTTCGACGGTCCCTTCGACCTGCTGCTGGGGCTGATCGCCAAGCGGCGGCTGGACGTCACCAAAGTGGCGCTGGCCGAGGTCACCGATGAGTTCATCTCCTATGTGCGCACCCTGGAGGCCCAGCGGGCGCTGGATGAGTCCTCCAACTTCGTCTTCGTCGCCGCCACCCTGCTGGACATGAAGCTGGCCCAGCTGCTGCCCGGCGCTGAGGTGGAGTCCGATGAGGACATTGCGGCGCTGGAAGCCCGGGACCTGCTCTTCGCCCGGCTGCTGCAGTACAAGGCGTTCAAGCAGATCGCCGAGCAGATGGCTGTGGCCGCTGAGCAGAACGCCGGGCGCTTCCCCCGCCGGCCGGGGGTGCATCCGGATATGGGCAATCTGCTGCCGGAGCTGGTGTGGAACACCTCGGCCGAGGACATCAAGGCACTGGCTGAACGGGCGTTCGCGCGCAAAGAGTTCGAACCCGACCATGTGCGGCTGGAGCACCTGCACGCCCACGCGGTCAACATTCGTGAGGAGATGGAGGCGATGACCCAGCAGCTGCGCCGGGCTGGGACGTGCCGGTTCAGCGAGCTGGTGGCCGCCGCGGAGAACCGGCTGGTCGTCGTCGTGCGGTTCCTGGGGCTCTTGGAGCTCTTCCGCGACCGGCAGATCGAATTCGAGCAGCAGGCCCCGCTGGCGGAGCTGACCATCACCTGGGCCGCGGAGCAGGATCAGGATGCCGCCGACGCCGGTGAGCGCGCCGCGGCCCAGCTCAGCGATGAATACAGCGATGACGGCGGCGCCCAAGCCGCGGCCGCGGCAGAAGGAGGTCCGGCACAATGAGTGATTCTGCGAACCACGGGGCCGAGCAGGCCAGCACGCCTGATCCCGCGCTGGAGGAGGCCTCCAGCAGCCACCTGGTGGCCCACGAGGAGTACCTCGGCGCGGTCGAAGCAGTGCTGATGGTCACCGAGGAGCCGGTGACTCCCGCGGAGCTGGCCGCCGCGGTGAATCTGCCCGAACACCAGGTGGTCGCCCTGCTGGATGAGTTGAAGGCCGAAGCCGACGGTGCCGACGGCGGACGGGAGCGCGGCTTCGAGCTGCGCGAGGTCGCCGGCGGCTGGCGGTACTATTCGCGGCTGCGCTATGCGGACCAGGTCTCCGCATTCGTGCTGGGCGGCCAGACCTCCCGGCTGTCCCAGGCGGCACTGGAGACTCTGGCGGTGATCGCCTACCGACAGCCGGTCTCCCGCTCTGCGGTGGCAGCGATCCGCGGGGTCAATGTGGACGGGGTGGTGCGCACTCTTGTCCAGCGCGGACTGCTGGACACCGCCGGCACCGACCCGGTCACCGGCGCCACCCTGTACACCACCACGGCCGAGTTCCTCGAACGCCTCGGCCTGGACAGCATCGAGGACCTGCCCCAGCTCTCCCCGCACCTGCCCGGCGTCGACGAGGTGGACCAGGTCGCCGGCGAACAGAACCCCGGCTGAGATCTCGGCGCGTCATCAGGCGCTGGGGTTGGCCGGTAGGATTGTGCCTATGAGTTTTCAGGGGAAGCGCGGCACCAGGAAGCCCGCGCCGCGGGCCAATCGGGCCCCCCGCACTCCCAAGCCGGGCACTCCGGGCGGGCCGTTTGCCGCAGAGAAGCCCGAACGGCTCATCGCCGCCCAGCCCAAGCCGGTGAAGATCCGCGCTGATGAGGCCGAAGCCAATTTCCGCGCCGTACACACCGATTCCGGCACCCGCCTGCAGAAGGTCCTGGCCTCCGCCGGAGTCGCCTCCCGCCGGGTGTGCGAGGACCTCATCGCGGAAGGCCGGGTGGCCGTGGACGGCCGCGTGGTGATCGAACCCGGCGTGCGGGTGGACCCGCAGGCAGTGACCATCCACGTCGACGGCGTGCTGGTGAACCTGGACGTCGAGCACCGCTATGTGATGTTCAACAAGCCCGCCAAAGTCATGTCCACAATGCGCGATCCGGAGGGCCGGCGCAGCATCGAGGACTTCCTGGACGAAGAGCAGCGCCGCGCCCGGCTCTTCCACGTGGGCCGGCTGGACTATGAGACCGAAGGGCTGCTGCTGCTGACCAACGACGGCGAGCTGGCCAACCGGCTCACCCACCCCTCCTATGAGGTGCCCAAGACCTACCTTGTGGAGGCCGCCGGGGAGATGACCAAGAAGACCGCCAAGTCCCTGGAGTCCGGAATCGAGCTCGACGACGGCCCGATCGCCGCCGACCGCTGCTGGATCATGGGCACCATCGGCGGACGCTCCATGGTGGAGGTCACCCTGCACTCGGGCCGGAACCGGATTGTGCGGCGCATGTTTGAGGCCGTCGGCCACCCGGTCCGCCGCCTGGTGCGCACCGGAATCGGCAACATCGTCATCGGGGACCAGCCCCAGGGCACGCTGCGCGAGCTCGGCGCCCAGGAGATCGGACACCTCAAAGACCTCACCCGCACGCCCGCGGCCTCCGACGACGGCGGGAGCCGGCGTGGCTGAACCGGTGCGGACTCTGATCCGCGGCACCGGGCTGCTGGGCGCCAGCATCGGGCTGGGCCTGCGCGCCGCCGGGGCCGAGGTGTGGCTCTCTGACCCCTCACCGACCGCCGAGGCCATCGCCGAGGACATCGGTGCCGGCACCCGAGTGCGCGGCGAGGCTCCCGAGGTGGAGCTCGTCGTCGTCGCCGCCCCTCCGGAGGTCACCGCCCGGGAGACCGCCGCCGCCCTGCTGCAGCACCCCGAAGCGGCAGTGATCGACATCGCCTCAGTGAAGGTCCAGATCCTGGCTGAGCTGCTGGCCGCCGCCGCAGATGAGACCAACCCGCTGAGCCGCGAGCACCTGGCCCGCTATGTGGGCACCCACCCGATGGCCGGGCGCGAGAAATCCGGTCCGGTCGCCGCCCGCGGTGAGCTGTTCACCTCCATGCCGTGGGTGATCTGCCCCGCAGAGGACCCCGACACCGGGGAGCAGCTCAGCGGCCCGGAGGCGGTGGAAACCGCCGCGGAGATGGCCCGCATCCTGGGAGCCAGCGCGCACCGGATGCCGGCGGCCACCCATGACGAATCGGTCGCGCTGATCTCCCACCTGCCGCAGATCGCCGCCTCCCTGGTGGCCTCCCGACTGCAGGAGGCCCCGGTGGGTGCGCTGGCGCTGTCAGGCAACGGGCTGCGCGACGTCACCCGGATCGCCGCCTCGGACCCCAACCTGTGGGTGCAGATCCTCTCGGCCAATGCCCGTCCTGTGGTGGAGATCCTCTACGGGCTGCGCGAGGACGTGGAGCGGCTCATCAGCACCCTGGAGGCCCCCACCGCGCCGGGCGGGCACGCCGATATCGCCCAGCTGATCGCCGAAGGAAACGCCGGCGTGGTGCGGATCCCGGGCAAGCACGGCGCCCCGCCGCAGTCCTTCGCAGTGCTGACCGTGATCGTGGACGACAAGCCAGGTCAGATCGCCGCAGTGCTCAACGACGTCGCCTCAGTGGGAGTCAACGTCGAAGACCTGCGCATGGAGCATTCAGCCGGCCACCAGGTGGGTATGGTGGAGCTGTCGGTGCTGCCCGGCAGACGTGACGAATTGGCCCAGGCCCTGCGCGGGATGGGATGGAAGGTGGTTCTTACATGAGCACAGGCACAGAGCAGCGCTCCGGAGCGCCCGGGCAGGCTCCGGAGGACCGGCAGAGCACCGCGCGGCGGATGATCATCGCCGTGGACGGCCCCTCCGGCTCAGGGAAGTCCAGCGTGTGCCGTGCCGCGGCCACCCAGCTGGGTGCTGCCTATCTGGACACCGGCGCCATGTACCGTGCCGCCACCTGGTACTGCCTGCAGCAGCAGGTGGACCTCACCGACGAGGACGCGGTGGCCGTGGCGGTGGAGGAGCTGCCGCTGAACATCTCCACCGATCCGCAGCATCAGGTGATCACCGTGGGGGAGACCGACGTCACCGAGGCGATCCGCGAGCCGCGGATCTCGGAGAAGGTCTCCGAAGTGGCCACCAACCGCAAGGCCCGCCAGCTGCTGATCAGCGCGCAGCGCCGCATCATCGACGCCGCCGGCTTCATTGTGGCCGAAGGCCGGGACATCACCACCGTGGTGGCCCCGGATGCGCAGGTGAGGGTCCTGCTGACCGCTTCCGCTGAGGCCAGGCTGCGCCGCCGCGGCGCGCAGCTGGGCGGCGGACAGAGCGAAGAGTCGCTGAAGCGCCAGGTGCTGGAGCGGGACCGGCGGGACTCGGCCGCCTCCAACTTCACCGAGGCCGCAGACGGGGTCGCGGTCCTGGACTCCTCCGACCTCAGCTTCCAGGAGGCAGTGGATTCGCTGATCGGTCGCGTGGAGACCGTGCAGGAGGAACCAGCCTGATGGCATCAGAGACCCCCGGGGATGACTACACCCCCGCCGGCGACGACGACCGGCTGGCTCAGCGGCTGGCGGAGATCACCGAGGAGGAGGCCGAGGCCCGGGCTGCGGCTCTGCGCGCCGGACTGGAGGACTACGAGCTCGAGGATGAGGACGCCGCGCTGCTGCAGATCGGCGACGACGGCGAGCAGCAGATCCCCGCTGTGCCCGCGCCGCCGGTGCTGGCCATTGTGGGCAGGCCCAATGTGGGCAAATCCACCCTGGTCAACCGCATCATCCGCTCCCGCCAAGCGGTGGTGGAGGACGTGCCCGGGGTGACCCGGGACCGGGTCTCCTACGACGCCGAATGGAACGGCCGGGACTTCACCCTGGTGGACACTGGCGGCTGGGAGGCCGACGCGAAGGGCCTGCACAAGCGGGTCGCCGAGCAGGCCGAGCTGGCCGTGGATGAGGCCGATGCGGTGATCTTCGTGCTCGACGGTCTGGTGGGCGCCACCGCGGTGGACGAGGCCGTGGTGAAGATGCTGCGCCGGAAGAAGAAGCCGGTGCTCCTGGCGGCAAACAAGATCGACTCCTCAGCCCAGATGGCCGAGGTCTACCCGCTGTGGAACCTGGGGCTGGGGGAGCCCTACCCGATCTCTGCGCTGCACGGCACCGGCACCGGTGACCTGCTCGACGCCGCACTGAAGCACCTGCCGGAGACCGCCCAGCACGGCGGGCTGGTCCCCCTGGGCGGGCCGCGGCGCGTGGCCCTGGTGGGCCGGCCGAATGTGGGCAAGTCCTCGCTGCTGAACAAGCTGGCCGGAGCCGACCGCGTGGTGGTGGACAACATCGCCGGAACCACCCGCGACCCGGTGGACGAACTGGTGGAGCTGGGCGGCAGCCAATGGCGGTTCGTAGACACCGCGGGTATCCGACGGCGTCAGCACATGGCCTCCGGCTCGGAGTACTACGCGATGCTGCGCACCCAGCGAGCGCTGGACAAAGCAGAGGTCGCCGTCGTGCTGCTGGCTGTCGATGAGCCGATCAGCGAGCAGGATGTGCGCATCGTCCAGATGGCCTACGACTCCGGCCGCGCCCTGGTGCTGGCCTACAACAAATGGGACCTGCTCGATGAGGAGCGCCGCTACTACCTGGAGCGGGAGATCGAACGCGACCTGAGCCATGTCTCCTGGGCCCCGCGGGTCAATGTGTCGGCCCGCACCGGGTGGCATAAGGACAAGCTGGCACCTGCGCTGGAGACCGCACTGACCAACTGGGAGCAGCGCATCCCCACCGGCAGGCTCAACGCCTTCCTGGGGGAGCTGGTGGCCGCCCATCCGCATCCGGTGCGCGGAGGCAAGCAGCCCAGGATCCTCTTCGCCACCCAGCCGAGCACCCGGCCGCCGAAGTTCGTGCTGTTCACCACCGGGTTCCTGGATCCCGGCTACCGGAGGTTCATCACCCGCCGGCTGCGCGAGACCTTCGACTTCACCGGCACACCCATTGAGGTGCAGATGCGGGTGCGGGAGAAGCGCAAGCGCAGATAGCAGCGGTCACTGGCCGTAGAGTGCGCGCTCAATATCGCGGGTGATCGCCGCGACCGAGGTCCAGGTGGATCCGGTGCTCATGATGGAGAGCACGTAGGTGCCCTGCGGGTGACGCACTATGGCGGCATCGTGGATTCGGCCATTGATCCAGCCCGGCTTGTTCAGCACCTGGCCGGCGCTGCCGGCCGGGATGCCCTGACGGTGCACATTGGCGGCCAGCGCATTGCGCATCCGGTCGTGGCCGGCCGCGCTCATGCTCAGCTGGCCGGTCTCCAGGCGGACCAGCAGCGAGGTCAGGTCATTCGGGGAGGTCACGATCGCCCCGCCGCCCTGACCGGTGCTGCCGGCCCCGGCTGAAGCGGCATCCGAGTAGATCTGCGTCCAGCCGATCTCCGGGCCGATGGCCTCCGGGCAGGCGTTGTCGCTGACGATGATCATGTCTTGGAAGCACTGGGCCAGACTGCGGTCTCCGACGGCGTCGTCCTCCCAGTCCATCTCTCCGGCCTCTACCTGCCGGATGATGCTGTAGGCCACAAAGAGCTTATAGGTGCTGGCGGTGACGGCGGTATCGCTGCCGTGGGTGGAGGCCCGGCGCTGCTGACCGCTGATCTCCTGCAGGCTGATGGCAATGCGCCCTGGATGCGCCTCCGCCAGCTGGCTGAGGTAGGCATTGAGGTCGCCGGTGTACTCCACGTGCGGTTCCCCTGTGGGCGGGGCGATCGGCGGGGTCTCCAACTCGGGGGCAGGCTGCGGAAGCTCCTGCTCCTGTTCCTGCTGCGCCTCGGCTTCTTCCCGGGCCAGGCGCTCGGCCTCCTCCTGCTCGGCCTGAATGCGCGCCTGCTCGGCGGTTTCACGCTCGGCAGCCTCCTGCTGGGCTGAAGCCAGCGACTCGGCCCAGGACTGAAGCTCGTCGTGGTGCTCGGCCAGGGGACCGCCCTGGCCGGGGTCCTCAGAGTCCGGGCTCTCAGAGTCTGGGTCGTCTGCGTCTGGGGCGTTCTGATCCTCTACCGTGGATCCGGCGGCCACCACGTCCTGCGGCAGGGCTTCGGCGATGCGGTCGGCCACGGCCTCAGCTGCCTCAGACATGGTGATCTCAGCAGTCTCTCCGGCCGCCGCCGGTGCGGCGTGCACGGCGGAGACCGGCAGTACGGAGCCGGGCTCGGGGGAGCCGAACGGGTTGGGTGCGCAGCCGGTGATCAGCAGGGCGGCGGTCAAGGCCGCCACAGAGGTGCCGGGCGCACCCGCTGTCAGGGGAAGGCGCGGGCGCATGATCCCGATGCTAGGGGGAGCAGTCGCCGATCACCGGTATTTGGACACACCCAGGCTGGTCACAGTTTGGTCACAGGTTTCGGTGACGCGGTTGGCATTCCTGGATGCGACGCAGCGTCTCGGGATGATGTAGACTGTTCCGGTGCTTCGGCCGGGATCGCTCCGGCGCACAGAGGCATGATCACGGGCTATAGCGCAGCTTGGTAGCGCGTCCGTCTGGGGGACGGAAGGTCGTCGGTTCAAATCCGGCTAGCCCGACCACGATTCGATTACTCAATCTGCGCGTACACGAAAGAGCCCGATGGTGGTTCGAGTCGCGTCTTGCTGCGCAGTTCGCTGGGTGCCGTGACGATCGGCTCACTACCAGTGTTGCTTCTGGCTTTCAGTCGACCATCGCCCGAGCGTTGCCCGAGATCTGCAGGCCCCGTCTGTCCACGCGGCCGCCAACGCGCACCGGCGAGTTCAGCAGGAGCCTGCGCCCTGCAGCCTCAGAGTCAGCCCGTCTGTGCGGTGCGCACTCCGGAGACCTTGCTGCGCGGCAGCTTCCCGGCGCGGGGGTGCCCGTGGAGCTCATCACCGGTGACGACGACGTCGAAGGACAGGTTCAGGCGCATGGGCTTGGTGATCTTCTGGTCCCAGGTGACCCGTTCGCCGTCGGGATGGTCTTCGACCGCGATGTTCTGCAGCGTCAGCTCCTCGCCGGCCCCGGAGGCGGCGC
Source organism: Nesterenkonia sp. (assembly GCF_029265375.1). GTDB lineage: Bacteria > Actinomycetota > Actinomycetes > Actinomycetales > Micrococcaceae > Nesterenkonia. The sequence goes on from NZ_JAJUJJ010000024.1 coordinate 20,723, forward strand.
CGGTGTGACCCTCAGGCGTCCCGGTGAAGACGTAGTCGGCCTCGATCGAGCCGATGGGGGTCTTCATTGTGAAGTGCCAGGTACCAGAGATGATGCTCATGCAGAGTGCGCCTTTGCAGCAGTGGTGGTCCAGACGGTGCCGCGGCGTTCGTATTCGAACAGCTTCTCCACCTCGTGGGCGATATGCGGTCCGAACTCGCGCGCCAGCAGGTAGAGGGCCGCATCCAGCCCTGAGGTGACCCCGCCTGCGGAGATGAGATCGCCGTCGTCGACCCCGCGGGCGCGGACCACCTCCGTTCCGGTGGCCTCCAACAGATCCTGACCCAACACGTGGGTGGTGGCCGTGCGGCCCTCAAGCAGCCCTGCCATGGCCAGTGCCAGGCCGCCGCCGCGGACGGTGACCACGGTGACCTGCGGGTTGGCCAGAGCCTGGCGCATCGCCTCGGCAGCCGAGCTCTGGGCGAAACGAGACAGCAGCACCGGGATGGTCTCATCGCCGGCGTCGGGATCACCCTCCACCGAGCCGGCGGCACCGGCCACAAAGATATAGCCGGGCAGCTCAGGGTCCAGAGCGGCGGTGGCCTCCAGGCTGATTCCCGGTGTGCCGGAGGTGACCATGCGGGGGCCCTCGGCGGTGACCATGCGCAGCTGAAGGCCGCCGCCCATGGCATCGCTGCCTGCGATGAGGACCTCATAGGGGGCGACGACGTCGAGCGGGTCGAACCCGTCGAAGAGTACGAACTGCGCCGTGGGAGCGGCGGTATGGGTATCAGGAATGTCTCCATTCTCCCCGGCAGCAGGCGCAGCCTCCACTGGCGGGACTGCCATGAATACCGCAGGAACTTCTCCGGGCGGTGCTGAGCAGGGTCTCCCGATGCGGTACAGCTCACACACCTGTGCCTCGATATGCCTCTGACCTGGGGTTTTGTGGAACAGAAGCCCTCGACGGCGGCCCCGGCGAGACTCTAATGTGGCTGCTGTGTAGGCCGGCTTCGGCTCAGGCTCGCCGGCCATGGCCAAGACGCTGATCCTGGTGGTCGGGGCCATGTATGTCCTGTTGGGACTGGTGGCCCTGGCCGATCCTGAGTTCTTCGGCATCCTGCCCACCGGGTTCACAGGCTTCGACATCGGCTTCCACCTGGTGGTGGGCATCGCCGCTGTGGTGATCGCCTTCATCCCCAGCGCACCGGCGAGAAGATCGCCGGCTGAACCGGACAGCACCGGCTGATCCAGGCTGATCCGCTGCGCCCGGCGGCGGGCTGGTTAGCATGAGACTATGAGCGACGCCTCGCACGTCTATATCACCCGCCCGCTGCCGGACCAGGTGCTGGCCCCCTTCGAGGACCAGCTGCCGGTGCCGCTGCAGATCCATCACCGCGCCGAGTTCCCGCCGAACCGGGAGGAGCTGCTGGCCGGTGTCTCCGGGGCTGTTGGGGTGCTCAGCATGGTCACGGATCGGATCGACGGCGAGGTGCTCGACGCCGCCGGCGATCAGTTGAAGATCGTGGCCAATATGGGGGTCGGCTACGACAATATCGACCTCGACGCCGCGGCCGAACGCTCCGTGGTGGTCACCAACACCCCAGGGGTGCTGGATGAGACGGTGGCGGATCTGGCGCTGGCGCTGATCCTGGCCACAGTCCGTCGCGTGGCCGAAGGAGACCGGTTCATCCGCACCGGCAAGGAGTGGATCTGGGGACCTCAGGAGTATGTGGGCCTGGACGTCTCCGCCGGCGCAGTGCTGGGGATCGTGGGCCTGGGGCGCATCGGCATGGCCACCGCCCGCCGCGCGGCGGCCTTCGGCATGCGGATCCTGGCCACCGGCAGCCGGGCCGACAGTGAGGAGGCGCGTGAGCTGGGAGTCCAGCCAGCAGGTTTGGATGAGCTGCTGGCCAGCAGCGATGTGGTCAGCCTGCACTGCCCGCTGAAGCCGGAGACCCACCACCTGATCGGCGCGGACCAGCTGGCCGCCATGAAGCCCGGCAGCTATCTGATCAACACCGCCCGCGGACCCCTGGTGGACGAGGAGGCGCTCGCCGACGCGCTGGAGGCCGGCCATCTGGCCGGTGCTGGGCTGGACGTCCACGAGCATGAACCGCAGGTCAACCAGCGGCTGGCGCGCAGGGAGAACGTGGTGGTGTTGCCGCATATCGGCTCAGCCGGTGATGTCACCCGCCGCCGGATGGCCACCCTCGCGCTGGAGAATCTCACCGCCGTGCTGGGCGGCAAGGCCCCGATCACCCCGGTGGGGTGAAGCGGCTCAGCCGCGGCGGCCCTGGTAGCGGGTCAGCGCCTGGTCACGGAACTCGTAGAACCGGCCGTCCTGTATCGACTCGCGGATCTGGTCCACCAGCGTCACTGTGTAGTACTCGTTGTGGATGGTGCACAGCGTGGAGTAGAGCATCTCCTTGGCCTTGAACAGGTGATGCAGATACGCCTTGGAATAGTGCTGGCAGGTATAGCAGCCGCAGCCGTCCTGGATGGGGGAGAAGTCCTTCTTGAACTTGGCCTGCGGAATATTGAAGTACCCGTCCGGGGTGTAGACCCGGCCGTTGCGGGCCACCCGTGAGGGCTGGACGCAGTCGAAGGTGTCGGCGCCGTTCTCGATGGCGGTGAAGAAGTCCTCCGGCTCAGAGATTCCCAGCAGATGCCGCGGCTTGTTCTCCGGCAGCTCCTGGCTGACCCAGCCGACGATGACGCCCAGGTTCTCCTTCTCCAGGGCCCCGCCGATGCCGAAGCCGTCGAAGCTGTGCCCGGCGACCTCCATCGCGCCTAGGTCCTGGGCGGCTTTGCGGCGCAGATCCTCATACTGGGCGCCCTGCAGCACGCCGAACAGCGCCTGATACGGCCGGTGGCTGCGCTGCTGGGTCAGTTCCGCGTGGGCCGCCAGGCAGCGCTCGGCCCACAGCCGGGTGCGCTCCAGCGACTCCTCCTGATAGGCGCGGGTGTTGAACAGGGTGGTCAGCTCGTCGAAGGCGAAGATGATGTCCGCACCGATCTCATGCTGCAGCTTCATGGAGATCTCCGGGGTGAACCGGTGCTCGGTGCCGTCAATATGGGAGCGGAAGGTCACGCCGTCGTCGTCGACGAACGCCCGGCGCTCATGCTCCGGCGCCACGGCGGTGTCATCGGCCACCCGCGAGGAGTCCATGGAGATCGTCTTCTTGAACCCCACTCCCAGGCTCATCACCTGGAAGCCGCCGGAGTCGGTGAAGGTGGGGCCGGGCCAGTTCATGAACGCACCCAGACCGCCGGCGGCATCGAGCACATCGGTGCCCGGCTGCAGGTTCAGGTGGTAGGCGTTGGCCAGCACCGCCTGGGCGCCCAGCTCGCTCATCTCCTCAGGACGCACCGCCTTGACGGTGGCCTTGGTGGCTACCGGGATGAACGCGGGGGTCTGGATGGTGCCGTGGGGAGTGGTGATGGTGCCGGTGCGGCCCAGTCCGCCGTCGATCCGGTGGTGGACCTGGAAGCCGAAGCTCTCCGGTGAGCTCTGCGGATGCGGCTGCGGCACGGTGCGGCCGCGATCGCCGGGACTCTGGGCAGTCTCGGGGGCCGCGGGGCGGGTCTCTGCGGGGGCGGGGGTGGTCTCTCCAGGCACCGGAACAGTCTACGACGCCGGTGGATATGCTGAACCGGTGCCCGATACTCCTCGACGCCGATTCGACCCTGAACAGCTGATCAGCCGCGGCTACGCGATCCTGCCCGGAGCAGCCCTGGCGCTGGTGATCGGTGCGGCCTCCCACCGGCTGCTGGCTGAGTGGATCCCGGTCTCCAGCCTGCTGATCGCCCTGGTCGCAGGCATGCTGCTGCGCACTGCCGGCTGGGTGCCCTGGTGGGGTGAGGAGGGGCTGAAGTGGTCGGCCAAGCTGCCGCTGCGGGTCGGCATCGTGCTGCTGGGCCTGCAGCTGGCGATGGCGGAGATCCTCAGCCTGGGCTGGGAGGTGCTGGTGATCGTGGTGGCCACCACCGCGGTGACCTTTGTGCTGATGCGGGTGATCGGGCCGCTGCTGCGGGCTGATGCCACCACCGCCGCGCTGCTGGCCACCGGAACCTCCATCTGCGGAGCCTCAGCGGTGGCTGCGGCGGCTGCGGTACTGGACCGCGGGGACGGTCACGACCGGCAGGGCCGCCCCTTGGCGTCGGCGGCGGCTGCCGCGCTGGCGGTGGTGACCCTGTGCGGGACCGTGGCGATGGTCGCGCTGCCGCTGGCCAGTTCAGCTCTGGGCCTGGGGGAGCGGGAGGCCGGAGTGTGGATCGGGGCCAGTGTGCATGAAGTGGCCCAGGTGGTGGCCGCCGGCGGAATGGTGGGAGCCACCGCCCTGGCCGTGGCCACTGTGGTGAAGCTGGCCCGGGTGGTGCTGTTGGCACCGGCGGTGCTCGGCCTCAGAGTGGGACTGCCGCGGACAGACACAGCCGAGGGCGCAGCCCGCCCGCCGCTGATCCCGTGGTTCGTGATCGGGTTCCTGGCCGCCGTCGTGCTCAACTCCCTTGTCACGATCCCGGCGGACACGGCAGATCTCATAGGCCAGATCACCACCATGCTGCTGACCATTGCCATGGCAGGGGTCGGCACTGCAGTGAACCTGCGCACCCTGGGCTCCACCGCCGGGCCGGCACTGCTGCTGGGGGCCGTCGGAAGTCTCATCGCCGCCGGCACTGCGCTTGCCGGGGTGGCCCTTCTGCTCTGAGACGCCTGTTGGAGTTCAGACTTCTTTGAGGCTGCTGCCAGCTTCCACCGATGGTTGGTGGGTACCTTCAGCCGGGCCGACCGCATCCGCGGCGACCCGCCGTGACCTGCAGGAACCCGGAGGAAAGCAGCTATGAGCCCAGAAGCCGTCGGATTCGCAATCGTCCTGCTGACAGCAGTCATGCTGGCCGGGAAGTACCTGCGGGTGAAAGTGCCCCTGGCGCAGAAGCTGCTGCTGCCCAGCGCCATCCTGGCCGGGTTCATCGGGCTGATCATCGGCCCGGAGGTGATGGGCCACTTGGCCGGACCGCTGAACTGGAGCTGGCTGGAGTCCGGCGGACTGCTCACCGAGGAGATCTACGAGGTCTGGGGTGCGCTGCCGGGGCTGCTGATCTCCATCGTCTTCGCCACCCTGTTCCTGGGCGCCCGCATCCCCTCACCGGTGCGGGTGGCCAAACTGGTGGGTCCCCAGCTGTCCATCGGGCTGGCCTACGGCTCCGGGCAGTACTTGGTGGGACTGCTGCTGGGAGTGCTGGTGCTCGCCCCGCTCTTCGGGGTGGAGGCCTACTTCGGGGCGCTGCTGGAGATCGCCTTCGAAGGCGGCCACGGAACCGCCGGAGGCATGGCGCCGGCCTTTGAGGAGATGGGCATCCCTGAGGCCACGGACCTGGCGCTGGCCATGGCCACCGTCGGGCTGGTATTCGGCATCATCATCGGCATTGCGGTGATCAACTGGGGAGTGCGCACCGGACGCACCAAAGTCATCCGCAATATCACCGAGCAGTCCCCGGCCGAGCTGCGCGGACTGTACTCCGATGATGACACTGTCTACACCGGGCGGATGACCGCTCGCCCAGGATCCATTGAGCCGCTGACCCTGCATGTGGCCGTGGTCGGACTGGCCGTGATCCTGGGATGGCTGCTGCTGGAGGGCCTGGTCTGGGTGGAGGACCAGCTCTGGGGCCAGCCGGATTCGCTGTGGCCCGGCCAGGACGGGGAGGGCCTGACCCTGCTGGGCTATGTGCCGCTGTTCCCGCTGGCGATGATCGGCGGGGTGATCATCCAGTTCGTACTGGACCGCACCGGCAAGTCCACGCTGCTGGACCACGAAACCATGAAGCGCATCCAAGGCCTGGCGCTGGACATCCTGATTGTGGCGGCACTGTCGACGATCTCGCTGGCCGTGATCGCCGAGTACTGGGAGACCTTCCTGGTGCTCTCGGTGGCCGGCGTGGTCTTCTGCACGTTCATGCTGCTCTACTTCACCCCGCGGGTGATCCCCGAGTTCTGGCTGGAGCGCGGCATCGCCGACTTCGGTCAGTCCATGGGGGTCACCGCCACCGGTCTGGCGCTGCTGCGGGTGGCCGACCCGGAGGAGAAGTCCCCGGCCATGGAGGCCTTCGGCTATAAGCAGCTGTTCTTCGAACCGATCTTCGGCGGAGGGCTGATCACGGCGCTGTCCATCCCGGTGATTGTCGCCACCGGCAGCGTGTACTGGGTGCTGGTTCCCATGGCGGTGCTGTTCGTGGCCGCCCTGGCTGCCGGAATGATCTACCACCGCGGGGTCAAGTCCGGCCGCTGGCGGGATCCCTCATGGGAGGCGGCCCAGGATATGGCGGTGTAAGCCGGACCCTTGCCCAGTGTTCGAATATGTGTTCGAATGCAGGTGTGAGATGGGAAGGGCAGAAGATCGACGACGGCGCCGCTGCGGCGCTGCTGCCCATGAAGGGTCTGCTGCGCAGTGTGCGCACCCCCGAGTTCGAGGGAGTGACCTTCCATGAGGTGGCGGCCAAGAGCGCGCTGAACAAGGTGCCCGCGCAGTCCAATATGCCCTTCCGCTGGACCATCAACCCCATGCGCGGCTGCCTCCACCAGTGCCGCTACTGCCTGAGCCCTGAGACGCTGATCCTGATGGCCGATCGCCGGCAGAAGCCGCTGCGTGAGGTGAAGGTGGGCGAGAAAGTGGTCGGCACTCGGCTCGAGGGTCGCTATCGGTACTTCGTGGAGTCGGAGGTCGAGGCGTTCTGGCACACGCGCAAGCCGGCCTACCGGGTGAGCCTGGCTGACGGGACGGAGATCGTCGCCAGCGGCGATCACCGCTTCCTCACCGAGCGGGGCTGGAAGTCTGTGGCGCCGGGAGGCGGCAGTGACGTGGCCTCCGTGCTCACCGTGCAGGACCAGCTGACCGGCCCGGAGAAGATCGACGACGACGCTCGCACCGGTCTGCTCGGCAGCGTCGCCACATCCCGGGCCGGGCTGCAGGTGGCCGCGGTCGAGCCGCTGGGCAGCGAGCAGGACCTCATCGACATCACCACCTCCACTGGTGACTTCATCGCCAACGGAGTTGTCAGTCACAACTGCTTCGCCCGGCGCACGCATGAGTATCTGGATCTCGACGCCGGGCGGGACTTCGACACCCAGATCGTGGTGAAGACGAACGTGGCCGAGGTGCTGCGCGCCGAGGTCTCCAAGCCCAGCTGGGGCCGGGAGCACGTCGCGCTGGGCACCAACACAGACCCCTACCAGCGGGCCGAAGGGCGCTACCGGCTCATGCCCGGGATCATCCAGGCGCTCGCAGACTCCGGCACACCCTTCTCCATCCTGACCAAAGGTCCGCTTCTGACCCGTGACCTCCCACTGCTGCAGCAGGCCGCCCAGCAGGTCGAGGTCTCGGTGGGAGTCTCGCTGGCCATCATGGACCCCGAACTGCAGCAGCAGGTGGAGCCCGGCACCCCCACCGCGGCGGCGCGGCTGAAGCTGGTCCGCGCCCTGGCCGATGCCGGGCTCAGCGTCAACGTGCTGGCCATGCCGATCCTGCCCTGGCTCACCGACTCAGCAGAACACCTGGACCTGCTCCACGCCCGGCTGAAGGAAGCCGGAGCGAACTGGGTCTCCACCGGGGCCCTGCATCTTCGCCCGGGAGCCCGCGAGTGGTACATGCAGTGGCTGCAGGAGCAGTACCCACACCTGGTGCCCAAGTACCGGCGGCTCTACCGCGGAGCCAAAGGAGGCTTCACCAGCTATGCGCACAAGGACTACACCTCGTGGCTGGCCGACCAGGCGGCCCAGGCCAGGCGTCGCCACGGATTCATCCGCCGGGAGAACCCCCGGTGGCGTGCACGCAACAACCCCGAGGGTCGCGACGGCGGCGACCAGCCAGAGCAGCAGGAGCCGCAGCTGCCCGGACTGGAGAGCATCACCCCGGGCCAGCAGCCCGCACTGTTCTGACGTACGCCGTTCTGCCGAGCGGCCCCGAACCAGAACCAGGCCGCCAGGGCGGCACCGGCAGGTGGATGTGATTGCATACCCCTATGACCTTCACCCATGCGCAGGATCACACCACCCGGCCCACCCTTGAAGGACGCTTCGGCATGTCAGCCTCCACCCACTGGCTGGCCACCGCCTCAGCCCAGGCGGTGCTGGAGCGCGGAGGAAACGCCTTCGACGCCGCAGCCGCAGGCGCCTTCGTGCTGCATGTGGTCGAGCCCCACCTCAACGGACCGGCAGGGGATATGACCGGAGTATTCGTCACCGCAGAGAACCCCAGCACTCCGGTGGTCCTCATGGGGCAGGGCCCGGCGCCGCAGGGAGCCAGCGTGGCCGCCTACCGCGCCATGGGGCTGGAGACCGTCCCCGGGGCCGGCGCCCTGGCCGCTGCAGTGCCCGGCGCAGTGGATGCGTGGCTGATGCTCCTGCGCGACCACGGCAGCTGGCCGTTGGCCGATGTGCTGGCCTTCGCCATCGACTACGCCGAGAACGGCCACCCAGTGGTGCCCCGGGTGCCGGCCACCATCCGCACCGTGAAAGACCTGTTCACCCAGCACTGGCCCAGCTCGGCAGCCCACTGGATGCCGCAGGGCCGCATCCCCGAACCCGGCGAACTGGTCACCAACACCGAATACGCCCAGGTGCTGCGCGAACTGGTGGCCGCAGCAGAAGCGGGAGGGGACCGGGCCGAAGGCATCGAAGCCGCCCGGCGCGAATGGAAGACCGGGCGAGTGGCCCAGACCGCCGCAGAGTTCGCCGCCGCACCGCACCGGCACTCCGACGGCGGCGACTACGCAGGAGTGATCACCGCAGAGGACTTCGCCGGCTTCTCCGCAGCCTATGAGGAGGCCGTCACCATAGAGTTCCGCGGATACACCATCGCTAAGATCGGCCCCTGGGGGCAGGGCCCGGTGCTGCTGCAGACCCTGAAGATCCTGGAGGGGTTCGACGACGAGCTGCTGGATCCCGGCACCGAGGCCGGGGCGCACACCGTGCTGGAGGCGCTCAAGCTCGCCATGGCCGACCGGGACACCTACTACGGCGACGCCGAGGTGCCGCTGGAGCACCTGCTCTCCGAGGACTACGCCGCCAGCAGGCGAGAGCTGATCGGCCCCAATGCATCTGCGGAGTTCCGGCCCGGGCACATCCCCGGGGTGCAGGCAGTCCTGCCGCCGCTGCAGGAGCCGGAAGGCGCAGCCGCTGGCGCGATGGGCGGCGGGGAGCCGACCGTCAGCCGCGATGGTGAGACCAAGGGCGATACCTGCCATATTGACGTGGTGGACCGGTGGGGAAACATGGTTTCTGCCACCCCGTCCGGCGGCTGGCTGCAGTCCTCACCGACCATCCCGGGACTCGGCTTCCCGCTGGGCACCCGACTGCAGATGACCTGGCTGGAAGAGGACTCGCCCTCGGCTCTGCGGCCCGGCCAGCGGCCCCGCACCACCCTGACCCCCACGCTGGTGCTCAAGGACGGGGAACCGGTGATGGCCCTGGGCACGCCAGGAGGGGACCAGCAGGACCAGTGGCAGCTGCTGTTCCTGCTGCGCTGGATCGTCGGCGGGCACACCCCTCAGCAGGCCATCGACGCCCCGGCGCTGCACACCACCTCAATGCCGTCGTCGTTCTGGCCCCGCACCTGGGAGCCGGCCGGAGCGGTGGTTGAGGCCCGGCTGGGCGAGGCCGTGATCGGAGCCCTTCGCCGCCGCGGACACCAGGTGACGGTGGCGGGCGACTGGTCCCTGGGCCGGCTCTCCTGTGTGGTGCGGGATCCGGCCACCGGCGTGCTGCAGGCCGCGGCGAACCCCCGCGGGGCTCAGGGGTATGCCGCCGGCCGGTGAGACCGCATGCAGGCGGAGTCCGTAGAATCTGGGCCATGAGCTCCAGCGTGATCAAGATCAATGCCATTACTGTTCCCAAGGACTCCGGCGACGAGCTGGGCAAGCGGTTCGCCGCTCGCCACGGCTCCATGGATGGGACGCCCGGCTTCCAGGGGTATGAGCTGCTGCAGCCGACTGACGGGCGGAATGTGTGGCTGGTGCTGACCCGGTGGGACTCCGAAGAGGATTTTGAGAACTGGCGCAACTCCCAGCACTTCGCCGCCTCGCACGGAGACTCAGGCGACGGTGAGCCGAAGAAGAAGCCGGTGGGGGTCTCCAGTGAGCTGTGGAGCTACACCGTTGCCACGACAGGCTGAGTCTCGACTACGTACCAGCGCCCAAGTGCTGGTAACCTAGATCGGTCAGCGCGACCAGAGGTCGTGCTCGCCCCGCCTCCGTAGCTCAGGGGATAGAGCGTTGGTTTCCGGTACCAAAGGCCGCAGGTTCGAATCCTGCCGGGGGCACCAGTTGGTCCTTGTTCAAACCTGCGACGTTCGCGGTTTGATCTCCACTCTGGTCTCCACCAGCCTGCTTGCGGCGCAGCGCGGTGGACTGGACCTCGGGGTTGAACAGGATGTCGAAGGGCTCGCCGGCCTGCCCGTCCACGACATCGGCTTCTGTGATGTAGAGCTTGTCGAAGAACGCCTGGTTGGCTGTGCGGCGCAGCGAGTCATCGATGCTCGTGTAGATCGCGTGGCAGTCACCAGCCAGGGCCAGGCAGTCCTCCAGATGGGCCTGGGCCTGCTCGTACTCCAGGGTGCCGGCCTCGATCTGTGCTTCCAGGAACGCCAGGCGTTTAGCGACCCGCTCCTGCTCAGTCTTCAATAACCCCAACGGCACAGCTCCGGCATAGTGAGCCTGAAGTAGCTTGGTCCGCTCCGCGATCAGGTCCTGTCGTTCTCTGGTGTAGGCCTCCTGCTGCTGCTTGGTGGTGGCCTGTAACCGGTCGAACTCCGAAGTCACCAGTTCCCGCAGTGCGGTCACGATGTGCTCGGGTATCTGGACCTGTTTGTAGTAGTTCTCGACCGCGCGCTCCACATCCGGGATGTACATGGCCTTCTGCTCACAGTTGGTGCGCTTGGAGTGCCGCCCGGCACACATGAAGTAGGGATAGATCACGCCCTGGCGGTTCTTGGCTTTGGTCATGATCAGCCGGGACCCGCACTGGCCGCAGTACAGGCCGCCTTTGAGGTAGTGGTCATGGACCTGGGTCTTCTCTCCCGAGGCCCGGTGGGAGGACAGCACTGCCTGGACCCGGTACCAAATCTCGGTGGGCACCAGCGGTTCGTGCATGCCTTCATAGACCGCGCCCCGGAAGGACACGTTGCCCTTGTAGTACGGGTTCGACAGCATCCGGTGCACCGCAGAGAGGGAGGGAGCCTTCTTCGGGCGCTTCGGTGTTGGCACGGTGGTCAGGCCACGGTCGATGAGTTCATCACGCAGGCTGGCGGTGGAGTAGTTGCCGCTGGCGTAGGCGTCGAAGGCCCACTTCACGATGGGGGCTCGTTCTGGATCGAGGTCAACGGTGCGCATCTCCCGGCCCAGCTCATCCTTCTTCACCACGTTGAGGTAGCCCATGGGAGCCTTGCCATTGGTGCCTCCGGTGATGGCCTTCTGGCTCATGCCCTTGGAGACTTCATTGGCCAGGTTCCGGGAGTAGAACTCCGCAATCGAGGACATGATGCCGTGCAGCAACATCCCCGAGGGCGTCTCGTCGATGTTCTCGGTTGCCGAGACCAGCAGAACACCGGCTTCCTGCAACGCCAGATGGATAGCGACATCGTCAGAGCGGTTCCGCGCCAGACGATCCACCTTGTGCACGATGCAGTAGGCCACCTGATGAGCTTTGATGTACTCGATCATCCGCATCAGCTCGGGCCGGTCGGCCTTGCGGGCGGACTCACCGGCATCCACGAACTCTTCTACGATGATGGCGTTCAGATCGCGGGCCTTGCGCAGGTTGGCTTCCCGCTGAGCCGGGATCGAGAACCCCTCATCCCGGCCGCCCTTGGAGGCTTGCTCCTTGGTGGAGACTCGCAGGTAAGAGACCGCGAGGGTGGTGGTCTCGCCCAGCTGCTGAAGACTAGAGATGTCGGGCGCTGTGGTGGTCATTGTCGTGTTTCCTTCCCCGTTACGGGCGGGGCCAACACGAGCAGCACCATGAGATGCCGCTGGTGCGGTGCGACTCGTAAACGGGAAACACGACATCAACAGGCTGGGTGGAGCCTGCCGAAGTAAGCCCTATGGGCCAGACATGACTGCGCACCGACAGCCGAACGGTGTCCGGCTGCTGGCTTCTTACATGTCAGATTCTACTCCGGGCTCCGTCTCCGCCTCTACTGCGGTGTCGGAGTCATCGCCGGTCTGCTGGTCAGTGTCGGTAGGGCGGGCACGGTCCAGGGCCATGCCGATGAACACTTGGGCCAGCCGGTGCAGGTCCGGGGCCTCCCGCGGCTGGGCCTCCACCCGCAGGTCCCGCATCCGGTCAGGCAGACGGTCTGAGGTTTGGCTCATCACCGGCCTCCTGGGTGGTCATCGAGGTGGCGGAAGAACTCGTCTTCGGCTCGTCGTCGCTCTGCGACTTGGGCCATTACGAAGTCCACGAACTCGCTTTCGCGGTCTTCGATGGTGAGGTCTTCTACCGGTGGGGTGGGGTCTTCTCCGGGCCAGGAGGTCTGTCGGGTGGGTCGGTCCCTGTCTAGCCGGGTGCCGGAGGCTGCGACCCACTCGCGGAGCCGGGCTCTGGCGTCGGCGAAGTCCCGGTGCCAGCCAATTGGGGCTGAGGCGTTCTGTTCGGGGTCGTAGGCTCCGAGCCAGTGCAGGTGTAGGGCGGAGAGTTCCCAGAGCAGTTCGGGGTGGTGGTGCCAGAAGGGTGGGATCACACTGGCTGGCAGCCCGTAGGTCCGCCGTAGCCAGTGGACCCATTTGTTTAGTTCCAGCCATTCGGCTTCCAGGTCATCGGCGGAGAGCAGGTTCCAGTTGATCGGTTTCGGCGGTTCAGGGAGGTCACCGCCGGGGTCGAACCCTGGCTCGAAGCCTGGGTCCGGTTCGTCATAGGCCGTGTCATAGGTGTCGTGGGCCAGGTAGTCCTCCGGCCCCGGGTTGTGTGGGGTGTGCTGGTTCATGGCTCTGGCTCCTGGCCGGTGTCAGAGGCTGAGGTTGGGCGGTTCGGGCTGCGGGCTCTGCCGCTGGGGTGCCTCGAATCCGGCGGCGTCGCGCTCGAAGCTGCGGCGGGGTGTGCGGTCCACCTCGTAGCGGGTGCGGGCCATGTCATGACCGATCCGGCGGGCCACGAACTCCTCACCGGGAGCGGTTAGCCCGTTGGCGTCGGTGTACTCGTATTCGCGCACGTAGCCTTCGGCGATGATCTTGTCGCCCTTGGCCAGGCGTTCATGGCCCTGTTCGGCGGCGGCTTTGAAGGCCACCAGGTTGTGGAAGGTGGTGTCCTTCTGTGTGAACGACCCATCGGCTTCGCGCTGGTAGTGCTCCTTGCCGACCTTGACGAACAGGCGTGGGTCACCGTTTTCGGTGTAGCTCAGCTGCGGTGCTGAGGCGATGAAACCGGAGAATGACTGTTGGGTATGGATCGCCATGACCAGGGCTCCTTATCTGTCACGGCCACCGCCTGGTGCAGGTGGCCTCTGCCAGACAGGTGCACCCAGCACCCCGGCGCTAGGTACGCGGGTGGTGTTGGAGCATGGCTTCGATCTGCTCCCGGTCGGCCTTCAACTCAGCGGCCTCTGGTCGTTCGGTCCATCGGCGCAGGTCGGTGATGATCGGCGGTGCGGTCCGCAGCAGGGTGATCCCGGTGCCGAAGGGCAGAGTCCTGATCCGGTCTGGTGGCAGTACCGAGACACGGCGGACGGATCGCTGGTTGGAGCGTGTGCCGTGGTCCCCGATGGTGGTCGAATCGGTGTACTCGTCACGTTCTCCGATGAGGGTGGAGAGGTCTTGGAGGTCCCGGGAGTTCGATGCCCCACCGAGGATGATTTTGACGATCGCGGCATCCCAGATCGCCCCGGCCTGGTTCTCTGACCACTTCTCCCGCGCCTGCGCCAGCGACTGAAGTACCGGCAGGGTCGTGATCCCGGTGCCGCCGCCTTCAGCCATCAACGTCGGCAGGCTGGGCAGGGGTGCGAGGTTGCCGATTTCATCCAGCGCCAACAACAGCGGCGGGTCGAGCCGTGCTCCTGGTGATCGGGCGGCCATACGCCGGGCTGTTTCGACCAGGTCTTCCACGAACGCCGCCACCAGGGAGGCTGAGGCTCCGGCTCCTGCGCCGGTGGCCAACAGGAACAGGCTGCCCCGGTCGCCGATGAACCGCTCGGGGTCGAAGTCCTCCCCAGCCCTGGGTGAGACCGCATCCAACACCCGAGGATCAGCCAACGCTGACAGGGCCAGGGAGACGCCCTGCCAGATGGAATCCCGGGTCTTCGGGTCAGCTTCCAGCATCGAGGCCAGCGAGTCATCCCAGCCGGTCGCCGCCCTCGGGGTGCTGGACAGAATGGTGACCGCCTCGGCGGCAGCTGAGGGGTCCAGGGTCCAGCGGAACAGCTCAGCCGGTGACCGGTGATCCAACGCAGCCGCATGGAGCAGGGATTGGAGGGCGGTACGGGTCTTGCCTTCCCAGAACCCACCGGACTCGACCCCGCCAGCGGACATACCAGTCGCTGAAGCCAGCCCGGTAGCCCGTATCATCGCCGTCAGCGGGTCCTCACACCCCCGGATAGGTGACCAGCGCATCCCAGCCGGGATGCCCTCTCCCAGGTGTTGGGGGTCGAAGACCGCTACCGGTCCGATCTTCTCCCTCGCCCGCAACGTAGCGGTGAGGTTATCCGGCCGGGTAGACGTCGTCACCACCGCGCCGGGTGCATCCAGGATCGCGTTGATGACCACATGCAGGCCCTTACCAGAACGCGGTGGGCCAATCAGCAGAATCGAGTCCTCCACCGAAGCCCACACCTGCTTGCCCGCAGAGGTCCCCAGAAGGTAACCGACATCCTCGACCCGCGGCTTCGCCAGAGAAGGCCGCAGCGTCTCAGCCCGCCGCAACAGGGCCTTGGAAGTGGCGACTTTGGCAATATCGGCACTGGTGGCGGTGCCTGCCAGCCGATGCGGATCGGCTTGTTTCTGTTGACCCCAGCGGCGCACCCGCACCCACACCCAGGCACCGACCCCGGCCAGCCCGGCGAGCATCAACCCGGCAATGATCCAGTAGGCCACCGGATGTAGCCCCTCAGCTGCCAGCGCGGCGGAAGGATCACCAGGGCTGAACAGAACCCCCAGTCCGGCAGCCGGGCCAGCCTCCGGCAGGGATGCGCCGGTGACCCAAGCGGCGACAGTGCCAGCAACACGCAGGATCAACGCAATGCCCGCGGTGACCATGAGCAGGATGATCAGGGCGTTAGTGACCTCATCACCCATACCCCCGGCTTGGCGAGACCCCGGAGTGATGCCCCGGGTCATGGCAGCCGCCTCACCAGCGTGGTCCCCGAAGACCGGCCAAAGACCAACACCTCAGCACCAGCACGCAGATTCGCCTTCTGCCGCCGAGTCAGACGGACCTCAACCTCCCCGTCCTCATTGGCCGTGGTCTCGGTGACCACCGCAGCGATAGCCACGTCCTCACCGGGCAGGAACCCCTCACCCGAGACCGTAGCCTGCTTCCCGCTGGGCTTAGACCGTGCCGACTCTGGCTGTTCCTGCTCGGGGGCAGGCTCGGCCTGGGTGCGGCGGCGCGCGCGGATAATGTCAGTAAAAGTGGACCCGTCGGTTTCGTGGACCTCGATCCGCACCGTCCGAGTCCGGTCCCCAGTGACCGTGTCCAGAAGCTCACCGAACCGGGCACGAGACCATGCCCCGTCTTCGGGTGCGGGGAAGTCCTCGCCATCCACGGTGACCGCCAGGGTCCCGGTGGGTTCGGTGACGGTGATGACCACATGAGGCAGCACCGCCGGAACATCCGACTCCTGGTCTAACGGCTTGGTCTTCTTGGTTCGGCGCGAAGGGTGTCTGGTGTTGTCGTGGCTCATGCCAACCAGGTGCGCCTGCAACCTCCCGCGTACTGAAGGTAGCCTTCTGGTTAGGTCACTACTTGCTGACTAGTCATCGTTCGCTGTATGGTCATTGCATGCTGACTATTGCTTCTCGTCTTGATGTGATGAACCGGCTGGGCCGCGCTATGGCCGACCCCACCCGGTCCCGGATTCTGCTGGCCCTGCTGGATGCTCCCGGCTATCCAGCCAAGCTTGCCCGTGACCTGGAGCTGACGCGGACGAACGTGTCGAATCATCTGGCGTGCTTGCGGGATTGCGGGATCGTGGTGGCTGAGCCGGAGGGCCGCCAGACCCGCTATGAGATCGCTGACCCTCACCTGTCAAGGGCGCTGAACGCCTTGGTGGAGACCACCCTGGCAGTCGATGAGGGTGCGGAGTGTCTTGACCCGGTGTGCCCGGAGGGGTGCTGCGCTGGCGGAGAGCAGGTGCAGCGATGAGCGTGGATGCCTGCGGGTGTGCTTCCCCCCGTGAGGACACGGCTTCTGCCGAGACCACTAAAGAACCTCGGTGGTGGGGGGATCGTCGTGTCCTGATTCCGCTGGGCTCGGGGCTGTTGCTGGGCACCGGGTGGGTGTTGGAGTGGTCTGGACTGGCCGACCAGGCCCCGCTTTCGACTGTGACGCTGGCGGTGTTCTGGGTCAGCCTGTTGTTCGGGGCGTCTCAGTTCGTTCCTGGCGCTTTGCGGGCGCTGGTGGTGCGTCGCCGCCTGGGGATCGGATTGTTGATGACGATCAGCGCCACTGGAGCGGTTGCACTGGGTTACATCGAAGAAGCTGCAGCCCTGGCCTTTCTCTATTCCATTGCAGAGGCTTTGGAAGATCGGGCGATGGACAAAGCCCGCTCCGGGCTGCGTTCTCTGCTGAACCTGCTGCCAGCCAGCGCCACCATCGTTGACGAGGCTGGCGATCAGCGGCAGGTCCCTGCCTCTACTCTGGTGCCGGGTCAGCTGATCCGGGTTGCAGCTGGGGAGCGCCTAGCCACGGACGGTGTGGTCCGTACCGGGCGTTCGGCCCTGGATATTTCAGCGATCACTGGTGAGTCGATTCCGGTGGAGGCTGGCCCTGGTGATGAGGTGTTGGCCGGGTCGATCAATACCACCGGGGTTTTGGAGATCGAAGCCACGGCACCAGGCTCAGACAACTCCCTGACCACAGTGGTCCAGTTGGTCGAGCAGGCTCAGGCGGAGAAGGGTGAACGTGCTCGGCTGGCTGATCGGATCGCCCGTCCACTGGTGCCCGGTGTGCTCCTGCTGGCGATTCTGATCGCGGCGCTGGGTTCACTCTTTGGGGACCCCATGGAGTGGGTCACCCGAGCGATCATCGTTCTGGTGGCCGCCTCACCATGTGCGTTGGCGATCTCGGTACCGATCACCGTGGTCTCTGCCATCGGCGGCGGCAGCAAGCACGGGGTGATCGTCAAGTCCGGTGCAGCTTTCGAGCAACTGGGATCAGTAGGCCACGTGGCCTTCGATAAGACAGGCACACTGACCCGTAACCGCCCCACCGTCAATGCCGTGTTGACTGTCCCCGGGTATACCGAGCTGCAGGTGCTGGACTGGGCGGCAGCACTGGAAGCTCACAGTACGCACCCCCTTGCGGCAGCTATTACCCATGCGACAGCTGGTGTCCCGAAGGCCACCGAAATCACTGAGCACCCCGGACAGGGCATCACCGGAGTTATCGGGGCCAGCCGGATCGCTGTGGGCAGTCCCCGGTGGCTTGATGCCGGGCCGCTGGCCGAAGAGGTCACAGAACTGGAACGGCAAGGCAACACCGTTGTGATCACCCACCACAACGGGGAGGCAGTCGGGGCTGTCGGTGTGCGGGACGAACTGCGCGAAGAAGCCGTAGAAGCGATCCAGCAGCTTGCCCGTGCCGGGGTCAAGGTCACCATGCTCACCGGCGACAACACACGCACCGCCCATGCTCTAGCGGCTGAAGCCGGGATCACGGATGTACGTGCAGAACTCCGCCCAGAAGACAAAGCTGCCGCCATCACCGAACTGCGGGCAGGTAACCGGGTGGCAATGATTGGTGACGGCATCAACGACGCCCCAGCATTGGCCGCCGCAGATATAGGTATCGCCATGGGAGCCACTGGCTCCGACGCCGCTGTGGAATCAGCCGATGTGGCCTTCACCGGCGAAGACATCCGCCTGATCCCTCAAGCCCTGGCACACGCCCGGCGAGGACGGATGATCATCAACCAGAACATCATCCTCTCCTTGACCCTGATCGCGGTGTTACCGCTGTTGGCACTCTTCGGCGTGATCGGCCTGGCCGCCGTCGTCCTCGTCCACGAACTCGCTGAAGTCGTCATCATCCTTAACGGCCTGCGCGCGGCTCGCACCCGCAACTCTCGTGACCCCTCATCACGTCCTGTTGTCTCCGCCAAGGCAGGAGCAGGCTCGGACCATCAAGTACAGCCATGAGTCCAGCAACGTACGAACATCTCGATGTGGCAGTTATCGGTGCGGGCCAAGCGGGTCTTGCACTCGGGTACTACCTGGCCAAAGCAGGGATGAGCTTCCAGCTACTCGAGGCGACCGACAAAGTAGGCACCTCATGGGCACACCGCTGGGACTCTCTGCGCTTGTTCACCCCTGTGCAGTACAACTCGCTGCCTGGATTCGACTTCCCTGGTGAACCGGGGACACACCCTGGCAAAGATGAGGTGGCCGACTACCTAGCCACATATGCCCAACGGCACGCCCTACCCGTTCACCTCGACACCCGCGTGACGAGATTGAACGGAGCGGCAGGGGATTTTCGGCTGTGCTTCGCAAGCAGGGAGCCCCTGAGGGCGAGAGCTGTTGTCGTCGCTACAGGGGCTTTCGGGTCACCCTTCGTGCCCAGTCTGGCCAACGGGCTAGACCCGCAGGTCTTGCAGGTCCACTCCGAGGACTATCGAAACCCGAGTCAGCTACGCGGTGACAACGTCGCTGTCGTCGGGGGTGGAAACTCTGGCTTCCAAATCGCGTTGGAGCTCGCCAACCATGGGAAGAGAGTTTCCCTGTCCGAAGGTGCACGTCTGCGTAGCTTGCCGCAGCGTCTCCTAGGGCGTGATCTGTTCTGGTGGTTGACGACCACAGGTCTCATCGGCGCTGCTGGAAGTTCACGCCTGGGTCATCGATTGCGGGCGAATGAGCCCATCATCGGGACCAGCCGTCGAAATCTCCGCAGGGCCGCGGTAAGTTTCCGACCAAGAACCGTGGAGGCACACACGGATCGTCTCGCTTTCGAAGACGGCATGGATATCAAGGTAGACACAGTTGTATGGGCCACGGGATATCGGCATGATGACACCTGGATCGAGATCCCCGGTGCGCTCAACGAACACGGCGTCCTTACCAACCAAGACGGCGTCACTCCTGTAGAGGGGCTCTACACCTTGGGGCGGCCGTGGCAGCGCGACCGAGGGTCTTCATTGCTCGGCTATGTCCGCCGAGACGCTGAGAGGCTGGCCCATCGCCTCGTGCGACAGGCTTCGTAACGGCGACGTTCATTCGGCTACTGGTAGTTGCGAGGGTTGTAATTGACCGTCGGTGCAGGGTGGGATCAGCATCTTGACCTTCTAGTTGACTTGAAGGTTTACGCTGAGTCGTCGTCCCTAAGAGGCGACCCCGGGAGTCAAACCGCCATGCGCTGCGAGGAGAGCAACTAGATGAACCTGGTCGAGCGCCTGCAGAGCGTCTTCGTTGCAGCCGCCGCACTGACTGGCCTTGCCGTGGGGTTGCTGACTCCGGTCGGGGAGGTCGGCGAGTATGTGGTGATCCCGGCCCTGCTGGTGATGCTGGTGGCGATCTTCGTGCAGGTGGACGCCACCCAAGTCAGTGAAGTCCGCCGAGCGAAGTCGCTGGTGGCCGCCAGTCTGGTGCTGAACTACCTGTTCACCCCCGCTGTGGCCTGGGCACTGGGAGCCGGGCTGCTCGGTGACCAGCCGGACCTGCGGATCGGACTGCTGCTGTTGCTGATGACCCCGTGTACTGACTGGTACCTGGTCTTCACTGGTGTGGCCAAGGGCCACACCGGGATCGCAACGGCGTTGTTGCCGGTGAACCTGGTGCTGCAACTGTTGTTGTTGCCGGTCTATGTGTTGTTGCTCGGCGGTGAGGCCGCTATGGTTGATCCTGGCACGCTGGCTGAGGCGGTGCTGCTGATGCTGCTCACCCCGCTGGTGGCTGCCTTCCTCATCCGCTGGGTCACCCGTCGGACCAAAGGTGCCCAGTGGCAGGAACAGACGCTGAATCGTTTGGCTGGGCGGCTGGTGGTGCCGCTGCTGTGTCTGGCCGTGTTCGCGATGTTCGCCTGGCAAGCCCCCGTTGTGGCCGAGCATGGCACCGAACTTGTCTTACTGCTGCCGGCCCTAGCCGGGTTCTTCATCATCCTGCCCCTGGTGGCTACCGTAGTCTCCAAGCTGATGGGGCTGCCCGGAGCCCAGCGGGTGACTCTGACGATGGTCACCACCGCCAGAAACTCACCGATCGCGTTGGGCATCGCTGTCGCTGCGTTCCCTGACCGGCCGCTGATCGCCGTGGCCCTGGTGGTCGGCCCGCTGATCGAACTGCCGGTCCTAGCCGTGCTGGCTCAAATCGTCCGTTATAAAGAGCCTGGGCTCCAGGGCTCCGCTGACCGGAGGATAGAAGGATGAGGATTTCAGAGGTCACAGCACGGACCGGGGTTCCAGCCACCACGCTGCGCTACTACGAAGACCTCGGTCTGATCACCTCCCAGCGTGGCCCCAACGGGTACCGGGACTACGACCAGACCGTGATTGAACAGCTGGAGTTCATCGCCACCGCCAAGAAGCTCGACATGGGCCTTGAAGAAGTACGATGGCTCTCCCAAGTCACCTCCACCGGGACATGTACCGCAGTCAGAGAGAACCTGCGCCCAGTGCTTGCTGACCGGCTGGCTCACGTCGAAGAGAACACCCAACGGTTGACCCGCATGCGCGCCCTGATTACCGAAGCACTCGACCACGTAGTCTCCTGCCCCGACACCGACCAGCCGTGCAAATCAGAGTGCGCCTTCCAATCGCGGGGCTGATGCAGGGATGGGTGACAACTGATCTGGCTCGGTCGCCCCGGGCCTGGAAGGATTGTCATCATGCCCAAGCCTTATCCAAAGGAGTTCAAAGAGGACGTGGTGCGCGTTGCTCAGCAACGCGATCATGACGTCA